>DBFD01000006.1:0-15402 GCA_002294185.1 Paracoccus sp. UBA889
GCCCAGAACAATTCGTGGACCGAACGCAGGGCGATGGCCAGCCAGCGCACCGGACGAAGACGATAAAACGGCGCCATCATCAGGCCGGCCACGGCCCCCCCCGCCACGCCGGCGATGGCGAAGGCCAGGGTCAGGGCGATGGCGCGCATGATCCGTTCGACGGCGCCGAAATCCGGCGACAGAAACCCCATCCCCATGCGCGACAGCGCGGCCCAGGGATCGTTTCCCGCCAGGGTGAGATCGGCGAAGGGCAGGCAGACAAGCCCCGCGATCAGAAAGCCCGCGACAATGCCGCGGCGCGTGATCGGCCTAGCGCGCATATAGCGCCTCGATCGCGGCGGTCTTTGCATCCTGGGCCGGCATGTCCAGCGCGATCCGGCCGCCATCCAGTCCGATCAGCCGCGTGGCAAAGGTCAGGGCGACCGACACATCGTGCAGCGCAAGGATCGAGGTCGGAAAGGTCGTTCCGATCAGGCCGGCCAGCGCCTGGGCCTGAACCGGATCGACGGCGGAAAGCGGCTCGTCCGCGACCAGCACGTCGCCGCCCCGATACAGCGCCCGCGCCAGTGCAACGCGCTGTTTCTGACCGCCCGACAGCGCCTCGACCGGGCGCTCGGCCTCGGGCGTCAGGCCGACGCGGGCCAGAACCTTCAGCGCCGCCGCGCGATCGGTCCGGCGCGGGCGGATCAGCGTCGCAAGATTGTAGAGCGCGCCGTGATCGTCCAGCCGTCCCATCAGCACGTTGTGCAGCGCCGAAAGCTGCGGCACCAGCGCATGGTCCTGCGGAACCAGCGCCACCCGCAGCCCGCGATCCAGCAGGGCCTGCCGGATCGCCGCCAGAAGCGTGGACTTGCCCGCCCCGCTTCGTCCCAGCAGCGCGACCCGCTGACCGGATTCGACATCCAGCGTGACGTCGCGCAGGACAGGCGCGGCGCCATAGCCCAGATCGGCGGCAATCAGCAGTTGCAAGACCTACTCCAGCAGATCCAGTTCGCGGCCTATTGTCTCGATCGGGACGTAATCGTCATTGCCGGCGGCGATGAAGGCACTGCGCGGGAAGGCCGCAAGCAGCTCCGCATCGGCCATGCCCAGCAGCGCGGCCTGCACCTTGTCGGTGAAGCCCTCGCCCCAGCGGGCATCGACATCACCACGGATCGTCCAGTTGTAATCGGGATAGGAAGGCGTCTTCCAGATCACCTTCGCCGTCTCGATTTCCGGCGCGTTTTCGGCCACGGCCTGATCGTAGACGGCAAAATTCAGCGCGCCGATCTGCCATGCCCCGGATGCGACCAACCGCAGCGTCTGGCTGTGATCGCCGGAAAAGCCGACGCGGCTGAAAAAATCGTCGGGCGCCTGCCCGGTTTTCTCGCGGATGTAATATTCCGGCATCAGTCGACCCGAGGTCGAGGTCTTGGCGCCGAAGGTGAAGGTCATGCCCCTGGCGGCCAGGGGAAAGTCGTCGGATCGGGTCAGGCCGGTTTCGGTATTGGCGATGAAATAGGTGACGAATCGCCGGTCCTCGGCGCCTTGCGCGATGGCGCGGGCCCCCGGAACCAGCAGCCGCGCCTGAACCCCGGACAGCCCGCCGAACCACGCCAGTTGCACCTGATCGTTGCGAAACGCGGTGACGGCGGCGGGATAGGACTTCACCGGGACGAATTTCACCGGGACGCCCAGCCGATCGGACAGGTAGGCCGCGACCTTGCCGAACCGCTCTGTCAGGCGGGTTTCGTCCTCGTCCGGGATGGCGCTGAAATACAGCGTCTGCTGTGCATGGGCGACGCCGATGCCAAGGGTCAGGGCAAGGGCGAACAGGATCGGGCGAAGGAAAAGGCGCATCGGAAACGGCTCCGGCATCGAATTCGGGAGGGGGCTGATAGCCGGCGGGCCGCCGGGATGCCAGACCCCGTTTGCCACGCGCCGTGTCGATGATCCGGCCCGACGGGCAAGCCGGAATCCTGTCCGGCCCAAGCGCAGCCTGCGCATCGGATGATCACCTCCGACGCTAGCAGATGTTCCGCGAAGAGTGAAGATCGGCCGATCCGTTTCGCTTGACTTGGCGTGCCGCCATCAGCAGCATGGAAATCGTACCTATCATACTGACAGGCAACAGGAGGGTCACATGAATATCGAACTCTCGCGCCGCGGCTTTCTGAGGCTGGCGGGTGCTGGGGTTGCGGCGACCTCGCTGGGGGCAATGGGCTTCGGCGAAGCAGAGGCGGCCGAGGCGGCGCATGTGCGCGCCTTCAAGCTGACCACGACCACGGAAACGCGCAACACCTGCACCTATTGTTCGGTCGCCTGCGGGATCATCATGTATTCCAAGGGCGACGTGAAGGCCGGCGAAAAGGCCGATCTTCTGCATATCGAGGGCGATGCCGACCATCCGACCAATCGCGGAACCCTGTGCCCCAAGGGCGCGGCGCTGAGGGATTTCGTGCAGGCCGAAACCCGGCTGACCCGTCCCCGCTATCGCGCCGCGGGCGCGACCGAGTTCCAGGACATCAGCTGGGACGACGCACTGAACAAGATCGCGCGCGCGCTGAAGGACGACCGCGACGCCAATCTGGTGCAGGTCAACGAGGCGGGCGTGCCGGTCAACCGCTGGACGACCACCGGCTTCCTGGCCGCCTCGGCCACCACGAACGAGACCGCATGGCTGACCTACAAGGCCGTCCGGTCGATGGGAATCGTCGGCTTCGACAACCAGGCACGCGTCTGACACGGCCCTACGGTAGCCAGTTTGGCTCCAACTTTTGGCCGTGGCGCGATGACCAACGCCTGGACCGACATCAAGAACACCGATCTGGTGATCGTGATGGGCGGCAATGCCGCCGAAGCCCATCCCTGCGGGTTCAAATGGGTCACCGAAGCCAAGGACAATCGCGGCGCCAAGCTGATCGTGGTCGATCCGCGCTATACCCGCACGGCCAGCGTGTCCGACTTCTACGCCCCGATCCGTCCGGGCAGCGACATCGCCTTCCTGATGGGCGTGATCCGCTGGTGTATCGCCAATGACAAGGTGCAGTGGGAATACGTCACGAACTTCACGAACGCCGCCCTTCTGGTAAAGGACGAGTTTGGCTGGTCGGATGGCCTGTTCACCGGCTATGACGAGGAAAAGCGCGACTACGACAAGGAAAGCTGGGACTACAAGAAGGACGCCGACGGCTACGCGCAGGTCGACATGACCCTGAAAGACCCGCGCTGTGTCTGGAACCTTCTGAAGGCCCATGTCGATGTCTACACGCCCGAATTCGTCGAGAATGTCTGCGGCACGCCGAAGGACAGGTTCCTGACCATCTGCGAGATGATCGGCGAATGCAGCGCGCGCGACAAGGTGATGACCTCGATGTATGCGCTTGGCTGGACGCAGCATTCCAAGGGTGCGCAGAACATCCGCGGGATGGCCATGTTGCAGCTGATCCTGGGCAATATCGGGATGCGCGGGGGCGGGATGAACGCGCTGCGCGGCCATTCCAACATCCAGGGCCTGACCGATCTGGGCCTGATGTCGAACCTGATCCCCGGCTATCTCAACATCCCGACGGAAAAGGAACCCGACTGGCAGACCTACATGTCCAGCCGGAACTTCACGCCGCTGCGACCGGGGCAGACCAGCTACTGGCAGAACTATTCGAAATTCATGGTCAGCTTCATGAAGGCCATGTGGGGCGATGCCGCGACCCAGGACACCGACTGGGCCTATCACTACCTGCCCAAGCTGGACGTGCCGACCTATGACGTGCTGCGCATGTTCGAACTGATGAAGCAGGGGCGGATCAACAACTACTTCTGCCAGGGCTTCAACCCGCTGATGGCGTTCCCCGACCGCACCAAGCTGACCGAGGCGCTGTCGAATCTGAAACTGCTGGTCGTCATGGACCCGCTGGAGACGGAAACCGCGCATTTCTGGCAAAATCACGGCGTCCATAACGAGGTGGACAGCGCCTCGATCCAGACCGAGGTTCTGGAACTGCCGACCACCTGCTTTGCCGAGGACGAAGGCGCGCTGGTCAATTCGGGCCGCTGGCTGCAATGGCACTGGCCGGGGGCGACGCCGCCGGGCGAGGCCAGGAACGACACCTGGATCATGGCCAACATCTTCCAGCGGGTGCGCAAGCTCTATGAGGACGAGGGCGGGATATTCCCGGAACCGATCCTCAATCTGACCTGGAACTATCAGGATCCGCTCAGCCCCTCGCCCGAGGAACTGGCCAGGGAAATGAACGGTCGCGCCCTGCGCGACGTTCCCGACCCGGCCAATCCCGGCGCCACCCTGGTCGCGGCGGGCAAGCAGCTGAAGAACTTTTCGCAATTGCAGGACGATGGCTCGACCATGTGCGGTTGCTGGATCTTCTCGGGCTGCTGGAACGAGGACGGCAACAACATGGCGCGGCGGGACAATTCCGATCCGGGCGATACCGGCCTGTTCCTGAACTGGTCCTTCTCCTGGCCGCTGAACCGGCGCATCCTGTATAACCGGGCCTCGGCCGATCTTCAGGGCAAGCCCTGGGATCCGGACCGCAAGCTGATCGAATGGACCGGCGAGAAATGGGAAGGCTACGACGTTCCCGATATCGGACTGACCTCGAAGCCCGGCGAAGTCATGCCCTTCATCATGAACCCCGAGGGAACGGGGCGGCTGTTCACGCGGGGAATGATGCGGGACGGTCCCTTCCCCAGCCACATGGAGCCCTTCGAAAGCCCGCTGGCCAACGTGCTGAACCCGAAGATGCGCGGAAATCCGGTCAGCCGGATCTTCGTGAACGATGCCGAGGCACTGGGCACCAGCGACGAGTTTCCCTTTGTCGCGACCTCGTATCGCCTGACCGAGCATTTCCACTACTGGACCAAGCACAACAAGGTGAACGCCTCGCTTCAGCCGGAATTCTTCGTCGAGATCAGCGAGGAACTGGCAGCCGAGAAGGGCATCGCCAAAGGCGGCCGCGTCCGTGTCTGGGGCAAGCGCGGCCAAGTCTGGGCCAAGGCCGTCGTGACCAGGCGGATCAAGCCGATGCAATGCGACGGCAAGACCATCCATGTCGTCGGGATTCCGCTTCACTGGGGCTTCATGGGTGTGGCCAAGAAGGGCTGGGGGCCGAACAGCCTGACGCCCTTTGTTGGCGACGCCAACGTGGAAACGCCTGAATTCAAGGCGTTCCTTGTCAATATCGAACCCGCAGCAGAGGAGCCGGTGGCATGACCGAGACCGCACCTCAACCGACCACGGCGGCAGCAAACCCACCGGTTCAACCGATGGAATCGAACCTGCTGCCGTCGGATGTCGTCCGCGCCTCGGCGACGCCGGACCTGCCTCAGCCGACGCGGCAATTGACCAAGATCGCCAAGTTGATCGATGTCAGCAAGTGTATCGGCTGCAAGGCCTGCCAGGCCGCCTGCGTGGAATGGAACGACACCAATCCCGCGATCGGCGAGAACACCGGCGTTTACGAGAACCCGCATGATCTGACGCCCGACATGTTCACGCTGATGCGCTTCAGCGAATGGGACAACCCCGCCACGAACGAACTGGAATGGCTGATCCGCAAGGATGGCTGCATGCATTGCGAGGATCCGGGCTGCCTGAAGGCCTGCCCGGCGCCCGGCGCCATCGTGCAGTATTCCAACGGCATCGTCGATTTCATCCACGAGAACTGCATCGGCTGCGGCTATTGCGTGACCGGCTGTCCCTTCGACATTCCGCGTATCAGCAAGGTCGACAACACAAGCTACAAATGCACCTTGTGTTCGGACCGGGTGGCGGTGGGACAGGGCCCGGCCTGCGCCAAGGCATGCCCGACCAAGGCGATCGTCTTCGGCACCAAGGAAGACATGGTCGCCCATGCCAACGACCGGGTCGAGGATCTGAAATCGCGCGGCTACGAAAATGCCGGCATCTATGATCCCCAGGGCGTCGGCGGCACGCATGTCTTCTACGTGCTGCACCATGCCGACAAGCCCTCGCTGTACAGCGACCTGCCCGACAATCCGCGCATCTCGCCCATCGTCGAGGGCTGGAAGGGCGTCACCAAGACCGCGGGCATGGCGGTGATGGGGGTCGCGGCGGCGGGCGCGGTATTGATGGGCCTGTTCTCCCGCAACAAGGTCGAACCCGAGGAAGAAATCGCCGCCGAGCGGCTGGTCAGGGATCGGGAGGAATTGTGATGCGTCGGCCCCTCTATTCCGAACGCGGCGATCACATCGAAAGCGCCGATCCGGTCCGCGTCAGCCGATATCGCGGCCTCACCCGGTTGAACCACTGGGTGACGGCGATCTCGCTGATCGTGCTGGCGCTGTCGGGCCTCGCCTTCTTTTCGCCCTATCTCTATTTCCTGACCTGGCTTTTCGGCGGCGGGCAGATCGCCCGCTGGCTGCATCCCTTCGTCGGCGTTCTGCTGTTCTTCAGCTTCCTGCTGCTGTTCGTGCAGATGTGGCGGCTGAACCTGCCCAAGCCCGAAGACACGACCTGGGTCGCCAATATCGGCGATGTGGTCACCGGCCATGAAGAGCGGTTGCCCGAACTGGGCAAATACAATGCCGGGCAGAAGTTCATCTTCTGGGCCATGACCATCCTGATCGTGGTCCTGATCGTGTCCGGCATCATGATGTGGGAACAATATTTCGCCGAGTTCGTTCCGATCCCCGTGCGCCGCGTCGCCACGCTGATCCATTCCCTGTCGGCGGTGGCGATCATCCTTGTCTTCATCCTGCACGTCTTCGCGGCCTTCTGGGTGCGCGGAACGCTACGCGCGATGACGCAGGGCGACGTGACCGGCGGCTGGGCCTGGCGACATCACCGCAAATGGCTGCGAGAGGTCGCTGGACGCGAAGGCCGCGACGCGGCAGAGTAGCGCGACCCTCAAACCAGTGGCCGGTCCGGCCCGGAGATACCATGACTGCGACAACTCAGCCCGACCCATCCGTCATCGGCGGCGTTCCGACGCCGCCGCTGGCATTTCTGCCCGATCCGGACAGGCTGTTCGCCACCCGCGCGCGGCGCTTTGCCTTTCTGGCAGAACATGATCCGCGTCTTGGACCCTACCTGTCCTTTCTGGCCGAACTGACCGGGTTGCAGGCCCGTCTGATCGACGAACTGCCCGCGCCCGAACCGATCCGGTCGGCCGCGATCCAGCAGGCGCGCACCCACCGGATGCCGCCGATCGACCGTGGCGATCTGGCGACCGACGAAATGCTGCACGAAACCCTGATGACGCTTTGCGATCAGGCCCAGCCCATTCCCATGCCCGAACCCGCGAAGCTGGCCTTGCAGGCGGTCCTGGCGTCGGATCTGGCCGACCGGCACTGGCTGCTGGAAAACATTCTCGCCGATCGCATCCCCGAGGATGCCGCCGCCCCGCATCTGTTCGCCGCCGCCGCCGTGCAGGTTCACATGGCGCGCCTGGCCGCGACGCTGGACGCGAAGGCGCTGGTTCCGATCCGCACCGGCATCTGTCCGGCCTGCGGCGGCCGGCCGGCGACCTCGACCGTGATGGCGGCGCAGGGCATCGAGAATTTGCGCTATGCCACCTGCGCCTGCTGCGCGACCCGCTGGAACGAGGTGCGCATCAAGTGCCTGTGCTGCGGATCGAACAAGGCGATCAGCTATCGCGCCGCGGAAAGCGACGAGGCCGCAGTGCGGGCCGAGGTCTGTTCGGAATGCCGGTCCTGGGTCAAGATTTTCTACCTTGCCAGGAATCACAGCCTCGATGCCATCGCCGATGATGTCGGCTCGCTGGGGCTGGATTTGCTGATGAAGGAAACCGATTTCAGCCGGGGCGGCATCAACCCCTATCTGGCCGGATATTGATGCAGGGCTTTCGCGCCCTGCCCTCGGTCGATCAGCTTCTGCAATCGGAAACCGGACTGGGGCTGATCGCGGAACATGGCCGCGCCATGGTGACGCGGACCGCCCGCGCGCGGCTTGATCTGGCCCGTGCCGCGATCCGGCAGGGCGCCGATGGCGCGGTCGAGGCGGCCCGCCTGCCGCATCTGCTGGCCGCCGATCTGGCCGCGGCGGCGCAATCCGGCCTGCGCCCGATCCTGAACCTGACCGGCACGATCCTGCATACCAATCTGGGCCGCGCCATCCTTGCCCCCGAGGCGATCGAGGCCGGCGCGACGGCCATGGCCGCGCCGGTGGCGCTGGAATTCGATCTGCGCAGCGGCGGTCGCGGCCAGCGCGACGATCACCTGCGCGATCTTCTGTGCGAGCTGACCGGGGCCGATGATGCCACCATCGTCAACAACAACGCCGCCGCCGTCCTGATCGCGCTGAACACGCTGGCCCGGGACCGCGAGGCCATCGTCTCGCGCGGCGAACTGATCGAGATCGGCGGCGCCTTCCGGATGCCTGACATCATGGGCCGCGCGGGCGCCTGTCTGGTCGAGGTCGGCACCACCAACCGCACCCATACCCGCGACTACGAGGATGCGATCACGCCACGAACCGGCGTCATCATGAAGGTCCATACCTCGAACTACCGGATCGAGGGCTTCACCGCCGAGGTTCCGGGCCCGCAGCTTGCGCGGATCGCCACCCGTTCGGCGGTGCCGCTGCTGAACGATCTGGGCGCCGGCTCGCTGGTCGACCTGTCCCGCTGGGGCCTGCGGCGCGAGCCGACCGTGGCCGAGGCGGTGGCCGATGGGGCGGATCTTGTCACCTTCTCGGGGGACAAGCTGCTGGGCGGGCCGCAGGCAGGCTTCATCGTCGGCCGGCGCGACCTGATCGCACGGATCAACCGGAATCCGCTGAAGCGCGCCCTGCGACTGGACAAGATCCGCATCGCGGCGATGCAGGCCACCTTGCGGCTTTATCGCGACCCAGACCGGCTGATGGAGCGATTGCCGGTGCTGCGGTTTCTGGCCCGCCCGCAATCCGAGATCGCAGCACAGGCGCAAAGGCTGGCCCCGCAAGTGGCGGTCCTGCTGGCTCCGCTGGGATACGAGGCGGAGGTTTGCGCGTGCAGCAGCCAGATCGGGTCGGGCGCACTGCCGGTCGATACGATCGCTTCGGCCGGGCTGCGGCTGACCGGCGCGGGCGGCGATGCGCCGGACCGGCTTTCGGCCCGGCTGCGCGCCCTGCCCCGACCCGTCATCGGCCATATCCACGATGGCGCGATGGTGCTGGACCTGCGCTGTCTCGAGGATGACGACACGCTGCTGACGGCGCTGGCCGCGCTATGATCGTCGGGACCGCTGGCCACATCGACCACGGCAAGACGGCGCTGGTGAAGGCGCTGACCGGCACCGATGCCGACCGGCTGGCCGAGGAAAAGGCGCGCGGCATCACCATCGACCTGGGTTTCGCCTATACCGACCTGAGCGGCGGCGCGATCACCGGCTTTGTCGATGTGCCGGGGCACGAAAAGCTGATCCACACCATGCTGGCCGGGGCCGGCGGGATCGACCTCGCGCTGCTGGTCGTCGCCGCCGATGATGGCGTCATGCCGCAGACGCGCGAACATCTGGCGATCCTCGATCTTCTGGGCATCACGCGCGGGATCGTCGCCCTGACCAAGGCCGATCTGGCCGATGACGCACGCCGCGTGGAACTCCGCGCCCAGATCCGCGCGACGCTGGCGCCGACCGGACTGGCCAACGCCGCCATAGTCCCGGTCTCGTCCCTGACCGGCGAGGGGATTGCGCCGCTGCGCCGTCTGCTGATCGAGGCCGAGGCCGCCACCGCGCCACGGCGGGACGACGCCCCGTTCCGGCTGGCCGTGGATCGAAGCTTCACCCTTGCGGGTGTCGGCACCGTCGTCACCGGCACGGTCATCAGCGGGCGCGTCGATATCGGCGATCCGGTCACGATCAGCCCGCGGGGCCTGGCGGCGCGGGTGCGTGGCATCCACAGCCAGAACCGGCCCGCCGAGACAGGATCGGCCGGACAACGCTGCGCACTGAACCTGTCGGGCGAGGGGATCGGGAAAGATGCCGTCGCTCGCGGAGACATGATCCTGTCACCACCGCTTCACGCCCCAACCGACCGCATCGACGCCTGGCTGGATGTGATGGCGAACGAACCGAAATCCATCGGAAACTGGTTTCCCGCCCGCCTGCACACCCACGCGGCCGAGGCCGGCGCGCGGATCGTGCCATTGTCGGAACCGATTCCGCCCGGCGCCAGCGGCCCGGTCCAGATCGTGCTGGATCGCCCGGTCGCCGCCGCGATCGGGGACCGCTTCATCCTGCGCGACGTTTCGGCCAGCCGGTCGCTTGGCGGCGGTGTCTTCCTGGACCTGCGTCCGCCGGCCCGCAAAAGGCGCGCAGCGGCAAGGCTGGCGCTGATCGAGGCTGCGCGCGACCGGAATGACGGCGCCGCCCTTGCCGCGATGCTGGCCGTCGCGCCGGTCGATCTGCCGGTCTTCACGCGGGATCGGGCCCTCTCGATTCCGGACGCGCAGAACGCGATCCGAACCGCGGGCGCGGTCATCCTGGGCGATCTGGCCCTGTCGCACGATCACCTGGACGGGCTGCGGACGCAGTTGCAACAGGCGTTGGCCCGATTTCACGAACAGAACCCCGACATGGCGGGCCTGGGCCGCGAAAAACTGCGCCTGGCGCTGACGCCGCGCCTGCCCAAGCCCGAATTCCTGTCCTTTCTGCGCGACGAGGCCGGGGCCGGGCGCGCGGTCATGGACGGTGCCTTTCTGCGCCTGCCCGGTCACGAGGTTCGCCTGTCGCCCGAGGATGAGGCGCTGTGGCTGCGCATCGTCCCGGCCCTGACAGGCGATGGCCGTTTCCGCCCGCCGCGCGTCCGCGATTTCGCGACCGAGACGGGTGTGGAGGAACGCGAGGTGCGGCGGGTGCTGAAGCTGACGCAGAAGCTGGGGCGCACCGACCAGATCGCGCATGACCATTTCTTCGCCCGCACCGTCACTGCCGAAATGGTGGCTATCGCGGTCGATGTCGCGGCGAAGACCGAAGACGGCTGGTTCGGCGCCCCTGCCTTCCGCGACAGGATGGGTAACGGACGCAAGGTCGCCATCGAGATCCTGGATTTTCTGGATCGCCTTGGGGTCACCTTGCGCCGCGGCGATTTGCGTCGCATCAATCCCCACAGGGTGGATCTGTTCGGCACGGCGGAACAGCGCGATGGAAGGGAATCGTCCCCGGTGGGGCGGCCGGACTTCAAATCCGGTTGGGGCAGCGAGCCTGTCCCGGGTGGGTTCGACTCCCATTCCCTTCCGCCAGAAAAGCGGCGGGGCTGACGCGCGGCTCTGGATTCCGGCTCGAACGGATCGGTCCCGCAGGCCCGGAACCGAAGGCGCGTTGTCCTTGCGCCCCGGCAGGCCGCCCGCATGGCGGTATGGGCCGCGATCCGTGATGCAACCGGCCGCGGAATCGGGTTGCGCAGGCCGCCCCCCGGCCATCGCCCCCCCGGCGAAAGTCTGTTTCGGGCGGCCTAATGTCGCAACCGGCGTATCGGGCGGATCTCGCGCAGCTATTCTGCGCCCAGATGTCAGGTGCGGCCGCGGAACTCGAGCCAAGGCCGATAATTGGGAAGCAGGTGAAAATCCGGAACTGCCCCCGCAACGGTAAGGAGCGAACGGCCACGACAAGAGCCACTGGAGTCAAGCCTCCGGGAAGGCGTCGGGTCGGCGGCATGGCCGAAGCCCCAAGTCCGGAAACCAGCCAGACATGACGTCAAACCGCGGGCGGCGGCAGAGGCGATCCTGCGTCGCGCCATCTCATCGGCGCGGGGCCGATCCCGTCTGCCGCGCCCCTCAGCATATCGCCGGAGATGTCCGGCAACGGAGAAAGAGGCCATGACCGCAGAGGCCAAAGCACGCGACCTGCTGAACCGGCGCGAACCGAATCATTCGCTGGAACGGGCGTTCTATACGGATGCCGATCTTCATGCGATCGATCTGGAACAGATTTTCTATCGCGACTGGTTGTATGCCGCACCGTCCTGCGCGCTACCCAAGGCGGGAAGCTATGTCACCCATCAGGTCGGCGCCTACCGGCTGATGATCGTGCGCGGCGCGGACAGGGTGATCCGGGCGTTCCACAATACCTGCCGGCATCGCGGCTCGATCATCTGCAAGGGCGCTTCGGGCCACGTGCCGAAACTGGTCTGCCCCTATCATCAATGGACCTACGAACTGGACGGCCGCCTGATCTGGGCGCGGGACATGGGGCCGGATTTCGATGCCACGAAACACGGGTTGAAGGCGATCCATTGCCGCGAAGTGTCGGGGCTGGTCTATCTGTGCCTGGCCGAGGAGGCCCCGGATTTCGACGCCTTCGCCGCCATGGCCCAGCCCTATCTGGCGTCGCACGATCTGGATCAGGCCAAGATCGCCCATCAATCGACCATCATCGAGAACGGCAACTGGAAGCTGGTCTGGGAAAACAACCGCGAATGTTATCATTGCGGCGGCAACCACCCGGCCCTGTGCCGCACCTTCCCCGACGATCCGGTGATCAGCGGAATCGAGGAAGGCGGCCCCCCGCCCCATCTTCAGGCGCATTTCCGGCGTTGCGAGGCGGCCGGACTGCCCGCGCAGTTCCGCATCGCGGAGAGCGGACAATACCGCTTTGCCCGGATGCCGCTGAAGGTCGGGGCAAAAAGCTATACCATGACCGGCGATCCGGCCGTGAGACGCCGGCTGGGTCGGGTGCCCTTCGACGACGCGGGCGCGCTGCTGAAATTCCACTATCCGACGACGTGGAACCATTTCCTGCCCGATCACTCGATCACATTCCGGGTGACCCCGCTCGGTCCGCAGCAGACCGAGGTCCAGACGACCTGGCTGGTCGACAAGGACGCCGTCGAGGGCGTTGATTACGACCTGAAGACCCTGACCGAGGTCTGGGTGGCCACCAATGACGAGGATCGCCGCGTGGTCGAGGACAACCAGCTTGGCATCAATTCGCCCGCCTATCGCCCCGGACCCTATTCCGCGGTGCAGGAGGGCGGCGTGATCCAGTTCGTGGACTGGTATTGCGAGACGCTGGGCAATCGTATCCAGCCGGTGCGGGTGGCCGCCGAATGAGAATGCCGCAGCCCGAAATCTCGCATCCGGTGCTGGTCTGGGACGGGGCCGAGATGCTTGAATGCGTCACCGTCACACCCGAGGCGCCCAACGTGGCCAGCTTCTGTTTCCAGTCGCCGACGGGTGCGATCTTTTCCTTCGTGCCGGGCCAGTTCCTGACGCTGGAACTGCCGCTGCCAAAGGGGACGCTTCACCGGACCTTCACCATCTCGTCCTCGCCTTCGCGGCCGATGTCGATCTCGGTCACGGTCAAGGCGCAACCTGGCAGTCTTGGCACGCGCTGGATGCTGGACCATCTGAAACCGGGAATGCGGATCAGGGCCACCAGACCGGCCGGGCGCTTTTCCAGCCACCACCATCCGTCCGAGAAATACCTGTTCATCTCGGCCGGGTCGGGGATCACGCCGATGATGTCGATGACGACCTGGATGTTCGATCTGGGCCGGCCCGCCGACGTGGTTTTCGTCAATTGCGCCAGGCGCCCCTCCGACATCATCTTCCGCCGCCGGCTGGAACACATGGCCAGCCGTTTTCCGGAAATCAGCCTGCGATTCGTCGTCGAGGAAACCGACCGCTTTCAGCCCTGGACCGGCTATCAGGGCATGTTCAACCAGTTGATGCTGGGCCTGATGGCGCCGGATTACCTGACACGAGAGGTGTTCTGCTGCGGCCCCGAACCCTTCATGCAGGCGGTGCGCGACGCGCTGGCGGGGCTGGGCTTCGACATGGCGCGCTATCATCAGGAAAGCTTCCACCCCTCGCTGGCCGAGGAAGCCCTGGACCCGGTCCTTGGCGATGTCGTGCCCGATCAGGCCGCCGAGGCCGAGATCGCCTTTGCTTTGGCCGGCGTCAGCCGGACCTGCTCGGAAACCGACACGATCCTTGCGACCGCGCGGTCCGCCGGGCTGAACATCCCCTCGGGCTGCACCTTCGGGGTCTGCGGCACCTGCCGGATCCGGAAGTTGTCCGGCCAGGTCCACATGGTCCACAATGGCGGCATCACCGACGAGGATATCGAGGCGGGTTACGTGCTGGCCTGCTGCTCGCACCCGATCGGCAAGGTCGAGGTCGAGGTCTGAGGGGACCCGCGCCCGTGTGACCCAGGGCCTTAGATCGAGGTCAGCAGGATGCTTGTCTCGCTGTTGCGGACGCCCTGGATCATGCGGACCTCGCGCAGAACGCGGTCGAATTCGACCAGGTTTTCCACCGCGATCTCGGCGACCAGATCCCATTTTCCGCTGGTCGTATGGATCCGGCGCAATTGCGGCAGGCCGCGCAATCTGCTGATGACATGTGTCGTCGTGCGGCCCTCGACCTCGATCATCATTACCGCGCGCACCGCGTTTCCCTCGCCGTCCTCGCGAACCCGCGCGGTGAAGCCAAGCAGCGTGCCCGAGGCCAGCAAACGATCCAGCCGCGACTGCACCGTGCCGCGTGACAGCCCCATGATCTGGGCCAGCTTCGACACCGGCGCCCGGCCGTCATGGCGCAGCAGACCGATCAGCCGCCGGTCGTGGTCGTCGAGGCTCTGTCTGGCATCGTCTTGGATGGACACAAGATGTCATCCTGCGCAATATCAGGTCGCAAAATGCATAGCCGACCCGCAAGATTCCGGCAAGTTCGCCCTGTTGCATGCAGACTGCGCCGTGGAGAATGGCGAAATCTGACCGAAAGGATGAACCATGCCCGTCCCGAAACCATCGGATCTGGCCTATGTGCCCTTTGTCAGCGTCGAGAACATGATGCGGCTGATCCATTGCATCGGCCTGTCCCGGATGCTGGAGGGCCTTGCGACCTATATCGAGGATGATTTTCGCCGCTGGCAGGATTTCGACAAGACCCCGCGCGTCGCGGCCCATTCCGAGGATGGCGTGATCGAGTTGATGCCGACCTCGGACGGGCAGACCTATGGCTTCAAATATGTGAATGGCCATCCCAAGAACACGCGAGACGGACGCCAGACCGTCACCGCCTTCGGCCTGCTGGCCGATGTCGGCAACGGCTATCCGGTCCTGCTGACGGAAATGACCATCCTGACCGCCCTGCGGACGGCGGCGACCTCGGCGCTGGTGGCGAAATATCTGGCGCCCGCCGGGGCCGACACGATGGCGATGATCGGCAATGGCGCCCAATCCGAATTTCAGGCGCTGGCGATGCAGGCCCTGTGCGGGATTACCCGGCTTCGGCTGTACGACATCGACCCGAAGGCGACCGCCAAGACGATGCGCAACCTGGCCGGACAAGGTTTCGACCTGTCCGCCTGCAAAACCCCGCAGGAGGCGGTCGAGGGCGCACAGATCATCACCACCTGCACCGCCGACAAGCAATATGCGACGATCCTGTCCGACAACATGGTCGGCGCCGGGGTCCACATCAACGCCATCGGCGGCGACTGCCC
>DBFD01000006.1:15791-24411 GCA_002294185.1 Paracoccus sp. UBA889
CAGACCCGCATCGAGGGCGAAATCCAGCAGATGCCGCAGACCTTTCCCGTGACCGAATTCTGGCAGCTCGTCGCGGGACAGGCACAAGGCCGCCGCGATGCGCGCCAGATCACCCTGTTCGACGGGGTGGGCTTTGCGATCGAGGATTTCTCGGCCCTGCGCTATGTCCGCGACCAGCTTGGCCGGACCGGATTGTTCGAGCGGCTCGACCTTCTGGCCGATCCCGACGATCCGCGCGATCTGTTCGGGATGGTGCTGCGCGCCGCGGATCCCGACGCCCATAATCGCGCCGGGCAGAAGATGCCGCCCGCAGGCGACGGATCCGCGACGCGATCCTGAACGGCATCGACGGCCGCGCCGGCGCTGCCATGCCCGCATCGCAGGGCTGCGAGGGCGGTTTGCGGCCGGGTTTATCCGCGGCAATCCGGATCGGAACACTTGCAAGATCGCCTGCGTTACGACAATACTGTCTTTGCAAGGAGATGAGCCGGGAAGCATGGAAAACACGATCCAGATTCTTCTTCTGACGGCTCTGTCCCTCGGCGCCGTGATGGCGCTGCAGCAATTGGGCGGTCTGTCCGACGCACCCGGGGTCACCGCACCACAGGCCGCACCGTTCATCGGCGGTGCCGCGCCGGGCACCCATGCCTGGCAACGATTCCACGTTCGCTATTATACCATGACGCTGCTCTTCGTCGCCTTCGAGATGGAGATGATGTTCATGTATCCCTGGGCCGTCGTCTTCGTCGAGGAGGGCATCAAGGCCCTGGTCGAAATGGGGATGTTCCTTGCCATTCTGACCATCGGCATCATCTATGGCTGGCGTGAGGGAATCTTTGCATGGGAATGAGCTGGGCCCGCGCCTTCGCGGCCTCGGGGCCGCCACCGGTCTTCGCCGCGATCGGTGCGGGCGGGTTGCAGCGGGCCGAGGAATTGCACGGGACGTTGCGGCTGCAGCGTTCGCCCCGGCAGGCGGCGATTCTGCTTGTGCTTGGCGAAATCGCGCCCGATCTTCTTCCCTTCCTGCAGCGGCTCCACGACCATTTGCCGCACCCCCGCGCGACAATCTGGCACCGGGCGACGCCGCCAGGGGACTGGACCGACCCGGTGCAGGCAACGGCGGACGGGCTGGAGCGGACGCTGACCGATCTCTGGCGATCGATTCTTTCCGGGGACCGCGCGTCCGAGCCCGATTTCCTGCCTGACAAGCCCCCGAACGAATGGCGCGGCGTCGGTCCGCATGGTCAGGGCGGCAAGGGCATGATGGGCGGCACGCCCTATGGCCGCCCGATGGCGATGACCGACGACGATCTGCGCGACGGGCTGAGCCTGGATGCCTATTCCGCGCCGTTCGGTCCTTTCCTGCCCATGCTGCCGCCCGGCCTGATCCTCGATCTGACTTTGCAGGGCGATGTCATCCAGTCGGCCACGGCGACCCGCCCCCCCTGCCCGCAGCCCGGATCGGACGATCGCCCCGGAGATGCGATCGCCCGACTGATGCGGGTGATGGACATGCCGGCCCTGGCGCTGCGGCGCACCCGCGATGGCCTGCCGCCAGCCATGGGCATCGCGATGCTGCGACGCGCGATCCCGGACGGTCTGGGCCGGGCCAGGGACGGCACCGACGTACGCGACCGGCTGGACCGGTGGCGCGACAAGGACGCGCCGCAAGCCGACGATGGCACCCGGCTGTCCGACCTTCTGCCCGGCCTCGAATGGCACGAGGCGATGATCGTGCTCAACAGCTTCCAGCCGGATCGAATCCGTGCGATCTGCGCGCGGTCGGGGCCGGAGGGCGGTGACGAAGACGACAAGGACGGGAACAGGGACGCCCCTGCTCACGCGCCGCCGGATCACGGCGGACACCAGCATCACGACATGACCGGACCGGCCGCATGAGCCTGATTGTCGGTCTTCCCGCCCTGCTGGCACTGTTGTTGATCGGCCTGTGGGCCGCGGCGGCGCTGGATACCGCGATCGGGCGGCTGATCGTCGGCCGCCCGGTCGGCATGGCCGCGACGGACCCGCTGCGGGCCGTGGTCGCCGACTATCTTCGCCAGCGCACCGATACCGAGGCACCCGACCATCTGAACTGGCTTCTGGCGCCGGGTTATTATTTTCTGCTTGCGGTGGTCGGCCTGGCGCTGGTTCCCTTCGCCCCGGACCAATCCCTCATCGCGCTGGATACCAGTGTGGTGCTGTGGGGCGCGGCCGAGGCCGTTGTCGTCGTCGCGGTCTTTCTGCACGGCTGGTCGCCCAACGCGCCGTTTCCGCTGATCGGCGCCTATCGCTATGTCGCGATCGGTCTGCCGGTGATGCTGCTGTCGATGTTCGTTCTGATCGCGGCGTCGATACCGGCCCAGTCGCTTGACCTGCGCGCGGTGGTCGAATCGCAGCGCGGCCTGTGGAACGTGATCCGCCAGCCGCTGGGATTGCCGTTGTTTCTGGCGGTGGTGATGTCACTGACGCTGCGGGGGCCGTTCGACTATGCCGACAGCGCCGATCTGGCCGGCGGCACCTCGGCCGAGGATGGTGGACCGCGCTGGATTGCCTGGCAGACGGCGCGCGCGGCGATGCTGGTCGCGGCATGCGCGATCGCGGCGACGGCGTTCCTCGGCGGCTATCTTGGGCCGGTCCTGCCGGGCTGGCTCTGGCTTTCGCTCAAGACGCTGGCGGTGATGGTGGCGGTGGTCCTGCTGACGCATCTTGTCCCGCGGATGCCGGTGGCGCGGATGCTGACGCTGATCTGGATCGTGCTGCTGCCGATTGCGTTCCTCGACTTGCTGATCGCCGGGCTGGGGGCGCTGTGATGACGATGACCGACGTGGCATTCTACCTGCTTTCGGGATTTGCGATCTGGACCGGCTGGCGCGTCTTTCGCGTCGATTCGATGATCCGTGCGACCTTCCTGCTGCTTTTGTCCTTCACCTCGGTCGGCCTGATCGGCCTGCTTCTGTCAGCCAGTTATCTCGGTGCCGCGACGATCTTCATGATGGCGGTGGAAATGATGGTCATGGGACTTTTCATGGTGATGTTCATGATGAATCCCGCAGGGCTGAACCCGATGATGATGGTGCACCAGCATCGCCTGTCGATCGTGGCCGGGCTGCTGATCTTTGCCGCGATGACGGGCGCCGTGTTGCTGACGCCGCTTCCTTCCGATCCGGTGGCCGCCGACCGGCCGGTCCTGCGCGACCTCGGCATCGAATTGCTGGGCGATTCGATGCTGATCTTCGAGACGGCAGGCGTCACCCTGCTGGCGACGATGCTGGGCGCGGTCGTCCTGTCCAGCCGAAGGGGGCGTTTCGGGCCGACGGATGCGGGATCGGTTCCGCCGGGACTTTCGGCGGGTGGCCCCCCGGCGGGTCGGCAGCCGAAAGGCGGCGGCAGCCATGGCGGGCACGGCGGCCATGGTGGGCACGGCGGCCAGGGTGGCAAAGGCGCCCACGACGGCCATGGTGGCGGGGGCAGCCACGGCGGACATGGCAAAAACGGTGGGGATGGCAATCACGGAGGGCATGGCGGATGACACTTTCGGCGATCCTGATTGTCTCGGCGGCGTTGTTCGGCATCGGGCTTTACGGTGCGCTGTCACAGAAATCCTTTGTCATGCTGATGATGGGACTTGAGCTTATGCTCAACGGGTCGCTGCTGGCCACGATGGGGTTCTGGTCGCTGGCTCTTGGCGGCGCACCCAAGGGTCAGCTTCTGGCCATCATCATCATGGCGGTGATGGCGATAGAGCTTGCCATCGGTTTCGCCCTGATCGTCGCCGTCTATCGCAAGCGGCAGGCCGATGTGACCGAGGCGCTGGAGACGCTGGCGCGATGACACTCTGGCTCGTTCCCCTGCTGCCGATGCTTGCCGGAATCGCCATCGCAGCCTTCGGCCCGCAATCGCGCCGGGCGCTGGCCGCAATTTCGGGGGGGGTGCTGGCGGCGACGCTGATCCTCGCCGTGCTTGCGGTCGCGGGCGACTGGACCGGGGCGCTTGACTGGGGCGGCGGTATCGCGCTGACCGCGCGCCTCGTGCCCCTGTCGGCGCTGATCCTGGTGATGGTGCCGGCCGTCGCGCTGCCGGTCACGGTCCATGCCGCGCTGCACGAAGCACAGCGCGGGCTGCCGAGGCTGGTGGGGCTGATGCTGCTGTTCACCGGCGGAATGGTGCTTGTGGTTGCCGCCGCCGATCTGCTGACCCTGCTGATCGGATGGGAACTGATTGGCGCCTGTTCCTGGGCCCTGATCGGCCATGACTGGCGCGATCGGGACAACCCCGCCTCGGGGCTGTATGCCTTCGTCATGACGCGCTTTGGCGATCTGGGGCTTTTCCTCGCCGCGATGGCGGCCTTCGGCGCGACGGGCTCCTTTGCCTATGACGCGCTTGGCGGCTTGCAGGGACCGGTGCTTCTGATCGTGGCCTACGGCGTGCTTCTGTCGGCGGCGTCGAAGGCCGGTCAGGTGCCGTTCTCGCCCTGGCTGTTCCGGGCAATGGCCGGACCGAGTTCGGTATCCGCGCTGCTTCATGCGGCGACACTGGTGGCGGCGGGCGCCTATATCCTGGCACGGCTGCACCCGGTGCTGAGCGCGGCAACGGGCTGGTCGGTCACGGTTCTGTCGGTCGGGTTGGCGACGGCACTGGCCGGAGGCATCGTGGCCGTGCTGCAAAACCATGCCAAGCGGCTGCTGGCCGGGTCCACCTCGGCGCAACTCGGTCTCATGTTCGTCGCCACCGGCAGCGGCTATCCGGGCGTGGCCGCGCTGCACCTGGTCGCGCATGCCTTCTACAAGGCGCCGCTGTTTCTGGCCGCCGGCCTCGCGGGGGATCGCGCGGGCACCTATGCGCTGGACCGCCTTCGGCTGGGTCGGGTGATGCCGCTTGTCGCGGGCGCCGCGGCTGTGGCGGCACTGGCGCTGGCTGCGATACCGCCACTGGGCGGTGCCTGGACCAAGGAAGAAATCCTGAAGGCGGCCGAGGCGGCGGGCCCCTGGGTGGCCTTCGGGGTGGTCGCCGCCGGCGCCATGAGCGCGGCCTACGCCACGCGCTTCCTGCTGCTGGCATTCGGTATCGGCAAGGCCGATGACGAAAGCCCCGCCTGGCCGGAAATCGTCGGTCCTCTCGCGCTGTCGGCGGTGACGCTGATCCTGTCGGCGCTTTGGCTCGGTCCGGTTTCGGGCGATCTTGCGGCATTGCTGGGCATCGCCCTGCCCGAGGGATCGCGCTTCTGGCTGGCTCTGTCGCTGCTTGTGGTCGCGCTCGGGGTCGCAAGCGGCGTCTATCTGTCGCGCGAAAGCCCCGATCTCGGCACCGCCGGCACCGCCGCGGCTGCCGCCGATTGGCTGGGCCTGCCGACGCTTGTCTTTCGTGCCGTCGTTCAGCCCTTCGAGCGGCTGGCGACCTCCGCCGCATCGCTGGACACCCGCGCCGTGGACGGTGGCATTCGCGCCACTGTCACGCTGATGGAATGGGCGGCGCGCACCAGCCAACGCTTTGGCGAAGCGGCGACGGACGGCCTGCCCGAGGGCACCGCGCGCCTGACCAGTCTGGCCGGCCGCGACCTGCGGCGGCTTCAGACCGGGATGTCGCATCATTATTATGCCTATCTCGTCGGCGGGCTGGCGCTGATCATCGTTTTTCTGGCATTGGGAGCCTGACATGCTGACACTTGCCATTCTCGTGCCGCTCGCAGGGGCCGCGCTGCTGATGATGGCAAGCGGGCTTGGCCTGCGCGCGGCGCGCTGGACCGCGGTCGCGTTCGCGGCGGTTCCGCTGCTGCTGCTGGTGATTGTCTGGGCGGGTTTTGACAACGGCCCCGGCGCGCCGGCCTTTCAGGCGACCGCCGAGGTGCCGTGGATCCCGTCGCTCGGCGTTGCCTGGCGGGTCGGGGTCGATGGCATCTCGCTTGCCCTCGCGCTGATGAGCGCGCTGCTGTTCGTGGGCTGCGTCGCCTGGCCGATGGAAAATCCCGATCGGTTCCGGGCCTATTATGCCTGGTTCCTGTTTCTGGAATGCGTCTCGCTTGGGCTGTTTCTGGTTCTCGACCTGTTGCTGTTCTATGTGTTCTTCGACCTCAGCCTCGTCGGGATGTTCTTTCTCATCGGCCGGTGGGGTCATGGCGAGGCCGAGCGGGCCGCGCTGAAATTCTTCATCTACACGCTGGCCGGATCGCTGGCGATCCTGCTGGCGATCATCGCGCTGGTATTGTCGGCCGATCCGGTGACCTTCGACATGCGCGCGTTGATCGCGATGCAGCCGCTTGCGGGAATGGACCTGCGCGGCGGGCTGATCCTGCTGGGCTTCGTTCTGGGCTTCGCGGTCAAGACGCCACTCTTTCCGCTGCATACCTGGCTGCCGCCGGCACATGTCAACGCCCCCGGCCCTGCCTCGGCGATCCTTGCGGGGGTGCTGCTGAAGATGGGCACCTACGGGCTGATCCGCATCCCGTTCCAGATGCTGCGCGAGGCTTTTGCGGCGTGGTCGCTGCCGATCGCGCTGCTCGCGCTGGCCTCGATCCTGTGGGGATCGATCGTGGCCTTCGCGCAAACCGACATGAAGCGGCGGATCGCCTATACGTCGGTCAACCACATGGGATATGCGGTCTTGGGGATCGCGGCGGCGGGCGCGCTTCTGACCGGGTCCGAGGGCGCGCGCAGCTTTGCGCTGACCGGCGCGGTGGTCGAGATGGTGGCCCACGGTCTCATCACCGGCGCGCTCTTTCTGATCGCCGGCGGTGTCTGGGCCCGCGCCGAGACCTACGAGATGGACCGCTTCGGCGGGATTGCACAGGTCGCGCCGAAGATGACGGTGGCCGCCACCCTGGCCGCTTTCGCCAGCCTCGGCCTTCCGGGACTGGCCGGGTTCGTGGCCGAGGTGCAGATCTTCGTCGGTGCCTTCGCGGTCTTTCCCTGGATCGCCGCTGTCGCGCTTCTGGGCATTCTGATCACCGCCGCCCTGTTCCTGCGGATGCTGCAACAGATGTTTTTCGGCAAATTGTCCGAGGCAAGGGCCGGGTTCGCCGATCTTGCACCGCGCGAAACCACGGTGCTTGCGGTCCTGCTGGCTTTGGTGGTGCTGATCGGCCTCTGGCCGCGCTGGCTGCTGACGCTGGTGGACGGCGCCACGCAGACGATCCTCGGGGGCTGAATCCATGCCGATCGG
This sequence comes from Paracoccus sp. UBA889, assembly GCA_002294185.1. Classification (GTDB taxonomy): domain Bacteria; phylum Pseudomonadota; class Alphaproteobacteria; order Rhodobacterales; family Rhodobacteraceae; genus Paracoccus. The sequence continues at coordinate 22,947 of DBFD01000006.1, forward strand.
CGATCTCGCCCCGGAAATCGCAGTCCTGATCGCGGCGGTGGCCGCGATCCTCTGGGCCAGTTTCGCGTCCCGCCATCTGCAACCGGGTGGCGCCGCGATCGCGATCGCCGGGCTGGCGCTGGCCGCGGCGCTGCTGGTGCGGCAGGTGGGACAGGTGCAGTTCACCTTTTCCGGAACCTGGACTTTGGACGGCGCCGGTCTGTGGATGCGGCTGATGATCGTCGCCGCGACCGCGCTTTCGATCCTGATGGCACCGGCCTGGTTCACCACGGATCGGCGTCACGGCGAAATCTATCCGATCTTGCTGCTGTCGGCGCTTGGCGCGATGGGCATGGCGGGCGCGGGCGATCTGTTGCAACTGATGATATCGGTGCTGCTGTCATCGGTCACCGGCTACACGCTGGCCGCATGGCATCGGGACTGGGCCTTGTCCGTCGAGGCCGGGATCAAGTATTTCCTGCTTGGCGCGCTGGCCAACGCGCTGCTGGTGACGGGAATCGTGCTGGTGATCGGCATGTTGGGAACGACCGGCTACGGCGATCTTACCGCCCGTATCGCCGAAGGGTCGCCGACGCCGCTGCTGATCGCGGGCTTCGCCCTGATCCTCGTCGGTCTGTGCTTCAAGCTCGGCGCGGTTCCGGGCCATGCCTGGGTTCCCGACGTGGCCGAAGGCGCACCCGGCCCGGTCGCAGCCTTTCTGACAATCGTGCCGAAACTTGCTGCCGCGCTGGCCCTGGCAAGACTGATGGCGCTGGCCCCCGTCGATATGCCGGGCGTGAGGCCGCTGGTGGCGGTCCTGTCCGCGGCGACCATGACGCTTGGCAATCTCGCGGCGCTGTGGCAGCAGGATCTGCGAAGGCTTCTTGGATGGTCATCGGTCGCGCAGGCGGGCTACGCACTGATGGCGGTCGCGGTCATCGGTCAAAGCGGCGACGCCGTGATGGCGCTGCTGGCTTTCCTGCTGTCCTATACCGTCGGCAATCTTGCCGCCTTCGCCGTTGTGGTCCATCTGCGCGGCCGCACCGATATTGCCGATTATGCCGGACTGGCGCGCCAGCAACCTGCCGCTGCCGTGGTGCTGGTGCTGGCGCTGCTGTCGTTGACCGGAATCCCGCCCCTGATCGGTTTCGTCGGCAAGTTCACAATGTTCATGACGGTGATCGACGGCAACTTCATGTGGCTTGCGCTGGTCGCCGCGGCGAACACGGTCGCATCGCTTTTCTATTATGCCCGGGTCATGGCAACGATCTATTTCGACCCGCCCGGCAACCCTGTCGAGACGCTGGGCCGTGGCAGCGCGGTCGCCATGTGGACGGCGGGCATCGCCACGATCCTTGCAACCCTGCTTGCCGGGCCTCTGCTGTCTGCCTTCGGCTCTGCCGCGCTGCTGCCCTGATGGCGCGTGGCTGCGCGCGCCTGGTCGCAACCGACCGACCCGATCGCGTCAGAGCCTGTCGGCCACTGC
>DBFD01000052.1:0-515 GCA_002294185.1 Paracoccus sp. UBA889
AGCGACCAGCGAAAGCGCGGATAGGCGTTCTCGGCATAGACCAGACCGGCGGGGCGCCCGGCATCCGACAGGGTCGAGGCGGCGGCGATCCGGCCGGCTTCGGTATTTTCCAGCCGCTCCACATCCGAACGGCGCAGGGTCACGGACGAGGTCGGCACGCCCTCGGCGGTCGAGGTGATCACGAAGGTCTCGACCGAGGGCGGCAGGGCGCGGGTCATCAGCCGCGCGGTGCGGCCGATGGCCTCGGCCTGGCTGATGTAACGCTGGTTGCGCAGGCGCACCTCGGCCCGGTTCGAGGACAGGGCCATCGCCTCCAGCACCTGCCCCTCGTCGGCCATGGCGTCGCCAAGCGCCTTCTGGATCGCGGGCTGGGCGGTCGGATCCTGCGACCAGCCGCCCGCCCAGCCTTCGGGGTCGGCGGCGGGCGCGGGGCGCGGGCGGACCGGGGCGGGGGCCTTTTCCAGCCCGGAGGGATAGGGCGACTGGCGCGGGTTCAGCGCCATCGAGAATTGCGC
>DBFD01000052.1:878-15229 GCA_002294185.1 Paracoccus sp. UBA889
CCGGCCTGATAGGCCTCGCCCCAGCGGTAATAGGCGCCAAGGTTCAGCTTGCTGCCGGGATCCTTGTTGCCCTGCTGATAGACCACGCCGTTGCCGCGACGGGCGATATAGGTGTCGTTGGAATATTCCGCCACCAGCGACAGGCGGTCATTGACCTGCCAGCTGACCGAGCCGAAGGGTTTCGCCCCGCCCGAGAACCATTCATCGGCGTTCAGTGTGCCGCCCTGGCCGCTGTCGTCGAAAAGGCGCGGCTTTCCCGCCAGCGTCCCCCAGCCAAGGCCGGCCGAAACGCGAACCTTCGGCGTCACGCTTTTGGTGGCGACGATGTATTCGCCCGAATAGACGCCGGTGCCCAGAAAATCCTGAAGTCCCACGGCGACGGCGGGGCGCCATCCCTGTTCGCCCAGAATCTGATAGCGCATATCCAGCGACCGGTCCGAGATGAAGTCCTCGTTTCGGTAGTCGCTGACCCCGTTCACCCGGGAATAGCGCAGAACCGTGGTCAGGCCGGGCAGGACCTGAAAGCCGACATTGGCGCGCCGTCCGAAATCCGACCACGAGATGGCGGCGCTGAGCGAGCCGTCCGGCATCACCTCGGCGGTTGGCGTGTCGATGCCGCCGGGCAGGCCATAGGTGGACAAGGTGCGGCCCAGCAGCGGTTCGGCCACGGCAGTCGAACTGACCGATCCCAGCACCATCGCGACAGGCAGCGTCGTCACCAGAAGGCGGCGGACAAGCGGAGATCGGCGCATCGGGTCAGCTCCTCCCATTCGGATTCGGGCGATCATAACGATGCCGCGGCTCGATTGCATCCCGCCAGCGGCAGATCGCGGACCGGGTGCGGCTTCCGGGTCGCAGGTCGCGGGCCGTCGCAGGTCACTCACCGGGTCGGGGTGTCGGTCGATGCGTCGCCCGAAACGCTGGGCGGCGTCGAGGGAAGCCGCAGCGCGGGGGCGGGAACGCCGCTGCTGCCGGTGCCGCCGCCCGCCTCTGATCCGGCCGAGGCGTCCGGCGCGGGCGGCATCTCGCCCGTGCCTTCGCTTGCGGCCGGAGTTGCTGAGGCGGCGGCGGGCCTGGGTGCAGGCTTGGTCGAAGCCGGTTTGGGGGCCGCGGCACGGGCGGCTTTCGGCGCCGCCGGGGCCGGGGCCTTGACGGCCGCGACGGCCTGGGCGACCTCGGCCGATGCGGGCCCCGCGCAGCCGCGGTTGGTGCGGCCCGAGACGGTAAGGGCCGCGGTCATCGGGAAACGCTGGCCGGACATGTCGTCACGACAATCATCGCCGCGTACCGTCAGCACGAAGGGCCGTCCGCCCAGCACGCCGATATACTCCACGCCTTCGGCGAAGGCGATCCGGTTCACCCGCACGGCGCGGCCCTTCTGGTTGTCGGGCGTCCGGTAGATCGCGGTCGAGCCCGCTGCATCCACGGCCCAGAACGGCTCGTTTCCGCGGGCGCTGAAGGCGGCGGTGTTGTAGGTCTCGGGGTTGACGGTCGCGACCGGTGTCTTGCCACCGCCCGTCTCGATCGGCGCCTCCAGCGGCGAGACATCGGGCGGCCCCTTGTGACCCTGGGCCGCGGGTTCCTGCTGACTGCCCGAGCCGGGCAGGCCGGTGCCCTCGCAGGCGGCCAGCGTCAGGGTCATGGATGCGATGAAAGCGAGACGCGAAAACATCGGGCGGCCTTTTCAGTTTGTTGGATCACTGCTGCCCAAGCGTTAGCAATGCCACGTCGCCGGAGCAAGCGCCGCGACCCATTGCCGCATCATGGCGGCGGGCTGCCGCCGGTGGTGGCCGGGCGCAAACTCGGCCCCGGACCGGACCGGCCGAACGGCTTGATGCGGACAGGCTGCGGACCCTCACGGTGTTGAGCCATCGTGTCTAGGCTTCGCAGGTCACGCCGATGATGCGCCTCATGCGCTGTCGGCGTTTCCGTGACCATGGGGCTTGCCCTTGTCGTCAGCATTGTGGTGTCCGTAGAGATCGGCGTCATCGTGGGCGCGGTCCTCGTGCTCGAACTCCAGACTGGAATGGGTGATGCCGAAATCCTGTCTCAGCCGGTCCTTGATCGCGGACTTGATGCCTTCGCTTTCGTCCCATCCCTGGGCGGTCAGGACGACGTGGCAGTCCAGCGCGACCTCGTGTTCCTGCATCTGCCACAGATGGACGTGATGCAGGTCCGCAACGCCGTCGACGTCGCGCATCGCCCTGACGACCGCCTCGTTGTCGATGTCGGGCGGGCTGCCCAGCATCAGCGTCCGTGCCGGGCCGCCGATTTCGGTGAAGGCCAGATAGAGGATATAAAGCGCGATGCCGATGGTGATGGCCGGATCGACCCACCGCATGTCGTAGAGGATGATCAGCGTGCCGCCGACGACGACCGCGACCGAAGCTGCCGCGTCCGAAAGGTTGTGCAGGAAAAGCGCGCGGATGTTCACGCTGCCCTTCATCATCGAATAGGTCAGCATCGCCGTCAGGGTGTCGATCACCAGCGCGATGCCCCCCAGGATGACGACCGTCCAGCCCTGCACCTGCGGGGGGTCGATCATCCGCATCCCGCCTTCGTAGATGAGGTAGAATCCGATCAGGATCAGCGTCGTGTAATTGATCAGGGCCGCCACGATCTCGATCCGGCCATAGCCGAAGGTCATGCTGGCATCGGCCGGCCGGCGGGCGATCTTGCGGGCCGCGAATGCGATCACCAGCGACGCCATGTCCGAGAAATTGTGCAGCGCGTCTGCAATCAGCGCGAGACTGCCCGAAAGAATGCCGCCGACGATCTGCGCGACGGTCAGGATCCCATTGGCCCAGATCGCGATCGATACCCGACGATCGCCTGAATCGGGGTCGATATGCGGGTGGGCGTGATCATGCGGCATGATGGATCCATCTTCTGGCGGGACGGTTCATCACATCACTTCCTCAAGCGCCAGCAGCAGCAGGAAGCCGACGAAGAACATCGCCGCGACCCAGGGCCGGTCGGGTATTTCATGGGCCTCGGCCAGCAATTCCTCGGTCACGAGGTAAAGCAGCGCGATCAGGCCGAAGCTGAGAAAGGCAGTAATATACTGGTCCGGAAACCCGGCAATCGGTGTCGCGACCAGCGCGCCCAAGGGCAGAAACACCAGCAGGGCCACGACGGTCAGGATGATCCTGATCCGCGATTGCGTCGTCTTTGACAATTCCGTGACAATGGCCAGCCCCAGGAACAGAATCTCGACGCTCAATGCGATCGTCAGCAATATTCCGGCCTGCCCGCCTGCCGCGAAGGCGATCCCCAGAACCAGCCCGTCGATCAGAAGATCCACCCCGACCAGTGTCAGGAAACCGGCCGGCCCCTTGATGACCCGTTCCAGCTGACGGATCCCCAGCATGACCGCGATGCCCGCGAATCCACCGATGATCGTCACGAACGGAGACCCGCTATGGGCGATATCCGGCATGATTTCACCGGCGGCGGCGGCAAAGACCACGCCTGCGGCAAAGTGCTGGATGGCGCTGACAAGGACCGCCCCGGGCCGCAGGTTGACCGCGATGACCGCCGCCAGCAGCGTGACGGCGGCGGGAATCAGGGTATAGGCCCAGGCGGCGTTCATCCTTCGTCTCCATGCACTGCCTTGTGATGCTCGCCATGGGCATCGCGCAGGATCTTCACGCCGCCCCACAGGAACACCCCGGCGATGCCGACGCCGACGGCCAGATCGGGCCAGTTGTCACCCAGCCACCAGACCAGTCCTCCGGCAAGAAGGATGCCGCCATTTGCGGCAAAATCGTTCCAGCTGAAGGTGTTCGCGGCCCGCACATTGACGTCGGGTTCCTTCAGCCGTGATAAAAGCCAGACACAGATCACGTTGACCACGGCCGCAATCACCGACATCGCGATCATCAGCCCGCCCAGCGGTTCGGACCCGGCGTAATAGCGCCGGACGGCATCGACGAGGACGCCGACCGCGAACAGCAGCAGCATTCCGCCCGAAACGTTGGCGGCCGCCCGCTTCCATTTGCCGGCGCGTGACACCGCGAACAGGCTGATGGCGTAGACGACCGTGTCGGAGGTGTTGTCCAGCCCGTTGGCGATAAGACCGCTAGAATCCCCGATCGCGCCGGTGACGAAGAATCCGATTGCGATGGCGAGGTTGAGCAGCAGAACGATCCACAACACACGGCGCTGCTGTTCGTTCTTTTCGTCGATCGTCTCGGCCAATTTTCCTGTCCCCATGCGACGTTATGGTTCGGGGAACGCTACGGGCCCGGAACGGGTTCCGGCTTGGCGCGTGGTTCGCCGGTCCTGCCGCACAGCCGGATGCGCCCGGCCGAAGGGAAGGCGGCGCCCGTTTTCGGGGCGCCGCCGTCGAAGTCGTCCGGTTTGACGCGCTTGCGCGACCGCCGCGGCTACTGTCCTTTGATCGCGTAGTTCATCACCGAAAAGATCTCGTTCTGCTCCATCACGCCGCCGAACAGATGCGCCCAGGGACCGCGCGCGAACAGCGCCACGTCTTCGCCGGAATGGGTTTCGGAACTTGTCGGCAGCAGCGCCTGCTGCATGTAGTCGCGTCCCTCGGCCTCGTCCGCCGAAACCTCGGGCCGGGATCCTGACCAGGTGCCGTCGGCCTGTTCCTGCATGACCGAGCCCGGACCATTGAGATATCCGGCGACGGTATAGGGCTTGCCATCATCGCCCAGTGCCGGTTCGGCCAGCGCCTCGGTGCCGGCCTCGTCGATCTGCCTGCAAAGGCCGGTGATCGAGGAGCCGCGGCCGCAATAGCCGTTGAAGGCGATGGCGTGTTCGTGGTCGGCGGTGACGATGATGAGCGTGTCTTCGGGATTTGTCAGTTCGATGGCGCTGGCGACCGCATCGGCGAAGGCCTTGCCGTCCGTCACCGTGCGATAGAGATTGCCGCCGTGGTTGGCGTGATCGACCCGGCCGGCCTCGACCATCATGTAAAAGCCCTGGTCGTTCGCGGACAGCGCGTTGATCGTGGTCGCGGTCATTTCGGCAAGCGAGGGCTCGCCGCTGCGATCGGCCTCGTATTGCATGTGGCTGGATTCGAACAGCCCGAGGATCGGCGCATTGCCGCTGGCCTGGAGCGCGGCGAAATCGTCGCTTGCGAACACCACCTGGGCGCCGGCGTCCCGCGCCTCCTGGACAAGATCGCGCCCGTCGGTGCGGCGGCCCGGCTGACCCTCGGCATCGGTTGCGTCCTGGGGAAGGAAATGCCTGCGACCGCCGCCCATGGCGACATCGACGACGCCGTTCTTCATCTGGTCAAGAAGCTGAACCGCGATATCGGGCTGGGCGCAGCCTTCGGGAATGTCGGAATTGTCTTCCCAGTCGCGGTTGGCGGTGCGCGCATAGACCGCCGCCGGCGTGGCATGGGTGATGCGCGCCGTCGAGACGACGCCAACGGACTTGCCTTGTTCGGCGGCGATTTCGGCAAAGGTGCGGACGCCGTTCTCAAGTCCGGCCGCGCAGTCGCTGACGGCGACGTTTTCAGTGACGTTGATCAGATCGTTTTTCGTCTTGATGCCGCTGTTCATCGCGCTTGCCGTGGGGGCGGAATCCGGGGTCTGCCCGTTTGTCGAATAGGTCTTGATCAGGGCGACATTGGGAAAAGCCTCGAACGGCTGGACATAATCGTCGCCCAGCCCGCCCTGCTGCTGACCGGCAAAGAGCCGCGAGGCATAGTTCGTGCCGACACCGTTGCCGTCGGCCACGAACAGGATGACGTTTTTCGCACGCTTGGTGTTGGGCTGGTTGGCAAGCCGTTCTTGCAGCGCCTCCTGGGCCTGCTGATACCAGGGCGACGACGCCTGCGGCAGGTTCTGCGCATTTGCGACGCTGGCGCCAAGGATTGACGCGACTGCCCATATCGATCCACGCATCTCGGTCTCCATCGATGTTGTTCGCCCGTGTTCTAGTCGGGCAGTGCGACATCTTCGTGACCATTCGCAGATGACTGCCATGAATGGGGGTGCATCAGGAGGATCAGCGTTCGAATCCGGGCCCGGCGCTGACCGGCAGCGGGCCTGTCAGGCGCCCATCTGGTCGTGCTGGGTGAGACATTCGGTGTGGTCGCGCAGCACCTCAAGCACCCGGCAGTCGGCGGTGCGCCCGCCGCTGCATTCGTGAACCATCCGCTTCAGTTCGGTGCGAAGCGCCTTCAGGCGCGCAAGGCGCTGTTCGACCTGTTTCAGCTGACGGCGCGCGATCGCATCCGCCTCGTCGCAGGATTTGTCGGGATGGTCGCTGAGATCCAGCAGCTCGCGGATCACGTCCAGCGGAAAGCCGAGCTGCCGCGAGTGGCGGATGAAGGACAGGCGGTCGAGTTCGGCATCGCCATAGCGCCGCTGCCCGCCCCCGGTCCGGCCCGGTTCCGGCATCAGCCCGATCTGTTCGTAATACCGGATGGTCTGCACCTTGGTGCCGGTCTTTTTCGCCAGACTGCCGATCGTCAGCATCATCGCCTCCGTAAAAGGTAAAGTAGTTGTAGGTTTCGAGCGACGGATTTGCAAGTGCCGGCTAGCGGGCGCGCGTGACGTGTTGTCGCAGCAGCCGTGCTTGAACCTCCAGCCACCAGAGGCTTTATGCGACAAGTCGAGCCGGGAATCGGGCCGCGGCCATGCTGTCGGGCGTCCGGTCGCGGCGCCGGGCATTCGCGGGCACCCTGGCGCGCCCGGCCTCGCCGGTCCGGAAATGCCCTATGGTTCAAAGGGCGCCGGTCGGCTAGAGGGCCGTCAGGCTGGTGATGTCCTTCGGGTCCGGAACCATCGACCGGCGAAGGTCTTCACGGGGTTTTCGAAAGGCTGAACGGGCAATCTGGGACAAACACGATCATGGAATTCCCTTCTCCGAACGGGCCCGGCTTGGTTGGAAGCCTTGCCGACCGATCGCTTTGCGGCAGCCGCCAGAACAGGGTGGCAACGGGTCTGTCCGCCGATTTCGATCTGAGGCCGTTTCTGGACATCTGGTCAGGATAAGATTATGGAAAAAAACAAGAAATCACTGACGATCGGAATCGCCGCGGCGCTTTTCGCGCTGACAGCCGATCAGGCGACCAAGGCGCTTGTCGTCGCCAAGGCAGCCGCGCTCAGTTCCGGCGTCGCCGTCTTTCCCGGCTTCAACCTCGTCTTTTTTCGCAATGACGGCGTGACCTTCGGTCTGCTCGGCGGCGCGCCGTGGTGGAGCCTGGTCGCGGTGGCGCTTGCCGTCTGCGTCTGGCTGGCGGTTCTGATGGTGCGAACCCCCAGCCGGGTCGAGGCGCTGGCCTATGGCACGATCATCGGCGGCGCCGCCGGCAATATCGTCGATCGCCTGCGCCATCGGGCTGTGACGGATTTTCTGGATGTCTATATCGGCGCGGCGCATTGGCCCGCCTTCAACCTTGCCGACGTGTTCGTGGTCAGCGGTGTGGCGCTGCTGTTCGCGGCGCCATGGCTGAGCGGTCGGGCTCAGGCGTAGATGTCGATGGGCGTGCCGTTCTTCACCATGGCATAGATTTCCTCGATCTGGGCATCGGTGACCGAGATGCAGCCGGCGGTCCAGTCGCGCACATTCTCCGGATCGATGCCGGGACGCGGGCCGCCATGAATGAAGATGTCCCCGCCCGGAGACCGCCCGCGCGCCTCGGCAAAGGCGATGTCGGCCTCGTTGGGATAGGAAATCCCGATCGACAGGTGGAACAGGCTCTCGGGATTTCTGCGGTCTATGATATAGGATCCCTCGGGTGTCCGCCCGTCACCCTCGAACTGCTTGTGTCCCTCGGGTGCGAAGCCCAGCCCGATCGGATAGGTCTTCAATACCCGCTCCTTGCCATCGAGGAAAAGCAGCCGCTGCGCCTTGTACATTCGCAGCCGCGTCACTTCGGGCCCGCTATAGCTGCGGAACTTGCTGGCGCAGGCGGACAGGAAGGCAACCAGTCCCGAAACCACAAGCGCGCGTCGTGGAAGTTTGAAATTCGTCATGACGCGACGCTCCTCGTGTTCGGTTCCGGTTGCCTTCCAAGGCAAGCGGGGCGGGCCCGCCGGTTCAATGTCCGGGGGCAAGAACGCCGTCGGAAACCGGCCTGGCGGCGGGTTTTCCGCCCGAAGGCCTGGCGTCGGTCCGGTGCCCGTTCAGCAGTCTCAGCGCGTTGGCGACGACCACCAGCGAGACACCGACATCGGCGGCGATCGCGCCCCACATCGAGGCCATGCCAAGCACGGTCAACCCGACGAAAAGCGCCTTGGTCGCAAGCGAGATGCCGATGTTCTGGCGGATGATCCCCATGGTGCGGCGCGAATGGCCGATCAGCCACGGCACCCGGCCGATATCGTCGGTCATCAGGGCGATGTCCGCCGTCTCGATCGCCGCGTCCGAACCGACCGCGCCCATGGCGATGGCATAATTGGCCCGTGCCATGGCCGGCGCATCGTTCACCCCGTCGCCGATCATGGCGACCATGTCGTGCCGGGCGACCAGTTCTTCGATGGCCGTGACCTTGTCTTCGGGCAGAAGCTCGGCGCGGACCTCGTCGATGCCGACTTCCGCCGCGACCGCACGCGCGGTCCGTTCGTTGTCGCCGGTCAGCATGACGATGGTCTTCACGCCCTGTGCATGAAGCCGCGCGACGATGCCCTTCGCGTCCGGCCGGATGCGGTCGCGCAGTTCAAGGACGCCGGTGACCCCGGCCTCGTCTCCGACAGCCACAAGCGTGCTGCCCGCGCCTTCGATCCGGTCGCGCAATTCCTTGGGAATGATGCCGTCGAAGCCTTTTTCCTTGGCGAAGCGATCCGAGCCGAGCCAGACGGAACGACCGCCCGACCGCCCTTCGAGGCCGCGCCCCGGCACCGTCCGCGTATCATCGGCGGCAGAGACCGCGATGCTGTCGGCTTCGGCACGGGCAAGGATGGCGCGGGCCAGCGGGTGCGAGGACCGTGCTTCAAGTCCCGCCGCCACCGACATCAGGTCACGCGCCGAGGCGCCGCCCAGCGGATGAACCGCCGCCACCTCGGGTTCGCCCATGGTAATGGTTCCGGTCTTGTCCATCGCCAGGGCCGTGGTGCGGCCCGGCGCCTCGACATAGGCGCCGCCCTTGATCAGAACCCCGGCACGCGCGGCAGAGGTCAGCGAGGCGACGATGGAAACCGGGGTCGAGATGACCAGCGCGCAGGGGCATGCGATCACCAGCAGGACGAGCGCGTTGTAGAACCAGTAGTCCCAGGCCCCGCCGAAGACCAGCGTCGGCACGGCCGCGATCAGGATCGCCAGCACCATCACGATGGGGGTGTAGATGCGGGCGAACTTGGCCACCCACTGCTCGACCGGTGCGCGGCGCGCATGGGCGTCGCCGACCATGCGTATGATCTTGGCCAGGACCGTGTCGCTGGCGGCCTTGGTCGCCCGAACCGTCAGCGTGCCCTCGCCATTGATGGTGCCGGCATAGACATCCTCGCCCGGTTCCTTCGGCACCAGCGCGCTTTCGCCCGTGATCGGTGCCTGGTTGACCGCGCCCACGCCCTCGGTCACCTCGCCGTCCAGGGGAATGCGGTCGCCGCCGCGCACCACGAAGCGGTCGCCCACGGCCACCTGGGCCGCAGGGACATCGGCCTCGGTCCCGTCATCGCGGATCACCCGCGCCGTCGGCGGCGCAAGATCCAGAAGCGCCGAGACCGCGTTGCGCGCGCGCCCCACGCTCCAGCTTTCCAGGTAGAGAGAGAGCGAGAAGAAGAAGGCCACCGTCGCCGCCTCGAAATAGGCGCCCAGAAGGATCGCGCCGGAAACCGCGACGATCATCAGCAAATTCATGTCCGGTGACATCCGCCGGGCCGAGGACCAGGCCTTGGGCGCGACCAGCCATGCGCCGAAGACGATGGCCAGGAAAAAAGCGCCGATCTCGATCAGCGGCATCGGTGTCTCGCCGTGGTCCGAAAAGATTCGCACCAGACCCGCAGTGCCGGATTCCACGCCATGCCAGATGAATCCCAGAGCCCAGAACCCGCCCGAAAGCGCGGTGAAGAATTTCTGCCGCTTCAGGTGCGCGGCCTGATCCTCGGCCGCGTTCTCGGAACTCCAGGGCCTCGCGCTCATCCCGGTGCTTGCAACCAGCTTGGTCACTTCGTCATCCGAAATCGTGTCGGCGCTGTCGAGAATGGTCATGCGACCATTGATGACATCGAAGGCCAGATGCTCGGCACCGCCGATCTTCGGGCCGACGACCTTGTTCAGGATCGCCACTTCCTCGACGCAATCGAGACCGGAAACCTGAAAGCTTCTTCCCGCCGCGGAGGAGGGCGGCGGCGCCGGGACGACGCTGCTTGCCGCCTGGCTGCCGCAGCAGGCGCCGCCGCCATGATCGTGGCTGTGGGCCTGAGCATGTGAATGGCCGGCGTGATCGTGCTTGTGATCTTGATCATGATTGTGATCGTGATCCTGTGCGTGATCGTGCTTGTGATTGTCGGATGGCATGAACTGACCTCGGGATTCGATGAGTTCAGCAGAAGATAGTCCCTACAGCAACTGTAGCTTCAAGGCATAATTCGGCCTTGCCGGAATTTTTCCTGTCCGTTCACACTCGACACAAACTTGACCGCTGGCAGGCTTGTGAGTCAGGGGTTCAAATGCAACAAGGATACCGACAAGGTTCATCACGCAGGAAAACGACCCAGATGAAAAGAAAACCTTACTTTGTCCTGGCGACGGTTCTGGTCAGCACCGCTTGCACCAGCATGACACCCAGAACGCAGGTTGCCGAAACCGCGCCCGACGCCCTTCCGCCCGAACTTTACGCGCTTGCCGCGCCGGGACAGGACATCGCCTCTGCGCGCCTTCTGCCGCAGGACAACTGCTATTGGTACGAACATCGCGGACAGGTCGAAACCACGCTTCTTCCCCTGACGACGGCCGATGGCCGTCCCATCTGCAGGCAACCGCGAGCCTGACCCCGCCGGGGCATAGGCCCCGGCCGGCGATCCGGGGATGGGACCGGCCCCGGCTTCAGGACGTCACGCTGTCCGAGGCTGAATACAGGAACGCGGTCGAGCCGAGTTCCACCAGCGGATAGAGATCGTTGATATGCACCATGACCATGCGCACGCAGCCGGAACTGGCGCGGCTGCCGATGCTTTTGGGGAACGGCGTTCCGTGGATGCGCAGCATGGTGTCCCTGTCGCCGACATACAGATACAGGGCGCGCGACCCAAGCGCGTTCTCGGGTCCGGGCTCCATCCCGTTTTCAAACTTCGCGTAGATTTCAGGCTCGCGTTCGATCATGTTCTGGGTCGGGGTCCAGTGCGGCCATTCGACCTTGCGCTTGATCGTGTAGACGCCCGGTTCATACAGGTCGCCGCGCCCGATCGCCACGCCATAGCGCATCGCGGTTCCGCCGGTCTCGATGTGATAAAGATATTTCGCCACCGCATCGACATGGATATCGCCCGGGACAAGCCCGTCATTCGCCACGACCCGCTGGGGCAGATAGCGCGGGTGCAGACCCCACGGATTGGTCGTGGCCGCATCATAGCCCGGCGGCGTGACCTCCGCGTCCCAGGCGGCCTTCTGGGCGGCATCCGGCCAGGTGCTGGCAAACAGGGGGCCAGATATTGACGCAGAGAACAATGTCGTGGTTGTCTGGATGAAGTGTCGTCTCGTCAGCATCTTTTGCCCTTCCTTGGTCGTTCGATATCGTCAATGCCTGTGACATCAATGAAGTGATCGTTGCCCAAAAGTCCAATACCCCTGCGGCAATCTCGATTTGGTCCCGTTCCGATAAAACCTGCAGCGGCCAGAGGTTCAACAAAAACTCGCGTGATCCGGGCATGAAGCTGAAAAAAATTTCAGACCTGTTGCCGCCGCCCTGGCCGATCCCCGTCCCGTCCTGGACAGGCGCCATGTCCGTGTCGCCTGGTCGAATTCATCCCGACGCCGGGAGACAGCGACGCCGATCTTGCCGCGGATCGGGCGCCGAAAGCCTGCGACACCATGTCACGTCCGCCCCTGAAGCTGCGTCTTTTGCAAGAGCGCGATCAACTCGTTGAACTTTGCGCGTTGTTCGTCCGGTTCGCCGCTGGCGATCGCGGCCTCGACGCAATGTCGGGCATGGTTTTCCAGAAGCATCCGTTCGACCCCCATCAGCGCCGAATGAACGGCCGCGGTCTGTGACAGGATGTCCACGCAATAGCGATCCTCCTCGACCATGCGGGCGATACCACGGACCTGACCTTCGATCCGCGCAAGACGATCGAGCGCGCGCTGCTTGTTCGGTTTCATCGCCGCCATCGTGGAACCCGATCCCCACCATGGGGTTTGGGGATACATATAGTGGGTATTGGTATAACGCAACGAAAAGGGGATCAATTCGTCATGAAGAAGACCAATGAAGGCCATGGGGGCGGGGGCGGAATGGGTTACGGCCGCTTTGCCGCGATGATCGCCACGTCGACGGTGGTGATGTTCGGTCTGATGTATCTCAACACCTATCTGCTTTCGCATGTGTTCTGGTCGGAAACGCGGGCCTACATGGCGCTGCTGATGGGGGCCACGATGGCGGTCATCATGCTGGCCTTCATGCTGTCGATGTATTCCAGCAAGTCTCTGAACATCGCCATTTTCCTGGGCGCGGGCGTGGTCTTCGGCGTTTCGCTGTGGCTGGTGCGCAGCCAGTTCACGGTGGGCGACACAAGCTACATGCGCGCGATGATCCCGCACCATTCGATCGCGATCATGACATCGAGCCGGGCCGATATCTCGGATCCGCGCGTGCGCAAGCTGGCCGACGAGATCATCTATGCCCAGGACAAGGAAATCGCCGAGATGCGGTATCTGATCGCCGACATCGAAGCCTCGGGCGATGCGACCCAGCAGGAAAATCCCCCGGCGGCCCAGGTCGTCAGCGTCGATCAGGCCCTGTCCTCGGCCGAGGTCAGCGTCCTTGATCCGGAGTTCCTGACCAATGATGACATCGCGCAGATATTCCCGAACGGCGCGGCCTGCACCTTCACCTACACCGAAACCAGCCAGCCTGTCCTGGCGATCGGTCAGGATGGCGCGGCCCTGACCAAGATCAGCGGCAACTTGATCCGCCTGGACGCGGAGGATGCCGCCGCGGTCGCGACGGGGCCGGCCCTGACCACCGCGGGCATGGCCATGCGGGTCAGCGCGCCCGGCGAGGGCGCCCGACTGGAGGCTGGAAGCGGCCGTCAGGAGGCGGATCTGGTCATCAATCTCGATGCGGGCCTGCAAGCGGGCTATCGTGGCCTTTACGGCTGCAATGCCTGAAGATGCCAGCTCGTCGCGATCTGCGACATGATGGCGCAAGATGACCGCGAGGCCGTCGGGAAGGCGGCCTCTTTTTCTGCCGCGTGACGGCATGGCCTTGCCTGTCGGTCGCGGATCGAAATCATGGCCGGCCCGGTCTGCAACCCTGCGATAGCGGGTCGCGACAGCTTTCCAGGGCCTGTGCCTGGCAAAGAGGTGTATGCCGGGATGTCGGCCGGTCCCGTCACGCGCTGCAGGGCCCCGGGGCGCCCGGCCGCGCAGATTGGCAGGATCCCGAAAATCTTCATTTTCCTGCGACACGGCATCATCTTGCCCGGCGGGTTCGGCTGACCTATCTGCCGAACCAATCCGGGGCTGGATTCGCAACCATCCGACAGCCGGCCCGGCCAACCTGTCGCACGTCACGTTCTGAACTCTCACTCAAAAGGATCGGATCACCAGATGGCACTCATCCCCGGCATCAGTCGCCGACGTTTCCTGTCAACGGCAGGTCAATTGGCGGCTGTCACGGCCCTCGGCTCTTTCGGGGCGCAAGCCTGGGCGGCACAGGGTGCGCGGCGACTGACGGCAGGCACGCGCACGATCGAGGTTCAGGGCCGGGCTGCGACGGTGTTTGGTCTCACCGACGAACGCGGCCGGCAGGGGCTGACCCTGGACATCGCGGATGGTTTCGACGTCGCGCTGGCCAACGAGGCCGGGGTGCCGACGGTCATTCATTGGCACGGTCTCACGCCGCCTTTCGGACAGGACGGAAATACCCTGTCGCAGGAACCGATTCCGGCCGGGGGGACAAAGAACTTTGCCTTCGATCTGCCGCGGGGCGGCACCAACTGGATGCATTCGCATTTCGGTCTGCAAGAGGCGCAGTTGATGGCCGCGCCGCTGATTCTTCGTGATGGCGCTGCCGACCGGCAAGAGGTCGTGATGCTGCTGCACGACTTTTCCTTCACGTCGCCCGAGGAGCTGATGGCGCGACTGGTCGGCGATGACGCAGGCCGTATCGGATCGGGCATGGCGGCGATGCAACACGGCATGGTGCGCGGCCCGTCGCAGGATGGCACTGGCATGGCGGGCATGGATCCATCCGGCATGGAGGGCATGGA
>DBFD01000052.1:15546-30280 GCA_002294185.1 Paracoccus sp. UBA889
GGCATGGAGGGCATGGATTCGATGGGCATGACGATGACGATGCCGATGTCCGGCATGGATCAGGACGACATGCCGATGGATCTGAACGACATCTCCTTCGACGCTTTCCTTGTCAACGATCGGGATCTGTCAGACCCCGAGGTGATCCGCGTCGATCGCGGCGCACCGGTCCGGCTGCGGGTCATCAACGCGGCGTCATCGACCAATTTCTGGATCGATCTCGGCGCGGTTCGGGGCAGACTGGTCGCCGTGGACGGGATGCCGGTCAGGCCCATCATCGGGCGGCGCTTCGAACTGACGATGGCGCAGCGCGTCGACATCGAAATCGATATTCCCGACGCGGCGCTGGCTCTGCCGATCCTGGCGCAACGCGAAGGCGACACGGCGCGGACGGGGCTGATCCTCGCGACGCAAGGCGCCAGGATAGACCGGATCTCGTCGCAGGCGGACCGGACCGCGCCCCCGGTGCTTCTCGATCTGGAACGCAAGCTTCTGGCTGAGACACCTCTGCAAAAGCGCACCGTCGACCGGACGCTTTCCTGCGATCTGACCGGCAGCATGGAGCCCTATGTCTGGGGCATCAATGGAAAGACGTTCGAGAACCGCGCGCCGCTGGAGGTGAAGCAGGGCGAACGGGTCGAAATCGTCATCCGCAACCGCACGATGATGTCGCACCCGATGCATCTGCACGGTCATCACTTCCAGGTCGTGGGCATCGGACCCGCGAGACTGTCGGGTGCCATGCGTGACACGGTGCTGGTTCCGGCGATGGAATCCGTGACGATCGCCTTTGACGCCGACAATCCGGGGAACTGGCCGTTTCACTGCCACAACCTGTATCACATGCAGGCGGGAATGATGACGGCCCTGCGATATCTCTGACGGACCGGCACGGGCGAGGC
Source organism: Paracoccus sp. UBA889 (assembly GCA_002294185.1). Taxonomy (GTDB): domain Bacteria; phylum Pseudomonadota; class Alphaproteobacteria; order Rhodobacterales; family Rhodobacteraceae; genus Paracoccus. The sequence continues at coordinate 16,449 of DBFD01000052.1, forward strand.
TGCAGGTGCGTGCCCTGGGCCGCGGCGACCCGGATCCCGTTGCGGCAGGACCGTATCCGAACGCGATCCTGAACCAGGCGTCGATCCGCCGCCCGGCCGGAGTCGCGGATGCAAGGGCATTCGCGGGCCGATATTGACGCCATGGCGCGCGCTGGCTACCAGCCTTGCCATGAGCCTCGATCTTCCCACTCCGCGCGGCGCGCTGACGCCGAACCGTCCTCTGGACGGGCTGACATGGCTGCGCGTCGGCGGCCCCGCCGAATGGCTGTTCCAGCCCGCCGATCCCCAGGATCTGGCGGAATTCCTGGTTGTCCTGGATCCGGGCATCGGGGTCTTTCCGATCGGCGTCGGCAGCAATCTGATCGTCCGCGACGGCGGCATTCGCGGGGTGGTGATCCGTCTCGGCCGGGCGTTCAATGCCATCGACATCGACGGCGACATCGTGACCGCGGGCGCCGCCGCGCTGGATGCCCATGTCGCCCGCCGGGCGGCGGAATCCGGGCTGGATCTGACCTTCCTGCGCACCATTCCCGGCAGTATCGGGGGTGCGGTTCGCATGAATGCCGGTTGCTATGGCAGCTATGTCGCCGATCACCTGATCGATGCCCGTGCCGTCACCCGCGAGGGCCGCCAGGTCACGCTGACGCCCGCGGATCTGGGCTTTGCCTATCGTCATGCAGATCTGCCCGATGGCTGGATCCTGACGGATGCGCGCTTTCGCGCCGACCGGGCCGATCCCGACGCGCTGCATCAGAAGATGGCCGACCAGATCGCCAGGCGCGATCTGGCCCAGCCGACCCGCGACCGCAGCGCCGGATCGACGTTTCGCAATCCGGCCGGTTTCAGCTCGACCGGCCGCGCCGATGACAGCCACGAATTGAAGGCGTGGACGCTGATCGATCGGGCGGGCCTGCGCGGGCATAGCTGGGGCGGGGCGCAAATGTCCGAGAAACATCCCAATTTCCTGCTGAACACCGGCGGCGCCACGGCGGCAGAGCTTGAAACCCTGGGCGAACTGGTGCGCCGCCGCGTTCGCGAGGACAGCGGCCACGATCTGCAATGGGAAGTCATGCGCGTGGGCGAGCCGCTGCCGGAAACCTGACACCATAGCCCAAGCGAACATTCTGACGAGAAACGCGAAATTTGTCTTTTGCGGCGGGTGCTTTGCGGCTATCCTGTCCGGACATGGCGCAAGATCGGGAAGAATCCGACCGCGCCGATCAAGACAGGCCCGGATCAACCGGGCTCAAGAGGCAGAAGCGTGGCGGGCAAGTCGAGCAGGACAGCCCACACCGTAGCCGTTCTGATGGGCGGACCCTCGGCCGAGCGCGAGGTGTCGCTGTCATCGGGTCGCGAATGCGCGGCGGCGTTGCGGGTGGCGGGCTATGATGTAACCGAGGTCGAGCTCGGGCCGGAACCGGGGGCGGAGATCGCCACGCGGCTGAATGGCCTGCGGCCCGATGTCGTCTTCAATGCCTTGCATGGCCGCTGGGGCGAGGATGGCTGCGCACAAGGCGTTCTGGAATGGCTGGACCTGCCCTATACCCATTCCGGCGTGCTGGCTTCGGCCCTGGCGATGGACAAGACGCGGGCCAAGGATGCGTTCCGCGCCGCCGGCCTGCCGGTTCTGGAAAGCGTGATCGCCGAACGCGCCGATGTCAGCGCCCGCCACGTCATGCCGGCCCCCTATGTCGTCAAGCCGAATGACGAGGGTTCCAGCGTCGGTGTCTATATTATCGCGTCGGAAAACAATGGCCCACCCGCGCTGGACGACAGGATGCCGGCACGGGTGATGGTCGAAACTTATGCACCGGGCCGCGAATTGACGACCACGGTGATGGGCGAGCGCGCGCTGGCCGTGACCGAGATCTTCGCCGAGGGCTGGTATGATTACGATGCGAAATACCGCCCCGGCGGCTCGCGCCACGAAATTCCGGCCGATCTGCCCGCCGACATCACCGAAGCCTGCCTCGATTACGCCTTGCGGGCGCATCGCGCGCTTGGCTGTCGCGGCCTCAGCCGGTCGGATTTCCGCTGGGATGACAGCCGCGGCCGCGACGGGCTGTATCTGTTGGAGGTCAATACCCAGCCCGGCATGACGCCGACCTCGCTGGCGCCGGAACAGGCGGCCCATGCCGGCATCGATTTTCCCGCCCTGATGCGGTGGATGGTGGAGGATGCGCTGTGTCGGCCGTGATCGATCATCGTCCGCAGCAGCGGCAATTGCAGCCGCCGCCGCAGCCCCGGCAAAGGCGCGATCCCGCGCCGTCGCGGTTGCAATACCGGCTGGAGCGGGTGTGGCTGAAGCCGCTTTATCGCCGGGTGATCCGGGTGGGTGTGCCGGCATTCCTGATCGCGATGACGGCGGGCCTGTGGCTGTCGGACCAGGATCGCCGCGCCGCGCTTGGCGCCGGCGTCGCCGGGCTGGTGGACAAGGTGCAGAGCCGCGAGGAATTTCAGGTCCGCATGATGACGATCGAAGGCGCCTCGCCCGTCGTGGACAAGGCCCTGCGCGGGATGCTGCCGGTCGATCTGCCGGCCTCCAGCTTCGATATCGACCTGACGGCGATGCGGCTTCAGGTGATGCAACTGGACGCGGTCGAATCCATCGACCTGCGGATCAAGCCCGGCGGCATCCTCTCGGCCGTCGTCAAGGAGCGGGTGCCCGCGCTGCTGTGGCGCCATGCCGCCGGGATCGACATTCTGGATGCGACCGGCAATCGGGTGGCCAGCGTGACCTCGCGCGATGTGCGGCCCGATCTGCCGCTGATCGCCGGCGATGGGGCGGATCTGGAAACCCAGGAGGCCCTGCAACTGCTGGATGCGGCGGGACCGATCCTGCCGCGGGTGCGTGGCCTGGTGCGGCGCGGCGAACGCCGCTGGGATCTGGTGCTGGACAACAACCAGCGCATCATGCTGCCCGAGGAAGGCGCGGTCATCGCGTTGCAGGCCGCCATTGCGCTGAACCGGTCGCAGGACATGCTGGGCCGCGACATCCAGGTTGTCGATCTGCGCAGCCCCTCGAGGCCGGTGCTTCGGCTGGGGATCGACGCGCGCAATTCGATCCGCAAGGCGCGCGGCCTGCCGTTGCTGGGGCCGGACGGCAATGTTCTGGACGAAGACGATAGAAAGAGGGGCTGAGCGGCGATGGTCGAATTGTATCAGACGCAGCGGGCGATGCGAAACATCCGCCGGGCGGCATTGCAACGGGGCGTGGTTGGCATCCTTGACATAGGCACCTCGAAAATCGCCTGTCTCGTTCTGAAATTCGACGGCACCGGAACGGATCGCGAGGTCGATGGCGTGGGTCCGATGGCGGGGCAGGCCAATTTCCGCGTGATCGGCGCGGCGACGACGCGCTCTCGCGGGATGCGCCGGGGCGAAATCGACACCATGGCCGAGACCGAGCGCGCGATCCGCACCGTGGTGGCCGGCGCGCAGAAGGTGGCCGGCTGCCGGGTCGATCATGTCATCGCCTGCATGTCCGGCGGGCGGCCCGCATCCTACGGGCTCGATGGCGAGATCGTGCTGGAATCGGGCAAGGTCAGCGAACATGACGTGGCCTCGGTCCTGGCGGCCTGCGAAACCCCCGATTTCGGGCGCGGACGCGAGGTGCTGCACGCGCAGCCGGTGAATTTCGCCGTGGACAATCGCAGCGGGCTGTCCGATCCGCGCGATCATGTCGGCAACCGCCTGGCCTGCGACATGCATGTGCTGACCGTGGATGAAGACGTGATCGGCAACCTGGTGCAATGCATCCGGCGCTGCGATCTGGAACTGGCCGGGGTCGCCTCGGCCGCCTATGCCTCGGCCCGGGCCGCGCTGGTCGAGGACGAGCAGGAACTGGGCGCGGCCTGTATCGACTTTGGCGGGGGCGGGACGGGCGTATCTGTTTTCATCAAGAAACACATGATCTTCTCGGACAATGTTCAGATTGGCGGTAACCTGATCACACAGGATATCGTCCAGGGGCTGCGCGTGCCGCTGGCGGTGGCCGAGCGGTTGAAGACGCTGAACGGCGGGGTCGAGGCGACCGGCCGCGACGACCGCGACATGATTGCCGTCGGCGGAGAGACAGGCGACTGGGAGGCCGACCGCCGCGTCGTCAGCCGCGCGGACGTGATCGGAGTGATGCGTCCGAGGGTCGAGGAAATTCTGGTCCATGTGCGGCAAGTCCTTGATGCGGCTGGATTTGACTTCATGCCCAGCCAGCAGATCGTGCTGACCGGCGGCGGCAGCCAGATTCCCGGCCTGGACGGGCTGGCCGCGCGCATCCTGGGCCCGAACATCCGTTGTGGCCGGCCGCTGCGAATCGACGGGCTGGCGCATCAGTTGACCGATCCCAGCTTTTCCGGCGCGGTCGGGCTGGCGCTGTTCGCCGCCCATCCGCAGGACGAATGGTGGGATTTCGAGATGCCGGCCGAGACCTATCCCGCCCGCAGTCTGCGACGGGCCTATCGCTGGTTCCGCAACAACTGGTGATTGCGACATTTTTCCGTTTGTGTGGCGTCAGGCCGGCGCCACCATATTCAGCGTGTATGGCAAGATACCGCCGATACCTGTTGAGTTCCCCGCCAGATTTTGCGGTACCTCCGCCTTTTTCGGGTGACGCGGGGGCGTTCAATCGCTACGATTGCAGTTGATACGGGGGATTCGAACGGACGGTTCACGTCCGCAACGATCAGCGACAGACAGGCGGAAACCATGAATCTCAATCTCAATCTGATGATGAACGACGAAGAAGAACTGAAGCCGCGCATCACGGTATTCGGTGTGGGCGGCGCAGGCGGCAACGCGGTCAACAACATGATCGAGAAGCAGCTCGACGGGGTCGAGTTCGTGGTCGCCAATACCGACGCGCAGGCGCTGGCCGGATCGCGCGCCAACAACCGCATCCAGATGGGTCCGAAGGTGACCGAGGGTCTGGGCGCCGGGGCCAAGCCGGTGATCGGCGCCAAGGCCGCCGAAGAAACCATCGAGGACATCGTCGATCACCTGATGGGCGCGCATATGTGCTTCATCACCGCCGGCATGGGCGGCGGCACCGGCACCGGGGCGGCCCCGATCATCGCCCAGGCCGCGCGCGAGATGGGAATCCTGACCGTCGGCGTCGTGACCAAGCCCTTCCAGTTCGAGGGCAGCAAGCGGATGCGCCAGGCCGAAGAGGGGGTCGAGGCTCTGCAGAAGGTCGTCGACACGCTGATCATCATCCCCAACCAGAACCTGTTCCGGCTGGCCAACGAGAAGACCACCTTCACCGAAGCCTTCGCGATGGCCGACGACGTGCTGTATCAGGGCGTCAAGGGCGTGACCGACCTGATGGTCCGTCCGGGCCTGATCAATCTCGACTTCGCCGATGTCCGCGCCGTGATGGACGAGATGGGCAAGGCGATGATGGGCACCGGCGAGGCCGCGGGCGAGAACCGCGCCCAGGAGGCCGCCGAACGCGCCATCGCGAATCCGCTTCTGGACGAGATCAGCCTGAACGGCGCCAAGGGCGTGCTGATCAACATCACCGGCGGCTATGACATGACCCTGTTCGAACTGGACGAGGCCGCGAACGTGATCCGCGACAAGGTCGACAGCGATGCCAACATCATCGTCGGCTCGACCCTGGACCCGGACATGGATGGCTCGATCCGCGTTTCGGTCGTGGCGACCGGCATCGACGCCGCGGCCGCCGCGGCTGCCGAAGCGCCGGCCCCGCGCCGTTCGATGGCCGAACCGCTGACCCAGAACCCAACCATGACCCGCAAGGAAGAACCCGCCGCCGAGGCTGAGGAATCGGTGCCGCCGCGCCGCACGGCCGCACCGGTCGAGGCACGCAATCCGGCGCCGGCACCGGCACCGCAGGCCACGGAAGATATGCCGCAACCGGCCTATCAGCCCCGGCCCACGGCCCGCCCTGCCGCCGTGCGGATCGACGAGCCTTCCGAAAGCTTCTTTGCCCCGCGCGCGGCCTCGACGCCAGCCCGCGGCGAGCCGGCGCCCGAGGTTCTGGATCGTCTGCGAAAGGCGGTCGCCCATGGTGGCGAACGCAGGGCCCAGCAGGCCGCCGCGCAGCAACCCCAGCATCAGGACGCGGCGCGCGGCCAAAGCCGCATGGCCGGACTGGGCAGGATGCTGGAACGCATGGCCGGGCACGGCGAACAGGGCGGCGCCTCGAAACCCGCCGCGTCCTCGATCGCGGAACGTGTCAGCGACCGCGTCGCGGCCCGCGCCCGCCAGCAGGATGCCGATTTCGATGATCTGGCCAGCCCCGACAGCGCCCAGGATGATGTCGAGATTCCCGCTTTCCTGCGCCGCCAGGCCAACTGAGCCCATTCACGAATTCGTCACGACCTCACCCTTGAAAGGGCCGCGCATGGCGGCCCTTTTTAGTTTTTTGTCAGAACGTTACGCCATTTCGCGCGATGATTGTCTCTTTCCGCGCGGTGAATGTTTCAGGCGGTTACAATTCGTTAATTGAACGCCCGTGCGGCTGGGCCTAGCTGAAGTTGCACCGGAACGCACGATTTCGGAACAGGAATGATCGGGCAGGCAGAACCATGCAGGCGACATTGAAGAAGACGGTAAGACTGGATGGTGTCGGATTGCATTCCGGCGCCCCGGCACGTCTGGAAATGCATCCTGCCCCCGCGGGCCACGGAATCGTCTTTCGCCGCGTCGACCTGGCCACGGCGCGAGACATCCCGGCGCGGTGGGACAATGTGATCCCATCGAAATTGTGCACCCTGCTGGAAGGCGAGGGCGGCGTGACTTTGTCCACGGTGGAACATGTCATGGCGGCCCTGGTCGGGACCGGCATCCAGAACCTGCTGATCGAGGTTGACGGCCCCGAAGTGCCGATCCTCGACGGTTCGGCCGCGCCCTTTGTCCGCGCCATTCTTCGGGCCGGGATTGCCCTTCAGAACACTCCGCTGCGCGCGATCCGCGTTCTGCGCCCGGTCGAGGTTCGCGAGGGCGAGGCATTTGCCCGGCTGTCGCCCGCCGACCATCTGGAGATCGAGTTCCAGATCGACTTCACGGACGCCGCGATCGGCCGCCAGGAAAAGCGTCTGGACATGGCCAATGGCGCCTTTCTGCGCGAACTGGCCGACAGCCGCACCTTCTGTCGTCAATCCGACGTCGAGGCGATGCGCCGGAACGGGCTGGCGCGCGGCGGCAGCTACCTGAACGCGGTCGTCGTGGACGGGGCCGACATCCTGTCGCCGGGCGGTCTGCGCCATGCCGACGAGGCGGTGCGCCACAAGATGCTGGACGCGATGGGCGATCTGGCGCTGGCAGGTGCGCCCCTGCTGGCGCGCTATACCGGACATCGTGCGGGTCATGCGATGACCAACCGGCTGCTGCGGGCGCTGTTTGCCGATCCCACCGCCTGGACATGGGAAGATTGCGATCCGGCGTTGGAAAATCGCCTTCCCGGCGCGGGCGTGGCAGCCTATGGCGTAGATGCGGGAATCGGCGTCGTGGCCGTTTTGTGAGGCCCCGCGGCGGCGGTCTTGCCGTCGCCGGTCGCGCCTCAATTCACGCGCGGAATTCAACGGATTGCCATTTTGCGCCCCCTGATGTTCTGTGCTACGAGGTGCCGGCAGCCCCGCCATGGACGGTCGGCCGCACAGCAGAATGGAATGGCAGGGTGAAGATGGCGCGCTCGAAAATCTCGGCTTCGATCTTGGCTGCGGTCCTGGCAAGCGTGACGCTGGCCGGCTGTTCTTCTCTTGGCGGGTCGGATGGCGACAAGCGCAACCTGGATAGCTTTACCGCCGAACAGATCTACAAGCGCGGCGAATACGAGTTGGAGAACACGAGGAAGGCCAAGGACGCGGTCTTCTACTTCTCCGAGGTCGAGCGGCTTTACCCCTACTCGGAATGGGCCAAGCGGGCGCTGATCATGCAGGCCTACGCCAATCACCGCGCCAAGAATTACGAAGAGGCCCGCGGTGCGGCCCAGCGTTTCATCGACACCTATCCCGGCGACGAAGATGCGGCCTATGCGAAATATCTGCTGGCCCTGTCCTATTATGACCAGATCGACGAGGTCGGTCGCGACCAGGGGCTGACCTTCCAGGCCCTGCAGGCGCTTCGTGATGTGATCGAGCAATATCCCGACAGCGAATATGCCCGCAGCGCGATGCTGAAATTCGACCTGGCCTTCGATCACCTCGCCGCGAAAGAGATGGAGATCGGGCGCTATTACCTCAAGCGCGGGTATTACCCGGCCTCGATCAACCGCTTCCGCGTTGTCGTGGAGGAATATCAGACCACGGCCCAGACGCCCGAGGCGCTGCTGCGTCTGGTCGAGGCCTATCTGGCGCTTGGCCTTTATGACGAGGCGCAGACGGCCGGCGCGATCCTGGGCTACAACTTCAAGTCATCGCCCTTTTACGAGGATGCCTTCGCGCAGCTTCGCGGGCGGGGCCTGTCGCCCGAGGCTCGGGGCGAAAGCTGGCTGACCAATGTCTATCGCCAGATGATCCAGGGCAGATGGTTGTGACCAGGGGGAGGCTGCGCTGAGGCGCGGCCGACGATTGCCATGCTGCGATCGCTGGACATTCGGGACATGCTGCTGATCGACCGGCTGGCGCTGGAATTCGGTCCCGGCCTGAATGTCCTGACCGGCGAGACCGGGGCGGGAAAATCCATCCTGCTGGATTGTCTTGGGTTCGTCCTGGGCTGGCGCGGTCGCGCCGATCTGGTGCGACAGGGGGCCGCGCAGGGCGAAGTCACGGCGGTTTTCGATCTGCCCGCCGCACACCCCGCCCGCGCGGTGCTGGCCGAGACGGGGATCGAGATTGACGATGACGAACTGATCCTGCGGCGGGTGAATGGCGGTGACGGACGCAAAACCGGCTTCGTGAACGACCGCCGCGTTTCGGGCGACGTGCTGCGGCGCTTGTCCGAGGCGCTGGTGGAGCTGCACGGACAGCATGATGACCGCGGCCTTTTGAACCCGCGCGGCCACCGCGCGATGCTGGACGCCTTTGGCGGGCTGGATCAGTCGGGCATCCGTCAGGCCTGGTCGCTGCGCCGCGTCGCCGCCCGGCGATTGCAGGAGGCCGAGGCGCAGCTTGCTGCGGCCCGCGCCGAAGAGGATTTCCTGCGCCACGCGGTTGCCGAACTGGACCGGCTGGACCCGCAGCCGGGCGAAGAGGCGGAACTGGATACCCGCCGCCGCGCCATGCAGGCGGCCGAGCGGATCGGTGGCGATGTGTCCCGCGCCCTGCAGATGCTGGGGCCGGAAGGTGCCGAGGGTGCGATGCTGGATGCGGGACGCTGGCTTGAGGGTGCCGCCGACCGGGCCGATGGACGGCTGGATCCGCCTCTTGCGGCATTGTCGCGGGCCCTGACCGAACTGGGCGAGGCGTATCGCGGGGTCGAGGACGCGCTGAGCGCGATGGAATTTCAGCCCGCCGCCCTGGAAGCAACGGAAGAGCGTCTTTTCGCGCTGCGCGGACTGGCGCGCAAGCATGACGTCCTGCCCGACGATCTGGCCGGGCTGGCCGAGGATCTGCGCGCCCGGCTGCAGGGGATCGACGCCGGGGAGATGGCCATCGCGACCCTGCGCAGGGATGCCGAGGCAGCCGAGGCGGCCTATCAGGTTGCGGCCGAGGCCCTGTCGGCGGCGCGGTGCGAGGCGGGCCGGAGGCTCGACCAGGCAGTAATGGCGGAACTGGCGCCGCTGAAGATGGAACGCGCGGTCTTTGAAACCCGGCTGTCCCGGGCCGAGCCGGGACCGGAGGGGCTGGACCTGGTGGCATTTACCGTCGCCACCAATCCCGGCGCGCCGTCGGGGCCGCTGGACAAGATCGCCTCGGGCGGCGAATTGTCACGCTTCCTGTTGGCGCTGAAAGTCTGCCTGGCGCGCGGAAACGAGGCGCTGGTGCTGATCTTTGACGAGATCGACCGCGGCGTCGGGGGGGCGACCGCCGACGCCGTCGGCCGCCGGCTGAAGCGTTTGGCCGAGGATGCGCAGGTGCTTGTGGTGACGCATTCTCCGCAGGTCGCGGCATTGGGTGCGTCGCATTTCAGGGTCGCGAAATCGGTCTCGGCGGGGATGACGACCTCGGATGTCGAGGCGCTGGACCCCGAGGCGCGGGTGGCCGAAATCGCGCGGATGCTGTCGGGGGACAGGGTGACGCGCGCCGCCTCGGAAGCGGCGCGGGAATTGCTGGGCGGATAGCCCGCGGATCAGTCCAGAATTGCGTCAATCAGCCGCAGGATCGACAGGATCTTGCCACTGTCGGAATCGACCCTGACCAGACGTTTGTCCACGATCGCATAGCTGTCACCCGCGGGCGGGACGCTGAGCCCGTAAGCCCCCGGCCGGGTCACGACATGGACCGATCCCAGGTCGATGACGTCGCCCACACGGATCGGCGACTTCTTCGCCTGACCGGGCGGGATGCAGGGCAGTGACTTTTTGGCCAGACCGGGCGGGCAGTTCTGCGCATAGACCACTTGTGCACGGTTCCCTTTCATCAGCGCCGGGACGTGTCGGCTCATGACGCCCTTCTGCGTCTTCCTGAATCCGCTTCCGGGATTGGCGGTGGCCGCAAGGGGCAGCAATCCGATGCCCAGAGCGGTTATGGCTGCGATAAGATGTCGAGCGGTTGTCATGCGAAATTCCCTGACATCTCGCTCAACCGTTCATCGGGGTTTCCGGTTCCGTTCCCGTCCGCCATCGGAAACGCCGCAGGACGGGATCGGCTAGCGAGAGGCTGCGGCTTCTTGCCGCAGCACGGACAATATGCGGAAATTCTTCGCATCGAGACGGACCAGCTTTCCCTCGACGATCGCATAACGGCTGCCCGGGACATCGCGGCCCAGACCGTAGAAACCGGGTTCGGTGACGATCGCCGCTTTTGCCCGGGGCACGATATCACCCACCCGAAGCGCGGCTTCCTCGGCCTGGACGGCAGGCACGGGCCGAGCCCCCGTGGGCAGGATGGCGCCAAGGCTGGCTGCCAGCGCGATCCCGAGGGCTGCGATCACGCCGATCTTGATGGTTCCCATTGTTTCGCTGTCCAGGCTGTCTTTTCGTCATCGGCGGGGTAAACCGATCACGCGCGCGCGGGTTCCGCCTTGCGGACGCGGTTCCTGCATCCGGCCGGCCATCAGCGGTCTTTTTCCTCGAAGCGTTGCAGAATTGCCGAAAAGTCACGGCCACGACCTCCGCCGTCATGGACGAAAGAATCGTAAAGATCACGCGCCAGCGATCCGATCGGCGTGGCGGCCTTCACGGAAACGGCCGCCTTGCGGGCAAGATCCAGATCCTTCAGCATCAATTCGGACGCAAAGCCCGGCCGGTAATCGTTGTCCGCGGGTGAATTCGGGCCGATGCCGGGGGCGGGGCAATAGGCGTTCATCGACCAGCTATAGCCAGAACTGGTCGAGACCACATCGAACATCTTCTGCCGGTCCAGACCCAGACGGTCGGCCAGCGCAAAGGCCTCGCAGGTGACGACCATCGTCGCGCCGAGGATCATGTTGTTGCAGATCTTGGCGGCCTGTCCCGCCCCCGATGGCCCGCAATGGACGATCTTCTGGCCCATGACCTCGAACAGCGGCAGGACAAGGGCGAACGAGGCGTCATCGCCGCCGACCATGAAGGTCAGGCTGCCCGCCTGCGCGCCGCCGATCCCGCCAGAGACCGGCGCATCCAGCGCGCCCAGTCCCGCAGCGCGGGCCTGATCGGCCACCGCGCGGGCGCTGTCCACATCCACCGTCGAGCAGTCGCAGAACACTGCGCCCGGCTGCATGGCGGGGATGACCTGATCGGCGACGGATCGCAGGATCGCACCATTTGGCAGCATGGTGATGATCACCTCCGCGCCGCGCACGGCCTCGGCTGCGCTGGCGGCGGCGATGACGCCGGCCGGTTCGGGGGCGGCGGTGTCGTAACCCACCACTTCATGTCCGGCCTCGGCCAGATTGGCGGCCATCGGCGCGCCCATGTTGCCCAGCCCGATGAATCCGATTTTCATGATCCTTCCTCCCAGATCAGTTCCTCATCCCCCAGCGGCGCCATCAGCGCCTGGACATGCGCATCCGACGCATCGGCGGCCCATTTCGGATCGCGATCCTTGTCGATGATCTGCGCGCGCACGCCCTCCAGAAAATCGCTTTCCTCGGTCGCGCGATAGGTGAACCGGTATTCGCGGCTCAGCGAATCCTGCATCCGCCTGTCGCCGCGCGAGGTCCGAACCAGCGCCAGGCCGACCGCCATCGACAGGGGAGAGTTGCGGCGGATCGGTTTCAGCGCATCCTCCTGACCGATCTTTTCCAGGGCGGCCGCGATGTCGCCGACGCGGCGCTCGCCGAAGGCCGACAGGTCGCGACGGGCCAGGGGGGCAGAGGGCGGCGCCACGCCCACGATCCTTGTCGCATCGCCGGTCCGTTCCAGATCTTCGATCAGGGAAGGCCATTCCGCCTCGGGCAGGTAGCTGTCGGCGAAACCCGCATGGATCGCGTCACCGGGGCCCATCCGGTCGCCGGTCAGGGCCAGATATTCGCCGATCCTTCCCGGTGCGCGGCCCAGAAGCCAGGAGCCGCCGACATCGGGGATCAGCCCGATTCCGGATTCGGGCATGGCGATCCGGGTCGTGTCGCCCACGATCCGGTGGGCCGCATGGCCGCCGACGCCAACGCCGCCGCCCATCACGAAGCCCTGCATGAAGGCGACGACAGGTTTGGGATAATCCGCAATGGCGGCATTCATCCGGTATTCGTCGCGGAAAAACTCGCGGCCCGTCCGGTGATCGCCTTGCAGGCCGGCGCGATAGACCGCGGCGATGTCGCCGCCGGCGCAGAAGGCGCGATCGCCTTCGGCATCGATGATGATCAGATCGACGTCCGCGTCGTCGCGCCAGTCTTCCAGAGCGGTGCGGATCGCCACCGCCATCTCGTGGGTCAGCGCGTTCAGCGCCCGCGGCCGGGTCAAGGTGATCCGGCCGGCGTGGTCGCGTTTGCGGATGTTCAGATCGTCCAAAGCCTTACCCCCGTTCGGCCAGCATGGCACGTGAGACGATCAGTCGCATGATCTCGTTGGTGCCTTCAAGGATCTGGTGCACCCGCAGATCGCGCACGATCTTCTCGATCCCGTAATCGGCCAGATAGCCGTAGCCGCCATGCAGCTGCAGGCATTGATTGGCGACTTCGAAGGCGCGGTCGGTCACAAGCAGCTTGGCCATGGCGCAGAACTTGGTCGCATCCGGTGCCTGCTGATCCAGCTTCCAGGCCGCCTGGCGCAGGAAGATGCGTGCCGATTGCAGGGCCGTCTCCATCTCGGCCAGGCGGAATTGCAGCGCCTGGAACCGGTCGAGGCTTTGACCGAAGGCTGTCCGCTGACCCATATAGGCCATCGTTGCGTCCAGCGCCGCCTGCGCCCCGCCAAGCGCCCCGGCCGAGATGTTCAGCCGCCCGCCATCCAGTCCCGCCATGGCATAGGCAAAGCCGCGGCCTTCCTCGCCCAGCAGGTTGTCCGCCGGCACCAGGCAATCGTCGAACTGGACCTGCGTGGTCGGCTGCGCGCGCCAGCCCATCTTGTCCTCCAGCGATCCGAAGGACAGACCGGAAGATCCGTTTTCGACGATCACCGCGCTGATGCCGCGCGGGCCTGATGTGCCGGTGCGAACCATGGCGATATAGGCGTCGGAATAGCCGCCGCCCGAGATGAAGGCCTTGGTGCCGTTCAGCCGCCAGCCCTCGTTCGTGCGATCGGCGCGTGTCCGCAGCGCCGCCGCGTCCGATCCGCTGCCGGGTTCGGTCAGGCAATAGCTGAAGATGGTCTCCATGCTGCAAAGCCCGGGCAGCCAGCGGGCCTTCGTTTC
>DBFD01000052.1:30666-47570 GCA_002294185.1 Paracoccus sp. UBA889
GGATCGGCCATGGCCAGCGCCTCGAAGACCAGCGTCGCGTCCAGCCGGCCAAGTCCTGAACCACCATGTTCCTCGCCGACATAAAGCCCGCCGAAGCCAAGCTGCGCGATCTCGGTCCACAGGTCGCGCGGGATGGTTCCTGCGGCCTCCCATTCGCGCGCATGAGGGGCGATGCGGCGCTGGCCGAAGTCGCGGGCCATATCGAAAATGGCCTGCTGTTCCTCGCTCAAGGCGAAATCCATGGCTGCCTCCCTCCCCGGAGCGGTTGAATTGAACGTCCGTTTAATTGCAGGAATTTCCGTTTTCGTTCAAGTCCGCGTCCCCTGCCTGCAAATCATGTCGGAATTCATCGATGAGATGGCGCACGACTTCGCACAGGGCCTGATCGCGGGTGGCCCCGGCGGCCATGGCCCGCGACAGCACCGTGCGCTGACGATCCGCCGAGCCGGGCTGCGTCGCCATTTCGCGCAGGTGCGCGGTGGCGGGCTGACCGCCCAATGCCTCGGCGTCCTCAGCGATCAAAGCCAGCCAATCCTCGGCCAGATCCGGAAACGGCAATATCCTGCCCTCACCGAAGTCGATCATCCCACCAGAGATGCCATAGCGCACGGCGCGCCAGCGGTTCTCGCCCAGCAGGAAGGTGTCATATTCGCGCCAGCGGGTGTTGCCGCGCGCCAGACGCCACAGCATTCGCACCGTCGCCTGGATCAGCGCCGCAAGCGTGATCGTGTCGTCCAGACGCGGACAGGCATCGCAGATCCGCGTCTCCAGCGTCGGAAAACTGGCAGAGGGGCGCAGATCCCACCAGATCTTGCTGGCATCCTCGACGATGCCCAGTTCGATCAACAATCCGACCGAGCGATCGAACTGGTCCCAACTGCTCAGCCTCGGCGGCAGACCGGTGCGCGGCATGTCCCCGAAGACCGTCGTGCGATAGGATGCGAGGCCGCTGTCCACACCCTGCCAGAACGGGCTGGACGCCGACAGCGCCAGAAGATGCGGCAGGAAATAGGACAACTGGTTCATCAGGTCGATCCGCTGTGCCTTGTCGTCCAGGCCGACATGGACATGCATCCCGCAGATCAGCATTCGCCGCGCCACCCCGGCCATGTCGCGCGACAATTGGTGATAGCGGTCCTTGTCAGTGTGATGCTGGTCGCGCCAGTTGCCGAAAGGATGGCAGCCGACCGAGATCGGAGCCAGGCCGAATTGTGCCGCCTGCCGCGCGATCGTGGCGCGCAGATGGCGCAGATGGGTGCGGGCGTCGCCGATATTGGCGCAGACCGGTGTGCCGACCTCGATCTGGCAGCGCAGGAATTCGGGGCTGACCTGATCGTCCAGTTCGGTCTTGCAGGCTTGCATCAGGGCATCGGGCGCCTGTGCCAGTTCGCCCGATTCGGCATCAACCAGCAGATATTCTTCCTCGATGCCCAGGCTGAATTCGGGTTCTTCCATGACGTGGTTGCGCTCGCATCGTTTGCAGAATGGTCGATCGCCGGCATGAAGGAGCATCACGTTTTCGTGAATTTCCGACTGTGCCGGTTCCGATTCACCTGTACATTCGCACGAAAGATCATTCGATTTCAGCAGCCAAGTGTCCGGTTCATTCTTCGACTGGAAAATCCTGCAATCCTGGGCGTTTGTACTGTATTTCCGTCGCCTCTGGGTTGTGCCTGGATCGATGCAATCATGTCGACAAGGTGCCCGACACGCGGTAAACGAAAAGAACATGTGTTTTTCCGATGGAGAGGTTCAGTTGAAATATTGGAAAGAAGCCGCCGTGGGGGCCTTCATGGCCGTGGCGGCGTCCGGCGCCTCGGCTGCGACTTGCGGCCCAGCGACGGGTGACACCAAGACCGTCACCGTGACGTCGGGTTCCGCGACCGTCGAATGCTATGCCTACGGCTCGGGCAACATCAACGGCAATGTGAAACAGGATCCGATCCTGAACGGTCAGACCACCGGCAAAAATACCTTCACGCTGGTGAGCGGTCCGGTCATCACCGGACTGACTTTCCTCGACAATACCAGCGAGTCGGGCGGTGCGAAGGATGGCGGCGTCACCTCGAACGGCAGTTCCACCGTTGGTCAATCCGTGGTCGGAAAGGTCACGGTCGGAGATGTGTCGCCCTATAGCGGCCTGATCCTGGCACTGAAGATCGGCAACAAGACCTCGCTGTCCTGGGCCGCCTTCAAGATTTCGACAGACGGTATCTTCGACTTCGTGATCACGCCCAAACAGGGCAGCGGATTGTCTCATGCCAATCTCTACGGGATCCCGAAACTGGCGCCTGTGCCTCTGCCGGCCTCGGCGCTGCTGCTCATGGGTGGCCTGGGCGGATTCGCCGCGCTGCGCAGACGCAAGAAGGCCTGATCGGCGGGACTTGCAAGATTTGAAGAAAAAGGCGGCCGCGTTCGCGCAGCCGCCTTTTCTCGTCAATCCATCGCCTTGAAATTGAACTCTCCGCCTTCCTTGATTCCCGACGGCCAGCGCGCTGTGACCGTTTTGGTCCGGGTGTAGAAGCGGAAGGCATCGGGGCCGTGCTGGTTCAGGTCTCCGAAGCCCGATTTCTTCCATCCGCCGAAAGTGTGATAGGCCAGCGGCACCGGGATCGGGACGTTGATCCCCACCATGCCGATATTGATCCGGTTGGCGAAATCGCGTGCCGTGTCGCCGTCGCGGGTGAAGATCGCCGTGCCGTTGCCATATTCGTGGTCCATGGCAAGGCCGATGGCCTCTTCATAGGACCCGGCGCGGACGGTGGACAGGACCGGGCCGAAAATCTCGGTCCGGTAGATGTCCATGTCCGGCGTCACGCGGTCGAACAGGTGCGGACCGACGAAAAAGCCGTCTTCATAACCCTGCAGCGCGAAGTCACGGCCATCGACAACCAGTTCGGCGCCCTGATCGATGCCGGTCTGGACCAGCCGCCGGATGTTCTCCATCGCGGCCTTGGTCACGACGGGGCCGTAATCCACATCATCGCCGGCGGTGTAGGGGCCGACCTTCAGCTTCTCGATCCGCGGCACCAGCTTTTCGATCAGCGCATCGGCGGTTTCCTCGCCCACCGGCACCGCGACCGAAATCGCCATGCAGCGTTCGCCTGCCGCGCCGAAGCCTGCACCGACCAGCGCATCGGCCGCCTGATCCAGATCGGCATCCGGCATGATGATCATGTGGTTCTTGGCACCGCCGAAACATTGCGCCCGCTTGCCGTTGGCCGTCGCGCGTTCATAGATATATTGCGCGATCGGGGTAGAGCCGACGAATCCCACCGCCTGGATGACGGGATTGTCGAGGATCGCATCCACGCTTTCCTTGTCGCCGTTGACGACCTGCAACACGCCGTCGGGCAGTCCCGCCTCTTTCAGCAGCGCAGCCAGCATCAGCGGGACCGAGGGGTCACGCTCGGACGGTTTCAGGATCATCGCGTTGCCCGCCGCCAGTGCCGGCCCCATCTTCCACAGCGGAATCATCGCCGGAAAGTTGAACGGCGTGATGCCCGCGACGACGCCCAGCGGCTGACGCATGGAATACATGTCGATGCCTGTCCCGGCGCTGTCCGTATATTCGCCCTTCAGCAGATGCGGCGCGCCGATGCAGAATTCGATCACCTCCAGCCCGCGCTGCACGTCGCCCTTGGCATCGGGAAAGGTCTTGCCGTGCTCGGCCGACAATGCCTCGGCCAGCTTGTCCATGTCGCGATTCAGCAGGTCGACGAATTTCATCATCACCCGCGCGCGACGCTGCGGATTGGTCGCGCCCCAGCCAAGCTGGGCCTTGGCGGCGCTGGCTACGGCGGCATCCAGTTCGTCCTTTCTGGCCAGCGCCACCTTGGCCTGAACCTCGCCGGTGGCCGGGTTGAACACATCCGCGAAACGGCCTGAGCCACCTTCCGCCTCCTTGCCGTCGATCCAGTGGTGAATCTCTTTCATCGCATCCTCCATTCATGACTTGCGGTCAGGATAGCCTTGCGGAAATGCCGGGAAAAGGGGCATGATGGCAAAAGCGTTTTGCGTTTTCGCAAGGATTAATCGAATGGACTGGGACGACCTGCGCATCTTTCTGTCCGTGTCCAGAACCGAAAGCCTGTCGGGTGCGGGGCGCCGCCTGGGGATGGATGCTTCGACAATCGGCCGCAGGATCGCGCGGCTGGAACGGGCCGTCGGCGCGACATTGTTTGCCAAGACCCCGCAGGGCTATGCGATGACGGCCGAGGGCGCGCGTCTGGTCGCCCCCGCCGAGGCGGCGGAAAAGGCAGCGCTGGCTGCGGCCGAGGCCACCCATGGCGAAGCCGGCATCAGCGGGCAGTTGCGGATCGGCGCGCCCGACGGCTGTGCGAATTACCTGCTGCCACAGGTCCTGCGCGATATCTGCGCGGTGCATCCGGGGCTCGAGATCCAGATCGTCGCGCTGCCCCGTGTGGTGAACCTGTCCCGGCGCGAGGCCGACATGGCCATCGCCGTCTCGCCCCCCGACACCGGACGGCTAAGCGTGCAGCGGCTGGTCGATTACCAACTGCACCTGGCCGGACATGATGATTACCTGCGCGCCCATCCGCCGATCGCCGAACTTGCCGATCTGCACCGGCATCGCCTGATCGGCTACATCCCCGACATGATCTTCGACCGCGAACTGGATTACCTTTCCGAGACGGGGGCCGACAGTGCCGCGATCACCTCGAATTCGGTTTCGGTTCAAATGCAGGCGATCCGGGCCGGCGCGGGACTTGGCATCGTTCACGATTTCGCGCTGCCCTTCGCGCCGGGCGTCCGCATCGTGCTGCCACAGCGCATCGCGCTGCGGCGCAGCTTCTGGCTGATCCGCCACGCGGACGATCGCCGGTCGCGCCGCCTGACGCGCCTTGCCGAGATGCTGTCCCAGGGATTGCGTGCCGAAGTGGCGCGGCTGGAGGCGCGGCTTCCCGCGGACCGCGATCGTCGGGCTTGACGCAGGGCCCGGTGAGGCGAAAGATGAAATCAACCACGCGGTGAGAAGGGGATTTGCGATGCTGGTCAGACAATTGCTGTCGATGAAAAGCGATTCCGGCAAGGCCGGGATCGAGGCCGGAACGATCATCACCATCAAGCCCGAGGCGACTTTGGCGGAAGCCGTGAAGCTTCTGGCCGACCAGCGCATCGGCGCGGTGGTCGTGTCCAGCGATGGCCGCACACCGGAAGGCATCCTGTCCGAACGCGACGTGGTGCGGCAATTGGGCGCGCACGGGTCCGGCGTTCTGGACACGCCGCTGGGCAAGGTGATGACCCGCGCCGTCCAGACCTGCACCACGGGCGAAGACGCGCTGACCATCCTTGAACGCATGACCCAGGGGCGGTTTCGCCATTTGCCGGTGGTGGACGATTCCGGACACATGCTGGGGCTCATTTCGATCGGCGATGCGGTCAGCGGCCGCCTGAAGGAACTGGCGGCGGAAAAGGACGCGCTGACCGGCATGATCATGGGCAGCTGACGCGCCGCGAAATTCTGGCAAATACTTGCCTTTCGGTGAAAAATGGGCTTTGGCTGACGGCTATCTTCAACGGGGACAGCGGATGATGCGCATAGGCCTTTATCCCGGTACATTCGATCCGATCACGCTTGGCCATGTCGATATCATCCAGCGTGCGATGGCTCTGGTCGATCGGCTGGTGATCGGGGTGGCGATCAACCGCGACAAGGCGCCGTTGTTCGATCTGCAAGCGCGGGTCGATATGGTGCGCGCCGAATGTGACGAGATCGCCGCGCGCACCGGCGGCGAAATCCTGGTTCATCCGTTCGATAATCTGCTGATCGATTGCGCCCGCGATGTCGGTGCCACCGTCATTGTGCGGGGGCTGCGCGCCGTTGCCGATTTCGAATACGAATTCCAGATGGTCGGCATGAATCGTGCACTGGATGCCAGTATCGAGACCGTGTTCCTGATGGCTGACGCCCGCCGTCAGGCGATCGCATCGAAACTGGTCAAGGAAATCGCACGACTGGGCGGTGATATCTCGAAGTTCGTGACCCCGCGGGTGGCGCAGGCGCTGGTCGCGCGGTTCGAGTGATCTGCCATGTTGTCCGGCGCCGCGTATCCGCGCCTTGCCTGGGCGCACTGGAAGGGAGATTGCATTGACCCGCTCGGACGATCCCGATCCTCAACCGATCCCCATGCCGCCAAGCCGGCCCCTGCCTGACCCCGCGCCAGACCGCCCCGACGACCGGCCGCGGCCGGCATGGTTGCGGCAGCCCCCGCGGACGCCGCTGTCAGTCTCGATCAGCCGCGTCCGATGAAGGGCATCCTGGTGGCCATCACGGTCATGAACTGAACGTTGGCACCATCCGGAACCGAGGCCATGTGCAGCACCGCATCAGCCACGGTGGCGACATCGATCATCGGTTCGGGCTCGGCCTGACGCCGGCTGACCTGGGCCAGCAATTCGCTGGCCGCATTGCCGATGTCGATCTGGCCGCAAGCGATGTCGAAGGGCCGTCCGTCCAGCGACAGCGATTTCGTCAGGCCGGTCACGGCATGTTTGGAGGTCGTATAGGCGATCGAACCCGGACGTGGCGCATGGGCCGAGATCGACCCGTTGTTGATGATCCGTCCGCCTTGCGGGTCCTGATCGCGCATGATGCGAAAAGCGGCGCTTGCGCACAGGAACATGCCGGTCACGTTGACGTCGATGATGCGGCGAAAGTCGCTGGCCGAAACCGCATCGGGCAGGGCCGCCGCCAGCGCCTGTCCGGCATTGTTGAACAGGACGTCCAGCCGACCCCAGGCCGCCATGGCCCGATCGAATGTCTGCCGGACCTCTGCTTCCGCGCTGACATCGCAGGGCAGGATCAGCGCATTGGCCGCGTCTTCGGACGTGTCTTCCAGCGCCGCACGCCGACGTCCGATCAGACCCGTGCGCCAACCCGCGCGCAGGAAATGCCGCGCAGTGGCCCGGCCGATCCCGCTGCCAGCGCCGGTGATCAGGATGGTGCGCGGACCCGTCATGGCTGCCGAGAACGGCGCCGGTTCCGCGTCAGGCCGGGCGCGGGGTGGCGAAACGGCCGGTCACGCAGGCCAATCACAAAAGCCGTGCCGGCGGTCTTCAATTGCCTGCGGGCGGGGCCAGTTTCTTGGTCGCGCCATCGGCCAGGGGATCGTCCTGACGCTGGACCGAGCCTTCGAAATGCGCACCCGATTCGATGGCGATGGTCTTGTGGATGATGTCGCCCTCGACCCGGGCCGCGGCCGAAAGCCGGACCTTCAGCCCGCGCACCCGGCCGACCACGCGACCGTTCACGATGATTTCGTCGCCCATGATCTCGCCGTTGATCGTAGCGGTTTCGCCCACCGTCAACTGGCGGGCGCGCACGTCGCCTTCGACCTTGCCTTCGATCTGGATATCGCCGTCGGTGCGGATATTGCCGGTTACGATCAGGTCCGAGGACAGGACCGACGGGCTTGCCTGCTTGCGCGGGGGCTGCGGGGTCGCCGCGGTCTCGCCACCCGAGGCACGCTGTTCCTGCGCCGGGGCGGGGGCTTTGACGGGCTCGTCGCCTGCGGCGGCGGCATTCTGTTGAGGACGGTTTTCGGTCACGCGGGTCTTACTGAACATTGCTTGCTGCCTTGATGAAACTCATCGGGTCCACCGCCCGGCCTTTCATGCGCACTTCGTAATGAAGATGCGGCCCGGTCGAGCGTCCGGTGCTGCCAATATCACCGATCGGGTCGCCTTGCGACACCCTTTGCCCAACCTTCACGCCAATTTTCGACAGATGGGCATAGCGTGTCTCGACGCCCAGTTCGTGTTCGATCTTGATCAGGTTGCCATATGCCCCCTGCCGGCCGGCGAATATCACGACACCGTCGCCGGGCGCATAGACCTTGGTGCCGGTCGGGCTGGCCATGTCCAACGCATTATGCATCCGCCCCCAGCGACGACCGAAGCTCGAAGTGAGCCGGTAAGAGGCCTTCAGCGGCGTCGCGAAAGGAAGCTTTTCCATCGCAATGCGATAGGTGTTGATCTGGTCCAGCGTCACGAGGATCTGGTTCGCCTTGGTCTCGCCCTGGCGCAGCGCCGCGTCGCCGCGGGTCGAGTAGGACATCGGCGTCAGCGGACCGCCCTGGCCGGAATAGCCCTTGCGAATTTCCGACAGCATGTCATCGGGGTCCACCCCGATCGCGCGGAAAACCTTGTCCAGCGGTTCGACCGAAACCGACATGGCATCCTCGACCTGGGCCAGGATTTCGTCGTTTCGGGCCACGATCGCGTCGCGTTCGGCGGCCATTCTTTCGGCCTCGCCGCGCGCTTCGGCCGCGTCCTTCTGGGCCTTGGTCCGTGCCTGTGCGGTGTCGCGAAGCTCGCCCGACAGGATGTCCAGCGCGACGGTGACATCCTTGCTTCGGTCCGCATCGCCGGACGGGCTGTCGGCGGCGCCGGCGGCATGCAGGGATCCGTCGCGCTCGCCGATCGCGTCACGCAGGGTCGATTGCACGGTGGTCAGACCGCTTTGCAGCTCTCGCCGTTTTTCTTCCGATGCCAGAAGCTGTGACTGCATCTGCGAAACCTGATCCAGCGCCACCGAAAAGCGGCTCTGCGCCGCCACCGCCTCGGCCGCACGGGCATCGCGTTCCGCAGACAGCTGATCCAGGCGTTCCTCGAACGCGGCCTGGACACGCAGCATCTGTTCGCGCGAGGATCCGGAACTGACCGCATCGATCACGAGGATCGAACTTGCCACCAGCATCCAGCCAAGGCCCAGTGTCACCCCGCCGATTCCGACAAGCTGGGTCACGGGGCGCAGGCGCAGGAAGCGGGTGCTGTCATCGGATCGAAGGAACAGACGCTGTTCGGGCAGAAGACGTTCAAGTGAGGCGTTCAGGCCATTCAGCAACTTCTTCGACAAGTCCAGTCCCCCGGTCCCGCGACCCTGTTTCCAGTCTGGCCGGATCGCTTTGGTTCCATTCGGAGGTCGGTAAACAAGACCTGTGCCCTGATGGCAACAGGTCATCCGCCGGGCCCGTTGCAGATGCGCGGATACATGCCTTTGCGGGCGGGATTCCGCCGAAACCGGCAGCCATTCGCCAAAGTCTTCACGCAATTTCATAGGGAAGCGGCCCGTTTCGGTCGGTTGGTATGCGCAGGGGCCGATCGATCGGCGGAACCGAGCGCTGGTGACAATCCCTGCGCGGACAAATCCGGCACGAGATGCCGATCGGCTCGAACGCCCGCGGGCGGGACAGATCCAGGCCGTCGCCATAGACGAGCTTGCCCGCGTGACCGATCTCGCAGCCCAGGCCGATGGCAAAGCGGCGCACAGGGGCATCGAAGGCGCCCGCATGTTTCGACACGTCGCGCGCCAGAAGCAGATAGCGGACGCCGTCGGGTGTTTCGGCCAGTTGCCGCAGGAAATGCCGGGGCTGTTCAAAGGCGCGGTGGACGTTCCACAGCGGACATGCGCCGCCGAAACGCGCGAATTGCAGGCGCGTGGCGGAATGACGTTTGGTGATCGTGCCCGCCTGATCGACCCTGACGAAGAAGAATGGCACGCCTTTCGCGCCGGGCCGCTGCAGGGTTGACAGGCGATGTGCGACCTGTTCCAGCGAGGCGCCGAAAAGATGCGCCAGCCGCTCCAGATCGTGCCGTTCCGCCTGCGCGGCCGCCAGGAAGGCGCGGTAGGGCATCAGAGCGGCGCCGGCAAAGTAGTTGGCCATCCCGACGCGGGCGATCTCTCGCGCGGCGGGGTCACGGAAACGGGCCAGATCCAGCATTGCCTCCAGCAGGTCGGATTGGCGTTCCACCGCCACCAGGTGCAGAAGCTGGAAGACGCGGGTGGCGGATTCGGCTGCGGCATTGAGGTGAATCTCGTTGCCGCTGCGCCGGAACACGGCATTGGCGGGCAATTCCATCTCGCGGATGCGGATGCCCGATTTTGCCAGGGCCGAGACCGCCGCCTGCCATGGATCGGCCCGCACGCCGTCGGGGCAGGCGAACCGTTCGGCCGCACGGTCCACCGCGTCGATGTAATTGTCGCAATAGTGGAAAAAGTCGCGGACCTCCTCCCACGGGGTCGAAAGCGCATTCTGCCCGGCCGCGCCGATCGCCTCGTCCAGGGCGGCCAGCCGCTCTTGTCCCTGCCGGTGGGCGCGGTAGAGGTCCAGAAAGGCGCGCGCCAGACTGGGCGCGTTCGTCGCGGCCAGACGCAGATCATTCAGCGGCGGCGCGGTGTCGAAGATCGGATCGGCCAGGGCCTCCTGCATGTCGATGACCATGCGTTCCGCATCGCCCGCCGAAAGCGTGGTCAGATCGACGCCGAATTCCTGTGCCAGCCGCAGCAGCACCCCGGCCGAGATCGGACGGTGATTGTTCTCCATCTGCGACAGATAGGGCAACGAGATCCCCAGCCGTTCCGCGAAGACCCGCTGGGTCAACCCTGACCGGGCGCGGGTTTCGCGCAGGGATGTACCCGCATAGATTTTCTGAACCGCCATGATCGCCCCCGTTCTTTGCAAAGCAGGCTGTAGCCTTTGCAAAGGGCGCCCGGCAAGCGCCCGCGACGGTGCGGGGCGGGCTGGCGGAAAGGATCGGGCGAGGTTCGACATGGCCGCACCATGGACCAGAAGGATTAAGATCCGGTTGTGGTGTGCCGGATCGTCCCCAAGCGTCTTTCGCGCCGCAGCACCCACAGGATCGAGGCCAGCGAGCCCGCCGCCGACATCACCATGATGGTCAGCAGCGGCGTGGCGCCTGAGCCGGGCTGCAACAGCGCCCCGGCCAGGGCCGAGAGGGCGGCGCCTCCGGCGACGGCCAGCGCCCCGCCCAGACCGCTGGCGGTGCCGGCCAGTTCCGGGCGGACGCTCATCATGCCGGCATTGGCGTTGGGCAGAACCAGGCCGTTGCCCAGCCCCATGACGGCAATCGCTCCGAAAAATGTCCAGGGATTCGTCAGGCCCGTCAGCGTCGTGATCAGCGACAGGAACAAAGCCGCGAGGCTGATCGCCGTGCCGTAAAGGATCATTCTGTTCAGACCCAGCATCGCCGAGAAGCGGCCAGACAGGAAATTGCCCGTCAGGTATCCGATCGAGGGCGCGGCGAAGAAGTAACCCACTTCCGCCGGGCTCAGGCCGAAGACCTGCCCGCCCACGAAGGGCGCGCCGCCCAGATAGGCGAAGAAACTGCCGGACGCCATGGTCGCCGCCCCGCAATAACCCCAGAAGCGAACGGACCGCGCCAGCACAGGGTAATTGGCGACCTGTTCGCGCAAGGGGATGCCGCCGCCGCGCACGGTCTCGCCCAGATCACGCCAGGCGACGGCAAGAACCACCAGTCCCAGCAGGCCCATGACGGCGAAATTCGCGCGCCAGCCGAAGGCCTCGTCCAGAACCCCGCCGATTACCGGCGCGATCATCGGCACCACCGACATGCCCATCGTGACATAGCCGATCATCGAGGCCGCGCGGTTGCCATCGAACATGTCGCGCACGACGGCGCGCGGGACCAGCATGCAGACGGCGATTGCAGACTGGATCAGCCGGAACAGCAGGAACAGCCCCGCATCGCGTGCCGTCAGCGTTCCAAGCGTGGCAAGCAGGAAGATCACGAGGCCCACCAGCACGACCGGTCGTCGGCCATAGCGGTCGCTGACCGGCCCGGCCAGCAATTGCAGCACCGCGCTGGCCCCGATATAGGCCGAAACCGAAAGCTGCATGACCGCATAATCCACGCCGAAGTCCCGTGCCATGCCGGGAAGCGAGGGCAGGAACACGTTCATCGACAGCGCGGCGACGCCCGACAGCGCGATCAGCGTCAGGATATGCGGCGCAGTCCGTTTGCCGCGATCAGTTCCGGTCATGGAACACGAACCACGCGCCCGAACAGGTCAGCGGCAAGCAGACCTGCCGCGTGACCGGAACGGGCGGGTTCAGTCCCATTGGCTCTGACGGTCCTTCGCCAGGTTGCCAAAACGCGTGAACTGGCCCTCGAAGGACAGTTCGACCGTGCCGATGGGGCCGTGGCGCTGCTTGCCCAGAATTACCTCGGCCTTGCCATGGACCTGTTCCATGATCTGTTGCCACTTCGCCATCGCATCCAGATCGCTGTCCGAGGGTTTTTCACGTTCGCGATAATATTCCTCGCGGAACACGAACATCACGATATCGGCGTCCTGTTCGATGGACCCTGATTCGCGCAGGTCGGAAAGCTGCGGGCGCTTGTCCTCGCGATTCTCGACCTGACGCGACAGCTGCGACAGGGCGATGACGGGGATGTTCAATTCCTTGGCGACGGCCTTCAGCCCCTGCGTGATCTCGCTGACCTCGTTGACGCGGCTGTCCTTGGCGGATGCGGCTTTCAGAAGCTGCAGATAATCCACCATCAGCACATCCAGGCCATGCACCCGCTTCAGCTTGCGCGCGCGGGCGGCAAGCTGGTTGATCGGCAGGGCGGGGGTGTCGTCGATGTAAAGCGGGCAGTTCTGAAGCGCATGGGCAGCCTCGACGAAACGGCGGAACTCGCCCTCGTCCATATTGCCCGACCGGATTCTTTCGCTGGGCACCTCGGCGGCTTCGGACAGGATCCGTGCGGCCAGTTGCTCGGCCGACATCTCGAGGCTGAAAAAGCCGACCACGCCGCCCTCGATCGTGCCATGGGTGCCGTCGGCGCGTTCGCCCTGCTTGTGCGCGCGGGCGATGTTGAAGGCGATATTGGTTGCCAGCGAGGTTTTGCCCATCGAGGGACGCCCGGCGATGATGATCAGGTCGGAATTGTTCAGACCGCCCATCTTGCCGTCCAGATCCACGAGCCCGGTCGAAATCCCGGACAGCTTGCCGTCCCGCTGATAGGCGGCATTGGCCACCTGAACCGCACCCGTCACCGCCTTCAGGAAGGACTGGAATCCGCGCTCCGCCACACCCTGTTCGCCCAGTTGATACAGCGTCTGTTCGGCGACCTTGATCTGTTCCTCGGCATCGTCGCCCACCTCGACCGTCGAGGCGCGCGACGAGATGTCATGGCCCAACTGGATCAGTTCGCGCCGCAGCGCGAATTCGCGGATCATCTGCGCATAATCCCGCGCCGCATAGGCCGAGATCGCGGCGCTGGCCATGCGCGCCAGATAGGCCGGCCCCCCCAGTTCCTTCAGCCCCTCGTCGTTTTCCAGGAACGCCTTGATCGTCACCGGGCTGGCCAGCGCATTCTTGCGGATCCGTTCGGAACAAATCTCGAAGATGCGGGCATGGACAGGGTGATAGAAATGTTCCGGCTTGATGACCTGCGTCACCCGGTCGAAGACATCGTTGTTCGTCAGAAGCGCGCCCAGCAATTGCTGTTCGGCCTCCAGCGAATAGGGGATGGCGGCCTTTTCCTCGGCTGCCGAATCCTGCCCCGGAATGATCGCCCGCAAACCGTTCATCTCGCTGCCCCCGCCGATTCTTGTTTGGGCGTTTATCTCATATCGGGACAGGCGCGGCTATCGGGATATCCTGTGGACAGGCTGTGGATAAGCCGGCCCGTCAGCCATTCGCCGCCTGCCAGCCGCGCGGATCGGTCAGGAAGGTGCGGACCTCGGCAAGCGTCCGGTCGTCGAAGGATTGCGCGGCCTGGGCCTCGGCCAGCACGTCCCACCAGGTGCAGAGATGGTGCAGCCTGACGCCGTGATCGGCCAGTCGCCGGGTCGTTTCGGGGAAGATACCGTAGTAGAAGATCACCGCCGTGTGCGCGCAGGTTGCGCCGGTTTCGCGGATGGCATCGACAAAGGACAGCTTGCTGCCGCCGTCGGTCGTCAGGTCCTCGACCAGCAGCACCCGCTGGCCCTCCTCCATCACGCCCTCGATTCGGGCATTGCGGCCATAGCCCTTCGGCTTCTTGCGCACATAGGTCATCGGCAGGGCCATGCGTTCGGCCATCATGGCGGCGAAGGGAATGCCTGCCGTCTCGCCGCCCGCGATATTGTCGAAAGCCTCGAAACCGGCATCGCGCATCACCGTCGCGGCCATGAAATCCAGCAGCGTCTGGCGCACGCGCGGAAAGCTGACGATCCGGCGGCAATCGACATAGGTCGGCCCCCTGAGCCCCGAGGCATAGGTGAACGGCGTCTCGGCGTTGAAATCGACGGCCTTGATTTCCAGCAGCATCCGGGCCGAGAGCCGGGCGATTTCCTCGCGCGCGGGGTAGGGCAGGCTCATGAATCCTCCAGGTGCCAGAACAGCGTGAAGAAGGGATCGAAGACCGTCACGGTCTCTTTGCCCGCCGTGATCGTGGCCGGATATCGGGCCGGCACATCGCGCTTGACCAGTCGGATGCGGTCCTCGTTGGCGGGCAGACCATAGAAGGCGGCGCCGTTAAGGCTGGCAAAGGCTTCCAGCCGGTCCAGCGCGTCTTCTTCCTCGAAGACATGAGCCAGGATCGACATCGTGTTGGGCGCGGTAAAGCAGCCGGCGCAGCCGCAGGGTTGCAGCTTGGCGCGGTCGGGATGCGGCGCGCTGTCGGTGCCCAGGAAGAACCGCCCCTCGCCACTGGTCGCGGCCTCGCGCAGCGCCAGGCGGTGCGATTCGCGTTTGGCCACCGGCAGGCAGTAATAATGTGGTCGAATGCCGCCTGCGAGGATGGCGTTGCGGTTGATGACCAGATGATGCGTGGTGATCGTGGCGCCCAGACCGGGGCCGCCGTCACGGATATAGGCCACGCCGTCGCTGGTGGTGATATGCTCCATCACGACGGTCAGGCCGGGGGTGGCGCGACGGATCGGATCCAGCACGCGGTCGATGAAGACGGCCTCGCGGTCGAAGATATCGACCTCCGCGTCGGTGACCTCGCCGTGAACGCAAAGCGGAATGCCCGCCTCGGCCATCGCGTCCAGAACCGGCCGGATCCGGGCCATGTCGGTCACGCCGCTGGCGGAATTGGTGGTTGCCCCGGCCGGATACAGCTTGACCGCGCGGATGATCCCGTCTCGATGTGCGGCGACCACATCCGCCGGATCGGTCGTGTCGGTCAGATACAATGTCATCTGCGGCTGAAGCGCGCTGCCTTCGGGCAGCGCGGCCAGGATGCGGTCGCGATAGGCGGCGGCCTCGGCACCGGTCACGATCGGAGGCACCAGATTCGGCATGATGATCGCGCGGCCGAAACCGGCGGAATGGGGCGCCACGGCGTCCAGCATCGCGCCGTCACGCAGATGCAGGTGCCAATCGTCGGGGCGGCGGAGGGTCAGGCTGTCGGTCATGATGCCTGCCTCTATACACGGCAGCAGACGGTTGCCAAGCATGCGCGATCCGATTTCGCGGTGTCGCCTTGAAACAGTGCCTTGTCCTTGCCGCCCGCCCGTCCCACATTGACTCAGCAGCGTGTTATGCACATTCTGCAATAATCAGGACGGGATGGCATGAATTCGTTGAATATTGGTCAGGTAGCAGGCAATCCCATGCGCCTTTGGGCGCAGATGGCACGGCTTTCCATCGAATCGCAGACGGTGATCGGGTTGCGCATGGCGGGCATGATGGGCTTGATGGTCCAGTCGCCGGGCGAACCGCTTCGCATGATCGCCGAGAAGCAGGCGGCGGCATCCGAGGCGATCTTTGCCATGGTCCGCGTCGCCGGCAGCGGAGCCAGCGCCGATCGCGTTCTTTCCGCCGGCCTGCGCCCCTATGGCAAGCGCACCCGCGCGAATTCGCGCCGTCTGACCCGCAGCCGGCGCTGACCGGGAACGGGTTCGGCCCCTGGCGTGTTTTGCCGCCGGACCAGGGTGAGGACAGGGATGACACGCACAGCACTGATTACCGGTGGGGCTCAGGGGATTGGCCGCGGCATCGCCGACCGACTGGTCGAGAACGACTGGAAGGTCGCGATCTTCGACAAGGACGCCGAGGCGGTTGATGAGGTCTCGGACACGCTTCCAGGCAGTCTTGCGCTGCCCGTGGATGTGGCCGATGAGGCATCCGTTCATCAGGGTTTCGCGACGCTGGCTGATTGGCTGGCCGGGGCAGGGCTGGATCTTCTGGTCTCGAATGCGGGTATCGCCGATCCTGTCAGCGGGCCGGTCGAGGATCTGTCGCTGTCGGAATGGCGAGAATGGCAGGACAGCCATCTGACCGGCGCGTTCCTGTGCATTCGCGGCGCCGTGCCGCTGTTGCGCCGGGCGCGCGGTTCCATCGTCACCATCGCCTCGACACGGGCTTTGCAGTCGGAACCCGATTGCGAAGCCTATGCCGCAGCCAAGGGCGGACTCTGTGCGCTGACCCATGCGCTGGCCATCAGTCTGGGGCCGCAGATTCGCGCGAACTGCATCCTGCCCGGCTGGATCGAGACCGGCCCTTGGCAGAAGCGGTCAGAGCGCAGCGACCCGGATCATTCGCGGAGCGACAAGGCACAGCATCCGGTCGGCCGCGTCGGCACGCCGCAGGACATCGCGGCGCTGGTCGCCTACCTCGCCTCAAGCGAGGAGGCAGGCTTCGTGACCGGTCAGCACTTCGTGGTCGATGGCGGCATGACACGCAAGATGATCTATCTGGAATAAAGACCTGAAGGACCAGATGAAAACGGCGGGGCCATAGCCCCGCCGCGGCACTTTTCCGGCTGTCCCGGTTTCAGATCAGCCTGCCCATCGCGACCGCCGTATCGGACATGCGGTTCGAAAAGCCCCATTCATTGTCATACCAGGTCAGAATGCGGCACAGCTTGCCTTCCATGACCTTGGTCTGGTCCATGTGGAATACCGAGGAACGCGGATCGTGGTTGAAGTCCGACGAAACGAGCTTTTCCTCGGTATAGCCCAGAATACCGTCCAGCGATCCATCGGCGGCGGCCCTGATCGCCTGGTTGATTTCCTCGACGCTGGTCTCGCGCTTGGCCTCGAAGACCAGATCGACGACCGAGACATTGGGTGTCGGCACACGGATCGCCACACCGTCCAGACGGCCCTTGAGTTCCGGCAG
>DBFD01000052.1:47895-77926 GCA_002294185.1 Paracoccus sp. UBA889
ACCAGGCCCACGGCCTTTGCGGCGCCGGTGGAGGTGGGGATCATCGACAAGGCGGCGGCGCGGGCGCGATACAGATCCTTGTGCATCGTGTCCAGCGTCGGCTGGTCGCCGGTATAGGAATGGATCGTGGTCATGAAGCCGCGGTCGATGCCGATCGCGTCGTTCAGCACCTTGGCGACGGGCGCCAGGCAATTGGTGGTGCAGCTTGCGTTCGAGACGACCAGATCCTCGGCCGTCAGCGTGTCATCGTTGACGCCGAAGACGATGGTCTTGTCGGCGCCTTCGCCGGGGGCCGAGATCAGCACGCGCTTGGCGCCGGTCGTCAGATGCGGCTGGCATTTCTCCTTCGAGGCGAAGATGCCGGTGCATTCCATGATGACGTCGATTTCGGCCCAGGGCAGATCGGCCGGATTGCGGATCGCGGTGACCTTGATCGGGCCGCGACCCACATCGATCGTATCGCCGCTGACCGTCACCGTGGCCGGAAAGCGGCCATGCACGCTGTCATAGCGCAGAAGGTGGGCATTGGTCTCGACCGGGCCCAGATCATTGATGGCGACCACCTCGATATCGGTGCGGCCCGATTCGATGATGGCGCGCAGCACGTTGCGCCCGATGCGACCGAAACCGTTGATGGCGACCTTGACTGCCATGGTTATCTCTCCCGACCAGATGACGTTGCGCCATGCTCTAGCCTGCGCTTCTCGCGGATGCAAATCCCTCGTTGTTGCGAACTTCGTCACGAGGCCACCCCATAGCCCTTGCACCGGGCCCAAGGCTTTCAGCGCCAGAAGCTGAGATATTCGATAAAGCGATCCATCGCCTTGCCGACCATGACCGGCAGTCCCAGGTTCAGAAGGAAATGATCGGCGGCGAAAATCGCGACGATCAGGGCAAACAGAATATACGCGATCAGGTTGGTCAAGGCAGGCTCCGGCAGATCTTATCGGATCGCCGGTCCGGCGACGCAAGAGGCCGTGTCGTTCCGCCGGGTCCTTCGGTTGCAGTCCGCCAGAATGATCGCGGTGGTGACAGGATTCTCCGCGCCAATCGGCCGGGGGTCAGTTATCTTCCTCCTCGGCCATCGGGATCAGCGTGATCTCACCTTCGGTTTCCAGCCTGCGGATGACCGTCACCACCTGTTTCGTCGCCTCCTCGATTTCGGCGGGGCGAAGGTTGCTCAGTCCCTCGCGTTCGTCGCGCAATCCGTCGGCCATGCGTTGAGAGAGGTTCGAAAGGATGAATTCGGCAGCCGCCGCGTCGGCATCGGAACCGGCTGACAACGCGCGCAGCAGCACGGGCTGCTCGACCTCGCGGACGATGCGCGGCAAGTCGCGGGCCTGGACACGGCGCGGGATGTGATCGAAGGTAAAGATCGCGCGGCGCACGCCGCCGGCGAAGTCGGCATCCTGCCGGTCCAGATTGTCCAGAACCTCTTCGCGCAGATCAGCGGCGGCGAAATTCAGAATCGCCCCCATCCGTTCGCTGGCCGGGGTTTCGATCGCCGGTCGCGGCAGGGCCTCGGCCGCCTGCAGCAGCACCAGACCCACGCGATGCAGGGCCTGTGCGCTGACGCCGCCGGTCATCGAGATTGCCTGCGCAACCTCATGCGCACGTTCGCGCGACAGGGCGGAAAATGTCTCGGACGCCTTCGAAACCGGCAGCTTGGCCAGCATCAGCGCGACGATTTCGACCGATTCCGAATTGGCCACCGCGATAAGCCGATTGACGGGCTGGCTGGCAAGGCGGGTCCAGGGATCGCCCTTGCCGGACATCGCCGACAGCCGCCGCAGCCGGTCAACGCTGTCTTCCGACAATCGTGCGCCCAGCATCGCCAGCGTGCCGTCGAGATTGCCGGGAAAGGTCACGCCCACCGATTCCAGCCGGTCGCAGAATTCGGTGATGACGGCGTCGCGGGTGTCACGGTCCACCAGTTCCATCCGCGCCATTTCTTCGGCCACCAATGTCTGACTGTCGCTGTCCAGCCGCGCAAGGCCGGACGCCTCGTCATCGTCCAGAAGAAGCCGCACGATCACCGCGGCTTTCTGCCGCTGGCTCAGTCTTGCCCCGGTCATCGTCTGCTGCCCCCTGGTCGGTCCGTCATCTGTCATGCGGGCCAATCTGGCAGGATCTGGCTAACAGGCCGTTATCGGCGCCGGGAATAATTACCCAAGATTTGAATCGAATACGCGGCGGAAGATCGTATCGACATGTCTGGTATGATAGCCCAGATCGAATTTCTCTTCGATCTGGTCCGGGCTCAGTGCCGCGGTCACATCCGGATCGGCCAGCAATTCCTGTTTGAAATCCTTGCCTTCCTCCCAGACCTTCATGGCGTTTCGCTGCACCAGGCGATAGGCATCCTCGCGCGAGACGCCGGCCTGGGTCAGCGCCAGAAGCACGCGCTGCGACATCACCAGACCCTTGAACCTGTTCATGTTGGCCAGCATCGTCTCGGGATAGATCACCAGCTTCTCGATCACCCCGGCCAGCCGGTTCAGCGCGAAATCCAGCGTGATCGTCGCGTCGGGTGCGATGCCGCGTTCGACCGAGGAATGGCTGATGTCGCGTTCGTGCCACAGGGCGACGTTCTCCATCGCCGGGATCACCGCCATCCGTACCAGCCGCGCAAGACCGGTCAGGTTTTCGGTCAGGACCGGATTGCGCTTATGCGGCATGGCGGAACTGCCCTTCTGGCCGGGGCTGAAATATTCCTCGGCCTCGAGAACCTCGGTCCGCTGCATGTGGCGAATCTCGATGGCGATGTTTTCCATGCTGCTGGCGATCACGCCCAGCGTGGCAAAGAACATCGCATGGCGATCGCGCGGAATCACCTGCGTGCTGATCGGTTCGGGACGAAGCCCCATCCTTGCGCAGACATGTTCCTCGACCGCCGGATCGATATTGGCGAAGGTGCCGACCGCGCCGGAGATGGCGCCGGTTGCAACCTCGTCGCGGGCCCGTTCCATCCGGGCGCGACCGCGCGCCATCTCGGCATGGAACCGAGCGAAGGTCAGGCCCATCGTGGTCGGTTCGGCATGGATGCCGTGGCTGCGGCCGATCCGCAGCGTGTTCTTGTGTTCATAGGCGCGTTTCTTCAATGCCGCCAGAACGCGGTCCAGATCGGCCAGCAGAATGTCGGCGGCTCGCACCAACTGGACGTTCAGCGTCGTGTCCAGAACGTCGGAAGAGGTCATGCCCTGATGCACGAAGCGGGCGTGATCGCTGCCGACATGTTCGGCCAGATGGGTCAGGAAGGCAATCACGTCATGTTTGGTCACGGCCTCGATTTCATCGATCCGGGCAACGTCGAACTGGACGTCCTTCGCCCGCCAGACCGCCTCCGCGTTCTCGCGCGGGATCACGCCCAGATCGGCCTGCGCGTCGCAGGCATGAGCCTCGATCTCGAACCAGATCCGGAACTTCGTCTCGGGCGACCAGATCGCGGTCATGTCGGGGCGGGAATAGCGCGGGATCATGGCGGGCTCCTTCGTGGCTGGCTGCGGCATAGCGGGGTGGCGGGCCGGGGGCAAGATTTCTGCGCGCGCGGCTGCGGAACATTCGGGCGGGGCTGGCGGTTGATCAGGCAAGTTTTTCCGCCAGGACGAGGATTGCCGCGATGCATCACAGCGAAGACGACCCGAACCACCTGACCGAAGCCGACCGCACCAGCGAGACCCGCTTTGGCCCCCGGCCGGTCCCAGAAGGTCATCGCCCCCCCGGCAGCCATCCGCTGCGGGCACTGAAAGCCAGCCGCCGCGCCGCCGCTCGCGGCCCGTCGCTCAGCGCCAAGATCATCGTCTGGGGCGGCGTCGGGCTGGGCGTGGCCGGCGTCACGGCCGGCACGCTGATGGCGGCGCGCAAGATCGTGGGCATCCCGGAATCCGATCGGCCCCGGACGGGAAGGGCCACGATTCGAGACGACGCCAGGCTGGCGCCGCGTTTTTCGGCACTGGATGAGGATGAACGCGAGGCGATCCGCCGTCGCACCCGTGAACAGGCCCGTCAGGATCGCGCAGAGTCGGCGCGCCTTCGGGCCGAGGCGGCGCGCGATCGCAATCCGCCACGGCGTCGCAATGCTGCCGAGGAACTGACGCGGACGGCCTCTGAATTGTCTTCCGGGCTCGAAGGGGTTGCCCAATCGCTGCTGACAGCATTCCAGGCCTTTCGCGGTGTGGCCGCACAAGCCAGCGGCATCGTCGCGGAATTCGCCGCCGCGGCCGACGCGGTGCGCGAAGCCGTGCGTGGAAATCCGCCCCCCGCCCAGCAGGATGAGGCTTCCATGCCACGCAGGCCCGACGATTCCCGGCAGCATCGCTTGTGAGCGCCGATCCGACAGGGCAGGGTTGAGCGCATGGTGACACAGAATACTGATGGCAGCGGGGCGCGCAGATCCGTTCTGGATGCCCTGATCGGGGAGCTGGACGACCAGACCCGTCGCGATTACGGTTTGCCGACCGCCTCCGGGACGGTCGATCCCCCCGCCATCCGGAGAGACCTTGGCGGCAAGATGCCTCATCTGGGCGATCTGGGCTTTCGCGATGTGGCCACGATCGTCAAGCGGACCTTCGGGCAGATCGGCGTCGACCGTGTGACGGCCGTGGCGGGCGGTGTCACCTTCTTCGGCCTGCTGTCGCTGTTTCCCGCGATCACGGCCTTCGTGTCGATCTATGGACTGGTGGCCGACCCTTCCTCGATCGCTGGTCATCTGGAGGTGCTGAACCGTTTCCTGCCTCAGGGCGCGCTGGACATCATTTCGCGCCAGGTCGAAGCCATCGCGACCTCGCCCTCGGGCGCGCTTTCGCTGGCCGGGATCGTCGGCCTGCTGGTTGCCTTCTATTCGGCGAATGGCGGGATGAAGGCGCTGCTGTCGGCGCTGAACGTGGCATTCTTTCAGAAAGAGACCCGCAGCTTCGTCCGGCTGAATCTGGTCGCGATGGGGTTTACGCTGGGCGGACTTTTGCTGCTGATGCTGATGCTGGGCGTGATCGCCGTCATTCCGATCCTGCTTGCGTGGCTGCCGCTCAGCGATACCAGCGAAAGGCTGATCAGCTTCATCCGCTGGCCGATCATGTTCCTGGTGCTGCTGGTGGCGCTGGCGGCAGTCTATCGCTGGGGGCCGGCGGTGCCCAACCGCCGCTGGCGCTGGATTTCGCCCGGTGCGATCTTTGCCGCCGTGACCCTAGTCGTCACCTCGATCCTGTTCTCGTGGTATGCCGCCAATTTCGCCAATTACAATGAAACCTACGGCTCGCTCGGCGCGGTGATCGGCCTGATGATGTGGCTGTGGCTGGCCGCGATGATCGTGCTGGTCGGGGCCGAAATCAATTCCGAGATCGAACGCTACATGAAGCAACTGGCCGGCCTGGACGATTCGGCCAAAGTAGCCGACAGGGCGGGGTGATGGCATCGCCCTACCTGCCCCTGGCCATGGCGATCGCGCTGGAAGTGGTTGGCACCTCGCTTCTGCAACGCTCGCAGCAATTCAGCCGGTTGTGGCCGACACTGGGCATGGCCATCTGCTATCTGGCCAGCTTCTACCTGCTGTCACTGGCCTTGCGTGTCCTGCCCCTGGGCGTCGCCTATGCGATCTGGAGTGCGCTTGGCATCGTGCTTGTGGCGCTGATCGGCCTTTTCGTCTTTCATCAGCGGCTTGACTTGCCGGCCGTCATCGGGCTGGGGCTGATCGTTGCGGGCGTGATCGTCGTCAACCTGTTCTCGCAGACGGCAGGGCATTGAGCCGAGGCAAGGCGCCCTCAGCGCTCGGTCAGTTTCAGCTCGATCCGGCGGTTCTGGGCGCGGGCCTCGGGCGAGGCGCCGTCGGTAATGGGACGGGTATCCGCAAATCCCGTCGCCGCCAGGCGGTTTGCCGGAAACTGCAATTCGTCGATCATGAAGCGCACCACGGCCAGTGCACGGGCCTGGCTGAGTTCCCAATTGTCCCGGTAGCGGCCCGTGCCCGACAGGGGCGTGCTGTCGGTATGACCGTCCACGCGGATCATCCAGTCGATTTCGGGCGGGATCTTGTCGGCGATGTCTCCCAGCATCCGGACGACGCCGGCGATCTGGGCGCGGCCGGCGGGCGACAAGCTGGCTTCGCCCGGAGGAAAGAGAATCTCGGACTGGAACACGAAGCGGTCGCCGACCACCTTCACCCCCTCGCGCCCCGACAGGATCTGCGACAATTGCCCGAAGAATTCCGACCGATAGCGGGCCAGATCCTTGGCTTCTGCCTCGGCCTTGCTGCGTGCCTCCCGTTCCAGGGCCAGCCGGCGCTCTTTTTCCTCGGCCGCGCGCAGCAGGGCGGCGTTCAACTGCCGGCCCAGCGTCTCGACCCTCACTTCGGCCTGTTTCTGATCATCGCCCGCCGTTTCCAGCAGCGCCTGCAACGATCCAAGCTGCGAGGTCAGCGATGCAACCTGTTCGTTCAGCAGCGCGACCCGGCGCTGACTGTCCTGCGAGATCTGCTGGCTCTGGTCCAGCTCCTCGCGCGCCTTTGCCAGCAGCGCGGCCTGCCGTTCGGTCTGGGCAGCGTTCGTGCGGACCTCGTTCGACAGCCGGTCGCGCGCGTTTTCGGCGGCGGCGAGAAGCGTCAGCGTGTCCTCGGCCTTCTTGCGGCTTTCTTCCAGCGACAGCGTCATCGCGGTCAGTTCGGCGTCGGCGCCTTCCAGCCGCGCGCGCAGCGCCCTGGCAGCCTCGGCCTCGGTCAGCCGCGCGGCCTCGGCCTCGGACAGGCGCGACTGCGCGGCGGTCAGATCGGCCTGCAGGGCGACCTTGTCCTGACCCGCATCGGCATTGCGACGCCGCAGATCGGCGACCAGGGCCTCCAGAGCATCGCGCCGCGCCGCCGCCAGACGCGCCTGTTCGGTCTTGGCGTCGATCTCGTTGCGGGCCTGGGCGACGGCCAGCGCTGCCGCCGACGCGCGGTCCCGCTGATCGGACAATTGCGTTTGCAGATCGGCCTGCCGCGCCTCGGCCTCGATGCGATCCTGCTGACGCGCGGCCATCAGGGCCGCCACCTCGGCCTCGAAATCCGTCAGCCGCGATCTTGCCTCGTCCAGCCGGGTTCTGCTGGCATCAAGCTGGTTGTTCAACCGGGTGATCCGCGCCGCCCTGTCGCGCGCCTCGGCCTGGGCCTGATCCAGCGACCTTTCGGCGTTTTGGGCGCGTTGGGACTGACGCAGGGTCTCGTCCTGCAGCGCCGCCTCGCGCCCTTCCGACGCGGTCAGGGCCTCGCCAAGCGCGGCGACGCGCTGGCCAAGCTGGTCGATCTGCTGTTCCTGACGCGACAGTTTCCGGTCCTGCCGGGTGATCGTGTCGTCCTGCGTGGTGATCTGTTCGCGCAGCACAGACTGCACCACCATGAAAATCGTCAGCACGAACATCAGCACCATCAACAGGGCCGTCATCGCATCCACGAAACCCGGCCAGATCGTGGCCGAGAAGCGATTGACCGAGGATGCCCGGCGCAGTGCCATGATCTAGCGTGCGCCCCGGTCGATCAGCGGATCGTGCAGCAGATCGTCGCGGAACGGATCGCCGAACCGCGCCGCGCGCACCGCCCGTGTCAGCACCAGGATGTCCGAGCGCAGTTCGGCCAGCATCTCGTCCCGGCCCTCGTTCAGATCGGCGACCATGCGTTGCAGCGCGGTTTCGATTCCCGACAGGTCGGGCGGAACCGGCGCCGGTTGATCGGCGCGCGATTGCGCCAGTTCGACCAGCCTTTCCTGACCCTCGGCCACACGGTTCAGCGCGCCGCTGAGGCTGGCCGCGCGGGCCACGGTCGATTCCCGTTCGGCCTCGGCCCGGCGGACCAGCGCCTCCAGCGCCTCGGCCATGACCACGATGCGTTCATCCGCCATGGCGGCGGCGTCGTCGCGGCCGGCATCGCGTTCGGCATGGTATTGCTGCAACCGCTCCATCTGGTCGGCCATCTGTTCCAGAAAGCCCGCGATGGCGGCATCATTCGCCCCCTCGCCCTCTGTCGAGCCCAGCGAGACGCGAGTAAAGCCCGACATCCATTCTTCCAGCTCACGGTAATAGCGGTTCTGGCCATGAGTGACGAACAGTTCCAGCAGGCCCACGACCAGCGATCCGGCCAGACCCAGAAGCGACGACGAAAAGGCCGTGGCCATGCCGCCGAGCTGCGCTTCAAGTCCGCCCATCAGCTTGTCGAAGACCGCGATGCCGCTTTCGCCTTCCTGTGGGGCCAGTGCCCGGATCGTGTCCACGACCGCCGGAACGGTGGTGGCGAGGCCATAGAAGGTGCCCAGAAGGCCAAGGAAGATCAGAAGATTGGACAGGTATCGCGTGATGTCGCGCAATTCCTCGATCCGCGTCGCGACGGAATCGAGGATCGACCGCGCCGAACCGGTCGAGATCACGCCGCCTGCCGGCCCGCGGGTTCCCAGCAGCGCCGCCAGGGGCGCCAGCAGGCGCGGCGGCACGTCGCTGTCGCCCATGCCACGCGCCGCGACGCCCTTTTCCACCGCGTTGCGCCGGCGAGAGGCGAACCGTTCGATCCAGCTGACCGATCGGACAAGCTGGCCGACCTGCCAGAAACAGGCCAGCACGCCCAGTCCGAAGACGGTCAGGATCAGTCCGTTCAGCCAGCGATTGGCCATGAAGATGGGCAGAATCCGGCCATAGGCGATCCAGCCGCCGGCCAGGACCAGCGCCAGCACCGTCAGCATCAGCATGATCTGCCGGACCGGTTGCGAGAAATGCGGATGGGACGGGCTGGCGGCGCCGGTGCCGCGTGTTGCGGTAATCCGGCGGCTTGGCAGACTCAACCTGCCGGGCCGGGCCGGGCCGCTGCCGGTCCCGGCGGGTTCTGGGCCGCTGTCCTGTTCACGCAAGGCTTGGCATTCCCGTTCCCGGCATCCTCGTACACGCACGAGTGTAGGGCGCGACCGGACGCTTGCCAAGCGATCCGACGGTCAGGGTAAACCGATGCTCAGCCCTCTCGTGAGGGCTGCCTCGTCGCGATCAGCCGCCGCACCCGGTCGGAAAGCTGGTCCATGGCGCTGTCGGGCAGGCCGATCCGGGCCAGATGCAGGGCGGTGTTGAACAGATAATCGGCATTCGGACCCCGGCCGCCATGAGCTCCGGCGATGATCCGCGCCTGTTCGTCCGCGCCCAGGTCACCCGCATATTGGGGATGATCGCAGCGCATCACATAGGCCAGGGCCTCGACGCGGCGGCCATCTTCCAGCGTCAGCGTGACGATCGCCTCGCGATAGGCTTCGGTGCCCATCTCGCGCGCGCGAAGATAGGCCATCACTTCGTCATGCTGCACTGGGTCGATGGCAAGCGCGAGGCCCCTGCAATGGGCCGAATCGTCGGGGTCGAGGCCCAGCACCAGCCCCGGCGCCTCCGCGGTGCCGCGATGGCGCACGGATCGCAGGCAGAAACGTCGCGCATAGCCGTCAAGCCGCGCCTTCACGGTCTCAAGCGGCTGAAAGCCCGGATCCCACATCAGCGATCCGTAGCCGAAGACCCAAGCCGGTTTCCGAAAGTCCCTTGCCATGCTCCAAATCTAGGCGAGCGGGGCGCGGGATGAAAGACGGCTCAGGATCCCCGGGGTGCGTCGTCGTGGCCGC
Source organism: Paracoccus sp. UBA889 (assembly GCA_002294185.1). GTDB lineage: Bacteria > Pseudomonadota > Alphaproteobacteria > Rhodobacterales > Rhodobacteraceae > Paracoccus. Next base: position 57,498 of record DBFD01000052.1, read on the forward strand.
GGCCGAAATCGGGCGCCCCGGTATCCTGGCCGGCCTCGATGATGCCGCGGCGGATGGCACGGGTGCGGCTGAAATAATCGAACAGCTGCTGGCCGTCGCCCATGCGGATCGCGCGCTGAAGCACGAACAGCTCTTCGGTGAAGCGGCCCAGAATGTCCAGCGTCGCCTCCTTGTTGTGCAGGAACACGTCGCGCCACATGGTCGGATCGCTGGCGGCGATGCGGGTGAAGTCGCGGAACCCGGCGGCCGAATACTGGATCACCTCTTCATCGGTGACGCGGCTGAGATGATCGGCGACGCCGACCATCGTATAGGCGATCAGGTGCGGCGCATGGCTGGTCACGGCCAGCACCAGATCGTGATGGCCCGGCTCCATCCTGTCGGTCTTGGCGCCCATGGCGCGGACCAGATCCGACAGGCGCGCCACCGCTGCCGGATCGCTGCCGGGCAGCGGGGTCAGCAGCCACCAGCGATTCCTGAACAGTGTCGCGAAACCCGAGCGGGGGCCGGAATGTTCGGTGCCCGCAAGGGGATGACCGGGAATGAAATGCACGCCGTTCGGGATATGCGGGCCGACAGCGTCGATGACCGCCTGCTTGACCGAGCCGACATCGGTTACCGTCGCGCCCGGTTTCAGATGCGGCGCGATCGTGGCCGCGACATCGCCCATGGCGCCGACCGGCACCGCCAGCACCACCAGATCCGCGCCCGCGACGGCCCTGTCGGCGCTGTCCTCGATCCGGTCGCACAATCCGATCTCGCGCGCGGTCCTGCGCGTGGCATCGCTGCGGGCATGGCCGACGATCTCGCCGGCCAATCCGGCCTTTCGCATCGCATGGGCCATCGAGCCCGCGATCAGCCCCAGACCGATCAGGGCCACACGGTCATAGATCACGCTCATGCCGGTCTCCGCGCGGCCATGAAACGGCCGAGGCTGTCGATCACGCGCGTCGTGCCGATTTCGTCGCCCAGCGTGATGCGCAGCGCGGCGGGCAGGCCATATCCGCCGACGCGACGGACAAGGATGCCGTCACCGCGCAGGGCGGCATCGGCGGCTTCGGCCTCGTCCGGATCGGCAAAGCGGGCCAGCACGAAATTGGCGAAACTCTCGTCGCAGCCGATCCCCATCTGGATCAGCGATTCGCGCATCCGCCGGCGCATCCTTGCATTCAGGTCGGCGCAATGGTCGCGAAAGGCGGTGTCGCGGATCGCGGCCTCGGCCGCCGCCATCTGGGCACTGGACAGGTTGAAGGGCTGGCGGATCCGGTTCAGAACATCGATCACGCCGCGCACGCCGTAGCCCCACCCGATCCGTAGCCCGCCCAGCCCGTGAATCTTGGAAAATGTCCGCGTCATGAACGCGTTCGGATGCCGGTCCACCAGCGAGGCGCCGCCGTCAAAGCCATCCGCGAATTCGGTATAGGCTCCGTCATGGACCAGGATCGCCCGCGGCGGCAGCCCCTCGGCCAGCCGCGACAGATCGTCCGCGCCCAGCATGGTGCCGGTCGGGTTGGCGGGGTTGGCGATGAAGACGATGCGCGTCCGTTCGGTCACGGCGCCAAGGATCGCGTCCACGTCGATGCGGCGCACAGCCTCGGGCACGGTGACGGGGATCGCGCCGACCATCCGCGCCAGGATCGGATACATCGAAAAGCCATGCTCGGTGGTGATGATCTCGTCGCCCGGCCCGGCATAGGCATGGGCGACGAATTGCAGCACCTCGTCCGATCCCACACCGCAGATGATGCGGTCCGGATCCAGCCCGTGAACCTCGCCGATCGCCCGGCGCAGGGCGGCATGGTCGGTGGCGGGGTAGCGGTGCAGATCCGGCGCCGCCGCGGCAAAGGCGGCCCGCGCGGCCGGGCTGCACCCCAGGGGATTTTCATTCGAGGACAGTTTCAGCACATCGTCATGGCCCGCCAGTCGGCTTTCGCCGCTGACATAGGGTGCGATCTCCATGATGCCCGGCTGCGGTTCGATCCCTGTCATGCCCGTCTCCCCCGTCATTCGCCGCCCTCATAGCGGGGGAACGGGGGCAAGGAAAGTGGACGCTGCCGGCGCCGTCACAGGACGGGCATGGCGGGCGTCGGGGGCGACCATCTGAAACGGGCCAGAACGATACCGTGGTCGTTGCTGCCGCTGGTCTTGTGATCGTTCCAGTCAAGGTGGTCGTTCAGCAGCAGCATGTCGTCGAATCGCCACAGCCGCTTGCGCGAATTGTCATAGAACTGCTCGCTGACCAGCACATGGTCCAGGCTGTCGTGCTGCTCCTGATAGATATGGGTATAATAGACATCGCGGACCGAGCGGTATTCCTGCAGGACCTGCGCCGTGTAGAGCGCGTTGTCGCCACCGCCGCGCGACAGCGCGGTCAGATATCGCGGCTGTTCGGTCAGAAGGTTGAGCGTGTTCGAATCCTTGCCGTCATTCATGTCGCCCAGCACGACGACGGGATTGTCCGAACCCTTTGCCAGCCGCGTCATGATGACCCGCAGCGCCGCCGCCTCGGCGGTGCGTCGGATGGTCGAGATGGCGTAGCCGAGCGCATTGGCGTGGGGGCCGTGAATCTCGCGGTCATACCAGTCGCCTTCGCGCCAGATCTCGGCCGGGCGCCGGGATTTGAAATGGCACACGAAGACCTCGATCACCGGGGTCGAGGGATCGGGCTGCACGCGCAGATGCAGGACGGGCCGCGAAAACCCCTCCAGCGCCACCGAGATCCGGGGCTGCTGCGGATCGTCCCCGGTCGAGCGCAACACGAGCTCGGGCGGAAAATCGGTGATCCAGTCCGGATCTCCCACCAGCATGTGACGGCGCACCGCCGCCGCGCAGGTGATCCGCGTGCCCGGATGATCGGGTGGCGCGATCATGACATGGCTTTCGCCCAGGCCGGCCTGATCCACTGCTTCCTGCAAGGCTTCCGGCGCCCATAATTCCTGAAAGCCGAACAGATCGGCCTCCATCCGGGCCAGGGCCCGCGCGGTAAAGTCGATCTTGCGCCGATAGACATCCTGGGGCCAGCCGTCCCTGTCGGAATAGACCGCGCGGCCCGGCAGCTGAAGGTTCAGCAGGTTGAACGAACAGAACGAGATATCGCGTCGGGCCATCCCGGCCTCCGGTCTCGTGGCAGGGAAAGGGCGCAAAGTGCGGCGATGATACCACGAGGCCTATGAAGCCAATATCGAAATCGTCGCGGGCTGCCGCACCATACCCTGCCGCATCGGCACGACGAAAAAGGCCGCATCCGAAGATGCGGCCCTTGAGGATCGGGTGTCGGCGAAGATCAGTTCTTCGCGTAGAATTCGACGACCAGGTTCGGCTCCATCTGCACGGCATACGGCACGTCGCCCAGGGCCGGGATGCGCACGAAGGTCGCGGTCATCTTGTTGTGGTCCACTTCCAGATAATCCGGCACGTCACGCTCGGGCAGGCCGACGGCCTCCAGAACGATGGCCAGCTGGCGCGAACGTTCGCGAATCGAGATCACGTCGCCTTCCTTGACACGATAGGAGGCGATGTTGACGCGCTTGCCGTTCACCTCGACATGACCGTGGTTGACGAATTGACGCGCGGCGAAGATGGTCGGCACGAATTTGGCGCGATAGACGACGGCATCCAGACGCCGTTCCAGCAGGCCGATCAGGTTCTCGCCGGTATCGCCCTTGACGCGCTCGGCCTCGGCATAGATGCGGCGGAACTGCTTTTCGGTCAGATCGCCGTAATAGCCCTTGAGCTTCTGCTTGGCGCGCAGCTGGGTGCCGAAATCCGACAGCTTCTGCTTGCGGCGCTGGCCGTGCTGGCCGGGACCGTATTCGCGGCGGTTGACCGGCGATTTGGCGCGGCCCCAGATATTTTCGCCCATGCGGCGGTCAATCTTGTACTTGGCAGACGTGCGTTTGGTCACGGCTGATCTCCTTCCTTCATGTGAAGGGCGTTGTCCTCTGGCTTCAGGCCCGACAGGCATCCCCTTGCGGGGGCCACCAACACCAATGAAGTGCGCGCTTATAGAGGCCGTGCCGGCGGTGTCAACCGCGATCGTGACCGCACCCCGCCGACGGATGGGCGCGGTCTCAGCCAAGCTGGCCGTCGGGCTGGAAGAAATGCGACAATGGCAACGCGGCGGCACCCAGGACGCGGGCATTGCGGCCAAGGCTGCCCGCGATCACCTCGGGCGGCACGATGCCTTCGCGGGGCAGGGCCGTCATCGCATGTCGCGTCGCCGCGACCAGCCGGGCGCGGGTCGCGGGCGGTACCGCGCCGTCGATGACCACCAGCGGCAGATCGGCGATCGACACCGCCGCCAGGGACACGAATGCCAACGCGCGTCCGGCCTGTTCGGCCCATTCCGCCTCGATCGCCTCGGGAACGTCCCAGGCCGAATCGTCGGGATGCACGGCCCGGCCAAGCCGCGCCTCAAGCGAGGCGACCGAGGCGCGTTCCAACAATTGTCCGCCATCGGGCACCAGAATCGATCCCAGTGCGGCCGCGTTGCGTTGCGGCCCGAAGCGCAGCTTGCCGTCCAGGACCAATCCGCCACCCGGAAAATGCGCGATGTAGATGTGCAGGAAATCGGCGGGAAGGTTCTGGCGGCCGAAGATCAGTTCGGCCCCGCATGCGGTGGTCGCATCGTTTTCCAGAAAGACCGGAAAAGGCAGATCCCGGGCCAGTTCCGCGCGCAGATCGTGATCCTTCCAGGCGGCCATCTCGGCGCCCCAATCCCACAATCGGAAGGGTGTGGCGATGCCGAGGCCGGCGATCCGGCGGTGCGCTGATCGCGGCAGATTGGCCATGAAGGTGGCGATCCCGTGCCGCGCGAAGCCCAGAACCCGCTGGGGGTGCAGATAGGATGATATCTCCTGGCGGTGAAGTTTCGTCTGGCCGGTGAAATCGACCAGCGCCAGTTCGGCCAGTCTGCGACCCAGCTTCAGCCCCAGAAACCAGGCCCCGTCCGGCGCCAGCGCCAGCGGCGTCGAAGGTTGACCGACCTTGCCGCGCACGACCTTTTCCTGCGCCAGAAAGCCCTGTTCGATCAGCTTGCGGCTGAGGTTGGTGATCGCCTGCGGCGACAAGTCCATTGCCTGGGCCAGCGCCGCGCGCGACAGCGGTCCGTGGCGCCGGATCACCGACAGGATCAGCCGCTCGTTCCGGCTGCGATCGCCGCTGGTCACGTCTGCGCTCGGCATTCAGAGATCCTCCTGCCGGGTATTAATCAAGCAAATTGATTTATTGACAAGCGGAAAGATGTAAGGCTTTGTATCGGCCAGGGCGGAAGAGGAATCCGCCGTCGTGGAGGAGTGTAGAAATGACGATGACACATCTGATCCGTCTGTCGCTGGCGGCGTCGGCGCTGGCCATGACCGCCGGTCTGGCACAGGCACAGGAACCGGTGAAGGCCTGTCTGATCACCAAGACCGATATCAACCCATTCTTCGTGAAGATGAAGGAAGGCGCGACCGCCAAGGCGGATGAACTTGGGATGCAGTTGATGAGCTTCGCCGGCAAGGTCGACGGCGATCACGAGACCCAGCAGCAGGCGATGGAAAGCTGCATCGCGGCGGGCGTCAAGGGCATCCTGATCACCGCCTCGGACACGAAGGCCATCGTCGATTCGGTCAAGCAGGCGCAGGATCGCGGGATCCTGGTCATCGCGCTGGATACGCCGCTGGACCCGATCGACGCGGCCGACGCCACCTTTGCCACCGACAATTACGAGGCCGGCCGCCTGATCGGCGCCTGGGCCAAGGGCAAGATGGGCGAGGAGGCCGCGAACGCAAGGATCGCCTTCCTCGATCTGTCCGAAAGCGCGCCCTCGGTCGATGTGCTGCGCGACCAGGGTTTCATGGAGGGCTTCGGCATCGACGTGAAGGACAAGAACACGATCGGGGACGAGGATGATCCGCGCATCGTCGGCCATGAGGTGACTTCGGGCAACGAAGAGGGCGGCCGTCAGGCGATGGAGGCCCTGTTGCAGAAGGATCCCGGCGTCAATCTGGTCTATACGATCAACGAACCCGCCGCCGCGGGCGCCTATGAGGCGCTGAAATCCTTCGGCAAGGAAAAAGACGCACTGATCGTGTCGATCGATGGCGGCTGTCCGGGCGTCCAGAACGTCAAGGAGGGCGTGATCGGCGCGACCTCGCAGCAATATCCGCTGAAGATGGCCTCGATGGGGATCGAGGCGATCGCCGCCTTCGCCAAGGATGGCACCAGGCCCCAGGCCAGCGAGGGACTGGATTTCACCGATACCGGCGTGAACCTTGTCACCGATCAGCCGGTCGAGGGCGTCCCGTCGATCACCGTGGCCGAGGGAACCGATCAGTGCTGGGGCTGATACCTGGCTGAGCGACGTCTTCCAGTCACGCAATCCGGGCGGCGCGTCACGCCGCGCCGCCCATCACCCCGTATCCGGAGAGAACCATGTCGGATGCCCCTGATCCCCCGGCCGAGCGGAGCGCGACCGAATCCGTGGCCTCGTTCGAACAGCATTCGCGCGGCCCGCTGGAGAGTTTGCAGCATTTCCTGCACCGCTACCCGACCATGGTGCCGGTCATCGTGCTGGTGCTGTCCCTGATCGCCTTCGGTCTGATCGCGCCCAATTTCTTTTCCGCCTTCAACCTGTCGCTGATCATGCAGCAGGTGGCGGTCGTGGGCACGCTGGCCGCCGCGCAATCGCTGGTCATCCTGACCGCGGGCATCGACCTGTCGGTTGGCGCCGTCATGGTGATGATTTCGGTCGTCATGGGGCGGCTGTCGCTGGATCTGGGCATACCCGTGCCGATCTCGATCCTGCTGGGGCTGGGCTGCGGCCTTCTGACCGGCGGGCTGAACGGCCTTCTGGTCACCCGCCTGAAGCTGCCTCCCTTCATCACCACGCTGGGCACCTGGAATATCTTCCTGGCGTTGAATTATTATCTGTCCGGACGCGAGACGATCCGCAGCCAGACGCTGGACGCCGAGGCGCCGCTGCTGAAGCTGTTCGGCGCGCGGTTCAATCTGGGCGGCGCCGTGCTGACCTGGGGCGTGGTTCTGATGCTGATCGTCTTCGCGGTCCTGTGGTATGCGCTGAACAAGACCGCCTGGGGCAGGCGCGTCTATGCCGTCGGCGACGATCCCGAGGCCGCCGCCCTTGCGGGTATCCAGACCAGACGCGTGCTGATGTCGGTCTACATGACGGCCGGGTTCATCTGCGCGCTGGCCGCGTGGTCTTCGATCGGGCGGGTCGGTTCGGTCAGTCCGACCTCGTTCTTCGAATCGAACCTCGAATCGATCACCGCCGTGGTCATCGGCGGGATCTCGTTGTTCGGCGGGCGCGGCTCGATCCTGGGGCCGCTGATCGGCGCGCTGATCGTCGGCGTGTTCAATTCGGGGCTGCGCCTTGCCGGCGTGGACGTTCTTTGGCAACTCTTCGCGACCGGCTGGCTGATCATCGTCGCCGTCGCCGTGGACCAGTGGATCAGGAAGATCTCGTCATGACCGAACCACTTCTGACAGCCCGCAACATCGTCAAGCGCTATGGCCGCGTGACCGCGATCGACCATGCCGATTTCGATCTCTTTCCCGGCGAGATCCTGGCCGTGATCGGCGATAACGGCGCCGGCAAGTCCAGCCTGATCAAGGCGGTATCGGGCGCGGTCCAGCCCGATGAGGGCGAGATCCGGCTGGACGGCCGTCCGGTCAGCTTCGACAGTCCCCTGCAGGCGCGCAAGGCCGGGATCGAGACCGTCTATCAGACGCTGGCCCTGTCGCCCGCCCTGTCCATCGCCGACAATATCTTCATGGGCCGCGAGATCCGCAAGGAAGGTGTCATGGGCCGGTGGTTCAGGATGCTGGACAAGGCGGCGATGGACAAGTTCGCGCGTGACAAGCTGTCGGAACTGGGGCTGATGACGATCCAGAACATCGGCCAGCCGGTCGAGACGCTGTCGGGCGGACAGCGCCAGGGCGTCGCGGTGGCCCGCGCTGCGGCCTTCGGCAGCCGGGTCATCATCCTGGATGAGCCGACGGCCGCGCTTGGGGTCAAGGAAAGCCGGCGCGTGCTGGATCTGATCCTGGACGTTCGCTCGCGCGGGATTCCCATCGTGCTGATCAGCCACAACATGCCCCATGTCTTCGAAGTCGCCGACCGGATCCACATTCACCGGCTGGGCAAGCGGCTGTGCGTGATCGATCCCAAGGATCATTCCATGTCGGATGCCGTGGCCTACATGACCGGCGCGAAGATTCCCGACGAGGCCGCGGCATGAGCGATCGGGCAGGGGGGCGCCGCCCCCCGTCCTGCGGACTCCCCCCGGGGTATTTCGACAACGAAGAAGGCCGCGCGCTGATCGATCGCATCGGCGCCTTGCCCGGTGACCGGATTCTGGTCGCGGTGGCGGGCGCGCCGGGATCGGGGAAATCCACCCTGGCCGAGGCGCTGGTGGCGCGGTTGGAGCAGGCGGTCCTGGTGCCGATGGACGGATTCCACCTTGATGACGCGGTTCTTGAGGCGCGGGGTCTGCGGGAGGTGAAGGGGGCCGTCCAGACATACGATGCCGAGGGATTTGCGGCGCTGGCCGCGCGCCTGTCGCATGCGCAGGCGGAAGTGGTCTTTCCGCTGTTCGACCGCGGGCGGGAATTGTCGGTTGCCGGGGCGGGCGTGGTCGCGCCCTCGGATCGGATCGTGGTGATCGAAGGCAATTACCTGCTTTTGGATCGGGCGCCGTGGAACCGGATCCGCTATGATCTGAGCGTCTTTCTGGATGTGCCCGAGGCCCGATTGCGCGACAGGCTCGAGGCGCGCTGGCGGGGCTTTGGCCGAGATCGCGCGGCAGTCGCTGCGCATCTGGCCAATGATCTGGCCAATGCGCGGCTGGTAGCGCGGCAATCTCGTGCAGCCGATGCCGTTCTAGTCATAGAGAAAGCGCATCAGGAACCAAGCGAGACCTGAACAGATCAGCGTCGCCGCGACCACGGGAACCGCCGTGCCGTCGTAGAGCAGACCGACGGGAGCGGCGATCAGTGTCGCCGCTACGGTCGATATCGCGGCGACGATCGAGGCCGCCATGCCGGCGATATGGCCGACATATTGCAGCGCCAGCGCGTTCAGGTTGCCGAATGTCACCCCCGCCATGAAGAAGACGCTGACACACCAGAGGAAGAAGGCCGGAAACTGCAGGCCGGCCGGCAACAGATCCCCCGCCAGCAGGACCAGCATCGCGCCGCTGACGAAGGTTTGCATGATATAGGCCCATTTCGCGATCCGCCGCATTCCGAAGCGCGTCACGAAGGTGGCGTTCAGGATCGTGCCCGATCCCGACAGCAGCGCCATCGCGGCAAACCAGGCCGGGAAGGCGTCGCCCTTGCCATAGGCCTCGCCGAACAATTGCTGCGCCGAGGACAGCAGGCCGAACATCTGCCCGAAGCCCAGCGTCAGGATCAGCGTGCACATCATGACATGCGGGCTGGACAGAACCTCGCGCGCGGCCGCCTTCAACGGGCCGGCGCGCAGCGGCCGGCGTCGTTCGGGCGGGAGCGTTTCGGCCTGGCGGAGATTCAGCCAGGTGCAACCGATCAGCGCGAAAATCAGGAAGCCTCCGAAAACGCCGTGCCAGCCCGCCAGGCGGATCATTCCCGCCCCGATCGACGGTGCCAGCGCCGGGATCATGATGAAGACCATCATCACGAAGCTGGTGATCCGCGCCATCTCGCGGCCGGCATAAAGGTCGCGAACCAGCGCCAGGCCGACGATCCGCGGCGCCGCGGCACCAAGGCCTTGCGCGAAGCGGGCGGCCAGCAGCATCTCGATCGAATTCGACATGATCGCGGCAAGGGTGGCCAGGATGTAGACGCCAAAGCCGATGGTGATCGCGCGCTTGCGCCCGATCGCGTCCGAGATGGGACCGGCAAAGAGAGTGCCCGTGCCCATGCCGGCGACGAAGGCGGTGAGGATCAGTTGGGCGCGGTTCTGGTTGTCTGGGGTCAGGTCTCGCGCGATCTGCGGCAATGCCGGCAGCATGGCATCGATGGAAAAGGCGACGGTGGCGAACAGGAACGCCAGCATCGCGATGAATTCGGGCATCGGCAAGCGTCGCAGGGGCGCCTGCTGGAACCGCGTTTCCTGGATCATTGGAGGGCACCTTTCCGGCAGCCTCCGGCTGATAGACCGTTTTTGCAGATCCTGCAAGTCACGCGGGGTCGGTCAGTTCATCGATGACGCCCTGCCAGACATGCGCGGGCTGGGCGCCGCCGATCGCGTGGCGGTCGGCGACGATGAAGGTCGGCACCGCGTTGATGCCACGCTCGCGGGCATGAGCCTCGCGCGCGGCGATCTCGTCGCGGTCGGCGTCGCTGTCCAGCAGCCGGGCGATCATGGCCTGATCCAGGCCGGCCGCGCCGCCGATCCGCGCGAGTTCGGCCGGATCCGAGATGTCGCGCGATTCCTGCCAATGGGCGCGAAGCAGGCCGGACATGACGCGCCCTTGTTCGCCCTCAAGGCCGGCCCAATGCATCAGGCGGTGCGCATCGCTGGTGTCGGGCTGACGGGTTGGCGGCCGAAGATCCAGTCCCATCGCGGCCGCGCGTTCGGCCAGCGCGCGCGCGGCATTGGCGGCGCCCGGTTTCATTTTCAGATATTCCAGTCGATCCATCCCCCCTCGCGGCATCTGCGGGTTCAGGCGGAACGGGTGCCAGGCGATGCGGAACGGATGATCGGAGCGGCTTTCGAGGGCGCGGTCCAGTTCCAGTTTGCCGATCAGGCACCAGGGGCAAACCGGATCAGAGAAGATATCGAGGCGGATCATGGCATGTCCTTGCGGTGACGGTCGCGCAGCGCGCAGTGGTTGTTCGTGCGGGTCGTGGCGCAGGGCGGCGCCTCTGGCCGGATCGGCAGGTTTCGGGCAGGGCCCGCCTGGACCACCAGTGCGCAAGCCGGCGGCTGGCTTCGGACCCTGCGGGAGGTTCCGATGATAGGGCTGGCGCGACCGACCTGCAACTCGGCCCATGGCGGACTTGATCCGTGGGGGCAAGAACCGAGCTTGCCATTGCCGACAGGCCCATGTCACCCTGCGCCAGAGGAGGCCGCCATGAAGATCATGCATTCGGGCCGCGCGCCATCGGGGCCCGGCCCCGAAAACTACTTCACCGGTCAGGTGCGGATCGATCCGCTGTTTCAGGCCGAGCCTCCGGGACGCGCGGTGGGCGCCCATGTCACCTTCGAGCCCGGCGCCCGCACCGCCTGGCACACGCATCCGGCCGGGCAGACCCTGATCGTCACGTTCGGGCGTGGACTGGCCGCCCGCGATGGCGGGCCGGTCGAGGAGATCCGTCAGGGCGATGTCGTCTGGATTCCGGCTGGCGAGAAACACTGGCACGGCGCCGCGCCCGATACCGCGATGAGCCATATCGCCATTCAGGAAGCCGTCGATGGCAGTGCGGTGACATGGCTGGAGAAGGTGACCGAAACCGAATATGACGGCCGGTCCGCAAGCGGGTGACACAAAAGAACGGCCCGCGCGAAGCGGGCCGTGAATGCCGAGGATCCCCTGGGATCAGAGCAGTTTGAGATCGCTGGCCGATGCGCGGCCGTCGCGGCCCGATTGCAGTTCGTATGCGATTTTCTGGTTGTCCTTGAGGCCCGTCAGCCCGGCGCGTTCCACCGCCGAGATGTGGACGAAGATGTCCTTGCCGCCATCATCGGGGGCGATGAAGCCATAGCCCTTGGTGGCGTTGAACCATTTCACCGTTCCGGTCGCCATAACCGTTCTCTCCTTCAAGTCATCCCGACGCCCGATTGCGCCAGGCCGTGCAGCCCGCTTTCGGTATTCCGGCTGCCCATCGAAAGGGAGGCGGTAGAAAGTCCTTGCTCACGCAGGTTTGAGGATGACCGAATCGTTAAGAAACGCAAGGGGTATCGCGCGCGGAATCGTGTGCCGCGCGTGAAGTCCCGGCGACATTGGCGCATTTCAGCGCAGATCCGGCGGTGTGGCTTCGGTCTTCAACATCTCGGCGGCCTGTTCCAGTGACAGGGACTTGCTGCCCTGCTGGTCCAGACGGCGGATCGAGACCGTCCGATCCTCTACCTCTTTCATGCCGATGGCAAGAATCGCGGGCACTTTTGCCACCGAATGTTCGCGGATCTTGTAGTTGATCTTTTCGTTTCGCGTATCCGCCTCGGCCCGCAATCCCGCCGCGCGCAGGGTTTCGACCACTTCGTGGACGTAATCATCGGCGTCCGAGACGATCGAGGCGACGACAACCTGACGCGGCGCCAGCCACAGCGGCAGCTTGCCGGCGCTGTTTTCGATCAGAATGCCGATGAATCGCTCGAAACTGCCCAGCACGGCACGGTGCAGCATGATCGGGCGATGTTTCGCGCCGTCCTGTCCGACATATTCCGCATCCAGCCGCTCTGGCAGGTTCGGATCCACCTGCAAGGTGCCGCATTGCCAGTCGCGACCGATGGCATCGGTCAGCACGAATTCCAGCTTTGGCCCGTAGAAGGCGCCTTCGCCGGGAAACAGCGTGTAATCATGGCCCGCCGCGATGCAGGCATTACCAAGCGCGGCCTCGGCCCGGTCCCAGCTTTCGTCCGAGCCGATGCGCTTTTCGGGGCGGGTGGACAGCTTTATGGTCCAGTCGGCGAAGCCCAGATCGGCGTAGATTCTGGCCAGAAACTCGATGAATTTCTTCGTTTCCGCCTCGATCTGATCCTCGGTGCAGAAGATATGCGCATCGTCCTGGGTAAAGCCGCGCACGCGCATGATCCCGTGCAGCGCGCCCGAGGGCTCGTAACGGTTGCAGGATCCGAATTCGGCCATGCGCAACGGCAGGTCGCGATAGGATTTCAGCCCATGGTTGAAGACCTGGACGTGGCACGGGCAGTTCATCGGCTTCAGCGCGTTGATGGTCTTGGTCCGGGCATGATCCTCGTCCACCTCGACGATGAACATGTTTTCCTGATAATTGTCCCAATGACCTGATTCTTCCCACAATTTCCGGCTGACGACCTGCGGGGTATTGACCTCGACATAGCCGTCGGCACGCTGCTGGCGGCGCATGTAGTCCTGCAGCGCGACATAGATGTTCCAGCCGTTCGGGTGCCAGAAAATCTGACCCGGCGCTTCTTCCTGCATATGGAACAGGTCCATCTCGCGGCCCAGCTTGCGGTGGTCGCGCTTGGCGGCCTCTTCCAGCATGTGCAGATGGGCCTTCAACTCGTCACGGTTGCGGAAGGCCACGCCGTAGATGCGTTGCAGCATCGGGCGGCTGGCATCGCCCAGCCAGTAGGCGCCGGCGATATGGGTCAGCTTGAAGGCATCGGCGGGAAGCTGGCCGGTCGATTGCAGATGCGGGCCGCGGCACAGATCCTGCCAGTCGCCGTGCCAGTACATCCGCAGCGGTTCGTCGCCCGGAATCCGGTCGATCAACTCGACCTTGAAGGGTTCGCCGCGGTTCCGATAATAGGCACGGGCGCGATCGCGATCCCAGATCTCGGTGCGGACGGGATCGCGGGCGTTGATGATCTCTTTCATCCTCGCCTCGATGCGGCCCAGATCTTCGGGCGTGAACGGTTCGGCGCGGTCGAAATCGTAGAACCAGCCATAATCGCGCACGGGTCCGATCGTGACCTTCGCATCGGGCCAGATTTCTTGCACCGCGCGCGCCATGACATGGGCGAAATCGTGGCGGATCAGCTCCAGCGCCGGCGCCTCGTCCTTCATGGTGTGAATGCTGAACGCGCCGGAATCCTCGATTGGCCATTGCAGATCGATGTGCCGCCCGTCCAGCGAGGCCGATATGGCGCGCTTGGCGAGGCTGGGCGCAATGCTTTCGGCAACCTCGGCGGCGGTGATGCCGGCTGCGTAGTTGCGCGCATTGCCATCGGGAAAGGTCAGGGAAATCTGGGACATGCCGTCCTCCTCGTCGGTCTGGCGCCCACGGAACGCCCGGTTGCGGGTTATCTGCGCCAGTCCATGGACCTCGCGGCGAAAAGTGTCAAGATTGGCACGGGAACGAAGGAGAGTGCCGCATGAGCGATCATCTGACCACCAGCGAGGGCCGCCGCATCGCCTATCGTCGGATCGCGGGGCAGGGACCGGGCGTGGTTTTCCTGGGCGGGTTCAAATCCGACATGCAGGGCACCAAGGCGCTGCATCTTGCGGCATGGGCGCGCCAATCCCGGCGCGCATTCCTGCGCTTCGACTATTCCGGCCACGGCGAAAGTGGCGGCCGTTTCGAAGATGGCTGCATCGGCGATTGGGCCGAAGACGCCCGCGCCATGATCGAGGCGCTGACGGATGGGCCGCAGGTCCTGGTCGGATCGTCAATGGGCGGCTGGATCGCGCTGCTGCTGGCGCGGTCGATGCCGCAGCGCGTGGCCGGGCTGGTCACGATCGCGGCGGCGCCGGATTTCACCGAACAGGGATTCTGGGCGGGTCTGGATCCGGCGCAACGCGAGATCCTGATGCGCGACGGAAGGATCGAGACGCCCAGCGATTACAGCGACGAGCCCTATGTGATCACCCGGCACCTGATCGAGGACGGGCGAAAGCGGCTGGTCCTGAATCAGCCGCTGCCGCTGCCATTTCCGGTGCGTCTGCTGCAGGGAACCGCCGATGCGGATGTACCGGTCGATTGGGCGCTGCGGTTGCTGGATCATGCCAGCGGGCCGGATATCCGGCTGGTCCTGGTCAAGGATGCCGATCACCGGTTCTCGACGCCGGAATGCCTGGACCTGGTAACCGCCTCGATCGAGGGGCTTCCGGTCTGACCCGGATCAGAAGCGGATCGTGTCATGCTCGCCCATATCGGGCTTCTTGCCGGTGACCTTCGATTTGGCGATCTCGTAGAGAAAGCTAGGCTTGCCACCTGTAGCCCATATTTCGGCCTCGGACAGATCCATCCGCATCAACTGCACATCTGGATCCTGGCGACCGTCCTCGAACCAGCTTGAGGCAACGGCATTCCACAACTCATCCAGCTTCTCCCGGTCGTCAGACAGCGACAGCGTTCCGTGGATGCGCGCAAACAGGCCGGCGCCGCCATCGGTCACGATATGGATCGCAGCCAACCCGCCGGCCGACGCGGATTTCGCGAGATCCGTTTCCTTGGCGGTGATGAACCAGAGGGCGCGACGGTCACGGTCCGCGTAATGCGACATCGGCACAAGCCGCATGTCTTCGGTGACGCCCAGCATTCCGACATTGATGTCGTCCAGCCGGTTCCAGAAGCTGTCGGTCAGGCTTTCCCGGTCAGTCATGTCGATCCCTTTCACGCCGCACCCTGCGACCTTGCGGGAACAACCCGGCGACGGCGGCCGGGTTCCGGGATCAGACGCCGATCTTGCTGCTGTCGCCCACCGGGTCGTTGACACCGCAATCGGCTGCCACACCCCCGCGGGCGCGGCGGCGCCTGGGCTTGATCGAATCCGGCACCGACATGTTCTCGTCGATGAAATCCAGCACCAGCGGGCGAATGTTCAGCCGCCACGACTTGCCTGCGAAGATGCCGTAATGACCGGCGCCGGGTTCAAGATGCTGCTGCTTGCGCTCGGCCGGGACGCCGCTGCACAGATCCAGCGCCGCAACGCATTGGCCCGGCGCCGAGATGTCGTCATTGGCGCCCTCGACCGTCATCACGGCTGTGCTGGTGATCCTGCCGATATCGACCGGTCGCCCGTTCACGGTGAAACGGTTCTGCGCGATTTCCAGATTCTTGAAGATCCGTTCGACCGTGGACAGGTAGAATTCCGCCGTCATGTCCATCACGGCCAGATATTCGTCGTAGAACCGGTTATGCCGGTCGCCTTCCGTCGCGGTGCCGCGTGCCTCGGCAAAGATCTTGTCGATGAAGGCCTTCGCGTGGGTTTCGGCGTTCATCGCGATGAACGAGGAAAGCTGGGCGAGGCCCGGATAGACCATCCGACCTGCGCCGCGATATTTGAAGCCGACCGACTGGATCGCCAGATGCTCCAACTCGCCCATCGTCATGCGGTTGCCGAAATCGGTGACATCGGTCGCGGCCGCGTCGGGATCGACCGGGCCGCCGATCAGGGTCAGCGTGCGCGGCTGCGAGGCGGGTTCGTCCTCGGCCAGGATCGCGGTCGCGGCCAGCGCCAGGGGGGCCGGCTGGCAGATGGCCACCACATTGGTATCGGGGCCCAGGAACCGGATGAAATCGACCAGATAGCTGGTGTAATCCTCGATGTCGAACTTGCCTTCACTGACGGGAATGTCGCGCGCGTTGTGCCAATCCGTGACATAGACTTCGCAATCGGGTAGCAGCGAGGTGACGGTGGACCGCATCAGCGTCGCGTAATGGCCCGACATCGGAGCGATCAGCAGCACCTTGCGAAGTTGCGGCTCGCGCCGGGAAACGCGGAAGTGGATCAGGTCGCCGAAGGCGCGGCGCATCACCGGTTCGGGATAGACGACGTGATCCTGGCCGTCCTCGCCGAGGATTGCCGGAATTTCCCAGTCAGGCTTGATGACCATGCGTGCGAAGCTGCGTTCGGTGACATGGCCCCAGGCGCTGATCAGCCTGAACATCGGGTTGGGGGACAGGGCGAAGACCGGATAGGACGCAAAGGCGCGGGCTGTCGCGCCGAGCCATTCATTCGTGTTCCGGATCGTCTCCATCGCGTCGTAGGATACGACGCCCTTCAGTCCCTTGGTCGGCATGTTAGCCACCCTTTTCTGCGTTGCGGCGCAGTGCGGGCCCGGCCGAGGTCGGCTGAGGCTCTGATCTGGCGGCTTTACGCTGTGCCTGCGCTGCGCGTATCATTACCCTCTTTCTAGGGGGGATGTCGTCTCATGGCAAGCAACAGAGGCTCGACGGGCAAAGATGTTACGCAACGGAAGGGCATTCGGGCAACATCTGGAAAGACCGGCACGTCGAAGGATTCGGCGGATGCGAAGGAGACAAGGAAGCCTGCCGCCGCGGAACCGCGCAAACGGGCCAAGTCCGCCGATGCCGCGACTGCGAAATCGGTGGCGGCGGCACGGCCCGCAACCGCCCGCAAGGCCGCAAAGCCGGCCGCTTCGTCGAAAGACCAACCGCGCAAGACCGCGAAAGCCAGCCCGGCCGAGGCCCGGCTGGAGGACGCGGCCTCGACCCGTTCGAGCGAGGCAGGGGCCACGCCCCGATCCCCCGGCGCCATGCCGCCGCCCCCTGGCGCCACGCCCGAAAAGATGCTCGAGGCGCTGGCCATGGGCGTCGATGCACCCAACGCGCAGCGGCTGGCCGAGAATATCGAGCGGATCGAGGCTTTGGGAAACCGGCTGATGAACGCCTTTTCGGGCCGCAGCCTGCCCAATCCTGGCGTCGAGGCGCCGGGCCCCGATCTGCTGCTGACCGCCGCCAACGCCTGGATGAAGTCATGGACGGAACAGCCCGCGCGGGTGATCGAACAGCAGGTGAATTACTGGGGCGAGACGCTGAAACACTATGCCAAGGCCAATATCGCGCTGGCCAGTGGCAATCTGAGCGCGCCCGAGGATGACAGCCCCGCCGACAAGCGTTTCGCCAATCCGCTGTGGCGCAGTCATCCCTATTTCAACTTCTTCAAGCGTCAGTATCAGATCAATGCCAGCGCCATGCGCGAGGCGGCGGACAGGCTGGACATGCCCGATCAGGTGGCACGGCGGCGCATCGGCTGGCTGACCGACCAGATCATCGACATGATGGCGCCGACGAATTTCCTGGCCACCAATCCCGACGCACTGGAAAAGGCCGTCGAGACCGAGGGCGAAAGCCTTGTGAAGGGCCTGGAGAACCTGGTGCGCGACGTCGAGATGAACGGTGGCGAGATGGTCGTCTCGCTGGCCGATCGCGATGCCTTCACCGTCGGCGAGAATATCGGCACCGCCGAAGGTCGCGTGGTGCATCGGACGCCGCTGCTGGAACTGATCCAGTACACCCCGACGACCGACAAGGTGCACGAGATCCCGCTGCTGATCTTTCCGCCCTGGATCAACAAGTTCTACATCCTGGACCTGAAACCGCAGAACAGCCTGATCCGCTGGCTTCTGGATCAGGGTCACACGTTGTTCATCGTCAGCTGGAAGAATCCCGATGCCAGCTATGCCGAGGTCGGAATGGAGGAATATGTCGCCGCCTATCTGGACGCGATGGACAAGGTTCGCGATCTGACCGACCAGAAGAAGCTGAACGTGGTCGGCTATTGCATCGCCGGCACGACCCTGGCGCTGACGCTTGCATTGCTGAAGCAGCGTGGCGACGATCGCGTGAATTCGGCGACGCTGTTTACCGCATTGACCGATTTCTCGGATCAGGGGGAATTCGTCAGCTTCCTTCAGGACGATTTCGTCAACGGCATCGCCGAAGAGGTCGAGCGGCATGGCCTGCTGCGGGCGCAACTGATGTCGCGCACGATGAGCTTTCTGCGCGCCAACGATCTGGTCTGGGGCCCGGCCATCCGCAGCTACATGCTGGGCGAACAGCCGCCCGCCTTCGATCTGCTGTTCTGGAATGGCGACAGCACCAACCTGCCGGGCAAGATGGCCATGCAATATCTGCGCGGCCTGTGCCAACGGAACGATTTCGCCGGCAATGGCTTCGATCTGATGGGCCACAAGCTGACATTGTCGGATGTCACAGTGCCGCTTTGCGCCGTGTCCTGCGAGACCGATCACATCGCGCCCTGGAAAGATTGCTGGCGCGGCGTGGCGCAGATGGGCGCGACCGACAAGACCTTCATCCTGTCCGAAAGCGGCCATATCGCGGGTATCGTCAACCCGCCGTCGAAGAAGAAATACGGTCACTACACGGGCAATGGCGACTTTTCTCATGGCCACGAGGCATGGCGTGAACAGGCCGATTTCGCGCCGGGCAGCTGGTGGCCCCGCTGGGGGGAATGGCTGGCCGAAAGGGCAGGGCGGATGGTCGATGCACGGCAGCCCTTCGAAGGGCTGGGCGCCGCGCCCGGCAGCTATGTTCACGACCGCGCCGGGTGATCCGCATGCGATGTCCGAGGGATTTCAGGCTCCTGGAAAAATTTGCTGCAACGCAGCATTTGGGCTTGAAATGCCGCAGCGCAGCATTCATATTGGTCTCACGATAACCGGGCGTGGCGAATCCCTCGGAACCCGCATTGGCCGCGCCGAAAAGGAGAGATGAGATGGCTACGAAGACCCCCGACTTTACCAAGACCTTCCAGGACATGATGGCGAATTTCCCGGTCGACACCTCGTCGGTGCAGGACGCGATGAAATCGCAAAGCGCCCTGGGCGAGAAACTGGCCAAGGTTGCACTGAGCGCCGCCGAACGCTCGACCGAGATTTCGGCCCAATGGGCCAAGGACACGATCGCCCGCATGGGTGAAGCCGCCATCGTCAAGTCCGAGCCCTCGGACTATGCCAAGGCGATGACCGACTTCGCCTCGGCCTATGCCGAAGTGACGTCCGAACATATGGCCGCCTATGCCGAGGTTGCCAAGAAGGTGCAGATGGACACGGTCGATCTGATGCTGACCGCCGGCAAGGACATTGCCTCGGACGCCCAGAAGGCCACCGAGAAAGCCGTCCGCGACACGCAGACCGCCGCGAAGAAGGCCACCGCCGCCGCGAAGTGATCGCGACGTTCGAGGATCGGATGAAACGGGGGGACGGGCGACCGTCCCCCTTGTCCTATCCGGATCGGGCCTCCGCCACCGCGCGCGGCCGCCCGAAGCCGCGTCACGACGCGGAATTTTTCTTTGCCTTTTGCGTATGCAGCAACCATCATGGCCCAAATCTGCCGCAAGGGGTTTTCAGGGATGGTCACCAGGTCCGCGCCGCTGCTGATCAAGCGTTATGCCAGCCGGCGCCTCTACAACACCGAGACCAGCGATTACGTCACTCTGGATGATATCGCCGGCTTCATTCGCGAGGGTCGCGAGGTCAAGATCGTCGATCTGAAATCCGGTGACGAACTGACACGGCAATATCTTTTGCAGATCATCGCCGAACACGAGGGCCGGGGCGAGAACGTCCTGCCCATAGACGTGCTGACCGACCTGGTGCGAAGCTATACCACCAGCGCTCAATCCGTCGTGCCGCAATTTCTGGCCGCCAGTTTCGAGATGCTGCGCGAGGGGCAATCGAAGGTGCTGGAAAACATGTCCTCGATGAATCCGATGGCCCGGATGCCGGGTTTCGAGGCCCTGCAGCGCCAGCAGCAGGCCTTTCTGAAGGCGATGATGGTTGGTTGGCGCGGCGGTGCATCCGGCCCTGAGCCTGAGGGTGACGACGCCGGACAGCGCGCCGCAGCGCCCGCAGCCAGCGAAACCGGCGGCCGTGCCGACCCGGCGGGCGACGACCCGCAAGACATGGCCGATATCCGCCGCCAACTGGCCGAACTCCAGAAGCGCATCTCCAAGCTCTGACTTGCACCCGCCGCCCGGGCGGGCTAGACGGACCGACACGGAGCGGTGGCCGAGTGGTCGAAGGCGCACG
>DBFD01000011.1 GCA_002294185.1 Paracoccus sp. UBA889
TGCGCCTGGGCATCCTGCAATCCAAGACCGAGGCCTTCCGCCGCCAGAGCCCCGACATGCGCATCGGCGCCGGCGTGCTGGAATTCCTTGCCCACCGGATCAGCACCAACGTGCGCGTTCTGGAAGGCGCGTTGCAGCGGCTTTTCGCCCATGCGAGCCTGTTGCAGCGCGAGATCACGCTGGAGGTCGCCCAGGAATGCCTGGCCGACATCCTGCGCACCAACGACCGCAAGATCAGCATCGACGACATCCAGCGCAAGGTGGCGGAACATTACAACATCCGCCTGGCCGACATGATGGGTCCGAAACGCGCCCGCAACGTCGCCCGCCCGCGCCAGATCGCGATGTATCTGTCCAAGCAGCTGACCTGCCGCAGCCTGCCCGAAATCGGCCGCCGTTTCGGCGGGCGCGACCACACCACGATCATGCACGGCGTCCGCAAGATCGAGGAACTGGTGGGCGAGGACAGCAGCATCGCCGAGGACGTGGCGATGCTGAAACGGCTTCTGGAGGCCTGATCGCGACCGGCGCAGCCTCGCCGCGGCCGGGTTCTGCCGGGTTCCTGACAGGGGCGTGCGCGCCGCGTCGTCCGGGCCCGAAATCCCGCGCATGAAATCCTTGTGACCGCTTCCACGGGCGGTTACAAAACAGGTCCGACAAAGGGCCGTTCCGGCCGCAGGGACAGGGAAAAGCGATGAAATTCTCGATCGAGCGCGCCGTTCTGGTCAAAGCCGTCTCACAGGCCCAATCCGTCGTCGAGCGCCGCAACACGATCCCGATTCTCGCCAATGTGCTGATCGAGGCAACCGCGGACGGCGTCAGCTTCCGCGCGACCGATCTGGACACCGAGGTCGTTGACCGCGCCTCGGCCCGGGTCGAGCGCCCCGGCGCCACCACCGTCAGCGCCGTCATGCTGAACGAGATCGCGCGCAAGCTGCCCGATGGCGCCCTGGTCCAGATCACCTCGGACGACGCGGCGGGCCGGCTGAACGTGCAGGCCGGGCGATCCAATTTCAGCCTTGCCACGCTGCCGCGCGAGGATTTCCCGGTCATGGCCTCGACCGAATACAGCGCCAATTTCGGAGCAAAGGCAGGGGTGCTGCGGCGGCTGTTCGACAAGTCGAAATTCGCCATCTCGACCGAAGAGACGCGCTATTACCTGAACGGCGTCTACATGCATGTCGCCCAGACCGAGGACGGGCCCAGCCTGCGCTGCGTGGCGACCGACGGCCACCGGCTGGCCCGCATCGACGCCCCCCTGCCCGATGGCGCGGCCGAGATGCCGGGCGTGATCGTGCCGCGCAAGACCGTGGCCGAATTGCGCAAGCTGCTGGACGATGACGAGGCCGACATCGCCGTCTCCGTCAGCGAAACCAAGGTCCGTTTCGCCACGCCCGACATCACCCTGACCTCGAAGGTCATCGACGGCACCTTCCCCGATTACAGCCGCGTGATCCCGGTCGGCAACGCCCGCAAGCTGGAGGTGGACGCAGCCGATTTCGCCCGCGCGGTGGACCGGGTGGCGACCGTCAGCAGCGAACGTTCGCGCGCTGTCAAGCTGGCGCTCGAGGCCGACAAGCTGGTCCTGTCGGTGAACGCGCCCGATGCCGGCGCCGCCGACGAGGAACTGATCGTCGCCTATGACGACGACCCGCTCGAAATCGGATTCAACGCCAAATATCTTCAGGAAATCGCCAGCCAGGTCGATCGTGACAATGCGGTCTTCATGTTCAACGGCTCGGGTGATGCGGCGCTGATCCGCGAGGGCAGCGATCAAAGCGCGGTCTATGTCGTCATGCCGATGCGCGTGTGACGCTGAGGCGGCTTTCGCTGGCGCAATTCCGGTCCTGGGCCCGGCTGGATCTGGAACTGGACCGGCATCCCCTGGCGATTCACGGCCCGAACGGATCGGGCAAGACGAACATCCTCGAAGCGGTGTCGATGCTGTCGCCCGGGCGCGGGTTGCGCGGCGCCCCCGCCCCCGATCAGGCGCGGCAGGGGCCCATGGCGGGCTGGCGGATCCGGGCGCGGATCGGCGACCTGCCGGTCGAGACAACCGCCCCGCCCGGCCAGGCGCGCAGCGTCGCCATCGACGACAAGGCGGTCCCGCAGACGGCCCTGGGGCGTCTGCTGCGGATCATCTGGCTGGTGCCCGCGATGGACCGGCTGTGGTCCGACCCGCCCGAGGCGCGCCGGCGCTTTCTGGATCGCGTCACGCTGAGCCTGACACCCGATCATGCCGATCTGGCGCTGACCTATGACAAGGCGATGCGCGAACGAAACCGGCTGCTGAGGGACCAGATCGGCGATCCGGGCTGGTATCGGGCGCTGGAGGCACAGATGGCGCAGGCGGGTGCGGGGCTGACCCGCAACCGGCTGGCGGCGCTGGCGGCGATCATGGACGCTCAGCAAAGCGGCGATTTCCCCGCCGCCCGGCTGACCCTGCTGCCCGGCGAAGGACAGGCCGACGATCCCGATCGGGACAGCATCGCCGACCGGCTTGCCGCGATGCGCCCGCGCGATCTGGCGGCCGGGCGCAGCCTGACCGGCCCGCACCGCGCCGATCTGGGCGCGACCTGGGGGCCGCAGGACATGCCCGCCGCGCTGTCCTCGACCGGCGAACAGAAGGCGCTGCTGCTGTCGCTGATCCTGGCCAATGCCCGCGCCCTGTCGGATCAGCCGGTGATCCTGTTGCTGGACGAGGTGGCGGCGCATCTGGACGCCGACCGGCGCGCGCGGCTTCATGACCAGATCGCGGCGCTGCCCGCGCAAAGCCTGCTGACCGGCACCGGCCCCGAGCTGTTCGACACGCTGGACGCGCGCGCCCGCCGCCTGTCGATCACCCGGGTGAACGGCGCATCCGCCGCGACGGAGGCTTGATGACCCTGCCATTGGAGGCTCTTTGGCTTTACGCCGGCGCGCTGCTGGCAATCTGGCTGACGCCGGGGCCGGTCTGGGTGGCGATCGTGGCCCGCGCCCTGTCCTCGGGCTGGGGCGGGGTCTGGCCGCTGTCGCTGGGCGTGGTCATCGGCGATTTCCTCTGGCCGCTGATCGCGATCTTCGGCCTGTCGCTGATCGCCGGGCAATATGGCGAATTTCTGCTGGTGCTGCGCTGGATCGCGGTTGTCGTCTTCATTGCCATGGGCCTTGCCCTGCTGCGCCACGCGAAGGCGCCGGTGGAAACCGACCGCCGCCTGACCCGGCGCGGCAAATGGGCGGGCTTTACCGCCGGGCTGATGGCGATTGCCGGCAATCCCAAGGCCGCGCTTTTCTATGTCGGGGTCCTGCCCGGCTTTTTCGACGTGGGCCGCCTGACCAGGACCGACATCGCCGTGATCGTCGCCATGTCCGGCGCCATTCCCCTTGCCATGAACCTGGTCATGGGGGCGACCATCGCCGCCGCCCGCGCCCGCCTTGCCACGCCCGCGGGGATGCGCCGGATGACCCGCGTTTCGGGCTTTCTGCTGATCGCGGTGGGGCTTTTCATCGGCGCCGCGAATCTGTGGTCCTGAACGCCGCGGAAAGCTGCGGAAAATGCAGTCATTCCCGTGACATTGCGCGGGCTTCGGCTTATATCGAAAGCAACAAAGGCAGGATAACATCAGATGAGCGAAGCCGCCCCGCAGCAGGCCGAATACGGCGCCGATTCGATCAAGGTTCTCAAGGGACTGGAGGCCGTGCGCAAGCGTCCCGGCATGTATATCGGCGACACGGATGACGGATCGGGCCTGCACCACATGGTCTACGAGGTGGTCGATAACGGCATCGACGAGGCGCTGGCCGGTCATGCCGATTATGTGAAGGTCAAGATCCACGCCGACAGCAGCGTCAGCGTGCGCGACAACGGCCGCGGAATCCCGGTCGATCTGCATGCGGGCGAAGGCGTCAGCGCGGCCGAGGTCATCATGACCCAGCTTCACGCCGGCGGCAAATTCGACCAGAACAGCTACAAGGTCTCGGGCGGGCTGCATGGCGTCGGGGTCTCGGTCGTCAATGCGCTGTCGGACTGGCTGGACCTGCGTGTCTGGCGCAATGGCAAGGAACATTACGCCAGATTCGAGCATGGCGACACGGTCGAACATCTGCGTGTCACCGGCGACGCCGCGCCGGGCGAAAGCGGAACCGAGGTGCGGTTTCTGGCCTCCAACAAGCAACTCGACCCGAACGGCACGTTCAGCAATCTGGATTTCAACTACAAGACGCTGGAAAACCGCCTGCGCGAACTGGCCTTCCTGAACAGCGGCGTGCGCATCATCCTGGAGGACGAGCGCCCGGCCGAAGCCTTGCGGACCGAATTGTTCTACGAGGGCGGCGTGCGGGAATTCGTGAAATTCCTCGACCGCTCGAAAACCCCCGTCATGCCGGAACCGATCTTCATGACCGGCGAGAAGAACGGCATCGGGGTCGAGGTCGCGATGTGGTGGAACGACAGCTACCACGAAACCGTGCTGCCCTTTACCAACAACATTCCGCAGCGCGATGGCGGCGCCCATATGGCGGGCTTTCGCGGCGCACTGACCCGCGTCATCAACGGCTATGCCCAGTCCAGCGGCATCGCCAAGCGCGAGAAGATCGATTTCACCGGCGACGACGCGCGCGAGGGGTTGACCTGCGTGCTGTCCGTCAAGGTGCCTGATCCGAAATTCTCCAGCCAGACCAAGGACAAGCTGGTCTCGTCCGAGGTGCGCCCGGCGGTCGAGAGCCTCGTGAACGAAAAGCTGTCCGAATGGTTCGAGGAAAACCCGGCCGAAGCAAAGCAGATCGTCGGCAAGATCATCGAGGCGGCGCTGGCACGCGAGGCGGCGCGCAAGGCCCGCGAACTGACCCGGCGCAAGACCGCAATGGACGTGGCCTCGCTGCCCGGCAAGCTGGCCGATTGCCAGGAAAAGGATCCCGCCCTGTCGGAATTGTTCATCGTCGAGGGCGATTCGGCGGGCGGTTCGGCCAAGCAGGGCCGGTCG
Organism: Paracoccus sp. UBA889; assembly: GCA_002294185.1. Lineage (GTDB taxonomy): Bacteria > Pseudomonadota > Alphaproteobacteria > Rhodobacterales > Rhodobacteraceae > Paracoccus. Next base: position 4,962 of record DBFD01000011.1, read on the forward strand.
CGCCAGAACCAGGCGGTGCTGCCCCTGCGCGGCAAGATCCTGAATGTGGAACGGGCCCGGTTCGACCGGATGCTGGGCAGCGACCAGATCGGCACGCTGATCACCGCGCTTGGCACCGGGATCGGGCGCGACGAATTCAGCCTGAAGAAGCTGCGCTACCACAAGATCGTCATCATGACCGATGCCGATGTGGACGGCGCCCATATCCGGACGCTCTTGCTGACCTTCTTCTTCCGCCAGATGCCGGACCTGATCGAGGCCGGGCATCTCTATATCGCGCAGCCGCCGCTCTACAAGGTCGGGCGCGGCCGGTCCGAGGTCTATCTGAAGAACGAGGCCGCGCTGGAGGATTACCTGATCCAGCAAGGGGTCGAGGGCGCGGCGCTGCGGCTTGGCGACGGCACCGCGATCACCGGCAACGATCTGGCCCGCGTGGTCGAGGAGGCGCGCGTGACCCGCCGCATCCTGCGCGCCTATCCCACCCATTATCCGCCCCATATCACCGAACAGGCCGCCATTGCCGGGGCGCTGGTACCGGGCCGCGTCGATGCGGATGCACAGGGCGTGGCCAGCGCCATCGCCGCGCGGCTGGACATGATCGCCGAGGAATACGAACGCGGCTGGCAGGGGCGGCCGACGCAGGATGCCGGCATCCGCCTGACCCGCACCCTGCGCGGGGTCGAGGAAAACCGTGTCCTGGACGGGCAGATGCTGCGCAGCGGCGAAAGCCGCCGTCTGGGCGAGATGACCGGCGCCCTGCAAGACATCTATGGCCGGCCCGCGCATCTGGTCCGCAAGGACCGCGACCAGCCCATCTTTGGTCCGCTGGGCCTGTTGCAGGCCATCTTCCTCGAGGGCGAGAAGGGGCTGTCGCTGCAACGCTACAAGGGTCTGGGCGAAATGAACCCCGATCAGCTTTGGGAAACAACGCTCGATCCCGGCGCGCGAACCATGTTGCAGGTCCGCATCGAGGACGTGGCCGAGGCCGAGGATCTGTTCACCAAGCTGATGGGCGACGTGGTCGAACCGCGCCGCGAATTCATCCAGCAGAACGCCCTGTCGGTCGAGAACCTGGATATCTGACAAGGATCGCCGCGATGTCCCCGAACCCCGACCCCTCGCCCGAGGATCTGGCACGGCACAGCCAGAAGATGAAGAAGCTGAAGGTCGCGCGGGACCGGCTGATGGAAACGAAGATCGTCGAGAAGGGCCTGATCATCGTCCATACCGGCAACGGCAAGGGCAAATCCAGCAGCGGGTTCGGCATGATCATGCGCTGCATCGGTCACGGCATGCCCTGCGCGGTGGTGCAGTTCATCAAGGGCACCTGGGACACGGGCGAAAAGCGGGTGCTGACGCAGCATTTCGGCGATATCTGCCGCTTTCACGTCTCGGGCGAGGGCTTCACCTGGGAAACGCAGGACAAGGCCCGCGACATCGCCGCCGCCCGCGCCGGTTGGGAGACGGCCAGAACCCTGATCCGCGATCCGGCGATCCGCATGGTCCTGCTGGACGAAATCAACATCGCCTTCCGCCACGGCTATCTGGACGCGGCCGAGGTGCTGGACTTTCTGGCCGCCGAAAAACCGCCCATGACCCATGTCGTGCTGACCGGCCGCAACGCGCCCGAGGCATTGATCGCGGCCGCCGACCTGGTGACCGAGATGACCTTGCTGAAACATCCGTTCCGGCAGGGCGTGAAGGCGCAGCAGGGCGTCGAATTCTGAGGTTTCCGCCCGTCGCGGCCATCCGGCCCGGCCGGACCGGGCCTTCTTGCAGCGCGCCGGACGGCATCGCAAATGTTTGCCGAACCAATCCGGGCCCTGCGGGTTGACCCGGCAGGCGCGGCAGAAAATCCATGTCGCGTTGCCCGTTTCAATGGATCATGCCCGAATGACCGCACCGCAACTGCCCGATGATGCCGCCCTGTTTCTCGATTTCGATGGCTGCCTGGTCGAGATCGCCGAACGCCCGGATGCCATCATCGTGCCTGCGGACCTGCCCGCCCGGCTGGCCCGGCTGCATCGGCGTCTCGATGGCGCGGTGGCGCTGGTCTCGGGCCGCGACGTGGCCGATCTGCGGCGCTACCTGCCGGATTTTCCGGGCGCCATCGCCGGCAGCCACGGCGCCGAGCTGTCGCTGGACGGCACGCGGATCGAAGCCACCCACGACACCGCGCTGGATGCCGCCGCCCTGCATCGCACCGCGCGCGAGATGGCGGCCCCGCATCCGGCGGTGCTGGTCGAGCCGAAACCCCATGGCGTCGTCATGCATTATCGTGCCGATCCCGCCCTGCGCGGCTTCGTCGAGGACTGCATGACCCGGTTGGCCGAAACCCATCCCGGCATGGCGCTGCAACCCGCCAAGATGGCGGTTGAACTTCGCCCCGCCGGCCGGGGCAAGGATGGCGCCTTGGCCCGGCTGATGGATCTGCCTTCCTTCCGGGGGCGGGTCCCGGTCTATGCCGGCGACGACCTGACCGACGAGCCCGCCATCGCCGAGGCGCAGGCACGCGGCGGCTTCGGGATCAAGATCGGCGACGGCGAAACGGGGGCGCGGCATCGGCTGGCGGATCCCGCGGCGCTGGCCGGGTGGCTGGACGGCGCGCTGGCGCAATGCGGATGAAAGGGTAAGGGGTCATGTCTCGTCTTGTCGTGGTATCCAATCGCCTGCCGCTGGGGGACAATCCCTCGGGCGGCCTCGTCGTGGCGCTGGAGGACGCGCTGCGCGGTTCGGGCGGGTTGTGGATCGGCTTTTCGGGCGAGCAGGTCGAGGATCCCTCCGACGATCTGGTCTTTCACCAGGGCGCCCGGTTCGAACGCGCCGCCTTCGACCTGTCCCCCCGCGATCACGACGCCTATTATCTGGGCTATTCGAATTCCGTCCTCTGGCCCTTGTGTCATGGCCGCGCCGATCTGACCCGGATCCTGCCCGAACATGTCGAGGGATACCGGCGGGTCAATGCCCGCATCGCGCGGATGATGCTGCCGCATCTGAAACCGGATGACCGGATCTGGGTGCAGGATTACCAGCTCTTCCCGCTGGCCTCGGAACTGCGCAAGCTGGGGGTCGAAGCCCGGATCGGGCATTTCCTTCACATTCCCTTTCCCGGCCCGGCCGATTGCGCCGCCCTGCCCAATCCCGGCGAATTGTTCGAATGGCTGTCCTGCTATGACCTTCTGGGATTCCAGGCGCAGCGCGACCTGTCCAATTTCACCGAAAGCGCGCGGCAATTGTCGCGGATCGAGATGCAGCAGGATGACCGGCTGACGCTTCTGGACCGGCCGCTGCGCGCGGCTGTCTTTCCCATCGGCATCGACACCGCCGCCTTCATCGAAGAGGCCCGCACCGCCCCCGACGAGGACCGGATGCGCAGCCTGACCGGGGCGCAGATGATGATCGGCGTGGACCGGCTGGATTATTCCAAGGGTATTCCGCAGCGGTTTCGCGCCTTCCAGTTGCTGCTGGAAAACAATTCCGACCTGATCGAGAAGATCTCGTTCTTGCAGATCGCCCCGCCCACCCGCGAGGCGGTCGAGGCCTATCAGGACATCCGCGAGGAAACCGAACATCTGGCCGGGCGCGTCAATGGCCAGTTCGCCACCGTCAACTGGACCCCGATCCGGTTCATCCACCGTCCGATTCCGCGCAACCTGCTGGCCGGCCTCTACCGGCAGGCGCGGATCGGGCTGGTCACGCCCCTGGCCGACGGGATGAACCTCGTGGCCAAGGAATATGTCGCAGCGCAGGACGTGTCCGACCCCGGCGTGCTGATCCTGTCGCGCTTTGCCGGGGCCGCCGAGACGATGCAGGACGCGCTGATCATCAACCCGCACGATCCCTGGGAACTGGCCGAGGCGATGGCGCGGGCCATGCGCATGTCCGCCAATGAACGCCGCCGCCGCCATTCGGCGCTGCTGCAGGGCGTGGTGGAACGTGATGTCGGCTGGTGGTCGGCGAGTTATCTGCACGCCCTGGGCTGATCCGGCCGCAATGCGGGCCGGCGGGCCCGGTCACGCCGTCGCCGAAGCCCCGGACCTGGCCGCCACGACAGGCGCGCGGGATCACGACCGAATCCCCGGCTGCCGGGGCCGAGGGGATGATCGCGACATCGCCGCCGCGGCCGGAACCGTCGTTCCCGGATGGCCGCATTCTTCGGCTCTTGCCCACGGAGCGGGCAGAATTCCGGTTTCTTGCCGCATCGCGGCATCATCGCCCCGGCGGATTGGTGACAGGCATCGAATCATCGCGCCAGATGGCAATACCGAGGTCAAGAAAGCCTCGGCTTCCTCCCTCGGCCCGGATCAAGGGCCAGCCGCCGAACCCTGCCGCCCCCCTCCTCCTCCCCGCGGCCAGGGATTCGGCGGCTTTTTCCATCTCTCCGGGCTGTCTGGAAACATCACGGGGCGGATCAGGGGCTGCCGGTTCCCGTATCGTCCGACCGGCCGGAACGGTCTGGGGCGGTCAGCGACAGGATCCGGCGGATGGCGGCGGGATAGCCCTCGATTCCCAGACCCGCGATCACCCCGTCGGCGCGCTGCGAGACATAGGAATGGTGGCGAAAGGTCTCGCGCCGATGGACCTGGCTGATATGGACCTCGATCACGGGGCCGTCAAAGGCGTTCAGCGCGTCCAGCACCGCGACCGAGGTATGGGTCAGCGCGGCGGGGTTGATGACGATGCCGCAGGCCGCCTCGCGCGCCTCGTGGATCCAGTCGATGATCTGGCCTTCCCAGTTCGATTGCAGGAACCGGATCTCGTGGCCGCCCGCCGCCTCGCGGCACAGACGCTCGACATCCTCAAGCGTCTCGTGGCCATAGATCTCGGGCTGGCGCTTTCCCAGCAGGTTCAGGTTCGGGCCGTTCAGGACATGGATGACGGGCATGGGCTTCCTCGTGCGCGGGACTGGCCCTTGCTAGCGCGGCGCGGCGGCGCTGTCAGCCCCGTTCGCCGGCCAGCCCCCGCGCCATCAGCGCCCTGACCACCGCGGCGTCCCAGCCGTGATGGCCGGCCGCCGCGCTCAGGATCGTGGCTTTCGCGACCAGCGCGACCGGGGTCGCATCGCCGCCCGGGACCGCGCCGGTCCCGGCGATCCAGGCCCCGGCGGCATAGTCGAAATCGCCCACCGCGCCCCGGATCGGGCGGCTGGCGATCACGACCAGCACACCGGCGGCCCCGGCCCGGCGGATGGCCTGCCCGGTCAGCCCGCGATCGGACGGGACGTTCCCGGCGCCGAATCCCGCCAGCACGATGCCGCGAACGCCGCGCGCGACCAGGTCGTCGATCATGCCCGCCATCAGCCCCGCCGGCTGGATCGGCACGCAGGGCAGTTCGACCACCGGATGATCGTCGAGGGCGGCCCGGATCGCATCCAGCTGCGCCCGGATCAGCCCGGCATCGATCGGCCGCGCCCTGTCCGCCGGCGCGTCCGAGACGGCCGGCATCGCCATCCCCGTCCGCGCAAGCGGGGCCGCATGCGGGGTCTCGAACGCGGCGAAATCCCGGGTCGATACCTTCAGCGCCCGGTTCCCGCGCATCAGCGTGCCGTCAAAGAGGATCGTGACCCCGGCGATCCCCAGCCGCGCGGCCTCCAGCGCGCCGCAGAGATTGGCGAAGCCGTCGCTGCCGGCATTCAGAACCAGCCCTGCGGCGGATTCGCGAAACAGCGGAAGCTGCGCGCCGGTCAGGATCACCGGCGCCGCCAGACCGGCGCGCGCCCGGCCGCGGGCATCGAAGACGTTCAGCAGCAGCGGCAGGGCCGCGGCGGTGAAATCCATCGTGTCGGTGCCGTGCAGGATCACGAAAGCGTCGAAATCCTCGTGCAGATCAAGAATGCGTCCGGCCATCCGGCACCAGTCCTCGGGACGGACCTCGCTGCTGTCCAGCGTGCCGGTGGGGCTGTCGAAATGCAGACCGGTATCGAAATGGATCCGCGCCCATGGCATGGCAGCAGTCAGCGACGGACCCAGCAGGCGGTCCACGGCCTCGGCGAAACGCGCCGCCGGCATCGGGGCCAGCGGTTTGCCGATGCTGCTGATCGTGCCGCCGGTATTGATGATGCAAATCCGCATGTGGTCCTGCCTCGCCTGCCCCATCCCGGCACGCGCCGGCGCCGAAATCAACCGGTCGCGTAAAAGGGGCCGGACGAACCGCGCCTCCCCGACCGCCGGGCCCGTGTCCCGCTACGCGCTCAGCGGCTCGGGCGCGATGGCCGCATCATCGTCGGCATCCTCGTCGCTGGTGTCGGGCGCGATCATCTCGGCCACGCATTTCGACAGCGTGACCATGCCCAGATGGGTGCCATCCTCGTCCACGACATTGCCGCGCGAGACCTCGGCATTGGTCATGGCGCGCGCGGCCTCTTCCAGCAGGGTCGTGGCCGGCAGGCTGACGGGGCTTTCGGCACGTTTGCCACGCCGCATGATCGTGCGCACGGTGATGACATGGCCGCGCCGGATATCGCGGACGAAATTGCTGATGTAATCGTCGGCGGGCCGCAGCACGATCTGTTCGCCGGTGCCTTGCTGGATGATGCGCCCGTCGCGCAGGATCGCGATCTGGTCGCCCAGCTTCAGGGCTTCGTCCAGATCATGCGTGATGAACATGATGGTCTTGCGCAACTCGGCCTGCAAATCCAGCAGAACCGACTGCATGTCGGTGCGGATCAGCGGATCCAGCGCCGAGAAGGCCTCGTCCATCAGCAGGATCTCGGCGTCGTTGGTCAGGGCGCGGGCCAGACCCACGCGCTGCTGCATCCCGCCCGACAACTGGTTGGGATAGCTTGCCTCGAAGCCCTCCAGCCCCACGCGGCTGATCCAGCGGCGGGCGCGTTCCTCGGCCTCGCGGGGCTTCACGCCCTGCACGGCCAGTCCGTAGGTCGTGTTCTCCAGCACCGTCCGATGCGGGAACAGCGCGAATTTCTGGAACACCATCGCGGTCTTCTGGCGGCGGAACTGGCGCAGTTCGGATTGCGACATCTGCACCACGTCGCGATTGTCGAAGATGACCTCTCCGGCGGTCGGGTCGATCAGCCGGTTGATGTGCCGGATAAGGGTGGATTTGCCCGATCCCGACAGCCCCATCACCACCTGGATCCGGCCCGCCGGAACCGTCATGTTGATGTTGTCCAGCCCAAGGACGTGATCGTGTCTGGCCTTCAGTTCGTCCTTGGTCATCCCGGCCTTGACGTCGGCCACGTGGCGTTCGCCGTTCCTGCCGAAAATCTTGTAGAGGTTGCGGATCTCGATGTCGTGGGTGGCTTCAGCCATGCTGCGCCTCCAGATGTCTTTGCAGACGCTTGCCATAGGCCTGCGTCGCGCGGTCGAAGATGATGGCGATGGCGACGATGGCCAGGCCGTTCATCACGCCCAGGGTGAAATACTGGTTGTTGATCGCCTGCAGCACCGGCTGGCCCAGCCCCCGCACCCCGATCATCGAGGCGACGACGACCATCGCAAGGCTCATCATGATGGTCTGGTTGACGCCGGCCATGATCGTCGGCAGCGCCAGCGGCAATTGCACATCCTGCAGCTTCTGCCGCGGGTTCGAGCCGAAGGCCTCGGCGGCCTCCAGCACGTCGGCGGGGACCTGGCGGATGCCCAGATTGGTCAGCCGGATCACCGGCGGGACGGCATAGATGACGACCGCGATCACGCCCGGCACCTTGCCGAGGCCGAAGATCATCACCACCGGGATCAGATAGACGAAGCTGGGCATGGTCTGCATCATGTCCAGGATCGGCGTGACCGATGCGTTGGTGCGTTCCGACCGCGCCATCAGGATGCCGATGGGAATGCCGATCACCACCGCGATCAGGGTGCAGACCGTGACCATGGCGATGGTGCGCATCGTGTCTTCCCACATGCCGAAAAAGCCGATCAGCAGCAGCGCGACCACGGTTCCGCCGACGATCTTCCAGCTGCGGCTCAGGCCCCAGACAAGGCCGCCGATCGCGGCCAGCACGAGGATCCAGGGGCTGTCGATCAGCAGGTTCTCGATGAAGATCAGCAAGACCTGGATCGGTTGGAACAGCTGTTCCAGGGTCTCGCCATAGGCGCGGGTGAAATCCCGGAAGGCGCCGTCGATCGCGATGCGCATGGCGCGCAGATCGCCGCGGCTCATTGATGGGAAAGTGACGAAGTCCATGCGGTTTTTCTTCTTTTGCAGGGGTTCGGGTCAAGGCGAAACGGGGCGCCTCGGCGCCCCGTCCATGATGGCGGTCAGAGCGCGTCCTTCACCTTCTGGGCGATATCCTCGGACACCCATTCGGACCAGACCTGCGGATAGTTTTCCAGGAAATAGAAGGCGCCGTCCTCGTTCGTGGCCTGATTGTCGCCCATCCAGGCCAGAAGCTCGTTCACGGTGTCGTTCGACCAGGCGCGCTTGCCCAGGTAATCCATCGTGACGGCATTGCTGTCGGCGAATTCCTTGGTCACGGCGGTGAACACTTCCGAACGCGGCCATTCGTTCAGCTTGGGTTCGGGACAATTGTTCACGACCGTGCAATTGTCCCATTCCTCGCGGTCATGTTCCACGCCCAGGTCCAGCTTGGTCATGTCGTACTTGCCCAGGATCGCGGTCGGTGCCCAGTAATAGCCCAGCCACCCCTGGTCCTGGTTGAAGGCGCGCGCGATCGAGCCGTCAAGCCCGGCGGCCGAACCGGAATCGACCAGCTCGAACCCCTTTTCCTCGCCCTTCAGCGCGCGGAACTGATTGGCGGTGATGATCTGGCAGGCCCAGCCCGAGGGGCAGTTGAAGAAGGCGCCCTTGCTGCTGTCCTCGGCGCCGGGGAACAGGTCGGGGCGCGCCATCGCATCCTCGATGGTCTTGATGTCGTTTTCCTCGGCCAGCTTGGTGGGCACCCAGAAGCCTTCAATGCCGCCATCCTTCAGGATCTCCGACGCGATGACGATCCGGCCCTCCTTCTGCGCGGCCTCCAGCGGCACCTTGACCGCGTTCACCCACAATTCGGGCGCGACATCGGGTTCGCCCTTCTCGTTCATCGAGGTGAAGGTCGGCACGGTATCGCCGGTGACCAGCGCGACGTCGCAGCCGTAACCTTCTTCCAGGATGACCTTGTCGACCCAGGCGGCCAGACCGGCCGAGGCCCAGTTCATTTCGGCAATCGTCACCTCGCCGCAATCCTCGGCGGCAAAGGCGGCCGGCGCGGCCAGAAGAAGGCCGGTCACGGCGAGGGTGGTCTTCAGCAATGTCATGCAGGATCCTTTCTTTTCTTTCGGATTTCCGGGGCCCTCCCTGCAGGCCCCGCCGCGCGGGGCGCGGCAACAACATTCACGCACCATAAGGCACAGACCCAACCTTGTCACATATTTGCGACACAAATCTTGTAAATAATTGTTATCTATCAGGTATTTCAGGGCCGCCATGGGCGATTCGCGACACGCCCGGACCCGTCGCGGCGATCCGGGAATCGCCCCCGGTCCCGGGTTGCGGCGCTGCGGTCACGCGCCGGCCCGGACTATTGCATTTTCGTCACCCTCGCGATGATCGTCATGCCATCACGGAACGGCGGGATTGCATGGAAAGTTTGTTTGACGCTACGTTCGCCTCCAGGTTGCCCGGCGCGGTGCATCCCCGGAGTTCCCCGGATGCCGCGCGGATCAGGAGTATGTCATGACGATCATTCGCATCCTTTCGCTGTGCTGCGCCGGCAGCGCCGTCGCAGCCTCGGGCGCGCTTGCCGGCGGCTATGTCGCGCCGGTCGCGCCCGTCACGGATGTCGCCATCATCCCGGCGCCCGTCGCGCCACCCGTCGCCGACTGGTCCGGCGCCTATGTCGGCGGTTCGCTGGGCTATGTCTTCGGATCGGATGATCGTGTCGGCGTCAGCGATCCGGCCGATAACCTGATCGCGGCTCCCGGTTCGGTCGATCTGTCGGGCGCGACGATCGGCCTGCATGGCGGCTATCGCTGGCAGCGCGCGATGGGCGGCCGCCAGATCGTCTTCGGCCCGGAACTGTCGGTGCAGACAAGCAAGGTGGACGACGAATTCGACAATGGCAGCTTCGCCGCCCGGTCCGAGATGAAGCAGCTTGTCGCGCTGCGGTTCAAGACGGGGGTGCTGAACGCCGCCGGAAACACGCTGTTCTACGGCCAGCTCGGCGCGGCGCGCGGCGATTTCGACTACAAGGTCCAGGGCGCCGGAATGGATTACGACGACGGCTTCAAGGCGAATGCCCTGATGGCCGGCCTGGGCGTCGAACGCAAGGTGACCGACCGCTGGTCCGTCTTTGGCGAATACGAATATCGCGGCTTCGACAAGAAGAAGGTCACGGATGCGAACGGATTTACCAGCGAAGCCACGCCGGAACATCATTCGGTCAAGCTGGGCGTGAATTTCAGCTTCTGATCCTTCCACGATCCCCAAGGGGCCGGCCGCCTGGCGCGACGGCCCTTTTTCATGCCCGGTCGTGCCGGGGCCGGGCCGGGCGCCGCGCGGTCCGGCCGGCCGGCAGCGGCAGGGCGCGTGTCCCGCAGGCCACGGCGATGCCTTCGGGCACCAGTTCCGTCAGCGCCGGATCGTCGCAGGCCAGACCGCCGGTATAGGCCCCGAAGGCGGGCAGGATCAGGTGATCGGCGCCGATCAGGAAACAGCGCCGCCGCTGGCCCGCCAGCCGGATGCAGGGATGGAAATGCCCGGACACGTCGGGGCCTGCCCCGGCCTGATGGCGCAGGACCAGACCCTCGCGGATCTGGTCGCACCCCGTCCCCGGCAGGCGCGCGTCGATCCGGCCCGGATCGTGATTGCCGCTGATCCACAGCCAGCGCCGGCGCGCGGCCATGGCGGACAGCCGGGCACAGACCTGATCGGGCAGCGAACCGGCCGCGGCGTCATCGTCGAACCCGTCGCCCAGGCTGACGATCGTTTCCGGATCGGTCGCCGCGACCTCGGCGGTCAGCCGGTCCAGCGTGGCCTGAACCTCGTAGGGGGGCAGCAGCGCGCCGCCGCGGCGGGCCATGCGTTCGGACTTGCCCAGATGCAGATCGGCCACGATCAGCCAGCGGCGGGCCGGCCAGAACAGCGCCCCCGATGGCCGCGCCTCCAGCCTCTGGCCGTCGAAATCGAACCCATAGCCGGTCACGCAAGCCCCGCCTCTGCCATCAATGCCGCCGCCTCAGCCTCGGCCAGCCGCTCGCGTCCCTGACCCGCGATCGGCACCCGGCCCACCTCCAGCAGCAGCGGCGCGGCCAGCGGCGTGACCCGGTCCAGCACGCGGTGATCGTGCCGGGACGAGCGGTCCAGCATCTCCTCGATCCGGTCGAAATCCACAAGCCCCCGGCGCGCCTCGTCGGCGGTGATCCGCAGCAGCAGATGGTCGGGATCATAGCGGCGCAGCGTGTCATAGAGGATATCGCTGGAAAATGTCGCCTGCTTGCCCGACTTGCGGCTTCCGGGCAGGTTGCGCTGGATCAGGCCCGCGATCACCGCGACGTTGCGAAAGGTCCGCTTCATCACCGCGTTGCCGGCCAGCCAGTCGCCCAGACCGGCCCGCAGCGCCGCCCGGTCCAGCAGCGGCGCGGGATCGCGCACCGGATCCAGCGACCAGATCAGCAGCGCGTAATCGGTGGACAGAAAGCCCAGCGGCCCCAGCCCGGCATCCTCCATCGTGCGCGTCATCAGAAGGCCCAGCGTCTGCAGCGCGTTCCGCCCGGCAAAGCCATACAGCGCGAAATGCCAGCGGCCCTGATAGGGGAAACTTTCGCTGACCAGCACCCCGTCGCGCGGCAGCCCCCCGATCCGGGCCTGCAGATCCAGCCAGTCGCGGGTATCGGGCGGCAGCGCGGCATGATGCGAAGGCTCGCCGATCAGCGCCTGAACCCGGTGCGAAAGCTGGGTCGATGTGGCCAGCTTCACGCCGGAAAACACCGCGATCCGGGGCTGTCGGGCGGGCTGTCTGGTCACCTCGACAACCATCTCGCGCAGCCCGTCATAGCGCACGGTCTGACCGCCGATCAGAAAGGTGTCGCCGGGGCTCAGGCTGGCGGCAAAGGCTTCCTCGACCTCGCCCAGCGGCGCGCCGCCGCGCCCGCGCAGCCGGACCTTCAGCATCTCGGCCTCGACGATGGTGCCGACATTCATCCGCAGGTTCCGCGCCGCGCGCGGGTCGCGCAGCCGCCACAGCCCGTCGCGCAGCATCAGCCGCTGCCAGCGGTCATAGGCCCGCAGCGCATAGCCGCCGGTCGCCGCGAAATCCAGGCAGGCGTCGAAATCGGCGCGCGTCAGGCCGCGATAGGGCCCGGCCTCGCGGACCTCGCGGAACAGCGCCTCGGCGTCGAAGGGCCCGGCGCAGGCGGTCAGCCCGATATGCTGGCACAGCACGTCCAGCGGGCCGGGGCCACGCGGATCGCCGTCCAGATCGCGTTCCGCCACGGCCTCCAGCGCGGCCACGCATTCGATCACCTCGAAGCGGTTGGCGGGCACGATCCGGGCGCGCGAGGGCGCGTTGTAGCGATGGTTGGCCCGCCCGATCCGCTGCACCAGCCGCTTGACGTTCTTCGGCGCGCCGACCTGGATGACCAGATCGACCGCGCCCCAGTCGATGCCCAGATCGAGGCTGCCGGTCGCGACCACCGCCCGCAAGGCACCCGCCGCCATCGCCGCCTCGACCCTCTGCCGGGCCTCGCGGGCAAGGCTGCCGTGATGCAGGCCGATGGGCAGGTTATCCTCGTTCGCAGCCCACAGGGCCTGAAAGAACAGTTCCGCCTGGGCGCGGGTGTTGATGAAGATGATCGTGGTCCTGGCGGCCTTCACCTGTTCCAGCACTTCGGGGATGGCGTGGTGCCCGCCGCCGCCGGCCCAGGGCGCGGGCCGGGCCGTGGGCAGCATGGCGATGTCGGGATCGGGACCGGGATCGGCATGGATGATCGCCGCGCCGCCCATGAAATCGGCCAGGGCGGCCGGGTTTTCCACCGTCGCCGACAGCCCGGTCGCCAGCAGCCCCGGCGACAGCGCCTTCAGCCGCGCCAGGCACAGCATCAGCTGGTCGCCGCGCTTGTTTTCGGCCAGCGCGTGCAATTCGTCCAGCACCACCCGCCGCAGGCCGCCAAAGATCGCGGGCGCCTGTTCGTAGGACAGCATCAGCGCCAGGCTTTCCGGGGTGGTCAGCAGGATGTCGGGCGGATCGACCCGCTGCCGGGCGCGCTGCGCGGGGCGGGTGTCGCCGGTCCGGTCCTCGATCCGGACCTTCAGCCCCAGATCGGCCACGGGCCGGGCCAGGTTGCGCGCGATATCCGCCGTCAGCGCCTTCAGGGGCGAGACATACAGCGTGTGCAGCCCGCCCGGCGGCTCGCGCAGCGCGACCAGCGAGGGCAGGAACCCGGCCAGCGTCTTGCCGCCGCCCGTCGGCGCGATCAGCAAGGTGTCGCCCTGCGCCGCAAGCAGCGCGATCTGGTGCGGATGCGGCTGCCAGCCCTGGCGGGCGAACCAGTCCCGGAACGCGCCCGGCAGCGTCACGGCAGCATCTCTTTCAGGCTGTCCAGCCGGTCGGCCTCGGCCGCCGGCTTGTCCCAGCGAATGCGGCTGATGCGGGGAAAGCGCATGGCGATGCCCGATTTGTGCCGCCCCGATTCGTTCAGCCCCTCGAAGGCGACTTCCAGCACCAGTTTCGGCGCGACGGCGCGGACCGGGCCGAAACGGTCCACGGTGTTGGTGCGCACGAAGCGGTCCAGTTCGCGCAATTCCTCGTCGGTAAAGCCGAAATAGGCCTTGCCGACCGGGACAAGCTGGTCGCCATCCCACAGCCCGAAGGTGAAATCGCTGTAAAAGCCGGACCGTTTGCCATGCCCGCGCTGCGCGTAAAGCATCACCGCATCGACCACCATCGGGTCGCGCTTCCACTTGAACCAGGGCCCGCGCGGCCGGCCGCCGACATACGGGCTGTCGCGGCGCTTGATCATCACCCCCTCGATCACCGCGCTTGGCGGGTCGGCGCGCAAGGCGGCCAGATCGTCCCAGGTGGCGAAATCCAGCAGCGGCGAGACATCGATCCGGTCGCTGCCGAAATCCGCGCCGTCCAGCACCGCGCGGCGTTCGGCAAGGGGCAGGCCGCGCAGATCGCGGCCCTGCCAGATCATCAGGTCATAAAGGCGCAGCCCGGCCGGGTGGCTGTCCAGCATCGCGCGGCTGATCGCCTTGCGGTTCAGCCGCTTTTGCAGATCGCCGAACACCGCCACCTCGCCGTCGCGGCGCACCAGCAATTCGCCATCCGCCGCACCATCGAAATTCAGCGCCTCGATCACATCGGGAAAGGCGGCGCCGATATCCTCGCCGGTGCGGGAATACAGCCTGCGCACCCCGCCGTCATTGATCGCCTGCACGCGGATGCCGTCCCATTTCCATTCCGCCATGTATTCGTCCGGATCGAAGCCGCGAAGCTGGTCCAGATCGACCGGCGTGGACAGCATGACCGGCCGGAACGGCGCGCGGGCGGCATGTTCGGGCCGCGCCCCGCCCGCGATCCAGTCGAACAGCGGCCGGTAGGGCGGCTTCAGCCCGTGCCAGATCTCCTCGATATCGGCGACCTCGGGTTCGCCCATCTCGGCCAGCGCGATCCTGGCCAAGCGCGCGGACAGCCCGACGCGCATGTTGCCGGTGGCCAGCTTCAGAAACGCCAGCCGCTGCGACGGGCCCAGCCGGTCCAGCATCGCGGCGATGGCAGCAGGCAGCCCGGCCTTGCCGGTATCCGACAGCAGCGTCACCGCCTCGTGCAACGGCACGTCCTGATCGCCGTCGCCCTGCCACAGCAGCGCGATCGTCTCGGCCAGATCGCCGACGAAATCGTAGGACAGCGCGAAAAGCTGGTCATCCACCCGCTCTGCCATCAGCCCGCGCAACAGGCTGGGGGTGACGGCGCGCAGCTTCAGATCGCCGGTCAGCGCGGCCAGGGCATAGCCGCGATCGGGATCCGGCGTGGTTTCCAGATAATGCCGCAGCAGCCGCAGCTTGGCGTTGCGGGCGGGGGTAAAGGCCAGCCGTTCCAGCAGATGCGCGAACGCCTTCATTCCGGCTCGTCCTCATAGCCCACAAGGCGCAGCGGGCGGGCGGGGATGCCCTGCAATTCGCACCAGCGCAGCAAGCCTTCCTCGGCGCCGTGGGTGATCCAGACCTCGGAGGGGGACAGCTCGCGGATCGTCGCCGTGACCTGCGGCCAGTCCACGTGATCGCTGACGACCAGCGGCAGTTCCACGCCCCGCTGGCGCGCCCGCGCGCGGACCTGCATCCAGCCCGAGGCAAAGCCGATCACCGGGTCGCGGAAGCGCTGAACCCAGGGGCTGGCAAAGGCCGAGGGCGGCGCGATGACCAGGTGCGCGGGCACGTCCTCGGCGGTGGCGGGAATCAGCGCGCCCAGCGCGATTCCCTGTTCGATGTGGTAATCGCACAACCGCTGCAAGGCGCCGTGAATGGCGATGGGCCCGTCGATCCCGGCCGCGCGGGCCAGCGCGATCAGCCGCTGCGCCTTGCCCAGCGCATAGGCGCCGATCAGGTGCGGGCGGTCGGGAAATTCGGCCATGCTGGCCAGAAGGCGGGCCATTTCCTGCGCCGGATCGGGATGGCGGAAGACCGGCAGGCCAAAGGTCGCCTCGGTCACGAAGACATCGCAGGGAACCGGCTCGAACGGGGCGCAGACGGGGTTCGCCCGGCGGCAGTAATCGCCCGAGACGACGATCTTCGGCCCCGCGCCCGGCTGCACCGCGATCTGGGCCGAGCCGAGGATATGCCCGGCCGGATGAAAGCTGACCTGGGTGTCGCCGACCCGCAGCGGGCCTTCGGCGACCTGCCGCGTCCGGGCAAAATCCGTGCCATAGCGGATTGCCATGATGTCCAGCGTCTGGCGCGTGGCCATGACCGCGCCATGTCCCGCGCGGGCATGATCGCCATGGCCATGCGTGATCAGCGCGCGGGGAACCGGGCGGATCGGGTCGATGAAGAAATCGCCGGGCGGGCAGTAAAGCCCGGCTTCGGTCGGGTGCAGGATCTGGTCGGCGCGCATGGGTCCAAGATGGCGAACATATCGTGAAAATCAACGCGGCAGGCGCAGCGGCCGGCCCTCGAAGATGGTTTCCATCGAGAAAACGCCGGTGACGCGTTCCAGATCCATGTCGGCGATCAGCGCCTTGTAGCAAAGATCGTAGCCGGCCATCGAGGTCGTCACCAGCTTGGCCATGTAGTCCCATTCGCCGCCGATCCGGTGAAATTCGGCGATCTCGGGGATCGATTCGACACGGGCACGAAATCGTCGCGCCCAGGCGTCATCGTGATGGCGGGTGCGGATCATCACGAAGACGGTCAGGTGCAGGCCCGCCCGGCCGGCATCGATCAGCGCCCGGCTGCCTTTCAGAACACCCGCGTCGGTCAGCTTCTGCAGCCGCCGCCAGCAGGCATTCTGCGACAGGCCGATGCGGTCGGCCAGGGCGCGCTGCGACAGCGTCGCATCCTGTTGCAGCGCCGCGAGGATGCGGTGGTCGATATCGTCGAATTGCGGCGTCTGTTCGTTCATCTGAACGTCAGATTAGGGGTATTTCCACAACGAAGAAATCAAATTCTGCATCTTTCCGTGTCATCCTTGGCGGAAAGGAAGGGTGATGAGCATGGATTTCTTCGACCGGTTCCGGGCCGCCCTGGGGGCGCCAGAGACCCTGCATGACAGCATGATCGGCCGCGACGCGGTGATCGAGGGGCCGTTCGGGCCGCGGCGGATGATCTATGCCGATCACGTCGCCTCGGGGCGGGCGCTTTTGCCGGTGGAACACGCGATCCTGCGCGATGTGCTGCCCTGGTATGCCAACAGCCATACCGAGGCCAGCCATTGCGGCGCCATGATGACCCGCCTGCGCCGCGCCGCGCGGGCCGAGATCCTGCGCTGCACGGGCGGCGGGCCGGAACATGCGGTGATCTTTGCCGGGTCGGGCGCGACGGCGGGGATCAACCGGCTGGTTCACCTGTTCGGGGTCGGGCCCGGCTGGACGGTGCTGATCGGCCCCTACGAGCATCATTCCAATATCCTGCCATGGCGCGAAAGCGGCGCGCGCGTGGTCGAGATCCCCGAGGCGCAAGGCGGCGGGCCGGACCTTGCGGCGCTGGGCGCGGAACTGGCGGCGGGCGGGCCGGTGATGGGTGCCTTTTCGGCGGCCTCGAACGTGACCGGCGCGCTGACCGACGTGGCGGCGGTGACCCGGCTGTTCCGGCAGGCGGGCGCGCGGATCGTCTGGGATTATGCGGGCGGCGCGCCCTATCTGCCGATCGACATGGGTTTGGGGATGGATGCGGTCGTCGCCTCTCCGCACAAGTTCATCGGCGGGCCGGGGGCATCGGGCGTGCTGATCCTGCGCCGCGACGCGGTGGTCGCGGACCGCCCCAGCCTGCCGGGCGGCGGCACGGTGCGTTTCGTGAATGCCGAGGGTCACGATTATGCGGCATCCGTCGAGACGCGCGAGGAGGCCGGCACGCCGAATGTCGTGGGCGATATCCGCGCGGCGATGGTCTTTGCGCTGAAGGATGCGGTCGGGCAGGAGTGGATCGATGCGCGCCACGCGATGTGGCTGCGCAAGGCGGCGCGGCTTCGGGACGTGCCGGGCCTGCAGATGCTGGGCAACCCGGCGGCGGCGCGGCTGCCGATCCTGTCGTTTCGAATCCGCGACGGCCGCGGCGGCTTCGTGCACCAGCAGCTTGCGACGCGGATGCTGTCGGATCTGCATGGCGTTCAGGCACGGGGCGGCTGCGCCTGCGCCGGGCCCTATGTGCACCGCCTGCTGGGGATCGGTGCGGCGGAATCGCGGCGGCTGCGGACCGCGATCCTGCGCGGCGACGAGATCGAGAAGCCCGGCTTCGTGCGGCTGAACCTGTGCTGGGCCGCCCCCGAGGCCGAGATCGACGCGATCCTGTCCGCGATGACCGACCTGGCCCGCCATGCCGCGGAGCACCTGCACCGCTATCGCTGCGATCCGGCGACCGCCATCTTCACGCCCGTCGCGGCCTGAGGGCGGGGTCACGGCCACCGCGCCGGGCGCGATGGCGCAAAGACCGGCGACTAGGCCGCCGGCGGCGGCCGTCTGACCGGGGGCGGCTGGCGCGACAGCTGCACCGCAAGGATGCCCGCCATGATGATCGCGACGCCGATCACGTCGCTGATCCCAAGGCTTTCGCCCAGCAGGACCGCACCGATGGTCACCCCGAAGAACGGGCTGAGGAAATGGAACGTCGCGGCCCGGACGGCGCCGATCCGGCGGACCAGCTCGAACCAGACCCAGGTCGCCAGAAGGCCCGGCACCAGCACGGTATAGAAGAAGGCCACGGCAAGCCGGGGCGTGATGGTGGCGTCCCATGTCTCGATGAACGGGGCGATCAGGCCCAGGGCGGCGGCGCCGACCAGCATCTGCAAGCCCACGATCATCATCACGTTGCCGCCCGAACTGGCGCCCCGCACGCTGAGCGTGGCAATGGCCAGCGCCAGCGAGGCCACGAAGCCCAGGGCGATGCCGAACGGATCGCTGCCGCCCTGCAACCGCGCCCCCATGATGATGGCAACGCCGACAAGACCCAGCACCAGCCCCGCGACCCCCGTCGGTCGCAGCCTTTCGCCCATCACGATCCAGCCGAAGAAGGCGACCAGCAGCGGCATGGTGGCGGCGATGATCGAGGCGAGGCCCGCCTCGATCCACTGCATCGCGACCCAGTTCAGGCCCAGATACAGCGCGTTCTGGCACAGGCCCAGCACCACCACCGCGCGCCATTGCGTCCGCGTCAGCCCGCGCCAGTCCTGGCCCATCGCCCGCGCGATGGCCACGCCGATCGCGCCCGAGATCGCAAAGCGCAGCGCCAGCGCCAGCAAGGGCGGCGCCTCCAGCACGATCATCCGGCTGGAACTGAAGGCCGAGGCCCACATGATCGCGAAGGCCAGCCCCATCAGGATCGCGCGAATGTCCATGGCCGGCCTTCCCGTGCAGATGATGCAACACCGCTAGCAGAGGGCGCAGGCGGCGGAAAGGGTGCCTATAGCGGCTGGCCGGTCAGCAGCCGCGGCATCGGATCGACCGACAGGCCCGCCGCCTGCCGCATGAAACCGCGCCGCAGCGCGGGGATGGCCGTCACCATGCCCATCCCGATGCCCCGCGCCGCGCGCAGCAGCGGATTGTCGCTGGCAAACAGCGTGTTGACCGCGTCCATTCCCAATGCCAGCCGTGTCGCGTCGAAACGCCGCCAGCCCTGGTATCGCTCCAGCACCGGATCGCTGCCCGGATCCTCGCCCCGGCGCAGCGCCTCGACCAGCGTTTCGGCCAGCGCCGCCACATCGCGAAGGCCCAGGTTCAGCCCCTGCCCGGCAATGGGATGGACGCCATGCGCGGCATCGCCCACCAGCGCGATCCGCGGCGCCACATAGGCGTCGGCCAGCGACAGGCTGAGAGGATAGGAGAATCGCTGTCCCGCCAGCCCGATCGGCCCCAGAAAGTCGCCAAAGCGCGGCCGCAGCACGTCCAGGAACGCCGCGTCGGGCAGCGCGGCGATGGCATCCG
The DNA here is from genome assembly GCA_002294185.1 of Paracoccus sp. UBA889. GTDB lineage: Bacteria > Pseudomonadota > Alphaproteobacteria > Rhodobacterales > Rhodobacteraceae > Paracoccus. Next base: position 24,491 of record DBFD01000011.1, read on the forward strand.
CATTGGTCCGCGTCTCGGACCAGACCACGCTGGACCGGTTGCCGGGCAGCGGCAGGATCGCCAGCGGGCCGGTCGGCATGAAATACTGATGTGCAATGCCCTGATGCGGGCGTTCGTGATCGATGGCCGCGACCAGGGCTGTCTGGCCATAATCCCGGCCGCGCCGGGCGATCCCCGCCCGCCGCGCGACGCCCGATCCGCGCCCGTCCGCACCGACCAGCAGCCGTGCCCGCAGGCTGCGCCCGCCCGACAATCGCACCGCGATCCCCGAGGCATCGGGTTCCTGCCCCTCGACCGACAGGCCGGCCAGATGAGTCACGCGCCCGGCCATCGCCGCCAGCAGGGCGCGATAAAGGAACCGATCCTCCAGCATGTGCCCGACCGGACCTTCCTCGATCTCGGCGCTGTCGAAATGCAGCAGGAACCGCGCGGCCCCCTCGCCCGGCTGGCCCTGCGAGGCCTTGACCTGCCGGACCGGCTGGCTGACGCCGGCCAGATCGCCCCACAATCCCAGCGCCGAAAGCAGGCGCTGCGAGGCCAGCGCCAGCGCATAGGCACGCCCGTCGAAGTCCTCTCCGGTCCGGTACCCGGCCGGGCGCGGATCGACCACGGTCACGGACAGGCCGGCCCCGGCCAGCGCCAGGGCCAGCGTCGGCCCGTTCAGGCCGCCGCCCGCGATCACGATATCGGTGTCGAAGCTCATGACCGGCGATCATGCACGGGCCGCGCGCAAAGTCCATGCGGCGCGTCGGCGCCGTGATGCCGGGCGGGGGGCGGTTAACGATCCGTTAACCGAAGGTCCGCAAGCGGTGTACGGCCTGTGCACCCGCTGTGCCGCCACGCTGCGCACCCTGTGCGACGGGGTGCCCCGCATTTGCCGGGCTTTCGGGGAATTCGCCCCGAAACCGCATCCGGCGCAACACAGGCCCCGTTGCCCGCGCAACACCGCCTCAGCCAGCCTCGTCGCGCAACAGCGCCCGCAGCCCGCTGCGATAATCGGGATAAAGCAGCCCGATCCCCAGTTCATCCTTGATCCGGTCGTTCCGCACCCGTTTGCTGTCGGCATAGAAGGATCGCGCCATCGGCGTCATCTCGGCCCGATCGAAGGGAACTTCCGGCGGCACCGGCATGCCCAGCAATTCCGCCGCATGGGCGATCACGTCCTGCGGCGGGGCGGGATCGTCGTCGCAGAGATTATAGATCGCCCCGGCCCGCGGGGCCTCGATCGAGGCCAGAAGAACCTGAACGATATCAGCCACATGAATGCGCGAAAAGACCTGCCCCGGCTTCACGATCCGCCGCGCCGTGCCGTTGCGGACCTTCTCGAACGGGCCGCGCCCCGGCCCGTAGATTCCGGCCAGCCGGAAGATGTGCAGCGCCAGCCCGGCGCCCTCCGCCAGTTCGCGCCACCCGGCCTCGGCCTCGATCCGCGCCAGACCGCGCGGGCCGCTGGCGTCGGTCGCGCTGTCCTCGTCCACCCAGCCGCCCTGCCGGTCGCCATAGACCCCGGTCGTGGACAGATAGCCCAGCCAGCCCGGCCGCGCGCGCGCCAGATCCGCGCCGAAGGCGGCCAGAACCGGGTCCCCCCCGGATCCCGGCGCGACCGAAACCAGAACCGCGTCGGCCCCGTCAATCGCCGCGCGAACCGCATCCCGCTGCCCCGGCCAGATCAGCGGCGCGGCCCCCGCGGCGGCCACCCGGTCGGGATCCGCGCGTGTCGTGCCGCTGACCTGCCAGCCGCGCGCGATCAAGGCGGGCGTCAGGAAGCCCGCACTGTATCCATGACCGAAAATCAGCATCTTCATGGGCGCAGGCTAACGCGCCCGCGGCGGTGCCGCCAGACGCTTGCCTGACCCGCGCCGGGCTGGCAGGATCCGCGCAACAAGAAGGATAAGAAGACCATGGACACGGATTCCCGCTATCTGCCCGTCGAAAGCCCCGATTCCCCCGCGCGCGAGCAGTTCACCGATGCCCGCGCCGCCGTCGCGCGGCTGCAGCGGCTGTATACCGAGTCGACGGATTTCCTGCTGGACCATTTCACCCGCCTGCTGGAGGGCGGACGCCCCGCCGCGCGTTATCGCGCCTTCTACCCGGAACTGCGTCTGACCGTCACCAGCCATCCGCATGTGGATTCGCGGCTTTCCTTTGGCCATGTCGTCGCGCCGGGCAGCTATGCCGCCACCATCACCCGGCCCGATCTGTTCCAGAACTACCTGACCGAGCAGATCGCGCTGCTGATCAAGAATCTCGGCGTTCCGGTGACGGTGGGCCTCAGCGAGACGCCGATGCCGGTTCACTTCGCGGTCGCGGCCCAAAGCGAACTGGCCGTGCCGCAGGAAGGCGTGCTGGATTTCTCGCTGCGCGACATCTTCGACGTGCCGGATCTGAACACCATGAACGACGACATCGTGAACGGGGTCGCCGGCCCCCTGCCGGACGGAACCCATCACCTGGCCGCCTTCACCGCGCAGCGGATCGACTATTCGCTGGCGCGCCTGCAGCATTACACCGCCACCAAGGCCGAACATTTCCAGAATTTCGTCCTGTTCACCAACTACCAGTTCTACGTGGACGAATTCGAGGCCTTCGCGCGCATGGCGCTGGCCGACCCGGCCCTGGGATATACCAGTTTCGTGGCGCCGGGCGATCAGGAGATCACCGATCCCGAGACGCCGATCAGGCCGCTGTCGAAGCTGCCGCAGATGCCGACCTATCACCTCAAGCGCGCGGCGGGTCAGGGCATCACGTTGGTCAATATCGGCGTCGGCCCCTCGAATGCGAAAACGGCGACGGATCACATCGCGGTGCTGCGCCCCCATGTCTGGCTGATGGTCGGCCATTGCGCGGGCCTGCGCAATTCGCAGAGCCTGGGCGATTTCGTCCTGGCCCATGCCTATCTTCGCGAGGATCACGTGCTGGACGATGATCTTCCGGTCTGGGTGCCGATCCCGGCCCTGGCCGAGGTTCAGGTGGCGCTGCAAGAAGCCGTGGCCGAGGTCACGCGGCTGGAAGGCTATGAACTGAAGCGGATCATGCGCACCGGCACCGTCGCCACGATCGACAACCGGAACTGGGAATTGCGCGACCAGTCCGGCCCGGTCCACCGCCTGTCGCTGTCGCGGGCCGTCGGGCTGGACATGGAAAGCGCCACCATCGCCGCCAACGGCTTTCGCTTTCGCGTCCCCTATGGCACGCTTCTTTGCGTTTCGGACAAGCCCCTTCACGGGGAACTGAAGCTGCCCGGGATGGCGACCGATTTCTACCGCACGCAGGTCGCCAACCACCTGCTGATCGGCATCCGCGCGATGGAAAAGCTGCGCGAGATGCCGCTGGAACGGATCCATTCGCGCAAATTGCGGTCCTTCAGCGAGACCGCCTTCCTGTAACCCCGCGACATGCGGGGCCGGGAAAGGCCGGTTTTCGCGTGCGACGCGAAAAATGCTTGATCTGCCGGTCAAAACCGTGTGTAGCAGGCGATATGCCGCAAAAGGCGCTAATTTGGGCCCGGAACGACAGGGGCAAGAGGAGACAGAAGAATGGCTACGGCTTCCGCAAAACCGATGACAAAAACCCAGCTGGTGGCAACTCTGGCCGAGGAAATGGGCTCGGACAAGAAATCGGCCGCGGCGGCGCTGGACGCGATCGCGAGCGTCGTCACCCGTGAAGTCGCCAATGGCGGCGCGGTGACGCTGCCCGGCATCGGCAAGGTCGCCTGCCGCGCCCGGCCCGAACGTCAGGTCCGCAACCCGCAGACCCAGGAAATGATGACCAAACCCGCCGACAAGCAGGTCAAGGTGACAGTCGCCAAGGCCCTGAAGGACAGCGTCAACAGCTGATCCGGCCGAATTTCGGTGATGACGGGCCGCGCCGCCGGGCGCGGCCCTCTTGGTTGCGCCGCGCGCGCGCCGTGCCGTTTTCGCCGCGTCGCGGCGATCCCTGTGCACCCTTTTTCCCGCGGGATGCGTTACTGGGACGGAACAGACGGGAATCCTCATGCCAGCCATCCTCGCGGCGCCGGTGCGTCTGCTGGCCATTGCCAGCGCCGTGCCGCCCCACCTGCTGCCACAGCACAAAGTCATCGACGCGGCCCGCGCGATCCTCGGCCCCCGTTTTGCGCAGTTCGAACGCCTGATCCCGGCCTTTCGCAACGGCGGGATCGAGGAACGCCGGTCGGTCGTGCCGCTGGACTGGTTCACCACGCCACGCGGCTGGCGGGACCGGACCGAGGCCTATCTGTCCGGCGCCTCGGACCTGTTCCGGCAGGCGGCCGGCCGGGCGCTGGAGATGGCGGGCCTGACGGCGCCAGAGGTCGATGTGATCGTCACCATTTCCTCGACCGGGATCGCCACGCCGACGCTGGAGGCGCAGGTGGCGCGCGAAATGGGGTTTCGCGCCGACGCGATCCGGGTGCCGGTCTTCGGTCTGGGATGCGCGGGCGGCGCCTCGGGACTGGGCATCGCGCGCGATCTGGCGGCGGCCCGGCCCGGCGCCAATGTCCTGCTGGTCGCGGTCGAGACCTGCACGCTGCTGTTCCGTCTGGACCGGCTGCGCAAGGCCGACATCATCGCCACCGCCCTGTTCGGCGATGGCGCGGCGGCACTGGTGCTGCGCGCGGGCGAAGCGCGGGACGACGGCCGGCCCGAGATCGGCACCGGCCGCCAGCATATGTGGCCCGACACGCTGGACATCATGGGCTGGTCGGTCGAGGAGAACGGGCTGGGCGTGATCTTCGACCGCTCGATCCCCGATTTCGCGACGCGCGAATTGCGGCCCGCGCTGGATGCGCTGATTCCCGGTCACGCGCCCCAACGCTATGTCTGCCATCCGGGCGGAGCCAAGGTGCTGGTGGCGCTGGAACAGGCGCTGGATCTGCCCGAAGGCGCGCTGGACGCCGAACGGGCCGTGCTGGCCCGCACCGGCAACATGTCCGCGCCGACGGTGCTGTTCGTGCTGGAGCAGGTGCTGGCATCGGACCAGCGCGGCGACCTGCTGGTGCTGGCGCTTGGACCCGGCTTCACGCTGTCGGCCGTGCCGATCCTCGTGCCATGACAGGCGCGGCCGCCTTCATCGCCTTCCTGGTCCTGCAAAGACTGGCCGAGCTGATCCTGGCGCGGCGCAACACGGTGCGGCTGCTGGCGCAAGGCGCGGTCGAACACGGCGCGGCGCATTATCCGCTGATCGTGGCGCTTCACGCAAGCTGGCTGGCCTCCATCGCGATTTTCGGCTGGGACCAGCCGATCCGTCCGCTGTGGCTGATCCTGTTCGTGGCGCTTCAGGCGGCCCGGCTCTGGGTGCTGGCCTCGCTGGGCGACCGCTGGACGACGCGGATCATCGTGCTGGATCGGCCGCTGGTCGCGCGCGGGCCCTACCGGCTGATCCCGCATCCGAACTACGCCGTCGTCGTGGCCGAGATCGCGGTCGCGCCGGTGGTGCTGGGCCTGTGGCCCGTCGCGCTGATCTTCACCGCGCTGAATGCGGCCGTCCTGGCCATCCGCATCCGGGCCGAGAACCGCGCCCTGTCCGGCCTGCGCGACCGCCGGCCGGACCGCAGGACCCCGCCCGGCTGAGACGGGCGCGGCCCGCGGCCGGGATTCAGGCCGGTTTCGGATCCAGCGTGATCGACCACAATTCCCGATCGCCGCGATCCATCAGCCGCACCCGCATCTGGCCCGAGGCAGCCTCGATATCGACGATACCGAAGAACTGCATCCCCGCCGAGGGCGGCAGGTTCGCCTGGCCCGCCGGCGGCGCCTTGACGAATTTCACCTCGGGCCCGAAGGTCATGTCCAGATCGTTCGGCCCGAAGGTGCCCGCGTGAAGCGGTCCGGACACGAATTCCCAGAACGGCTCGAAATCCCGAAAGGCGGCGCGGTCGGGATGGTATTCATGCGCGGCGGTGTAGTGCACATCCGCCGTCAGCCAGACCGTGTTCGCGACCTTCTCGTCGCGGATAAATCGCAGAAGCTGCGCGAATTCCAGCTCTCGTCCCTTCGCCGCGCCGGGATCGCCATTCGCCACGGCCTCGACATAGCGCTGATCCTCGGCGACCTTGTCCCAGACATTGACGCCGATGGGCATGTCGCAGGCGATCACCTTCCAGGTGGCCTTCGAGCCTTTCAGCGCCCCCTTCAGCCAATCCATCTGCGCCTTGCCGAGGATCTGGGACTGCGCCGTCACCGCGTCCTGCATTCCATCGCTGTTCGCGCCGCGATAGCTGCGCAGATCCAGAAAGAAGATGTCCAGCAGCGGACCATAGCCGATCTTGCGATAGACGCGACCTGGTTCGGCCGGGTTGTAGCTGATCGGGGTCATCTCGTGAAAGGCCCGCTGCGCGCGCGCCATCAGCAGCGGCACCGACTTTTCGCTGTAGCGGTCATCCGCGCTCAGATCCTTGCCGGGCGACCAGTTGTTGACCACCTCGTGATCGTCCCACTGGAACAGCGTCGGGCAAATCGCCGACAGGGCCCGCACATGCTGGTCCATCAGGTTGTATTTCCAGCGCCCCCGATATTCGTCGAGACTTTCGGCGACCTTGCGGACCTCGTCGGTCAGGATGCGGTTCCTCCACAGACCGCCCTCGATCGCGACCTCGTCCTGCATCGGTCCGTCGGCATAGATCGTGTCGCCGGAATGGATGAAGAAATCCGGCTCGTGCAGCGCCATCGTGGCATAGCTGCGCATTCCCTCGTCGTCGATGCCCCAGCCCTGCCCGGCCGTGTCGCCGGACCAGACAAAGCGGATATCGCGCTTTTGCGTGGGCGCGGTGCGGAAGCGGCCGGTCAGCGGCGCACCGGTCGCGTTCGGATCGCCGAGATCGGTGGGGGTCATGCGATAGAAGACCGTTTGGTCCGGGGCCATGCCCTCGACCAGCGCCTTCACGGCCTGATCGCTTTCCGGCAACGCGTTCAGATCGCCCAGACGGCGGGCATCCTGAAAGCTCTCGGTGGTCGCGACCTCCAGCGCGATCCGCGAGGGCCGGTCGGCGCGGGTCCAGACCATGCCGCCCTGCGCGGTGACATCGCCGGACTGCACGCCATGGGTCAGGACAGGGCGGCTGCTGGCGCGGCTGATCGCCGGCATCGCGAGAATCGATGTCCCGGCGAGGCCGGAGACAAGCAGGCGGCGGCGGGACATGCGCGAAAAGGTCATGGGCTGGCTCCGATTGGCTGGTATCGCAACCGGGCTAGCACTATCCCGTGACATTCGGGTATCGGGAACAAGTCGGTTTCCTGACGTCAGCCGATCTTGGCCCGTTCCTGCCGCGCCGGGGCATCAGCGCAGCCTTCCCGCGCGGGCCTGCGGCAATGCGTCTGGGGCAATGCCTATAGCGGCCGCTTCAGCCATTTCGAGATCACGCCGACGATGCCCTCGCGAAACAGCAGCACGCTGATCACGAAGATCGCCCCCTGGATCACCGTTACCCACGCGCCGAAGGTGGCAAGATAGTTCTGCATCGTGACGATGACCGCCGCTCCGACGATGGGGCCGAACACGGTTCCCATGCCGCCCAGCAGCGTCATCAGCACGACCTCGCCCGACATCGCCCAATGCACGTCGGTCAGGGAGGCAAGCTGGAAGACCTGGCTTTTGGTCGCGCCGGCCAGCCCCGCCAGCGCCGCCGACAGCGTGAACACGATCAGCTTGTAGCGATTGACCTGATAGCCCAGCGAAATGGCGCGCGGCTCGTTCTCGCGGATCGCCTTCAGGACCTGGCCAAAGGGCGAATGCACGATCCGGTAGATCAGAAGGATGCCGCCGAAGGTGATCGCCAGCACGAAATAGTACAGCGCCATGTTCGAGCGCAGCGAAATCAGTCCGAACAGATCACCGCGCGGCACCGACTGGATGCCGTCCTCGCCGCCGGTGAAGGGCACCTGAAGGGCAAAGAAATAGACCATCTGCGCGAAGGCCAGCGTCACCATGGCGAAATAGATCCCCTGCCGCCGGATCGACAGCGCGCCGATGACCAGCCCCAGCAAAGCGGCGGCCACGGTGCCGGCAAGGATCGACAATTCCGGCGTCAGTCCCCAGACTTTCGCGGCATGGGCGGCAACATAGCTTGCCCCGCCGAAATAGGCCGCGTGCCCGAAGGACAGAAGTCCGCCGAAACCGAGAAGCAGGTTGAACGCATAGGCGAAAAGCGCAAAACACATGACCTTCATGGCAAAGACGGGATAGACCCCGTAGGGCAGCAGCAGCGCCAGCCCCAGCAGGACCAGAAAGATCACCTTGTGCAGCCGCGGCATGCCGATGCTTTCGCGCAGGGGGCCGGTCTTGACCGTGTCTTCGGCGATCGCCATCAGCCTGCCCTCCCGAAAAGACCCTCGGGCCGGAACAGCAGCACGATCGCCATGATGACGAAGATGACGACGGCGGACCCTTCGGGATAGAACACGCGCGTCAGACCCTCGACAAGACCCAGGCCATAGCCGGTAAGGATCGCCCCCATGATCGATCCCATGCCGCCGATCACCACGACGGCGAAAACCACGATGATCAGGTCGGCGCCCATGTTGGGATTGACCGAATAGATCGGTGCGGCCAGCACGCCGGCAAAGCCCGCCAGTGCCACGCCGAAACCGTAGGTCAATGTGATCATGCGCGGCACGTTGATGCCGAAGGCGCCGACCAGAACCGGGTTCTCGGTGGCGGCGCGCAGATAGGCACCAAGCTTCGTCTTCTCGATGATGAACCAGGTGGCGAAACAGACGATGACCGAGGCGACGACGACCCAGCCGCGATAGGTCGGCAGGAACATGAAGCCAAGGTTGTAGCCGCCCGACAGCGACGCGGGAATCTGGTAGGGCAGGCCCGAGATGCCGTAATAGTTGCGAAAGAGCCCCTGGATGATCAGTGCAAGTCCGAAGGTCAGAAGAAGCCCGTAAAGGTGGTCGAGATGGTAGAGCCGTGCCAGCATCAGCCGTTCCAGGACGATGCCGATGGCGCCCACGACCAGTGGCGCGACGATCAGCGCCGGCCAGTAGCCCACCCCGACATAGGTCAGCAGCATCCAGGCGGCGAAGGCGCCCATCATGTATTGGGCGCCATGGGCGAAATTGATGATGTTGAGAAGCCCGAAGATCACCGCCAGTCCCAGTGACAGGACCGCATAGAACGATCCGTTGATCAGCCCCAGAAGAAGCTGGCCCATCAAGACCTGCGGCGGCACGCCCAGAAGTTCGAACATCTCGTTCCGTCCCGTGATTGAAATGGCGCCGCGCCAGAATTTCTCCGGCGCGACCGCCCCGTCAGGTTACTGCTTGGTAAAGTCGCATTCCTCGAGCATCGGCAGGAACGCATCCTCGCCGCTGATCGTCGCGACTTCCTTGTAGAGGTCCCACTCGCCGGTCGATTCCGCGGGGGTCTTGACCTCGTAGAGATACATGTCGTGGATCGCCCGGCCGTCGCCGCGGATCGAGCCCTTGCCGAAAAGCGGGTCGTCGAAGGGCGACTCCTTCATCTTGGCGGCGACCGCCTTGCCGTCCTCGGCGCTGCCCAGTGCCTCGACCGCCTTGAGATATTGCAGCGTGCCGGAATAGACGCCGGCCTGCACCATCGTCGGCTCGGCGCCGTGCCGTTCCATGAACCGCTTGGACCATTCACGGGTGGCGTCGTTGCGGTCCCAGTAGAAGGCCGAGGTCAGCGACAGGCCCTGTGCGGTCTGTGCGCCAAGCGCCTGCACGTCGGTGATGAAGAACAGCAGCGCAGCCAGCTTCTGACCGGCCTGGGTGATGCCGAACTCGGAGGCCTGCTTGATCGCGTTCACGGTGTCGCCGCCGGCATTGGCCAGCCCGATCACGTCGGCGCCGCTGCCCTGTGCCTGCAGCAGATAGGACGAGAAGTCGGTGGTCGGGAAGGGCGCATCCACATTGCCCACGACCTCGCCGCCGCTCGCCTCGACCACCTTGGCGGTGTTTTCCTGCAGCGACTGGCCAAAGGCATAATCGGCGGTGATGAAGAACCATTTCTTGCCGCCCGCATCGGTCAGCGCCTTGCCGGTGCCGTTGGCCAGAGCCGCCGTGTCATAGGTCCAGTGAATCGTCGTCGGCTTGCACTGACCCTGCGTCAGTTCGGTCGATCCGGCGCCGGAATTGATCAGCACGCCGTTCTTCTCGGCGGTGATGTCGGCCACGGCAAGGGCCACGGACGAGGTCGGCACGTCGAGAATCGCGTTCACGCCCTCTTCGTCATACCATTTCCGCGCGATGCTGGAACCGATGTCGGGCTTGTTCTGGTGATCGGCCGAGATGATCTCGACCTTCATGCCCTTGTCGGCGGCCTTGAAATCCTCGACCGCCATCTGCGCGGCGATCACCGACCCTTCGCCCGAAAGATCGGCATAGACGCCAGAGCGGTCGTTGAGAACGCCAAGCTTCACGTTGATTTCCTGAGCCAGCGCCGGGTTCATGGCCAGCGTGGCAAGTGCTGTGCCGATGAGAATGTTCCTGATCAAGGTCGGTCTCCTTCTGTTGGCCGCGCCGTGCGCGGGATGGTTCTCAGACGCCCAGATAGGCGTGCAGCTTGTCGATATTGGCGTCCAGTTCGGAATTGGGGATCATGTCCGCCACCTTGCCCTGTTCGACGACATAGTGACGGTCCGCCACCGAGGCCGCGAAACGGAAGTTCTGTTCGACCAGCACGATGGTGAAGCCCTCCTGCTTCAGCGCCAGGATCGTGCGGCCGATCTGCTGCACGATGACCGGCGCCAGCCCCTCGGTCGGCTCGTCCAGAAGCAGAAGCCGCGCACCGGTGCGCAGGATGCGGGCGATGGCCAGCATCTGCTGTTCGCCGCCCGACAGCTTCGTGCCCTGGCTGCGGCGACGCTCCTTGAGGTTGGGGAAAAGCTCGTGGATCCGGTCCACCGACAACCCGCCCTCCCGGATACGCGGCGGCAGCATCAGGTTTTCCTCGACGCTGAGCGAGGCGAAGATGCCGCGTTCCTCGGGGCAGAGCGCGATCCCCAGGCGCGCGATCTGGCGCGGCTGCATTCCGACGATCTCGGCGCCCTGGAACCGGATCGAGCCCTCACGCTTGCCCAGAATGCCCATGATCGCCAGCAGGGTCGAGGTCTTTCCCGCGCCATTGCGGCCCAGAAGCGTCACCACCTCGCCTTCGGCCACGTCGAATTCGATGCCGTGCAGAACGTGGCTTTCGCCATACCAGCCATTGAGATCGCGCACCGCCAGCATGGCGCCCGCCGTCCGGCCCGGACGTTCCGTCTGTGCCATCGCGTCACTCATGGTCGGCTCCGATATAGGCTTCGATCACCTCGGGTGACCTGGACACCGCGGCATAATCGCCCTCGGCCAGGATCTCGCCGCGCGCCAGAACCGTGATCCGATCCGACAGATCCGCGACCACGGAAAGATTGTGCTCGACCATCAGGATCGTGCGGTTCTTCGATACGCGGCGGATCAGGGCGGCGATGCGTTCGACATCCTCGCGGCCCATGCCGGCCATCGGCTCGTCCAGAAGNNGGCTCATCAGGATGATTCCCAGGGCAAAACCGCTGGCAAAAATAATCCCGATGGATGCGTCAAGGCGAAGGTTGGCCCGGCGGCTGATGAAGGTGATGAGTAAGGACGCCGGGATGGCCCAACCCAAGGCTCCCCAGAAGATGTTGCCGCCAAGAAAATACGCCACCGACATACCGGCCAACGACGAATGAGCGACGGCATCTCCCATGAACGCCAGACCCTTCAGGACGACGAAGCTCCCCACCAACGCACAGACCACCGCAGCGAACCCGGCGGCAAGAAATGCCCGCTGCATGAAAGGGAATTCCAGGGGCTCAATCAAGACGTCGATCAAAGCGGGTTGATTCCCTTACTAACGCGAAGCATGCCAAGAGCCAGCGAGAATCGGAACCCCTCCCCGTTCGTCCTGAGCCTGTCAAAGGACCCGGCGAGGTGAATCAGGTTGGAGGCATATAGAGCGGACCGCATCACTTGCCCCCGGAGTCGCCGATATCGGAAGGGGGAGCGTGGGAATGATGCTGATAGGCGTAAGCCTGGCCGTCAACGTGCACCAGCAAGAGGTGGGTTCCGAAGGTCTCACCAAGGACATCTTCGTTCAAGACTTCTTCGGGCGTGCCGTAGGCCACCAAACGCCGGTTCAAGCAGGCGGCTTTGTCGCAACGTTGCGAGACGCAGGATAGGTCATGAGTGCTTAGGACAACAGTGGCGCCACCTTCGCGTAGCCGGTCGATGATGTCCAGAAATTGGTGCTGGGCCGTGGCATCCAGGCCGGCCATCGGCTCGTCCAGAAGCAGCATCTCGGGGTCCAGCGCCAGCGTCGTCGCGATTTCCAGCGCGCGCTTGCGGCCATAGGGCAGTTCGGCGGCGCGGTGACGCTCGAACTCGGTCAGTCCGACCTCTTCCAGATAGTCGCGCGCCTTGTCGTCATAGCGCGACAGGGTCTTTTCCGAACGCCAGAAATCGAAGCTTTCGCCGCGCCGCCGCTGAAGCGCGATGCGCACGTTCTGAAGCACCGTAAGATCGGGAAAGATGGCCGAGATCTGGAACGATCGCACGATGCCCAGCCGTGCGATCTGGGTCGGCGACAGGGCGGTGATATCCTGGCCCTTGTAGATGATCTTCCCCGCGGTCGGCTTGAGAAACTTCGTCAGGAGGTTGAAACAGGTCGTCTTTCCCGCGCCGTTCGGCCCGATCAGCGCGTGGATCGAGCCGGTTTCGACCGAAAGGTTCACGTCGTTCACGGCAACGAAGCCGCGAAATTCCTTGGTCAGACCCCTGGCTTCGAGTGCCGCGGTCACGGGGCCGCCCCGGCGCAGGCGTCAACTGCGGCGGTCGTTGCCGCGATCGGAAAGGACGGCCGGTCGCCCAGGCCGGCAAGCCGCCACAAGTCCTGCTCCGCCCTCGCAGAATTGATGTCGCTCGTCTTCGGCAAATCGCGCCTCTATCCTGTTCTTCTGGCTGGATTCTTGTCGAGCCAATCCCTGTTTCCTGGGCAGCATGAGCGCGGATCGGGATGCAGACAAACGAAAAATTCTGCACGATGAATGCAATAAATCTGCTAACAGGCGTCATGGATACCAAACTTGTCGAGACCTTTCTGGAAATCGTCGCCACCGGCAGTTTCAATACCGCCGCGGCGCAAATGAACATCGGCCAGACCACCGTCAGCGCACGCATCCGCACGCTGGAGGACCAACTCGAACGCCCGCTTTTCGTGCGCCACAAGGGCGGCGCGGCGCTGACCCCCGCCGGCCGGCAATTTCTGCGCCATGCCCCGAACTTCGTGCAGCTTGCGCGGCAGATGCGGCGCCAGGTCGCCGTTCCGCAGGGTCACAGAGCCATCCTTGCCATCGGCGGCGAGATGAGCCTCTGGCAGCCGCTGCTGCTGGACTGGATCCGGCGGCTCAGGGCCGAATGCCCCGACATCGCGCTCAGGGTCCAGGTCGATGCGCCCGGAACGCTGATCGACCAGGTGGCCGCGGGTCTTGTCGAAGCGGTGGTGATCCATGCGCCGCCGCAACGGCCCGGCCTGCGCATCGATCTGCTGGCGGATGACAGGCTGGTTCTGGCCAGCACCGACCCGGCCGCCGACCCCGCCAACGGGCAGACCCTGGTGGGCGCCGATTGGGGCCCGGATTTTTCGCAGGGCTTCGTTTCCGGCTTTCCCGCGTTTCAGGGCGCCGGCGTGACGTTCGATCCCGGCCCGCTTGCCGCCGATTATATTTTGGCGGCCGGGGGCTCGGGCTATTTCCGCCAGCGCGACATCGCGCCCCATCTCGCCTCGGGCGCACTGCACCTTGTCCCGGACGCGCCGCAATTCCCCTATCCGGTTTGCGCGGTCAGTTCGTCGCAGGCCGACCCCGACCTGCTGGGCCCTGCCCTGTCCCATCTCCGGAAGGTCGCGCCCTCTGGTTGATCCCTTGCCCGCAGTCCACGATGTGGGTTCAACGCCGGGCCGGACATGGCGCCGCAGGCTGGCAACGGATCACGTCCGCGCCCTTGTTTCCTGGCCGAAATGATTTCGCGGGCGGTCGCTGCCAGCAGCCTCTCCGCCGCGTTCCGATTAACAAAAGCTTCAGGAACCGCCGCCTTGGGCGCCGGGTTTCCCCGATGGTTGAAATTCAGCCGGAGGAGGAAATCAATCATGCCAATGAAAATCAGGATCGCAGCGACCACCGCCATCTGCGCCTTGTCGGCGAATATGGCACTGGCTCAGTCCGAATCTGCGGGCAAACAGACCACGGGCAAAGAACAAAGCCCGGATTCCGTGACCTGCGCGGACATTACTGCCATGGACACGGCGCTGGTTCCGGGCACCCTGTATTATATCGCCGGGTACAAGAAAGGCAGCGATGCAGGAATGTCGGCCGGTCAAGGCGGCGGCCAGTCGGCTGCGGCGGGGGCGTCAGGCGCGACAGGGTCCGCATCCGGCGACAGCTCTGCGACGACTGCGGCCGATGGCAGCACCGTGACAAGCGATGCCAACACCTCTGCCAACAGCGCCATGGACAAGCCGGCATCGGATGCCGCGACCGCGGCCGATGGCAGCGCGATCACGAGAGATGCGAACACCTCTGCCAACAGCGGCTCCAGCGGGGCGGCGTCGGACACGACGATGGCCACTGACAGCAGCGCGACCGCGGCAGGTGCGGATGCCTCGGCATCGGCGTCTGGTGGCGGACAATCGGGCGGCGGAATGTCCGCCGATGCCGGCGGCAGCCAGGCTGGCAGCGCCGGTGGCGACGTCGCCATCATGCGCGTCAGCGGAATGTTCGAGATCCCGGTCGAGGAGGTCATTACGGCGTGCACCGACACCCCGGAAATGAAGGCCGCCGACGCGATCGAACAGAAGCGCGGCGCTGCGGGTTCGATGTCGAACTGACGACGACCAGGCTCAGAGGCCAGACAAGGGTTCGGCGGCGTGGAAGCGTTCATGCCGCCGGACCAACGGGCGATCCCGGTTTTCCCGCGAAAGCCCTGTTGCGAATTTCATGAGTGTTCGGGCTGCACCTCTGTGGATTTCTGGCCGGCACACCCGGCCCCTCGGAACGACTATCCCTGACTGCCGCGGGCGGAAACGTCGCCACGTTGTCATGGATCGGCATGTGATCGGGGGATTCGCGCGAAACGCCGGCACAGAGGGCGGCCCACAAGTTCGATGAAACCCGGCAAGGATGTCATGGGTGCGGCCCGTTCTTGTCGCGCCCGCAGCACGGGCGGGCTGACCGCGCGGCGCGGGCAAGGTGGCCTGGACCGTGACCGCCCCGCTGATCCGTGACCGTCCCATTCTCGCGGTCTGCAAGCGGATCGCGCAACTCGAAAGGATTTAGCTGTGACGAATACTGACCAACAGAAGCCTACTGCGCACCAGGACACGACGAGCAGGGCCAAGTCGGCTGCGAGCTCGGCGTCGGAAGAGGTGAAGGAGCGGGCGCAGGATGTGGCCGGGAAGGTTTCCCACGAAGCGACACGACAGGCCGACAAGGCCAAGGGCGCGTTGGCGGGCGAGGTGAAGGATGTCGCCTCCGCGCTGCGGACCGCGGCCGATGAGATGCGTGACGGATCGCCTCAGGAACGCACCTTCAGCCAGATCGCGGACGGGCTGGCCGATGCCTCGGAAGCCATGCGAAACAAGGATTTGGGCGAGGTCGTCGGAACCCTCAACGACTTTGCGCGGCGCAATCCGTTGGCTTTCCTGGGGGGCGCGGCACTCCTTGGGTTTGCAGCGACCCGGTTCGCCAAGGCGTCAGGCAGCAGGCCATCACAGCCCGCCAACCCCTCGTTGGCTGGCATGTCCGGCCCCGCAGCCGCCGATCCGCTGCAGAGCCCGGCCCCCGTCACGACAGCGAAAGGAACATCAGCATGAGCACCGAACCGAACAAGTCCGCCAGCGGCTTGCTGAACGACGCATTGTCCCATGTCAGCAGCCTGGTTCGCAACGAGGTCGATCTGGCCCGTGCGGAAATCAACGAAAACGTCAACAATGCCGGCGCCGCCATCGGCTTGATCATCGGCGCCCTCGTGGTGGCGCTGACCGCTCTCAACGTGTTGTCTGCCGCCCTTGTCGCCGCCCTGACCGAGGCCGGGATCCCCGGCGGCTGGTCGGCGCTGATCGTCGGGGTCGTCTTCGCGATCATCGCCTACGTGATGCTCAAGAAGGGCAAGGACAACCTGAAACTCAGCAGTCTCGCCCCCAGCAGGACCGCGAAGAACGTCAAGCGCGACGCGCGCGCCGTGAAGGAGGCCTATGATGACCAATGAGACCCGTTCCCCCAAAGAGATCGAACGCGATATCGAACGCGAACGCGCCGGTCTGACCAATACGCTGTCGGACCTGCAAGACAGGTTTTCGATCGAAAGCCTCGCGCGGCAGGTAAGTGATCAGGTCCGCGAGCATGGCGGCGATATCGGCCGTTCCGTATCGGATGCGGTGAAGCGCAATCCGCTGGCATTGGCGCTGACCGGGGCCGGCCTCGCCTGGCTCATGCTGAGCGACAGAAGCGGCGGGCACGACCATGCCGCCCGCGATGCGCGCCATGGCCGGTTCGATGATGACGACAAGGACGGCCGGTATGGCCGCCGGCACGGTCACGATGCGCGTAGCGGTGTCGCGGATGATCACAGGTCCCGGCCCGTGACCGGGACGGGACGTTTCGCGCGGCCCGAAAACACCCCCTCCTGGGCGCGAGACCATGACAGTGACGGACTTGGCCTGTCATCGCGGGCAGAATACACCGCCCCGGGCGTCGCCGGGAATGCCTCGGAGGCGGCGTCCGGGGCCGGGGGATCGGGGCGCGGCCCTGGCGCCTCTGTCGCGGATACCACCAGACGCGCGGCCGGATCGGTCACGGATACGGTCAAGGGTGCCGCCGATGGGGTGGCGGATACCGGCCGCGCGGTTGCCGACAGCGCGCGCGCTGCGGCGACCAGCGCATCGGATCGCGCGGCAGCCATGCGGGCGCGGCTGGCCGAGGGCACCGAGGCCCTGTCCGAGGAAGCACGCGATCGCGTGATCGCCGCGCGTGAAAGCGCGATCGAGGCACGCGATGCGTCGCTGCGATATGCCCGTCAAGGCCGCGACATGGCCGTCGATATCTTCGAGGAACAGCCGCTCATCGCGGGTGCGCTTGCCCTTGCCGTCGGCGCCGCCATTGGTGCGGCACTGCCGCGCAGCCGGACCGAGGACCGTTATCTGGGCGAACAGAGCGATCGATTGATGGAAGAGGCCGAACGTCTTTACGCCGAGGAGAAAGAGAAACTCGGCAAGGTCGCTGAGGCCGCGACCGACGAAGCCAGAAAGATCGCGCAAGAAACCCGGGACGAGGTGGACAGCGCGGCGAAATCGGCGATCGACAAGGCCAAGTCCTCGGGCGAGCGGATCGCGGGCGCAGCCGAAACCGAGGCCGAGAAGCAGAACCTGGGCGATGTCCAGAACAGGTCGTGATCGAAAAACGCCATGAAACCTGCCGGTCCGCGCATCCCGTGCGGGCCGGATTCAGCAAAAGAGGCATCGCATGACCCGTGGCAGAAACGCCGACACCCCGGCGGA
>DBFD01000019.1 GCA_002294185.1 Paracoccus sp. UBA889
CGCGCCGCCGCCGCCCGCGGCCCGCGTCGCCGCCGCTTGACCTTGACCGCCGCGCGTCCTAGCGACACAAGGCCCCCGTCACGGATATGCGATCATGCGCCAGCCTTCCGATCGTCAGCCCTCGTCACGCCTGACGACCCAGCGTCCGCTGGCAGGGATCGTCCTGAAATGCGCCAGCGTCGCGGTTTTCACGGTGATGGCGGCGCTGGTCAAGGCAACCGCGGACAAGAGCCTCGGCGTGCCGCCCGGCCAGCAGGTCTTCTTCCGGTCGTTTTTTGCCATTCCGGTGATTCTGGCCTGGCTGGCCTTGCGCCAGGAGATCGGCGTGGGCCTGCGCACCTTTCGGCCCTTGGGCCATGTCTATCGCGGCATCATCGGCACCGCCGCCATGGGGCTGAATTTCTGGGCGCTGTCGCTGTTGTCCTTTCCCGAGGCGACCGCCATCGGCTATGCCGCGCCGCTGCTGGTCGTCGTCTTCGCCGCGATGTTTCTGGGCGAGGACGTGCGCCTGTTCCGCCTGGGCATGGTCGGGATGGGACTTGCCGGCGTGCTGATCGTGCTGTCGCCGCAACTCAACATGTCCGGGGCGGGCGATTACCGAAACCAGTTGGGCGCCGTCGTGGCGCTTGGCGGCGCCTTCTGTGCCGCGCTGGCGCAGATCTTCGTGCGCCGGCTGGTGCAGGAAGAACGCACCTCGGCCATCGTCTTCTGGTTCTCGGTCACCTCGGCGGTGCTGGGATTGTCCACGCTGCCCTTCGGCTGGGTGGCGCCGGATGCCCGGACGCTGGCGCTGCTGATCACGACCGGCATTCTGGGCGGGTTCGGGCAAATCTTTCTGACCTCGGCCTATCGCTTTGCCGATGCCTCGCTGATCGCGCCCTTCGAATATGTCTCGATGATCCTGGCCATCGCCATCGGCTGGTTCTTCTTTGCCGAGGCGCCGACGGCCGTCGTGCTGACCGGCGCGGCGGTGGTCATTCTGGCCGGGATCCTGATCATCTGGCGCGAGCGCAGGCTGGGGCTGGAGCGCAATCGTCAACGCAAGGCGATGACGCCCCAGGGCTGAGGCGCGGTCGGCCGGATCTCAGCCCATGCCCAGGGCGTCGCGCCGCATCCGCGCGCGTTCCGCGTCCTGCTTGCCGCTGAGGATGGCGATGATCGACCAGCTTATGCAGTAGAACGCCCCGACCCCCAGGACCAGCCAGCCCGGAAACGGTCCGATGGCGGCGCGTTCCAGCAACTGGCCGGCCGAGACCAGCGGGTCGGGATGCACGATCAGCTTGCCCAGATAAGCCACGGCCTGGATCAGCAGGATCCAGACATAATTGCGCCGGATCCGCCGACCGATCGCGGTCCACATGCTGACATGATAGGCCGGATGCAGATAATCCTCGGCCAGCCGGTCCTGCCAGTGTTCCTCCAGATGCAGATCGCCTTCCTTCAGGATCGGCGCCATGAAATGCAGTTCCATCCACCGGCAGCGGGCGCGCCAGACGTTGAAATAGCGATATCGCCGCGCTTCCAGCATCAGGAAGAAGATGATCAGGATGCCGACCAGAACCAGCGGCAGCGGCGACGCCTGGGGCGATGAATAGGTGATCGACAGGGCGACGCCCAGCGTCACCACCGACCAGTTCGTCGTCGTGTCCAGCCGCGTGCGCCAGATGGTCGAGCGATAGACCTCGCCGCGATAGAGATGCGCGATCACGCCCATTTCGGCGGCATCCAGCTTCTTGCGACAATGTTGTTCGCCATCCATGGTCATTCTCTCCCCGCGACCAGCTTGGCAGGCCGCCGGGAATCCGGCAAGCCGGTTGCGCACAGGGGCGCTGATCGTGCTTGTCCATCTCAGCCAAAGGCAACGGGCTGAAACTTAACAAAACTTATATGGATGGTGCCGGTCGTTTCAGGTTAAGAAGCGTCAAGTGCCACGAGAATGAGGAGGTCTTCGTGCCCCGTACATTGTCGGCAATCCTCTATCGCAGCGAATCTCTGGTGCCGCCGAACGGCGCCGAGGAACGGGATATGCTGGTCAAGGCGGCGTTGCGCAACGCACGATTGGGCATCACCGGGTTGCTGCATCGCGAAGCCGATGTCTATTACCAGTGGATCGAAGGCCCGGCAGACAATCTTGATTCGCTCTACGAAGACATCCTTGCCGATCCCCGACATCGCGATGTCGAGCTGCTGCTGCGCTCGCCCATCGCGCAGCGGCAGTTCGATGGCTGGTCGATGGGACGCACCGATCGCGATTGCACGCTGCTTTTCGATTGGGCGACGCAGCACGACGTATCGATGCGCGCGATGCGGCCCGAGGATTTTCTGTCTTTCCTGAACGATTGTTCGTTCAGCGTGCTGCGGCAGGACGCGCCGGCCAATCCCGCCGGCTAGGCGGGGCGCTGTCGCGCCGTCGCCTCGCGCCAATGACGGCGGCACAAGGACAGGTAGGTCTCGTTTCCGCCGACCTGCACCTGCGCGCCTTCGGTCAGCGCGCCGCCGTCTGCGCCGCGCCGGATCACCATCGTGGCCTTTCGCCCGCAATGGCAGATCGTGCGGACCTCGCGCAGATCGTCGGCCAAAGCCAGCAGCGCGGCCGAGCCGGGAAACAATTCGCCGCGGAAATCGACCCGCAGTCCATAGCACATGACCGGAATGCGCAGATCGTCGGCCACGTGCGCCAGTTGCCAGACCTGATGGCGGCTCAGAAACTGTGCCTCGTCGATGAAGATGCAGGCGCAACCGCGACCCCGGCTTTCGATCAGCCCGACCATGTCGGTCGCGGCATCGAAGGTCAGCGCCTCGGCGCCGATGCCGATGCGGCTGCCGATCCGGCCGTGTCCCTCGCGCCCGTCCAGCGCCGCTGTCAGCAGCAGCGTCGCCATGCCGCGCTCGCGGTAATTATGGGCGGCTTGCAGCAGCAGTGTACTTTTGCCCGCGTTCATGGTCGAGTAATGGAAATACAGCTTTGCCATGGCGCCAGATAGCGCCGGGCCGGTGCGCGGGCAAGCCGCGGAGATTGCCAGGAAGTCCGTTTTCTGGCACAACCGCGTCGCCGTGGCGAACGTCGCCGTCGCGCGGTGCCCTGTCTTTTCGCAGTCACAGATCAGGTTGTTCCAATGCGCGATCCGTTGTTCCGCATGGCCCTTGTGCTGGGTCTTCTTGCCGCGGTGGGCCCCTTCGCGGTGGACATGTATCTGCCTGCGCTGCCGCAGGTCGCCAGGGATCTGAACACGTCCGAGACCGCAGCGGCAATGACGCTGACAGCCTATTTCATCACTTTCGGCATCGCCCAGATGGTCTATGGTCCGATGGCCGATGCCCTGGGCCGAAAAATGCCCATCGTGATCGGCACCGCGATCTTTCTGGCCGCCACGCTTGCCGCGATTCTGGCCCCCTCGATCGGCTGGCTGATCGCGGCGCGGGCACTGCAGGGGCTGGGCTCGGCCACGCTGATGGTGGTGCCGCGGGCGGTGATCCGCGATCTGGCGACCGGGCCGGCGGCGGCCCGAATGATGGCCGCGATCATGATCGTCATCTCGGTATCGCCGATGCTGGCGCCGCTGACCGGTTCGCTGGTCATGGCCTGGGGCGGCTGGCGCGAGATCTTCGCGGTTCTTGCCGCCGCGGCCGCCTTCAGCCTGTGCCTGACCCTGTTCGTTCTGCCCGAGACCCTGCCGGTCGAACATCGCCGCCCCGTGCAGCTGCGCCCGATCCTGAGCGGTGCCGGCCGGCTGCTGTCGGACCGCCGCTTCATGGGGCTGACCATGATCGGCGGTTTCGGGCTGGCCAGTTTCTTCGTCTTCCTGTCCGCGGCCAGCTTCGTCTACACGCGCCAGTACGGCCTGTCGCCGACCGGCTTTTCGCTGGCCTTCGCGATCAATGCCGTGGGCTTCTTCACCGCCTCGCAATTCGCCGGCCCCATGGCCGACCGTTTCGGTATGGAGCGGGTGATCGCGCTGGCCATCACCGGTTTCGCGGTCCTGGGCGTCGCGTTGACCGGGCTCGTCTGGATCGGCCTTGACGCGCTGCCGGTGGTGGTGGCCGGGCTGTTCTGCGCCAATGCCTTCCTCGGGCTGGTCATCCCCACGGCGATGGTCATGTCGCTGGACCCCCATCCCGACATCGCGGGCCTTGCCTCCTCGCTGGGGGGCACGATCCAGATGCTGACCGGAGGCGCGATGATCGCCGTGACCGGACCGTTCATGGATAACAGCGCCGCCACCATGGTGCCCGCGATCGCCTTGTGCGGGGTGCTGGCATGGTGCGCTGCGGCCGCGTCGCTGCCCCGGCCGCGTTTGCGGGTGGCATGAAAAAGCCGCAGGACCAACATCCCGCGGCTTCTTCGTTGCCCAAATACCCAAATCCCGCAGGCCGACGCTCAGGCCTTCGCCTGCCGGCTTCTGGGCTGCCGTGAAGGACGCCGGGCGGGACGCTTGTTCGCGCCGCCATCGATCGGCTTGCCGCGACCGCGAGGCCCGCGACCGGCCGAGGCCGCGGCGGGCGGCGGAACCTCGCCGCCGATCACCGGGATGGCGGATTTCATCGCCCTTTCGATGGCGCGCAATTCGCCGATTTCGGCCGGCGCGCAGAAGGCCACGGCGCGGCCGTCGCGTCCGGCGCGGGCGGTGCGACCGATGCGGTGGACATAATTCTCGGGCACGTTCGGCAGATCGTAATTATAGACATGGGCGACCTCGGGAATATCGAGACCCCGCGCCGCCACATCGGTGGCCACCAGAATCTGGGTCTGGCCGGCGCGGAACGCGGCCAGGGCGCGTTCGCGCTGACCCTGCGACTTGTTGCCGTGAATCGCCGCGACCTTGAACCCCCACTTGTCCAGAAGCTTGGACAGTTTTTCGCTGCCATGCTTGGTGCGACCGAAGACCATGGCCAATTCGCCGGGATGTTTCGACAGATATTCTGCCAGCAGCGTCGCCTTGTCGCCTTGCGTGACGAAATGCACGCCTTGCTCGATCTGCTTGGCGGCCTGGCCCGGAGGGTTTACCGCGACCCTGACCGGATCGGTCAGATAGGTGTCGGCCAGTTCCGACATCAGCTTCGGCATTGTGGCCGAGAAAAGCAGCGTCTGCCGTTCCTTCGGCAGGATCCTGGCGATCCGGCGCAGCGCATGGATGAAGCCGATGTCCAGCATCTGGTCGGCCTCGTCCAGAACCAGATAGGTGGTCTGCGACAGATCGACCGCGCGTCGCTCGATAAGGTCGATCAGGCGGCCGGGCGTGGCGATCAGCACATCGACGCCGCGCGACAGCCGTTCCATCTGGACGTTGATCGAGGCGCCGCCGACGACGCGGAAGCTGCGGATCGGGGTGCCCTCGGCATAGGCGTCGATATTGGTGGCGATCTGCGTTGCCAATTCGCGCGTCGGCGCCAGAATCAGCGCGCGGCAGGTCTTGGGATCGGGCTTCTTGCCGAAGTTGATCAGCCGGGTCAGCATGGGCAGCCCGAAGGCCGCCGTCTTGCCGGTGCCGGTCTGGGCCAGCCCCAGCACGTCGCGCCCCGCCACGACCGAGGGAATGCCCCGTTCCTGGATCGGTGTCGGCGTGACCAGCCCCATCGCGGCGATATTGGCATTGATGCGGTGATCGATCCCCATTTCGGCAAAGGGGCCGCTGGGCAGCGGATCGCGTGAGACCGCGCGGCGGCCCTGATTCGCGGCGGGTTGCGGGGCGGGACGCCCCTTGCCCTTGCCGCCATGGAAAGGACGGCGATTGTTGTTCTTCTGGTCCATCAAAAACTTTCAGGCCCTCGCATCCCCCGTATCGGACACGAAAGCAGTGGCCACGCACATCATCGGCGCGGCGATCAGCAGGGGTGCGGGCGCAATACGAGAAGCCCGCAAGCCTCCCCGCGTGAATGGGAAACTGGATTATCGTCGCAGGCCTGGGGCGAAATCTCGCGGCTGCTCACGCGGCAGCGGACGGCGACATGGCTCAGATGGGGGAACCGTCGCGACAAGTCAAGCGCGGTCTGCGCTGTCCAGCCAGATCGTGACCGGTCCGTCGTTGAGAAGCCGCAGCTTCATCTCGGCGCCGAATTGGCCGGTCTCGACGGCAACGCCCTCTCCGCGCAGGCCGTCCACGAAGCAATCAAGGAGCCTGCGCCCGTCGTGGGGCGCGGCCGCCGCGGAAAAGCCGGGGCGGTTGCCCGAACGGGTATCGGCGGCCAGCGTGAACTGGCTGACGACCAGCGCGCCGCCCCCCATGTCGATGAGCGACCGGTTCATCCTGCCCGCCTCGTCCCCGAAGATGCGCAACCTTGCCACCCGCGCGGCCAGCTTCTCGGCCATCGCCTCGTCATCGCCGCGCATGGCGCAGGCCAGCACCAGCAGACCCGGTCCGATGCGGCCGATCGGCCGGCCCTCGACCTCGACCGAGGCCTCGGTGACGCGCTGGACCAGCGCCCTCATGCGCGGCGCCTCCACGGCCTGAAAATCGCCGTCACGATTGCTGCCGCACCGCCCGTCATCGCAGGCCGGTGGTCGGTTCGGGATTCATCGCATGCTCCTGCCCGTTTGCCGACATGATGCGGCCGGGCCCCTGAAAGGGTCAAGTCACGGGGCCAGGAAGATGCCCACGATGACCAGGACCAGCCCGATGCCCGACAGGGCCAGCGCCGCCATGTTCAGCACCAGCGCGCGCCGCATCCGCGCGCGCAGCGCGGCATCGTCCAGCCCGGCCTTGCGCGCGCGCGCGACGATCGCGATGCAACCGATCAGCAAGGCCACGCCGGCCAGCGTCAGCGCGGCTCCGAGCCAGACGAGAATGTCGAAGATGGTCATGGCGATCTGTCTCCGCGATGGGCGCGATATCATGCCGGTGGCCTAGCGGCGATTGCACCCCGGAACAAGAGCGACTAACCCTGCGCGCCAGATGATGACGTCGCGGGACCGACCCGTGGCAACAGATAGGGACGAAAGATGCAGGACGATCAGGCCTATGGTGTCGCCGCCGACGAGCTGCGCCAGTTCATCGAGCAGTTCGAACAGCTTGAGGCAGAAAAAAAGGACATCGCCGAGCGCCAGAAAGAGGTCATGGCCGAGGCCAAGGCCCGCGGCTATGACACCAAGGTGATGAAGAAGATCGTCGCCCTGCGCAAGCGCGACCGTGACGACGTGGCCGAGGAAGAGGCCATCCTGGAGATGTACAAATCCGCCCTTGGCATGGGCTGACGGGCGCCGGTTGCGGCGCGCGGAAGGATGGGGTGTTCGCGGCCGGATTGCCGCGCCGCGATCCCGGCCTGAGCCTTCCTGCGCCCGCGCCTTTCAGGGCAGGACGAACTCGACCCCCGGCAGGACCGCGATCTCGGCCACGTCACTGCGATAGAGATCGGTGATCTCGTCGACCATGTCCTGCGTCCAGCCTGGCAGGGCGACCTCTTGTTCCATCGCGTCCCGGGGGGCGTGATCGGCAAGGATGCGGGCGTATATTTCGCGCCGTTGCTGCACACTCAGCTGGTCGCGGCCGCCAAGTGCCTCCTGAAGCATCGCAAGCCCCGAATCGCCGAGAATTTCCTGCATGTAGACCAGGGCGCCGGACAGCGGCGCGTCGGCCGGGATCTTTCCGGCCAGCCGCACGATTTCGGGCCAGATCAGCGGCACGTCCTCGTGACACCAGATCACGATGCGGCGACCGGGAACCGACCGGACCAGCCGCCGGATCGCGTCGCGCCAGCGCAGATCCTGCGGCCGGTTGCCCTGAAGCAGCTTGTCATAGCCGCCGCCGGTGAAGATCGGCAGGACTTCGGACAGCAACGTCGCCGGATTGCGGATCGCCAGGAAAAATTCCGCTTGTGCCTGCGGGAACAGGCTGGCCAGCGCCGCCGCGCGCGACCCCATTTGCGGATACAGCCCCTCGTTGCGGCCACAGACCCGGCCCGGCGCGCCCATGAAGGTGGGCGTGGACAGGACCACGCGGCGCGGCGCCTCGGCGGTCAGCATCGCGTCCAGCATGATCTGTTCCATCTCGGGCGTGGCGCGGCCGCCGTTCAGGGCCATCAGCGCCTCTTCGAACAGGCCCCGATGGCGTTGCGGGGTGACGATCTCGGTTCCCTTGCCCAGCAGCCATTCGCGGTTGTTGAGCAGGGTCTTCAGAAGCCGGTCCCCGTCGGTGCAATGCACCCCGAGGTGAAACACCATCTCCATCCGCTCGGCCTCGTTCTTTCTTCGGTCCGGTTCTTTTCTGGCGTGGCAAGAGTAGCTGCCATTGATGGACAGTCAAACGCCTTTGGATTAACGCAGGGTGAATGAGCGCGCCTGAAATTGCATCGCATCCTCATCGTCACGACCACGGCCTGCGTCAGGGCAGCGGCCGCGCCTGGTCCGTCGCGGCCGGCCTGATCGCGGCCCTGGTCCTGCTTCCGGTTGGCACGGTGATCTGGCTGGCGCTGAACCCGTCCGAGAACATCTGGCCGCATCTGATGGCCACCGTGATGCCACGCTATTTGATGAATACCGCGATCCTGGCGGCCGGAACGGGGATGCTGGCGGCCGCGATGGGGGCGGGCGCGGCCTGGCTGGTCAGTCTCTATGACTTTCCCGGCCGCCGTCTGCTGGAATGGGCCCTGCTGCTGCCCCTGGCCGTGCCGGCCTATATCGGCGCCTATGCCCTGGCCGATTTTCTGGATTATTCCGGCCCCGTCCAGATGGCCTTGCGCGGCTGGTTCGGCTGGGCCAGTGCTCGCGATTACTGGTTTCCGCAGGTCCGCTCGCTGGAGGCTGCGATTCTGGTCATGGCGGCGGCGAATTTTCCCTATGTCTATCTGCTGACCCGCGCAGCCCTGCACGAGCAATCGGGCGGCGCCTACGAGGTCGCTCGCGCGCTTGGAACCGGCGGCTGGGGTCTGTTCCGTCGCGTGGGTTTGCCGCTGGCCCGTCCCGCCATCGTGGCCGGATCGGCCATCGCGATGATGGAGGCGGTCGCGGATTATGGTGTGGTCAGCTATTTCGGCGTGCAGACGCTGAATACCGGCATCTTCACGACCTGGCTGGAACGTCGCAACGCGGGCGGGGCGGCGCAGATTGCCTGCGTGATCCTGCTGGTGGTGATGATCCTGGCCCTGTGGGAACGGTTCGGCCGCCGCAATGCGCGCTATAGTCCAAGCGCCCGTCAGCCGCGACCGATCCTGCGCCAGCCTCTGCGCGGACCGGCGGCGGCCGGCGCCAGCATCGCCTGCTTCATCCCCTTTGCCCTCGGCTTCATCCTGCCGGTCGGCGTGATCCTGAACTATGCGCTGGCCTATCCGCAGGGCTGGATCACGCCGGGGCTGGCCAGGGCGGCCTGGCACACGATCACCCTTGGCGCGACGGCCTCGGTCCTGACCGTCCTCCTGGCGCTGGTCATGGTCTATGGCGTGCGCCTGTCGGGCCGCGCGCTGCCGCGCCTGCTGATGCCGGTGACGACCATCGGCTATGCGGCGCCGGGGGCGGTGCTGGCCGTCGGCATCCTGTTCCCGCTGGCGGCGCTGGATCACCGCCTGGCCGATGGCTGGCTGGCCCTGACGGGGACGGATCCCGGGCTGATCCTGACCGGCAGCGGCGCGGCCATCGTGCTGGCCTATCTGGTGCGGTTCTTCGCCATCGCCCAGGGCGCGATCGACGGCGGCTTTACCCGCGTCCCGCCGTCGCTGCCGATGGCCGCCCGGTCGCTTGGCCGGGATGCGGGTGGGGTCTTGCGCGATCTGTTCCTGCCGCTGATGAAGGGCTCGGTCGGGTCGGCCCTGTTGCTGGTCTTCGTCGATAGCGGCAAGGAATTGCCTGCGACCCTGCTGCTTCGTCCCTTCAATTACGAGACGCTGGCCACCCGCGCCCACGAAAAGGCCAGTCTCGAGGATCTCGGCAACGCGGCGCCGGCCGCCCTGCTGGTGATGGCGGTCGGACTTCTGGCGGTGGCGCTGCTGGCGCGCGCCAACCTTGGCTTGCGCAAGCCTGCCGCGCGCGGTATCGCAGGCGATGGGCCGGTTTAGCTCAGCAGGTAGAGCAGCTGATTTGTAATCAGAAGGTCGCGGGTTCGATTCCTGCAACCGGCACCATTTCCAGAGCCGCAGGCGGAATGACGGACCGAGGCCTGCGTGGATGACATCCTCGGGGCACAGGTGCTGGGGCAGCCGCGGAGGATCAGCCCAGATAATCTTCCGGATCGGCGCTTTCGAAGCCGCGGCGGACCTCGAAATGGACGACGCCGCCCTTGCCCGCCTTGCCCAGCGTCTGGCCCTTGCCGACGCTGGCGCCCTTGGCCACGTCCAGCGATCCGAAGCCGGTATAGACCGTCATCAGCCCGCCATCATGGCGGATCACGAGGATCGGCGTGCTGGATGTGTCCTGCGTGATCGCGGCGACGACGCCGGCGCCAGCCGCCTTGATCGGTGTTCCGGCGGGGGCGGCGATGTCGATCCCCTCGTTCTTGCCCTTTTCATAGACACTGATGATTGCGCCCGGAACGGGCATGCTGAAACGGCCGCCACCCGAGGCGGCGGTCCGGGTCGAGCCGAGATCGGGGCCGTCCGGCGCCGGCGCGGGTTTCGAGGCGGGGGCGGTATCCTCGCGCGGCAGCGGATCCGCGGCCGAGGGCGGACGCGGCGTGGGGCTGCCGCTGCCCGGCGCGGTGGTGATCGCTGCCGGATCGGGCGCGCGCTGGCCCGGAATCGGCACGATCAGCCGCTGGCCAAGTCGCACCGACATGTTGGAGGGCAACCCGTTCCAACGGGCCAGATCCTGGACCGACACCCCGTATCTGCGCGAAATCGACCAGGCGGTTTCGCCCGCGGCGACGACATGCTGCCGGGGCTGGCCGCCGACCGAAGACGCGGTCGAGGCCGGGCTGTCGGGCGCGGCGCCGGCCGGGGGCGCGCCGCCGCTGCGGGCCGCGGGCGCCGCCGCGCCGGTTGCGTCGGCGACACGGCGCGGCAGAACCAGCGTCTGGCCCTGTTGCAGCGAGGCATTCACCGGCAGGGCGTTGTAGCGGGCCAGTTCGTCGGCGCCCAGGCCCAGCCGCGCGGCGATCGTGGCCGGCGTGTCGCCACTGCTGGCGATGGCGATCTGATAATCGGGGAAGGAAATCAGCCCGCGACTGTCCGGCTGCGGCCGCGGGGCGGCGGTCGCGGCCGCCTCGGCGGTGCTCAGCGCGCCGGGCATCATCCGGCGCAGATCGGGGTCGAATCCGTTCGCCCCGCAGGATGCCAGCAACAGAACTGCCGCGCTGGCGCCCCCGATCAGCCTGTAGGTCCTGCTCATGCTGTCATCCTTGGCCTGTCTGCCTCTGCCGCCGCGCGGGGGTCATGTCTGTCCCAACCCCTCGACCAGCGGAACGAACCTGACCTGCCGCAATTCGTCATAGTCGAAACCGGTCTCGGTCCGCGTCACCCGGATCAGCGTCTGCACCGTATCGGACTGCCCCACCGGAACCACCATGATACCGCCGATCTTCAATTGTGCCAACAGCGGCCCCGGCGGATCTTCGGCCGCGGCGGTGACGATGATGCGATCGAAGGGCGCCTGATCGGGCAGGCCCCGCGATCCGTCGCTGACCTGCGCGGTGATGTTGAACAGATCCAGTTCCCGGAAGATCGCCTCTGCCTCCTGCACCAGACGGCGGTGGCGGTCGACGGTATAGACCCGCCGGCAAAGCCCCGACAGGATTGCCGCCTGATAGCCCGAGCCGGTGCCGATCTCCAGCACCGTATCGCGCGGGCCGACATTCAGCGCCTGGGTCATCAGGCCGACGACCGAGGGCTGGCTGATCGTCTGTCCGCAGGGGATGGGAAGCGGCGTATCCTCATAGGCGCGGTCGGCGAACTGGCCGCGCACGAACAGACCCCGGTCGATCCGCTCCATCGTCGCCAGCACGCGCGGATCGGTCACGCCGCGCGACCGCAACTGGAACAGAAAGCGCATCTTGCGCTCGGCCGGGCTGTCGTCGTCCTGGTGATCGTCTGCGGGCATTGTCAGGCGGTTCCGGGCTGGCTGGCGGGACTTTCCGCATCATGATCCTCGTCCAGCGAGGCGGCAAGCCCCGTCAGCGAGGCATGGCAGGTCAGATCGGCGCGCATCGGCGTGACCGAGACGTAGCCCCGCATGTTCGCGTCCACATCGCTGCCCGCGCCCGCAGGCGCCGTCTGCGACCCGCCCGCGACCCACATGAAGCGCCGCCCGTTCGGCGCGGTATAGGGCACGACACCGAAGCGCGTTCCCTGCCGGCGGCCCTGCGCGGCGACCCGCGTCCCGCGCACCCCCTCGGCACCGGAGGGCGGAAAATTGATGTTGTAGAACAGCCGGAAATCCTGGTCCGAGGTCCAGTCGCCATGGTCCAGCAGCCGGCGGATCAGCGCCGGGCCATGACGGCGCGCGGCCTCGAACGGATCGTTCAGAACGGCGGTGGCGGCACCCATGTATTGCGACAGCGCGATCGCCGGCAGGCCCTGAAGCGCGGCCTCCATCGCGCCGCCGACGGTGCCGGAATACATCACGTTCTCGCCCGAATTGTTGCCCCGGTTCACGCCCGACAGCACCAGATCGGGCGGATCATCCGCCATCACGTCCGAGATCGCCGCCAGCACGCAATCGGCCGGGCTGCCCTCGGCGGCATAGCGGCGCTGGTCCAGTTCGGCGATCATGGTGGGATGGGAATAGCTGATGCAATGGCCGACGCCGGATTGTTCGAACGCGGGCGCGACGGTCCAGACCTCGCCGTCCGGGCCCGCGATTTCGGCCGCGATTTCGGCCAGAACCTGAAGGCCCGGCGCGTTGATCCCGTCGTCATTGGTGATGAGTATCCGCATCCGGTCGTCCCTGTCCCGACGCGCGCGGGTGACGCGCCTGTTGCTGGCAATCCCCATATCGTGATTAGCGGGCCGCGCCATCGCCTTCAACCCGTTGACGCAGGAACCGAAAGCCGTTTGACCTTGTGACCAAGTGGCTGCATGCTGCGTCACGGCAAAACATCACGGCCCATGCAGATCTACCTTCCCATCGCCGAGGTATCGGTCAACGCCTTCACGCTGGTGGGTCTTGGTGGCGTGGTCGGCCTGATGAGCGGATTGTTCGGCGTCGGCGGCGGCTTTCTGATCACGCCGCTGCTGTTCTTCATCGGCATCCCGCCCCCCATCGCGGTGGCCACGGGCGCCAATCAGGTCGTGGCCTCGTCGGTGTCGGGCGTGCTGGCCCATGTGAAACGCAAGAGCGTCGATTTCCGGATGGGCTGGGTTCTGCTGGCCGGCGGACTGGCCGGATCGTCGGTGGGCGTCTGGGTCTTTACGCTGCTGCAGCGGATCGGCCAGGTCGATCTGGTGGTGCAGCTTTCCTATGTCGTGTTTCTGGGCCTGATCGGGATGATGATGCTGCAGGAAAGCATCCGATCCCTGCGCCGGTCGCGAAACCCGACCTTCCGCAAGCGGCTGCACCAGCACAACTGGGTGCATCGCTGGCCGATGAAGATGAAGTTTCGCGCCTCGGGGCTGTACATCAGCGCGATCCCGGTGCTTCTGGTCGGACTTGCCGTGGGCGTGCTGGCCGCGATCATGGGTGTGGGCGGCGGCTTCATCATGGTGCCGGCGATGATCTATCTGCTCGGAATGCCGACCAAGGTCGTTGTCGGCACCTCGCTGTTCCAGATCACCTTCGTGACCGCCTTCACCACGCTGATGCACGCCGTCAGCTACAACACGGTCGATATCATGCTGGCGGTTCTGCTGATCATCGGTGGCGTGGTCGGGGCGCAGATCGGCACCAGCCTGGGCGCGCGGCTGCGGGCGGAACAGCTGCGGATCCTTCTGGCGCTGATGGTGCTTCTGGTCTGCGGCAAGCTGGCGCTGGATCTGTTCCTGAGGCCGGACGAGCTTTACTCGATCACGTCGGGGGCGCGCTGATGGTGGCAAGGGCGGCGATCCTGACCCTGCTTGTGTCGCTGGGCGCGGCGGCGGTCCTTGCCCAGGACCAGACCGCGCCCGGATCGACGGTGCCGCTGGCGCCCCGCGGGCAGGACGCCTATCCGACCTATCCCGATCCCGGCCGCCCGCGCGTCATCGTGCCCGAGAACGTCGAGAGGCCGGGCGAACAGGTGGTGGCGGGTCTGTCCAGCGATTCCATTGCCATCACCGCCAGTTTCGACGGCTCCGAGATCCTGATCTACGGCGCGGTCAAGCGCGAGACCCCGATCCCCGACGGCCCGCCCCTGCAGGTCATCATGACAATCGAGGCCCCCTCGCAGTCGCTGACGGTCTGGAAGAAGGAACGCAAGCTGGGGATCTGGATCAACACCAAAAGGGTCGAGGTCGGCGCCGCCCCCGGTTTCTACGTGGTCGCGACCACCGGCCCGCTGGATCAGATCCTGCGCCCCGAATGGGACCAGCGCTACCGCATCTCGCTGCCGCTTGCCCTGCGTGCGATGGGGGGCAACAATCAGGTCGCGGACGTGGTGCCCTATACCGCGGCCCTGATCCGACTGCGCGAAGCAAACAGGCTGTACCGGCTGGATCAGGGCAGCGTCAAGCTGGTCGACCAGACCCTGTTCCGCGCCGATGTCCGGCTGCCCGCCAACCTGATCGAGGGGGATTACAAGACCCGCATCTTCCTGCTGCGCGACGGTCGGGTCATCGACGTCTATCGCGCGCCCATCGAAGTGCGCAAGGTCGGTCTGGAACGCTGGCTCTACCGCATGGCCTTTGACCAGCCGCTGCTCTACGGATTGATGTCGCTGGCCGTCGCGGTCGCCGCGGGTTGGGGCGCATCGGGAATTTTCCGCAAGCTGCGCCGGGCCTGACAACGGGACTCCGGCGGTTTCGTCACGCCCCGCGCTATCCGGCAGAGGGCCCGCGGGACGCACTTTCCGGGGACCAGCGATACGGGCGCCGCGGACGCGACAGGCCCCGTTCGATCCGCACGGGGCCTGTCCCTCCCGCGTCGCGGGCCGGCCCCCTCCACTGGTCCGGACCCGCTGGGTGTTGCGTCAATCTGCGGCGATCAGTTCGGATTGCCGCACGATCACCTCGGCCTGCTTGATCGAGGCGATATCGACCAGCCGCCCCTTGTAGACGGTGGCGCCCGCGCCCTCGGCCTTGGCCCTTTCCATTGCCGCCAGAATCTCTTTCGCCTCGGTCACGGCTGCCTCGGAGGGCGAGAAGACCGCGTTGGCCAGGGCGATCTGGCCGGGATGGATCGCCCATTTGCCGACCATGCCCAGCGTCGCCGAACGCCGTGCTTGCGCAATGAATCCGTCCTGGTCCGAGAAATCGCCGAAAGGACCGTCGACCGGCAGCAGGCCGTGCGTCCGGCAGGCCGAGACGATCGCGGTCTGCGCCCAGTGCCAGGGATCGGACCAGTATTTCTGACCCTCGCGAATCATGTAATAGTTTTCCTGCGTGCCGCCGATCCCGGTCGTGGCCATGCCCATCGAGGCCGCGAAATCGGCCGCGCCCAGACTGATCGCCTGCATCCGGGGCGATGCGGCGGCGATCTCTTCGACATGGCACAGGCCCGCCGCGCTTTCGACGATCACCTCGAAGCCGATTTTTTTCTTTCGACCCTTCGCGCGTTCGATCGCGGTGACCAGCGCGTCCACGGCGTAGATGTCGCCGGCGTTGCCAGCCTTCGGGATCATGATCTGGTCCAGCCGCTCGTCCGCCTGTTCCAGCAGTTCCACCACATCGCGATACCAGAAGGGCGTGTCCAGCCCGTTGATCCGCACCGACAGCGTCTTGCTGCCCCAATCCACGTCGCCGATTGCCTGAATCGCGTTCTTCCGTGCCTGTTCCTTGTCATCCGGCGCCACCGAGTCCTCGAGATCGATATTGATGACGTCGGCTTCCGATTTCGCCATCTTCTCGAAAAGGCTGTCGCGGGATCCGGGGCCGAACAACTGGCAGCGGTTCAGACGGGCAGGGGGCAGGGGCTGGGTGCGAAAGCTCATGCGCTGGTCCTCATCTGTCGAATCGCGGGCGTGATGAGCAATAATGTTTCGCGGCCGATGCTGCAAGCGCGAAATCGGGCGCGCCGCGGCGCAGCTTGACGCGGATCGGGATAGGGTCGAAGAGCGGAACGGAAATCGCGGCCAGAGGGAAGGGACACGGAATGACGCGCATTGTCTATGTTGACGGGGAATATCTGCCCGAGGATCGGGCGACCGTCTCGATCTTCGACCGGGGTTTCCTGATGGCCGACGGCGTCTACGAGGTGGTCAGCGTTCTGGGCGGCAAGCTGATCGACCTTCCCGGCCACATGGCGCGCCTGCAACGGTCCCTGAACGAACTGGCGATGACCGATCCCTTGTCAGAGAGCGATTACACCGCCGCCTTTCGCGAACTGGTTGCAAGAAACGAAATCGGCGACGGTCTGATCTATCTTCAGGTGACGCGCGGCAATGCCGGTGACCGCGATTTTGCCTATCCGCCCGAAGGAACGCGCCCGACCGTGGTGATGTTCACCCAGTCGAAGCCCGGACTTGCCGATGCGCCAGCGTCGAAGACCGGCTGGAAGATCATCAGCGTCGAGGATCTGCGGTGGGGGCGGCGCGACATCAAGACGGTGCAGCTGCTCTATCCCTCGATGGCCAAGATGGAGGCCAAAGCGCGCGGCGTCGACGATGCCTGGCTGGTCGAGGACGGCCACGTGACCGAAGGCAGCAGCAACAACGCCTATATCGTCAAGGACGGGGTGATCGTGACGCGCGAATTATCCCACGACATCCTGCACGGAATCACCCGCGCCGCAGTGCTGCGTCTTGCCGCCGAGGCGCAGATGAAGGTCGAGGAACGCAGCTTCACCATCGCCGAGGCGCAGGACGCGGACGAGGCCTTCGTCACCTCGGCCTCGGCCTTCGTGATGCCGGTGGTCCAGATCGACGGCGTGGAAATCGGCAGCGGCAAGCCCGGCCCGGTCGCGGCCCGCCTGCGCGAGATCTATCTGGAAGAAAGCCGCAAGTCCGGGATCTGAGGCGGCCGCCGGGGGCTGTCTGCCCCCTGACCCCCGAAGGTATTGGGAAAGAGCGCGAGGGTTCAGAGTCCCGTTTCATCCAGCACGCGCGCGATGACCGGAGCCAGCCTTCCGGCCCATTCGGCCTGGCCCTGTTCGGTCCGGATCAGGTCGTTGCGGATCTCGATCAGCATGTTGGGGCGGCCATGGGACAGGGCGTGACGGTCGATCGAATCGCCGTCCAGATGGCCGCTATAGGGCTGGTTCTCGCCGGTGATCCAGCCTTCCGCGCGGCAGGCCGCGACCATGGCAGGGCCCAGGCGTGCGTCGCGGTGCGAATAGAGGATGCCGATCTGC
Source organism: Paracoccus sp. UBA889 (assembly GCA_002294185.1). Classification (GTDB taxonomy): domain Bacteria; phylum Pseudomonadota; class Alphaproteobacteria; order Rhodobacterales; family Rhodobacteraceae; genus Paracoccus. The sequence continues at coordinate 17,276 of DBFD01000019.1, forward strand.
CATGGACGCGGCGGCCGGCCGCGCAGCTGCGGGGTGAAGCTGTGGACCGCGCAGAGGCAGCGCGCCGGGTGGCGGGCGGCCAGCCGCGCCAGCGCGGCATGGTAGGGACGGTGCAGGCGCTCCAGCCTGCGACGACGTTCGGCCGCGTCGGCGCTCTTGTTGGCCGGGATCACCGTGCCGTCATAAAGACGCATCAGCAGGGTCGGGTCGTCCTCGCCCCGGTTCGGGTCGATCACCAGGCGCGAGAAATCGGACAGGATCGCGGGGGCATCCATCAGCGCGGCCAGACGTTCGGCCACCCCGGCTGCGCCGACATCATAGGCGATGTGGCGCCCCATGTCGGCGTCGGCGATGCCCAGTTCGCCGCCGCCGACCCATCGGGGAACCCGGTTTGTCGCGTGGTCGCAGGTGATCAGCCAGCGCGAGGGGCGATCCTCGCCCAGCGTCCAGAAGGCACGTTCCGTCGTGGAATGGTCATCTTTCATGGTGCAGCCTGTCTAGGCCGGAATGTTCCCGGACGCCAGTTGCCGCGGGCATGCGTTTGCGGCATAGATAGCGCTAAACGTGGAAGGGGCGCATGATGAGACGACATCGCAATGTGAAGATCGTGGCGACACTTGGCCCCGCATCCTCGACGCAAGAGATGATCCGGGCCCTTTTCGATGCCGGCGCCGACGTTTTCCGCCTGAACATGAGCCATGGCGACCACGCCGATCACAAGGCCCGTTTTGACGCCATCCGCGCCGTCGAGGCCGAAACCGGGCGCCCGATCGCCGTCCTGGCCGATCTTCAGGGGCCGAAACTGCGCGTCGGGCGCTTTGCCACGGGCAGTCACGATCTGGAAGCGGGCGATCGGTTCCGCTTCGACCTGGATGCGGAACCGGGCGATACCGATCGCGTGCAGCTGCCGCATCCCGAGATTTTCGCCGCGCTGGAGGCGGGATCGGAACTGCTTGTCAATGACGGCAAGATCCGCCTGCGGGTGGATGAATGCGGCGCCGACTTCGCCAATTGCACCGTCACCGTCGCCGGCACGATCAGCGACCGCAAGGGCGTGAACGTGCCCGACGTGGTGTTGCCGCTGGCGGCCCTGTCGGACAAGGATCGCGAGGATCTGGAATTCGCCTGCGAACTGGGCGTGGACTGGCTGGCGCTGTCCTTCGTGCAGCGCGCCGAGGACGTGGAGGAGGCACGGCACCTGGCCCGGGGCCGAGCCGCGGTGCTGTCCAAGATCGAGAAACCCTCGGCGGTGCGCGCCTTCGACGAGATCCTGAAGGCGTCCGACGGGATCATGGTCGCGCGCGGCGATCTGGGGGTGGAATTGCCGGTCCATTCGGTGCCCCCGATCCAGAAGCGGCTGGTGCGGCAATGCCGTGCTGCGGCCAAGCCGGTCATCGTGGCCACGCAGATGCTGGAATCGATGATCGAAAGCCCGATGCCGACGCGGGCCGAGGTCAGCGACGTCGCCAATGCCATCTACGAGGGAACCGACGCCGTGATGCTGTCGGCCGAAAGTGCCGCGGGGGCCTATCCGGTCGAGGCGGTGACCACGATGGACAGCGTCGCACGTTCGGTCGAAGCCGATCCGAATTATCGCGGCATCATCGAGGCCGCGCGGCAGGCCGAACTGCACAGTGTGGCCGACGCCATCGTTACCGCCGCCCGCGAGATCGCCGAAACGACCGACGTGGCCGCGATCTGCGCCTTCAGCCAGTCGGGCAAAACCGTCAGTCTGGTCGCCCGCGAACGCCCGCGCGTGCCCATCATCGCGCTGACGCCGCTGGAAAACGTGTTGCGCCGCATGGTCTTGACCTGGGGGACGCATTGCGTGATCACGCCGCGTCTGACCCGCTTCAAGGAGGCGGTGGTGAACGCGACCCGCGCTGCGCGGGATTTCGGCTTCGCCGACGAGACGCGGCAGGTCGTGGTCATGGCCGGCGTGCCCTTCAACGTGCCGGGCACGACCAACATCGTGCGCATCGCGCCTTGCGACGAACGCTTGATCTTCGCCTCCGATCCGGAATAAGCCCGCAACAGCGAAGAAGAACGGGTGGTTTCGATGTCCGATTATCTGCTGCTGGCCGGCGTTGCGCTGGGCCTTGTCTCGATCCTGCTGGCCGTGGTGCAGCTTGTCCAGGCGACGCCGCCGCGCGCCGCCGTGATCACGTTGATCCTGGGCATCGTCGCGATCTTCGCCGCGGCCTATCTGAATCCCGAACCGTTCCAGGCCGGCGACCTCGCCCGCGCCTGGGATCGGGTCGCGACCGATGCGATGACCCCGCCGGGCAAATAGGCCGGCATCTCTTGCCAAGACTGGCGCGCCCCGTTATAGGGCGCGCTTCGACCCGCGCGGCCGGCCGGAATGGCATTGCCGAGTCGCGCGTTCACTCTGATACGAAGGAGATGAAAATGCCGAAAATGAAGACCAAAGCGGCCGCCAAGAAGCGGTTCTCGATGACGGCCACGGGCAAGGTGAAATCCGCCCAGGCCGGCAAGCGCCACGGCATGATCAAGCGCACCACGAAGTTCATTCGCGATGCGCGCGGCACCACCGTCCTCAGCGACGCGGATGCCCGGATCGTGAAGAAATACATGCCCTATAACCGCTGATCGTCGAGGACTGAACAATGGCACGAGTTAAATCCGGCAAGGTTACCCACGCCCGTCACAAGAAGGTTCTGGACAAGGCCAAGGGCTATTACGGCAACCGGTCGCGCAATTTCCGCACCGCGACGCAGGCGGTGGACAAGGCCAACCAATATGCCACCCGCGACCGCAAGAACCGCAAGCGCAACTTCCGCGCGCTGTGGATCCAGCGGATCAATGCCGCCGTCCGTCTGGCCGATGCCGACATGACCTATTCGCGGTTCATCAACCTGCTGGCGAAGGCGGGGATCGAGGTGGATCGCAAGGTTCTGGCCGATCTGGCCATCCACGAGCCCGAGGCATTCGGCGCCATCGTCGAAAAGGCGAAGGCTGCGGCCTGATCGCACGGGATTCGCGAACTTCCGAAAGCCCGCGCCGGATCGGCGCGGGCTTTCTGCGTGCTATGACTTGAATTCGAAGGGCGTGCCGTCGCCCGCGGTGCCGCCCCAGGCGGTGACGGGCACAACCGCATCCGCGCCGCCGCCCATGCCGGGCGAATCGGGCGGCATTCCGGGCACCGAAAGACCGGCGATGTCGGGTCGCTCTGCCAGCAGCGTCCGGATTGCCGCGAAGGGCACGTGCCCTTCGATCACATAGCCGTCGATGACCGCGGTGTGACAGGACCACAGCGCCTCGGGGACCGCGTTGGCGGTCTTCATGCCTTCGTAATCGTCTGTGTCGGTGACACTGACCGAAAAGCCCTGTTGCCGGGCCAGATCCACCCAACCCTTGCAACAGCCGCAGCTGGGGCTTTTGGTGACATTCATCTGCGGTGCGGCCTGGCTTTCGGACTGGGCCAGGGCGGCGAGGGGGCGCAGCAATGGCAGCGCGGTCAGCATCAAGGCCCCGGTCAGCAGGTTGCGGCGGGTCGAGGAGGTGCGGTTCATCGTCTTCTCTCTTTGGTGTCGATCAGGCGGCGCAAGCAACATCGCAGGAACACATGGCCAAGGCCGGCCTCGCGTTCATGCGAGAGGTCGCATTCTTCCACATTGCGGCGCCGGTCGGGGGCGATCAATGCCCGTCCGATCACAAGGGTGCGACAGACCGGCGATTGAGCCGCGGGTCGCGCCCGTCTATCGTCGTGCCATGACGCATCATGATCCCGTGTCCGCCATCCCGGCCCGCGTGCCGCTGGCCACCCGTCCCGTCGGCATCCTGAGGACGGTGATGATCGCGCGCCGCAACGTGCTGGGGATCATTCCCGAACTGGCGCTGCGTCAGCCCATCGTGTCGGGACAGACCGGTATCCGCTGGCACATGGTCATGGATCCCGACAGCCTGCGCCATATCCTGAAGGACCGGGTCGAGGATTATCCGAAATCGGTCGTCACCAAGCTGATCCTGGAACCGGCAATCGGCGACAGCCTGTTCATCGCCGAAGGCGCGAACTGGCGCTGGCAGCGCCGAGCCGCCGCGCCCGCCTTCGCGCTGCGCCATGTTCAGGCGCTTGGCCCGGTGATGACCGCCGCCGCCGAGGCGTCCTGCCGCCGTCTCGAGGCCGCGTCCGGTCCTGTGGATCTGTTCGCCGAAACCGTGGCCGCGACCTTCGAGGTGATCTCGGACGCGACCTTGTCGGGGGAACGATCCTTTGACCGCGACGCGGTGCATCACGCCATCGACGGCTATATCGCGCAGACCGCCAAGGTGTCGCTGATGGATGTGATCGGCGTGCCGCGATGGGTGCCGCGTCCGGGACGGATCTTTGCGGGGCAGGGCTTGCGACAGATGAAGCAGATCGCGGACCGGGCCATCACGGACCGGGCCGCCGCCGCGCAACGGCAGGGTCCGCCCGACCTGCTGGATCTGCTTCTGGATGCCGACGATCCCGAGACCGGACGCACCATGAATCGCGACGAGCTGCGCGACAACCTGCTGACCTTCATCGTGGCGGGACACGAGACGACGGCACTGACGCTGGCCTGGGCGCTGTATCTTTGCGCCTTCGATCCCGATGTGCAGGACCGCGCAGCGACCGAGGCGCGGGCGATCCTCGGCGACCGGGCCGCCGCCGCCGCCGACATGGAGCGGCTGCCGCTGATCCAGCGCATCGTGTCCGAGGCCCTGCGGCTTTATCCGCCGGCGGCCTTCCTGTCGCGCACGGCGCAGGCGCATGACCGGCTGTGCGGCCGCGAGGTCCGTCCCGGCGACACGGTCATGCTGCCGATCTATGCCCTGCATCGCCACCATCTGCTGTGGACGAATCCCGATGCCTTCGATCCGGACCGGTTCCTGACCCCGCCCGACCGCTATGCCTTTCTTCCCTTCGGCGCCGGTCCCCGGATCTGCATCGGCGCCGGGTTCGCGATGCAGGAGGCGGTGATCATCCTTGCCACCCTGCTGTCGCGATTCCGTTTCACCGCGATAGCCGGCCGCGCGCCAGAGCCGCGGATGATCCTGACCCTGCGGCCGCATGGGGGCGTCTGGCTGAACGTCGCGCGGCGCTGACGACGGATTCGGCGCGGCGCTGGCGGCTGGGAAAAATGACTCTTGCGCCCCGAAGATAGTTCCATTATTCGTGAATTATGGAAACGAAAGATGCCCTCGATTGTTTTACCGCCCTCGGCCAGCCGCTGCGCCTGTCGGTGTTCCGTCTTCTGGTCCGGGCGGGCGCGGATGGCATGCCGGCGGGCCAGATCGCCGAGGCTTTGTCGGTGCGCGATAACACGCTGTCGGCCAATCTGTCGGTGCTGTCTGCGGCCGGGCTGATCGCGAAGCGCCGCGAGGGACGTTCGATCCGCTATTTCGCCGACCTGACCACCATGCGACATCTGGTCGATTACCTGCTCAGCGATTGCTGCGGCGGGAATCCGGATTTGTGCAGGCCCGCCGTCAACAACCTCATCAACCCGCCCCGACCCATTTCGCCATCGGAGGACAAGGTGCGCGACACGCCCTTCAACGTGCTGTTTCTGTGCACCGCCAATTCGGCCCGGTCGCTGATCGCCGAGGCGATCCTGAACGCCGATCCCTCGGGCCGGTTCCGTGCCTTTTCGGCCGGCTCGCACCCCTCGCGCCAGCCGAATCCGCGCACGCTGCAATTGCTGGAACGGCTGGACTACGATCTTGCCGGCATCCGGTCGAAAAGCTGGGACGAATTCGCCGGTCCCGACGCGCCGCGGATGGATTTCGTCTTCACCGTCTGCGACAACGCAGCCGGCGAGGTCTGCCCGGTCTGGCCAGGCCATCCCGTGACCGCGCATTGGGGCGTGCCCGACCCGGCCGCATTCACCGGAAACGCGGCCGAACAGGCCGCAGCCTTCAGCCGCACCCACCAGATGCTGGCCACAAGGCTGGCCGCCTTCATCAGCCTGCCGATCGAGTCGCTGGAACGCGCCTCGTTGCAGGCCCGCATCGACCAGATCGGCGCCCGTTCAGACCAGTTGCAGGCGGGGTGAGACAGCAATGACCGATATCTCCGCATCCCATGCCGGCGGACTGGGCGGGTTCGAACGTTGGCTCAGCCTGTGGGTTCTGGCCGCCATGATCGGCGGCATCGGCCTGGGCGTGATCGCGCCCGGTCTCGTGCAGGCCGTCGCCGGGGCCGAGATCGCCTCGATCAACCTCGTCGTTGCCGTGCTGATCTGGGCGATGGTCTATCCGATGATGATCGGAGTCGATTTCGGCGCGGTCTCGGGCATCGCCCGTCAGCCGCGCGGCCTGCTGGTGACGCTTGTGGTCAACTGGCTGATCAAGCCCTTCACCATGGCCCTGCTGGCGGTGCTGTTCTTCGATCATGTCTTCGCGGCGTGGATCGCGCCGGCCGATGCATCGCAATATATCGCCGGGCTGATCCTGCTGGGCGCCGCCCCCTGCACCGCGATGGTGTTCGTCTGGTCGCAACTGACCCGCGGGGACGAGACCTATACGCTGGTCCAGGTCTCGGTGAACGATCTCATCATGGTGGTGGCCTTCGCGCCCATCGTCGCCTTTCTGCTGGGCGTGACCGAGGTCGAGGTGCCCTGGCAGACGCTTGTTCTGGCGACGGTGCTCTATATCGTGCTGCCGCTGATCGCGGGCCAGATCACCCGCCACGCGATGCGCGGCGCCACCGCCGCCTTTACCGCCCGGATCAAGCCGTTCTCGGTGATCGGGCTGCTGGCCACGGTGGCCATCCTGTTCGCGTTGCAGGGACAGGTCATCCTGGACCGGCCGGTCGTGATCGCCATGATCGCGGTGCCGATCCTGATCCAGAGCTATGGCATCTTTGCCCTCAGCTACGCCGCGGCCCATGCGCTTGGTGTGCCGCACCGGATCGCTGCGCCCTGCGCGCTGATCGGAACCTCGAATTTCTTCGAACTGGCCGTCGCGGTCGCGATCAGCCTGTTCGGCCTGAACTCGGGCGCGGCGCTGGCCACGGTGGTCGGCGTGCTGGTCGAGGTGCCGGTGATGCTGACGCTGGTGGCCTTTGCCAACCGGACCCGCGACCGTTTTCCCGAGGCCCGCGCATGATCGTCATCCACCACAATCCCGATTGCGGCACCTCGCGCAACGTTCTGGCCATCATCCGCGCCTCGGGTGCCGACCCGGTCGTGATCGACTATCTGCGCGAAGGCTGGACCCGCCCGCACCTGCTGACGCTGTTCGCCGCCGCAGGCCTGACGCCCCGACAGGCGCTACGGATCACCGGAACCCCGGCGGCCGAACTGGGCCTGCTGGATGATACCGTCGAGGATGCCGCGATTCTGGAGGCGATGCTGGCCCATCCGGTGCTGGTCAACCGGCCCATCGTCGCCTCGGCCCGTGGCGTGCGCCTGTGCCGGCCCTCGGAAACCGTCCTGCCGCTGCTGGATCGCGTGCCGTCTGGCCCGATCTTCAAGGAAGATGGCCAGATGATCATGAACGGAAAAGGAGAAATCCTTGGCTGACCTGCCGAATATCCGCCGCGATTGCCTGCCGTCCCCTGACCCCGATGCGCTGTTTCCGTCCGCGCGCAGCACTCATGGTGCGCGCATCCTTCTGCTTTACGGATCGCTGCGCGAGCGCAGCTTTTCGCGGCTTGCCGCCGAGGAATCCGCCCGTGTCCTGAACGCCCTGGGCGCCGAGACGCGGATCTTTGATCCTCGCGGCCTGCCGCTGGCCGATGCGACCGGGGCCGACGACGCCAAGGTCGCGGAGTTGCGCGATCTGGTTCGGTGGTGCGAAGGCATGGTCTGGTCCTCGCCCGAACGCCACGGCGCCATGTCGGGCTTGATGAAGACCCAGATCGACTGGATCCCCTTGTCGCTGGGCGGCGTGCGGCCCACCCAGGGCAAGACGCTGGCGGTGATGCAGGTCTGCGGCGGCAGCCAAAGTTTCAACACCGTCAACCAGTTGCGCATCCTGGGCCGGTGGATGCGGCTTCTGACCATCCCCAATCAATCCTCGGTCGCCAAGGCCTGGGACGAATTCGACGATCAGGGTCGCATGAAGCCCTCGCCCTATTACGACCGCATCGTGGACGTGATGGAGGAATTGATGCGGTTCACCCTGCTGACCCGCGACATCCGCGACCATCTGGTGGACCGCTATTCCGAACGTGTCGAAAGCCGCGCGGCCCTGTCGGCCCGCGTCAACCAGACGAAAGCCGTCTGAGCCCGGCCTTTTCCAGCGCCCGACACAATGCTAAGGCAAGGGCCAGGAAGCCACGCGAAGGCATGACGATGGACGATCTGACCCCTCTGCGCCAGCAATGGCTGGACCGCATCAAGGACGCCGCCGACCCGGCCTCGATCGAGGAGGTGCGGCTCAAGGCGCTTGGCAAGAAGGGCGAGATCAGCCTGAAGATGCGCGAACTGGGCCGGATGAGCCCCGAGGAACGTCAGACCACCGGACGCGCCCTGAACGAATTGCGCGACGAGATCGACACCGCGCTGCGCGCCCGCCGAGCCAGCCTGGAGGATGCCGCGCTGGAGACACGCCTCGCCGGCGAATGGCTGGACGTGACGCTGCCCGGCCGGCCGCGCCCGGCGGGCACCATCCATCCGGTCAGCCAGGTCACCGACGAAGTTACCGCGATCTTCGCGGATATGGGATTCGCCGTCGCCGAAGGCCCGCAGGTCGAAACCGACTGGTACAATTTCGACGCGCTGAACATCGCCCCCGAACATCCCGCGCGGCAGGAACACGACACGTTCTTCATGCACCGCGCGCCCGGCGACGATCGCCCGCCGCATGTCCTGCGCACGCATACTTCTCCGGTCCAGATCCGCGCCCTGCAGGAACACGGCGCGCCGATCCGCGTGATCGCGCCGGGCCGCGTCTACCGGATGGACATGGACCAGACCCATACCCCGATGTTTCATCAGATCGAGGGGCTGGCCATCGACCGCGACATTTCCATGGCGCAACTGAAATGGGTGCTGGAACAATTCTTCTCGGCCTATTTCGGGACACCGGTGAAGACCCGTTTCCGCGCCAGCCATTTCCCCTTCACCGAACCCTCGGCCGAGGTCGATATCCAGTGCTCCTGGGAAGGCGGCACGCTGAAAGTGGGACAGGGCGACGGCTGGCTGGAAGTGCTGGGTTCGGGCATGGTCCATCCGCATGTGCTGCGTTCGGCCGGGATCGACGCCGATCGCTGGCAGGGCTTTGCCTTCGGCATGGGCATCGACCGTCTCGCGATGCTGAAATACGGCATTCCCGACCTGCGCGCCTTCTTTGAAAGCGACCTGCGCTGGCTGCGCCATTTCGGCTTTGCGCCGGGCGACATCCCCTCGGTCGCGGGCGGCCTGAACCGTTGAGCTTCTGGCGCGGCATCTTCCGGCACCACCGTCGCGAGGCGACCCCCGCCGCGCGCCGCCTTTATGCGCAATTCGAGATCGCCCATACCGTCGTCGATTTCGCGGCGGCCCTGTGCTTCATCATCGGATCGATGATGTTCTTTTCCGCCAGCCTTCAAACCCCGGCGACCTGGTTCTTCACCATCGGTTCGGTCTTCTTCGCGATGAAGCCGACATTGCGGCTGTGGCGTGAAATCAAGCTTTACCGGATGGGCGAGACGAAGACTCTGGCGGACCGGTTGGGGTAGGTTCGGGACAAGCCTTGGCAGGTTGTCCCAATTGCCCCTTGGCGCCGCCAGCCTGTCTTGTGGACCGCATCGACACCGCCGCGGGCGGGCTCAGGCCTTGTCATCTTGCGGTGTCTCGGCCGCAACGCCGTAGCGGTTCCTGAATGAGGCTGCGGCCGCCAGGATATGCGCCTCCATCGTGCGGGCGGCCCATTCCGCCATGCCAAGGGCGATCGCCTCGGCAATGTCGTGGTGATGGCCTGCCGAGCGGACCCGCTGACCAAGGCTGTAACGTTGCAGGGTCAGGCTGACGAAAGCCACATCCACGGTGCTTTGAAGCAGCCTTTCGAGCCGCGGGGCGCAGGCGGCCTCGAGGATCAGCCGATGGAAAAACGCATTCTCTTCCTCGATCCGGCGAGCGATATCCGGATCGCTGCGCTTCGCCAGGGCGGCGACGTGACGTGACATGCGTTCGGCCGATTGCTTCACGGCCTCGCGCTGTTCCGCGCTGGCGCGTTCGGCGGCGCGCGCCGCGGCATAGGATTCCAGCCGCGCCCGGATATCGAAGATCTCCTGCATCTCGCCGGGCGTGGGCAGCACGCACCACAGGCCGCTGCCGCTGCGGCGTTGCAGCAAACCCTCGATCAGCAAGCGGCCGATCGCCGCGCGGACGGGCGTTCGCGACAAACCCAGCATGGATGCAAGCCCGGTCTCGGTCACCTTGCGATCGGTCGGCAGGCTGCCGCTCAGGATCGCGTCCCGCAACTGACGATAGGCTCGGTCGGTGGAGGTTGCGGATTTCGAATGTTCCATCGGGTCACGAATGCAAAAATTTCAGAAATTGTATCCATATTCTTAAGTTTCTTGCAAGCAAGACGGAATCTGGTTCAGAATGTATCCAGAGATGCGATCTTTGGGATTCAAGGGGGACAAAAGCCGCAATGAGCGAACCCGAAGGGCGAGAGTTCGGCCCCCTGCAGGGTCTGCGTGTGATCGAGATGGGACAATTGCTTGCCGGTCCCTTCGTCGGCACGCGCTGCGCCGATTTCGGAGCCGAGGTCATCAAGATCGAGCCGCCCGGCACCGGAGATCCCATCCGTAACTGGGGGCGCAACCAGTATCAGGGCAAGACGCTGTGGTGGCCGATCATGGCGCGCAACAAGCATTCGGTATCCGCCGATCTCCGCCATCCGCGTGGGCAGGCGCTGGTGCGCAAGCTGATCGAGACCGCGGATGTGCTGATCGAGAACTTCAAGCCCGGGACGCTGGAAAAATGGGACATGTCGCCCGAGCGCCTGCATCGCATCAATCCGGGGCTGGTGATCGTGCGGGTTTCGGGCTTCGGGCAGACAGGTCCCTATGCCTCGCGGCCCGGCTTTGCCTCGGTGGGCGAGGCGATGTCGGGATTGCGCTATATCAATGGCTATCCGGACATGCCGCCACCGCGTTTCGGAATCTCGCTCGGTGATACGCTGACGGCGCTGTTCGCTTTTGAGGGCATGATGATGGCGCTGTTCCGTCGCGATCGAAACGGCGGGCAGGGCCAGGTGGTCGATGCGGCCATCACCGAAAGCTGCTTTGCGATGCTGGAAAGCTGCGTGACAGAATTTTCCAAGACCGGCCATGTTCGCAAGCCCTCGGGGTCGGGGCTGGCCAAGATCGCGCCGTCCAACATCTATCCGACCAGCGATGCGGGCTATGTCGTCATCGCGGCCAATGTGGACGCGATGTTCCGCCGGCTGACCCGGGCGATGGATCGTCCGGAACTGGCAAGCGATCCGAAATACGCGACCCATATCGCGCGCGGCGACAACCAGCAGGAACTGGACGCGCTGATCGCCGAATGGTCCGGCGCGCTGACCATGGCCGAACTGACCCGGCGGCTGGATCGCTTCGACGTGGTGCATGGCCCGATCAATTCGATCGCCGAGGTGGTCGAGGATCCGCATTTCCGTGCGCGGGGCATGGTTCGCGACATCGAGGATGACGAGTTCGGCAGCATCACCGTGCCGGGTGTCTTTCCCGTCCTGTCCGATACTCCGGGCGATATCGCATGGCTTGGCCCGCAGGAAATCGGCGCCAGCAACGCGCAGGTCTATGGTCGTCTGGGTCTGTCGGAAAGCCAGCTGGACGAGCTTCGCGCCGAGGGGGTGATCTGATGCTGACCCTGTGCGAGGTGGGACCGCGCGACGGATTGCAGAACCTCGACCGGATATTTTCGGTCGAGGAGCGGATCGAGATGATCACCGGGCTTGCCGATGCCGGCGCGCGGCATGTCGAGGCGGTCAGCATGGTCCATCCCGCCCGCGTCCCGCAGATGGCCGGCGCCGAAGAGGTTCTGGCGGGCCTGCCCCCCTTGCCGGATGTGCGATTGGCGGCGCTTGTCCTGAACCTGAAGGGGACGGAACGTGCCATCGCGACCCGCGCGACCGAATTGCGCTTTGCCGTCGTCGCCTCGGACACGTTCTGCCGCCGCAACCAGGGAATGTCGGCGGAAGACAGCGTTGCCGAATTCAGCCGCGCCGCGGCCGTCGCCAGCGAGGCCGGGCGCGATGTGACAGCCGTCATCGCCACCGCCTACGGTTGCCCCTTCGAGGGCGAGATATCCGAGGCCCGCGTTGCCGCCATGGCAAAGGCCGTGATCGCGGCCGGCGCAGGGCAGGTGGTGCTGGCCGACACGATCGGCGTCGCCGCCCCGGCGGATATCCGACGGGTCCATCGCGCGATGGCTCCGGTTCTGGGCGGCACGGGCTGGGGCGTGCATCTGCACAATACCCGCGGGACCGGTATGGCGAACCTGATCGCGGCGATCGAACTGGGCGCCGAGGTTGCAGACACATCCATCGGCGGCCTGGGCGGCTGTCCCTTCGCGCCGCGCGCAACCGGCAATATCGCGACCGAGGATGCGAATTATCTGCTGACGCGGCAAGGCATGGCGACGGGTCTGTCGCATGACCGGCTGGCCGCGCAGATCGACTGGCTGGATCAGCGTGTTCCGGGGCGCGTGACCGGGCAGATGTCTCGCGCCGGCTGGTTCGGCGCCGCCGAGGGCGCCGCATGATCGAACCGCTGATCGTTCTGGTCACCCTTCTGGCGTTGATCGCCATCGGCGCCCCGATCTTTCTGGCTCTTGGTGCGGCCGGGATGATCGGACTCTATATGGCGCGCGGGTCGATGGCGCTGTTCTTCGGGCCCAGTTCGCTTTTCGCGCAGCTGAACAGCTTTGAACTGCTGGCTCTGCCGCTGTTCGTGCTGATGGGAAATTTCCTGTCGGCAACGCCGGTCGGGGCCAATCTCTACCGTGCGGCGGCGCTGTGGTTCAACCGCCTTCGCGGCGGACTGGCGATCGCGACCGTCGGCGCCTCGACGGTGTTCGGCGCGGTCTCGGGGGTCTCGATCGCAGGGGTCGCGGCCATTGGATCGATCGCCGTTCCGGAAATGCTTGCGCGCGGCTATTCGCATCGGCTTGCGGCCGGGGCGGTCGTCAGTTCGGGCGCGCTTGCCATGCTGATCCCGCCCAGTGTCCCGCTGATCATCTATGGCGCCGTCTCCGGCGTCTCGGTCGCGGATCTTTTCATTGGCGGGATCGTGCCGGGGGTGATCCTGGCGATGGCCCTGGCGGGATATATCTGGATCCGCGCCAGTTTGAATCCGTCCGAGGCGCCGCGGGAAACCGAAGCCACGCACTGGGGGGCACGCCTGCGTTCGCTTGGCGGCTTGTGGCACGCGGCTTTGCTGGTGCTTCTGGTTCTGGGCGTCATCTATTCCGGCGTCGCCACGCCAAGCGAGGCGGGCGCCTTTGGCGCCCTGGGCGCGCTGGCGCTGGCGGCGCTGGTGTTTCGCAGCCTGACATGGATGCGTTTCTGGCAGATCATCGCGTCGAGCGCGCGGATCTCGGGGGCGATCCTGCTGATCATGGGCAGCGCGCGGATCTTTGGCGATTACCTCAACCTGATCCGGCTGCCCGATACGGTATCGCAGGCCCTGACCCAGACCCAGCTTCCGACTTTCGCCATCCTGATGGTGGTGATGATCGCCCTGTTGTTCCTGGGCATGCTGATCGACGCGGTTTCGCTGATCGTGGTGACGACGCCGATCTTGCTGCCGCTGATCACGGCCCTGGGCTATGATCCGCTGTGGTTCGGGATCATCCTGGTCATGAATCTCGAGATGGCGGTGATCACGCCGCCCGTGGGGCTGAACCTCTATACGCTGAAGGCCGTCGCCCCGGTCCTGGCCATCGAGGATATCATCCGCAGCGTGCTGCCCTTCGTGATCCTGCAATTCCTGGTGCTGGCGATGTTCGTGCTGGTGCCTGAAATGGCGCTGTGGCTGCCGGGCCTGATGCCCTGAGCCCCGCCTGACGATAGACAAAAAGAGGGAGGAGAAGACATGACGACCAGAAGACAGATCCTTGGCGCCACCGCCGCTCTTGGCGGGCTGTCCCTTGCGGGGCTGCCGCGGCGGGCCTTTGCCGCCGAGACGCTGACCGGGGTCAGCTACCTGCCGCCATCCTATGCCGATCTGGCATATGGTTCGCAGGGGTTGGTTGACCGGGTGAACAAGGCGGGAGAAGGCGTCGTCGCGCTGGATTATTATGACAGCGGCCGCCTGGTCGCGGCGGATGAACAACTGCCGGCGCTGCGGGCTGGCACGATCGACTTCATGTTTCACACCTCATCCTATGTCACGCGGTCGCTGCCCATCCTTGGGGTCCTGGGCCTGCCCGGCGTGGTCGGCCCCCTTTATGAGAACCCCGACCGGTTGCGCCGCGGCGCGCCCCTGTTCGAACTGATCGCGGCAGAGCTGGAAAAACAGGGGCTGCGCTGCCTGTCGCTTGGCGGTGGAATCATGGAACCGGAATATATCTGGAGCATCGAAAGCGCGCCCATCACCAACCTCTCCCAGATCGACGGCAAGAAGATCCGGCTCGTGTCCTTCGAGGCCTCGGCTGCGTTGGAACATTTCGGCGCCGCCCCGGTGCGCATTCCCTCGTCCGAACTGTATCTCGCGCTGGAACGCGGGACGGTCGATGCGGCCGTGGCCAACATCTCGACCATCAACGGACGCTCGATCCAGGAACAGGTGGATTATGCCTATCGGATGCCGGTGACAGGCTTTGCGATCGGCGTCTTCACGACCACGCGCCGCTGGGACGCGATGCCCGAGAATGTCCGCGCCGCCTTCATGGAGGGGGTCGAATGGTTCGATCAGGAAAGCGCCCGCGCAGCGAACGAGGATTATTTCCGCGATCAATACTGGCCCGCCTTCAAGGAGGCCGGGATCGAAGTCATCGAGCCGGCCGACGACGAGATCGCCGAATTCGACAAGATCAACGTCGACGTGCGTCAGGTCTGGCTTGACGAGGTCGGTCCTGACGTGGGTCAGCGTGCCATCGCGCTGGCCCTTGGCGAAGAAGCATAACGCCGATGCGCGCCGTCGACCGTGCGATGGGTTGGCTGACCTGGATCTTGCAGGCCGGCGGCGCGCTGGTGCTGGTCTTCATGATGATCACCATCGGCTATGACGCGCTGACGCGGCACTTCTTTGCCCGCGCCACCAGTTGGAGCATGGAGATCAACTCGTTTCTCATGGTGTATCTGGCGCTGGTCACCGCAGCCGACACGCTTCGACGAGGCGAACAGATCGGCATCGGCTTTCTGGCCGAACGCGGCAATCCGGCGTTGCAGCACCTTCTGCGGGTCGTGATCGCGGTCGTGGGCGCGGGTTTCTCGTTCACGATCGCCTGGCGAGGCTGGCTGATGGCGCGCGACGCCTTCGCCTATGGCGAGCGCGTCAGCAGCGCGTTCGGCACGCCCATGTGGATACCCTATGGGTTGATGCCGGTCGGCTTTGCCGTGCTGGGCCTGCAATTCGTGCTGATGGTCTTCGCGCGCCGCAAGGACATTGTGCGATCCGATTACGGTTAAGCCTTGTTCCACATCGGACGGTTGCGCCGAGAAGAATGGCCGAGAGGACGCAGCCTCAGACAGCGCGGGTCAGACCGCCATCGAGGCGCAGGTTCTGGCCGGTCATGTAGCTGCCCTCGTCGGAGGCGAGCCAGGAGATCAGCGACGAGACTTCGGCGGCCCGGCCATAGCGGCCCATGGGAATGCGCACGCGCCGGTCCTCGGTTTCGGGCAGGCTGTCGATAAAGCCGGGCAGGACGTTGTTCATGCGGATGTTGTCGGCCGCGTATCGGTCGGCAAAGAGCTTGGCAAAGGCAGCGAGGCCCGCGCGAAACACGCCCGAGGTGGGAAATAGCGGATCGGGTTCGAAGGCTGCGAAGGTCGAGATGTTGATGATCGCGCCGCCGCCCTGCTTTTGCATGATCGGCGTCACCAGCCGGGCGGGGCGGATCGCGTTCAGCAGGTAGACCTCCATCCCCTCGTGCCAGCCGTCGTCTGAGATCTCGAGCACGGGACCCTTCGGACCGTGACCGGCGGAATTGACCAGGACGTCGATCCGTCCCCAGCGGTCCATCACATTGCCGACCAGCGCGGTCACATCGGCAACCGATCGGTTCGAACCGGTCACGCCGACACCGCCGAGCTCCTCGGCCAGCGCCTCGCCCTTTCCGGAGGACGAGAGAATGCCGACCCGAAACCCGTCTTTGACCAGCCGCCGCGCAGCATCCGCGCCCATCCCGCTTCCACCGGCCGTAACCAGCGCGACCTTTTCTACTGTCATGACAGCCTCCTTGGTGCTTGCGATCCTGAATAGCCCGGATCGGCCGCAGAAGCGAACCAGAATTGACGCCGCCTGACAGTAGAAATACGACTGCCAGATGAACGATCTTCCTCCCATGAACGCGCTGCGCGCCTTCGAGGCCGCCGGACGGCACCTGAACTTCCGTGCCGCGGCAGGCGAACTGGGCGTGACCCAGGGCGCCGTCGCGCAACAGGTCCGAGGGCTTGAGGGCCATGTCGGCATGGCATTGTTCGCGCGTCTGCCCAAGGGACTGGCCTTCACGGCGGCCGGACGCGGCTATCACGCCCGGGTCGCCGAAGCTTTCGCCATCCTGCGCGAGGCATCCGCGGTGCTTCGGCCTCAGGCAGCGCGGGTGCTGATCAGCGTCACACCCACATTCGCCGCGAAATGGCTTATCCCGCACCTGCCGGACTTCACCGCGAAACATCCCGACATCGATCTGCGGATCCTCGCGACAGAAAAGCTGTCCAGTTTCCACGCCGACGGTATCGACTTGGCGGTCCGTCTCGGCGCCCCTCCATTCGGCGCCGCGCTCCGGGCGCATCTGCTGTTTCGGCAGAACATCGTCGCGGTCGCCTCACCGGGCCTGCTTGCCGGGCATTCCGGCCCGCTGGACCGGGCGGCGCTTGCCGTGATACCCAAGCTGCATGACGCGCATGATCTCTGGCCCGGCTTTCTGCGGCTGTGTGGCGTTGCGCACAGCCAGGGGCGCGACATTCGCCTCAGCCAGACAACTCTGGCCATAGACGCGGCGCTGGCGGGACAGGGCGCGGCCCTGGCCAGCCGGTTTCTTGTCGCGGCCGATCTGAAGGCCGGGCGGCTGGTGCAGGTCGTTGCGCAAGAACTCAGCGGGCAGGGGGATTTCTTCCTCCTTGCGCGCCGCGGAACGAACCGGTCGGACGCCGTCGAGACCACCTGTCGATGGCTGATCGAGGCGTCGGAACCATGACCTGCGCGGGCGAGACGGTTTCTTGAAAGCGGTGTAAATTATCTGGACAAGGGCTTGATCTCGAACGGTGTATCGATCCCGATGCCGACCGTCTGATTGCACATGCGCCCCGATCAAGCCGATCCATGTCCGCAGCGCCGATATTCCGACCGTCAAGCCACCGCCGCGGCATCTGATCAGACTTGCACAAGTGGAAAAGCCGGCGCATCCGCGTTGTCCGCCAAGGCATCACGGATCCTTTGCGCGCGGGACATCGGGAAATGGCTGCCGTTCCTGAACACGTTTCGAACCATGTGCGTTGCGCCTGAGCCAGATTTCAGGCGCTTGCTTGAAGATATCCGAGAACTTCAGATTGCTGCCTGAAGGCATTTCGGCCACCGTTTAGTGGATGGTTGACGAACCTATCGAATCAAGTGTAGAGTGAACGCTAGACAGGAAACGGAGACAGGAGCCATGACCAGCGGGAGGGAGAAGTTCGGGGCGTTTATTCGCCGCGAGCGTGAGGCGCGGGAGATCGGCTTGCGCGAGATGGCCAAGAAGATCGGGGTGAGCCCGACGTATATGTCGAAGGTGGAGCGCGACGAGTTCACGCCGCCGACTGAGGACAAGGTTCGGTCGATCGCGCAGATTCTCGAATGCGATCCGGACGAATTGCTGGCGATGGCGGGGCGCGTGCCATCCGATCTCGCCGACATCATCAAGCGGCATCCTGTCGAAATGTCTGCGCTGCTGCGAACCGCCAACGGTCTGAGCGCCGAGGACCTGGCCCGGCTTTCTCGGGAGGCAGGAAAGGCCAAGGGCAAGTGAAGCCACCGGGGCATGGCCCCGCTGATGCAGATGAAGGATGACGGATGAGCCGATTTGTTCCCTATCTTGCCGAAGAGGCTATCGAGCGCGACGCCGCTTCCCTTATCGGAGAGTATGAGCGCGCTCGGGGCGTGACGATCGAGCCGCCCATCCCTGTTGAGGACATCGTGGAAAAGTACCTCAAGCTGCGGATTGATTTCGACGACATGCACGCGCGCCACAATGTTCCTCGCCCTCCGAACGGCCAGCCCGACATCCTCGGCGCGATCTACGGCGACGGAAGCATATTCATCGACGAAAGCCTCGATCCTGAGGAGAACCCCTCGCGGGAGGGCCGCTATCGCTTCACGCTGGCCCACGAGGGCGGCGGGCACTGGCGGCTGCATCAGCACCTGATCGTGCAGGACGCGGCGCAAACGTCCTTCCTTGATGCCGCGAGCGAACCCAAGTTCATCTGCCGGTCGCGCGAGGCAAAGGAGCGGGTGGAATGGCAGGCCGATTTCTATGCCTCCTGCCTGCTGATGCCGCGCAAGATGGTCTTTGCCGCGTGGAACGAGTTCTTTCCTGACCGGAAGCAGCGCGTCCTCCAACCAGAAACGCCAGTTGCGCACTCCTTCGTCGAGATTCCGCGCATCCATGCTTCCGTTGGCGATTTCGACATTTCTGAAACAGAAGACGAGGCGCTGGAACGCTTCTGCAAGCCGCTGGCCGAGCGTTTCGTCGTTTCCCCAATCGCCATGCGCATCCGGCTGGAAAAGCTTGGCTTGCTTCATCGTATGGTGCCGCTCCAGCGGCTTTTGTCCGGCAGGAAATCCGGCCCCTTTTTTGACGAGACTGTAAAGTGTAAAGTGGACAGGCGAAATACGGCACAGCGGCGCGGGAGGACGGGTTCGAGACCCGAGACTTCTATCTCGCCTGCTTCATGCGCTGCACCGGATACGAACTGCTCGATCTGCGCGCCGAGGGACGGCGCAAGGTGTTCGTCTTCCGGGACCGCCCGTCCCGGCGCGAGGACATGCTTTCGTTCTACGGCGACGGGGCGACGGTGCCGCCCCTCGCGTTTTTCACCACCATCAAGGACATGAAGGCGCTGCTGCACAATGCGTGAGAAAACTCCCCATCCCAACGACGGCCTGTCCAACGGCCCTCAACTGCGCCAGGCGCTCGACCAGATCGTTCTCGACGGTCTGCGCCACGGTCATTTCCGCTGCGCCATTTCCGGCCCAATCGGCAAGAACAATAAGCGCGACCTCGTGATCGAGGCGGGCAAGTCCCACAAGTTCACGATCCCCGAGGACGAGCTGCCGCGCTGACAAGGCGCGCGAACCGGCGATCCCTGCGATTGGGACGCCGAACATGCAAATGACGATGCGATCCTGCGTTATCGGTGAGAGTCCGAGGCCGGAGATCAGGGGCACGGAGCGGCGAGAAGCCATCCGTGAGATCTTCGGTGAAAGCAGCAAACGACAATCGCAATGACGAACTGATCGGCCGGACCCGCGAGGTCTGGCAACCGCGCCTCGGGCGCGATGTGACCCGCGACGAGGCGAAGCAGATCGCCGCCAGCCTGACCGGCTTCTTTGCCGTCCTGGCCGAGTGGTCGCGGGCCGATAAGCCGGCCTCGGCGAATGATAACGGTGACACGGCGGCCTCTGGCGATGAGGAGGTGCGCGATGACTGCTGAAACCATCGCCAGGGCGCTTGGCGGCCACAAGGTCGGACAAGGCTGGACGGCGCGCTGCCCGGCCCATGACGACCGCGAGCCCAGCCTCTCCATCCGTGATGCCGACGGCAGGGTGCTAATGCGCTGTCATGCCGGATGCGACCAGCGCGACGTGATCGCGGCCCTGAAAGCACGCGGATTGTGGGACGGCAAGGCGCATTCGTCCCTCCGGAAATCGCGTCACCGCAAGGTGTCGCCACCGCGACCCGATCCCGACCAGACGGAACGGAGTGCTGTCGCGCTTTCGATAGGGCAGTCCACGATTCCTGCCGACGGCACGCCGGTCGAGGCCTATCTCGCCTCGCGCGGCCTGACCTGTTCGCTGCCGCCATCGCTTCGTTTTCATCGCGGCCTGAAGCACCCCTCGGGCGGGATCTGGCCCTGCATGGTGGCGCTAGTGACGCGGGGCGCTGACGACCCGCCACTGGCCATCCACCGGACATTCCTAGCCCGCGAGGGCCATGGAAAGGCGGCCGTGGAACCCGCAAAGATGATGTTCGGCCCGTGCCGGGGCGGGGCGGTTCGCCTTCGCGAACCCGGCGAAGTCCTGATGATCGGCGAAGGCATCGAGACCTGTCTCGCGGCCATGCAGGCAACCGGACTTCCCGCATGGGCGGCGCTGTCCACTTCCGGGCTGCCGGCGCTCGACCTGCCCGGCGGCTTCCGCGACTTGATTATTCTGGCCGATGGCGACGATCCCGGCGAGGTCGCAGCCCGAGATTGCGCGCTGCGCTGGATGCGGGAGGGGCGGCGGGTGCGCATTGCCCGGCCTCCGCGTGGCATGGATTTCAACGACGTGCTGCTCGGCCGCGCGCCCGGCATCGAGGAGGGCGCACAATGAGCAACGAGATTGACGGTGAAGACCTGAACCCGATCCTCGACGCGATAGATGCGGCCGAGGACATCCCCGATCCGCTTGACGGTCTGGTCGAGAAATCCGCCGAAGATCCCGGCGCGGCATTCACGCCCGAGGTCCTGGAACGGCTGGTCGCCCTCAAGTCTGAGGATCGCGCGGCTTTCGAAGCCTGGCGCGCGAAGCTCAAGAAGGCCGGATGCCGTGTGACGGCGCTCGACGAGGCCATGGCCGAAGAAAGCGGGGATGGCGGGCGCGGCNNTTTCGACGGTCCGAAACGGCCCGTGTTCATCCGCGTCGGCGGTCTCGACGGACGGCTTTACCTCGATCTCGGAGACGAGGCCTGGCGGGCGGTGGAGATCAACGCCACCGGCTGGCGGATCATCGACAAGCCGCCGGTTCGCTTCCGCCGCGCTGCCGGCATGCAACCCCTGGCCGTCCCGATTACGGTCGGGTCGGTCGAGACGTTGCGTGGACCTGTCGCGGTTTGATGCCGCTCCTTTGATAGCATTTACTGCAACAAAGGAGACGAACTATGGGATTGAAACGGACGGACGAATTCCGCCAGGATGCGGTGCGTATTGCGCTGACCAGTGGGCTGACGCGCAAGCAGGTGGCTGATGATCTGGGCGTTGGAATGTCGACGCTGAACAAATGGATCACAGCGCATCGAGACACGAACGTGGTTTCACAAGAGGATTTGGACCTCGCCAAAGAGAATGAGCGGCTTCGACGTGAGATCCGGCTTCTCAGGGAGGAGAGGGAAATCCTAAAAAAGGCCACCCAGTTCTTCGCGGGCCTAAAGCAATGAGATTTAGGTTTGTCGAGGAACACAGGACCCATTTCCCAGCCAACCGTTTATGCAGTGTCGTTGGCGTCAGCACACGTGGCTTGCGGGCCTTCCGTAGCCGCCCTGCCAGTCGCGGACAACGATCTGATATGGTCACGCTTGCACACATCAAAGAACAGTCCCGCCTGAGCCTTGGTAGCTACGGCAGGCCGCGAATGACCGAAGAGTTGAAGGAGATCGGCCTGGACGTCGGTCATCGCCGTGCGGGCCGTTTGATGCGCCAGAACGGCATATCTGTCGTCAGAACCCGCAAACACAAGGTGACGACCGATAGCGATCACAAGTTCAATATCGCGCCGAACCTGCTGGATCGAGACTTCAACACTGATGCGCCCAACCAGAAGTGGGCCGGTGACATTAGCTATGTCTGGACCCGCGAAGGTTGGTTGTATCTGGCCGTAATCCTCGATCTGCATTCACGGCGTGTGATCG
>DBFD01000079.1:0-52697 GCA_002294185.1 Paracoccus sp. UBA889
ACCTGGCGTTCATGAAAATCATCGACCGGCAGTTCCTGGAAACGCCCTGGTACGGCTCGCGGCAGATGGCCCGCCACATGCAGCGTGAGGGGCACAGATGCGGGCGCCACCGGGTGCGGCGGCTGATGAGGCTCATGCGTCTGGTGCCGATCTGCCAGGAGCCGAAAACCAGCAGGAAGCATCCGGCGCACGAGATTTGTCCGGACTTGCTCCGGGACCTGCCCATCACCCGGCCAGATCAGGTCTGGTGTGTCGACATCAGCGCCATCCCGATGCGCCGTGGGTTCCTGTACCTCGTGGCGATCATGGACTGGTTCAGCCGAAAGGTGCTCAGCTGGCGGCTGTCAAACTCCATGGAGGCCGGGTTCTGCGTCGAGGCGCTGACGGAGGCTCTGGCCAGATATGGGGAGCCGGAGATTTTCAATTCGGATCAGGGCGCGCAGTTCACCAGCACCGATTTCACCGACGTGCTGCACGACGCCAAGGTGAAGATCTCGATGGACGGACGCGGCCGCTGGATCGACAACCGGATGATAGAGCGGCTCTGGCGGTCGTTGAAATACGAATGCGTCTACCTGAACGCCTGCGGGACCGGCTCTGAAGCCCGTAACGGGATCGGCACCTGGATCAGCTGCTACAACGAAAGACGCCCGCACTCATCGCATGGGCTGATGACGCCAGGCGAGGCCTATGATACGCCGCCCAAGACCCTGAAAGCCGCCGCCTGAAATGAAACCCATGCCATAGCTTACCCCGGCGGAATACTGGTCGAAAACGCAGGACCGCCTCTCTCCGATGAGCAACTGGATGGCGCTTACGTACTGACCAAACAGTTCAGCGGGCAGGTAGCCTTGATCCACGGATTCAATGATGACTACGAGGTCTGCAATATCCTTCGCCAGCGGCTCGAAACCGAGGGCGGAACCTATAGCTGCGTGCTGGAATCCAATATCGGAATTAATCCATAGAGACCTAGCTCACGGAGGGAGGCCGGATTGGTCGACCGCTGACAGAACGGGGCCGGTGCAGCATCCCACTGCCTCCGGCCACTTGGTCCCCTGACACGGGGTCCGGTGGCTGCCCCCGCTGTAATCCGTGACAACCTGCGCCGCGCCCCCCGGAAGTATCGGAAGGGGACCGCGCCGTGACGGGGTTATGGCTACCCAAAAGCCGGGCACTCACCGTCTAATCCCAGATGCTTCGCGGGAACAGAAATCCGCAGGGCGCATCCCGGCCCTATGCCGTCAGTCCTGCCAGTCGATGAACGACTCGGCATCCTTGATCGTCGCCACGTCCAGGCCTGCCGCCTTGGCCTCGGCCAGCGCGCCCAGCATCGTCGCGAAAGCCCGCGCCTTGCTGCCAGCGTCGAAAGCTGCATCGGCCTCACGCAGTCGATTTTTACGGCCAGCCCGATTTTTTCGCTGGCTTCCTCGGCCAGCAGGTTGGCGATCGGTTGCAGGACAAGCTGCGCCAGGTGCCGCTGGGCCTCGCGCACCATCGGCCCGGTCGTCGCCGGGTTCATCAGGCCGGGCAGAATGCCGAAGGTGCCGTAGATCGCGCCCTTGGCATCGGCCAACAGCTTGTCGGCCAGGGTCTTGTCCAGATGCGGGGAAAGCTGATCGGGGTGCTGGCCGATCTGGGGGTTCATGCCAGCCGCCGTCGCCTGCGCCGTTCCCTCGATCACCAGAGCCGCGCCGCGCCGCCCGCGAAAGCCTGCCCGAAGTTGCTCCATATCGTCGGCGCTGCCCTCGGGGACGGGGACGATCTGGCTGCCGAGGGGCGCATTCTTGAACACGTCGCGCAGGGCCGTTTCCAGTTCATGCAGAAGCTGTGCCGAGAGTTGCGCCCGCCGCAGGGGTGCCGAGCCTGCCCACGGGGTCGATGCGTCACAGCCGATGCGGAAATGCAGAACCTCAGGGGCCAGCACGGTTTCCCGCCGCCCACCGCCGATCTCGGGGATGCCGAGTCGATAGGCGCGGGGAATGCCGTTGCGGGTCGATACGTCCCAATCGGTCGCCGGAATAAGCCGGTCGCGGACCAGGAAGACACATTCGCCACGCAAGGCCAGAGCGCGGGCGATGATCGCCATCGTGCGCCGGTCCAGCAGATCGGTGCCGGTCACATCGGCCAGAGAAAGGCCACTTTCCCAGAGGCTCACAGAGGTTTGCACCGCCGCCGTGAGTTCGGCCATGCCGGACGCGCCGCTGATCCACGCTTCCCGCGCCGCCATGATCGAAGCGGTGTAGCCGGTGCCGGATGAACGGGTTTCAACGGGTGGTTGCCCGCCCCTTGATCCACGCCGGAACAGATCCAGGACGCCCATCAGAGCCTCCACCGATTCAGATGATGAACAGCGCCACGATAGGGCTGCCGGTCCTGATGGGTTTCCCAAGCCCGCGCCTCGATCTGGGCCGAGGAATAGGCGGGGCGGGTGACTGCCGAGAGTTCAAACAACGCCGCCGGGCTGATGGTCCGCAGGACGCTGTTGCCGCGCCGCTCGATGCGTTCGCCGCCCAGATCGACACGGAAGCCCGGCGACAGGCCCCGGATCAGCCCGCCCGCGTGAGCCGCCAGAAAGTCACGCGCCCAGGTCGTGCCATCCGCAATCGTCGCCTCGATCACCAGCGCGTCGTCGCCATCGGCCAGGGTGAGGTTGCCCGCCGCCCGCGAGGCAAGGGGTTTGTTGTAATCGTGACCGGACAGCAGGTGGATATCCTCGCCCGCCTCGATCCGATCCGAGAATGCCCGAGAGGCGATAACCTCGCGCCGCCCCGGTGCCAGTTCGGTTTCGGCTCCATAGGGGAACGTCGCCCGAAGGCGGGTTGCCCCGCCCTCGCTGCGCAGTTCCAGCGCCCCGAGATTGCCGCCCCACAGCATCAGGGTTCACCGATGCCGGTCAGGATGCGGGTTTGCAAACCGCGCGGGACAGTGAAGTCCGCGGTGACAAGCCCGGTCAGGACCCTGCACGTTGGCCGTCATGATCGCCGTTTCACCGGGGATCACGTTGCTGATCGCCGGGGTTCCGACATGCTTGGTCAGGCGGTCCCATTCGCTCACAGCCGTGCCGCTGATCAACGCATCATCCAGAGCCGCCCAGATCGCCGGGTCAAAGCCCAGGTTCACTTGGCTGGCCGAGGTGATCGCGTTGGCCTGCATGAAGGCCACGACTTCGGCGCGGAATGCCGCCCAGGTTGCCGTCGCGCCAACGGCAGTCTCGGTGATGCCGTAGGTCGCCGCGCCGGGGATGAAGCCCAGAGGCTCGCCCGCCGCGCCGCTGCCGTTGATCACAACCCGATCAAATTCGGTGCCGAGCACCGCGTTCAGATCGCGCCGGATTGCAGCCTCCAGACCTTCGCCTGCCTGCTTCAGAGCCTTGCGGCTGATCACCATCTGCGCGCCGCCGGTATGATCGGGGTTCAGGATGCGCTCGGCGGTCTGATATTCCGAAGCCGCGCCGACATTGGCGAGTTCATTGGTCTGCCAGCCGAAGATCGCGCCCGCCGTGGCGACGGGAAAGGCCAGTTCGCCCGAGGTGATGTTGATGCGCTGGACGCCCAACCGCTCGGCAACGCTGCCGGGAAAGATCCGGTCGATGATCGGGCGGATCGTCTTGGGGTTCGGCACATCAACCGCGACAGTCTCGCCCGCGCGAGTTTCAAGCGCGGCGAAAGGAACAGGGATGCCCTGATAGCCGCCCGCGTTGCGCAGTTCCTCGACGATCTCTTTCGTCGCCCCGTTCAGCGCCCGGCCTTCATCGAGGGCGAAAGCCACCTGACGCAGCTCGAAGCGCCCGACCAGATCGGACCATTCCCGGTCCGAACGGGTTTCCAGATCGGCCCCGGCCTCGCGCCGTTCCTGATCCTCGGCAGTCAGGGCCGCACGATAACGGGTTTCGTTGGTCCGATATTCCTGATCCATGTCGCTCATGGACCGCGTTTCGTCCTCGGTCGGCTTGTCCTTGCCCACCAGTTCCGCCAGCGCCTGCCGGATTTCCGACTGGCGACGGGCGATTTTCACAGAATCCAGCATGTCATTACCTCATGTTGCCGGGTTGGGATTTGTCGCCAGTTCGGCAACAGCTTTGCCCCAGGCTTGACGCTCGGGGGTGATGATCGGCGCGGAATGCCCGCACTCGATCCGGGTCTTTTTCGTGTGGCAGGACGGGCAGCGGGTCGCACAATTGGCCGGGTCGAAGCCCAGATCGGGGCGCGTCCGCACCGGCTGGATATGGTCGATTTCCAGCCTGCCGCGCGTCTGCCCGCAATCGACGCAGGCCCAGCCGTCGCGTTCCAGAACGACATGCCGCAGAACCTGCCAGCGCCGGGTTGAGGTCACGCGCTTTGAATGCCGGTGATACTGACGCATCATGCCCATGCGACCCTCGCTTTCCGCGTCGGAGCCGCCTTCATGCGCTGCCCCTGCGCGACGGCCAGCAGCGTTGCCGCAGCAGCGTCGATGCGGCCGAGGGATCGCGCCTTCGCCAGCTTGGCGTTGTTGGCCGGGTCATGCAGGACGATGGCATCGGAGAAAGCCGAGCGCAGCAGCAGCGACGGGGAAACCTTCACCTCGCCGTCGAACAGCGCCCGCCGAAAGCGTTCCACGTCCTCGCTGCCGTCCTTCCATCCGAAGCCGCGCCAGATGAACGGGACGCGGGACAACCCGGCTTTCTCCATCGCCTCGACAAATTCGGCATGGCGGAACCGGTCGCCCACGACACAGGCCACCTCGGCCCCGTCCAGTTGCCGCACGATCTCGGCCAGCCAAGGGCCGGGCGGAACGGTCGCATCGCCCATCGTGATCAGTTCGCCACGCTCGGCCATCTCGACATAGCGCCCCGACACGCTGTCAGCCGCGCCGCGATCCGCAAGGCCGGGATTGCTGGGGAAGGTGCCCAAGGCTTCCAGACACCCGGTTTCGGGCCAGTAGAGCGCCGCCGCCGACATGGACCGGCTGCCGCCAGGATCCACGCCGAGGATACAAGTCGACTTGCCGTCAGCCGCGATACAGCGCGCCAGCCCGCCGCCATTGCCGGAATATTCGACTTCCAGCTTGGAGCCGCGCCGGATCAGGAATTGCTCTTGTTCATCCTCGGGCAGCCCTTCGATGAAACCGACCAGAAACTGAAACGCGGTCTTGGCCTGATCGCGGTTCCGCGCAGCGAACAGGATCTCGCGTTTCGGCTGATCGTCCCAGACGCCCTTGAGCGCGCCGAGCGCCAGCCCGGCAGACAGAGCGGTCTTGGCGTTTCCGCGTCCGATTGACAGGCAGGCCACCATCACGCCGTCGCCCAGAGAGCCGCAAACGAATTGGCGCTTAAATCCGGCCAGCTTGAGCGGTTGACCGGCCATTTTCCCCTCCGGAATTTTCAGGGTTTCCAGAAATGCAATCGCCTGATCGGCCATGTTTGGGGCCGGAAGAGAGAGCGCAACACTTAGGCGCCGGTCCCCCGCCCCGACCGATTTCCGGGCATTGGGACCAGATCCAGCCCGCGCTTTTGCCTTGACCGCCGTCGCCGTCATGGGGTCGCCTCGGGCTGGCAGGCACGGACGCCGCGATACCGGGCCACGATACGGGCCGCAGCCAGAGACAGGCCCACGGTCCGCTCGGTCTCGCCGCCTCGGGCATCTGGGCTTTCAGGTTCTCGATTTCGTGGCGATCCGTCCGCGCGCCAGCGGGCAGTTCGGCCACCAACTCATGCAACCCGACCCAATCGTCCTCGAGCGCCTCGCGGGTCAACTTCGATGCGTCCTTGCAAATCATGCGTCACCCCGATCGATCAGATCGAAGTCGTCGCAGCCGTCGAAGTCGCCGCGATGCTGGTAAACCTCATTCACCATGCGGTTCATCAGGGCGTGTTGCTTTGGGCTGGGTTGCCAGTTGCGGCGCTTGGACTGCCGCATGATCGACAGAGCGAAGCCCTTGGCCCAGTCGTTCGATGCCGCCTTGCAGACGGTCGGCCATGACCAGAGCAATTCGTCCACGGAAAGCTGCCTATTCATCGCCAGCCCCCCAGATGATCAGGGCCAGCGTGGCGGCTGTAGCGCCCCGGATGCCGTAGAGGGTGCCGAGGCGGGATGCGCGAATGGTGTTCATGCCGCCGCCCTCCGGTCGAGATGCCCGAGGAAGGCGGCTTGGTCTCGACCGTTCATCGCCTCACAGGCGGCGAGGGCATAGGCTTTTAGCTCGGCGCGGGTGGCCCAAACCGCCCATTCCCGAGCCTCGGCCATGATCGGCCCGAAACCGGTGGTCGGCTGCCCGGCGCGCATCACGTCGATGAACCGTTCCATCAGGGGAACGCGGTCGCGAGCGTCACAGGCAAACACGGCTTGGAGCAAGCCCCTTGCCGCAGATTCGCGTTTCAGGTTATTGTCGATCCAGTCTAGCCAGACTTCGTTATCCGCCCCGGTTGCGCCTGCCAGCGCGCCGGGGCTTTCGTTTTCCGGTGGAACGTCGCCAGAACACCGCGTGTCAATGACGTGCCAATCGCAATCGCACGTTCCCGTCCCGTTCTGCATCGACGCGCGCGAAGCTGCATGATCGGTTTTGCAAGACTCTTTGGCTATTGCGTTTTTTTGGGGGTTCTCGTAGAGGCGTCCGTGGGACACCCCTCCCCAACGAGGGGCTTTTAGCTGGAAGGCTGAGTCACATGACAGACCTGACGACTCCGGCCGCGCGGCCGGCGAATCCGCGCTTCTCCTCTGGCCCTTGCGCCAAGATCCCCCACTACAATCTGGACATGCTGTCGGACGCGCCGCTGGGGCGGTCGCATCGCGCGGCAATCGGCAAGGCCAGGCTGGCCGAGGCGATCGACCTGACCCGCACGATTCTGGGCGTGCCCGAAGATTACCGCATCGGCATCGTTCCGGCCTCTGATACCGGCGCGGTCGAGATGGCCATGTGGACCATGCTGGGCCAGCGCCCGGTCGAGATGCTGGCCTGGGAAAGCTTCGGCGAGGGCTGGGTGACGGATGCGGTCAAACAGCTGAAACTGGACGCGACCGTTCGCAAGGCCGATTACGGCCAGATCGTCGATTTCGGACAGGTCGATTTCGACAGGGATGTCGTCTTCACCTGGAACGGCACGACCAGCGGCGTGCGCGTGCCGAATGGCGATGCGATCCCCGCAGATCGCGAAGGGCTGACCATTTGCGACGCGACCTCGGCAGCCTTTGCCATGGACCTGCCCTGGGACAAGCTGGATGTGGTCACCTTCAGCTGGCAGAAGGTTCTGGGCGGTGAAGCCGCGCATGGGATGCTGATCCTGTCGCCACGCGCGGTCGCGCGGCTGGAAAGCTTTACCCCCGACAGGCCCTTGCCCAAAATCTTCCGGCTGACCAAGGGCGGCAAGCTGAACGAGGGCATCTTCAAGGGCGAGACGATCAACACGCCCTCGATGCTGGCGGTCGAGGATTATCTCGTGTCTCTGAAATGGGCCGGGTCCATCGGCGGGCTGAAGGGGTTGATCGCGCGGGCCGAGGCGAATGCCGCGGCGGTGCGCGATTTCATCGCCGGCAAGGACTGGATCGCCGATCTGGCCGAGGATCCGGCGACGGCCTCGACCACCAGCGTCTGCCTGAAATTCACCGATCCGGCGATCAGGGACGGCGCCGCCTTCGCCAAGGCCGTCGCCAGGCGGTTGGAGAAAGAGGGCGTGGCGTTGGATGCGGGGTCGTATCGCGACGCGCCGCCGGGGCTGCGAATATGGTGCGGCTCGACCGTCGAGGCATCCGATGTGGCCGCGCTGATGCCCTGGATCGAACACGCCTATCGAGCCGAACTGGCCGCACAGTGACATGCGTCCCGCGACGGCTGGGGGACTTTGCGTCCCCCAGACCCCCTGCAGGATATTTCCACAACGAAGATGATCGCACCTGCGGGGCGCGGCCCCGGTGCGACACATGAGGATGAATGACATGCCGAAGGTTCTTGTGTCCGACAAGCTGTCGGAAACCGCCGTCCAGATTTTCCGCGACCGCGGCGTCGCGGTGGATTACCTGCCCGATCTGGGCAAGGACAAGGAAAAGCTGGCCGAGGTGATTGGCGATTATGACGGGCTGGCGATCCGGTCCGCGACCAAGGTGACCGGCAAGCTGCTGGAGAAAGCGACCAGACTGAAGGTCGTCGGGCGCGCCGGAATCGGGGTCGACAATGTCGATATTCCTGCGGCCAGCAAGAAGGGCGTGATCGTGATGAACACGCCGTTCGGGAACTCGATCACCACGGCCGAACATGCGATCGCGATGATGTTCGCCGTCGCAAGGCAATTGCCCGAAGCCAGCGTCAGCACCCATGCCGGCAAATGGGAAAAGAGCCGCTTCATGGGGGTGGAGCTGTTCAACAAGACCCTGGGCGTGATCGGCGCGGGCAATATCGGGTCCATCGTCATCGATCGCGCGCTTGGGCTGCACATGAAGGTGCTGGCCTATGACCCCTTTCTGTCCGAGGAACGCGCGACCGAGATCGGCGTGACCAAGGTCGATCTGGACGATCTTCTGGGCAGGTCGGATTTCATCACCTTTCACGTGCCACTGACCGACAAGACCAGGAACATCCTGTCGCGAGACGCCATCGGCAAGCTGAAGAAGGGCGTCCGGATCATCAATTGCGCGCGCGGCGGGCTGGTCGATGAAGAGGCGCTGGCCGAAGCGTTGAAGGACGGCCGCGTGGCCGGTGCGGCCTTCGACGTCTTCGCGGTCGAGCCCGCCACCGAAAGCCCGCTGTTCAACCTGCCCAATGTCGTCGTGACCCCGCATCTGGGTGCATCGACCACCGAGGCGCAGGAAAACGTGGCGCTGCAGGTGGCCGAACAGATGTCGGACTACCTGTTGACCGGGGCGGTGCAGAACGCGCTGAACATGCCTTCGGTCACCGCCGAGGAGGCCACCGTGATGGGCCCGTGGATCAGGCTGGCCGCCCATCTGGGCGCCTTCGTGGGCCAGATGACGGATGAGCCGATCAAGGCGATCAACGTGCTTTATGACGGGGCGGTGGCCTCGATGAACCTGAACGCGCTGAACGCCTCGGCTATCGCCGGGGTGATGAAGGCCACCAATCCGGACGTGAATCCGGTCTCGGCCCCGGTGATCGCGAAGGAGCGCGGCATCCGGGTCTCGACCACGCGGCAGGACAAGGGCGGCATTTTCGAGGGCTATGTCAAGCTGACCGTCGTCACCGAGCAGCGCGAGCGATCGATCGCAGGCACCGTCTTCAGCGACGGAAAGCCGCGCTTCATCCAGATCCGCGGCATCAACATCGATGCCGAGATCGGCGAACACATGCTATATACCCGCAACAAGGACGTGCCGGGCGTCATCGGCGCGCTTGGCATGACGCTGGGCGATCTGGGGGTCAACATCGCCAATTTCACGCTGGGACGTTCGACCGGGGGCGAGGATGCGATCGCGATCCTGTATCTGGACGAACCGATCAGCGACCAGGCCCTGGCGGCCCTGCATAAGACCGGCAAGTTCCTGCAGGCCCGCCGTTTGCATTTCGAGGTCTGAACCTTGCGCCGCGCGCCCTTGACGGGCGCGCGGCGATCTGACCGGATGCAGGAACAAGGAACGCCCGCCGCCATGACCCTTTACGTCGTCGGAGACATTCACGGCCACCCGGAGCTGCTGCGCGCCGCGCATGAACGGATTTTCAGCGATGGCGGCAAGCACGCGCTGATCGCCCATGTCGGCGACCTGGTCGATCGGGGCCCGGATTCGCGCGGCGCGGTGGAATATCTGATGCGGGGGCGCGACGCGGGACGCAACTGGGTGGTCACGCGCGGCAATCACGACCGCTTCCTGCCGATCTTCCTGTCCGATCCCGCCTGGGTCGATCCGGGGCTGGCCTCGGGCCGGACCTGGATCGCGCATAGCGGGCTGGGCGCGGCCGCGACGCTGGCATCCTATGGCGTCGATCCGACGCTTTCCGGCGACCGGTTGCTGACCGAGGCACGCCGCGCGGTGCCCGATGCGCACGCCCGATTCCTGTCCTCGCTGCCCTTGTGGTTCCTGCATCCCGAGGCACTGGTCGTCCATGCCGGCATCCGACCGGGCATCGATCTTCAGGATCAGGCCGAACAGGATCTGGTCTGGATCCGCAAGGATTTTCTGGACAGCGACGCTGATCACGGGCCGTTGATCGTGCATGGCCATACCGCCATCGACACGGCAACCCATTACGGAAATCGCCTGAATATCGACGGCGGCGCGGCCTATGGTCGGCCGCTTTGCGCGGTCGCGATCGAGGCCGGGCAGGTGCATCTTCTGACCGACGACGGCCGGGTGCCGCTGCTGCCGCAGGCCGCGTCATGATCGCGCGCCTGCTTGCCCTGTCACTGCTGATCCCCGCGGCCACGGCCGCGGAGGAGATCGGCAAGATCGGCGTGGACTGGATCGGCAACGATATCGTGATCGAGGCGATCCGCGATCCCGAGGTTGGCGGCGTCACCTGCCATCTGGCCTATTTCGACCGTTCGATGCTGGACCGGCTGAGCCAGGGCAACTGGTTCGAGGATCCCTCGAACAGCGCCATCGAATGCGCGCGGACAGGACCCATCGACCTGAGCGGGATCCGGCGCGGAAAGGGCGGCGAGGATGTGTTCCGCGAGGGCCGCTCGCTGGTTTTCAAGTCCTTGCGCGTCAAGCGGATCTATGACGAGGAGAACCGCGTGCTGATCTACCTGGCCCACGCCAATGAACTGACCGATGGTTCGGCAAAAATGGCGATCTCGACCGTGCCGCTGCTGGACGAGGATCGGGATCCGTTGCCGCCGGAATAGGCAGGGCGCCGGCGTTTATGCCCGGTCTTGCCTTCGGATCATGCAAATGCTGCCGATCCGGTGGACAGAATCGCCCGACGGGATTAGAAGGCGCGACATCCGCTCTCTGCCGGCAGGAACATGGAAGGCGACAGCCATGCAGTCATATCACCGCGTCGCGAAATTCGGTTTGGGCCAGGTTGTCCGCCATCGTCATCGTCCGTTTCGCGGCGTCATCTTCGACGTCGATCCCGAATTCGCCAATACGCAGGAATGGTATGATTCCATTCCCGAAGATGCGCGGCCGGCCAAGAACCAGCCCTTCTATCACCTTTATGCCGAAACCGAGGCAACCTATTACGTTGCCTATGTGTCCGAGCAGAACCTAGAGGCCGATGCCTCTGGCGAGCCGCTGGACCATCCCGATGTGATGGAGATGTTCAGCGATTTCGCTGATGGCAGCTATCGCCTTGCCGCGCAACTGAACTGAGGCCGCAGGGCGCCTTCTGCAGCGCTGGCGATCACGATCGCGCATTCCGCGGCCGGTCCGGCAATGGCTCAAACCTCGGCAAAGGGCACGCTGAAGGCCAGGAAATTTCGCTGCTGTTCGCGGTAATAGCAAAGAGCCTGTGTCAGATCCTGGATCAGATACCAGCCGAAGCCGCCCTCGGGCAGATCGGCGACATCGTTTCGCGGCAGGTCGCGCGGCAGCAGGCAATCGGCGGGAACGGAGATGCCGTTATCGGTGATCGCGCAGGCCAGCCCGGATTCGTGCCGGACGATGCAGAGATGGATCTGCGGCAAGGTTCTGCGAACCGTTCCCCCGGCGTCTGTCGCAGCATGTTCGGCGACATTGTTCATCACCTCGGCCAGAACCAGTTCCAGCCGGCCCAGCGTATCATCGCTGACCTCGCCGGCGAAGCGGCGGCGCACATCCATCAACGCGCCGCGCACGCTGTCGGGGCGGGCGGACAGCACCTGATGAAACATCGGTTGTGTCCGCACCCGGCCCCCTCCTTTCACTTCGGCGTTCTGCCGCTGGGTCGGGGTCATGTGGTCTCCGGTCCCTCCGTGGCGGCCGGCCGGATCTCGAAAACCGAATCCATCCGTGTCAGACGGAACACCCGTTCGACATTGGGCGTCAGCCCCTGAAGGATCAGCGGCAGGTTTTCGGGCATCGCCTTGCGCACCGCGATTACGGCACCAAGGCCCGAACTGTCCATGAAATCAACGGCACTCATATCCATTACAACCGGCTTGCGGTTGCGCAGCGCGATCTCGCGCAGCTTGTCCTTGAACCTGGTGGCGATCGCGGCGTCGATGCGACTGCCGGTGACCCTGACCCTCATTTCCCCACCATGGTCGACAGCGTCCAGCATGATCCCGATTCCCTCTTGTTTTCCCTCTCACGACTAGACGCAAATGGTTACGATCCGGTAAGCGGGAACAGGTCGAGCCGGGAGAGATCGTGACAATGCGAGACATTTTCGTTCTGGGATGCGCGCGCACGCCCATGGGAGGTCTGCAAGGCGCGCTGGCCGAGTCCAGCGCCCCCGAACTGGGCGGCGTCGCCATTCGCGCGGCGCTGAACCGGGCGGACCGCGCGGCCGGCGATCCCGATGCGCTGTTCATGGGCTGCGTGCTGCCCGCCGGTCAGGGACAGGCGCCGGCGCGTCAGGCCGGCTTCCTGGCGGGGCTGCCCGAATCGCTGCCTGCGACGACGCTGAACAAGATGTGTGGATCGGGAATGCAGGCGGTGATGATGGCGATGGACGCGATTCGCGCCGGCAGCGCCGATCTGGTCGTCGCGGGCGGCATGGAAAGCATGTCCAACGCCCCCTATCTGCTGCCGCGGATGCGCAGCGGCGCGCGGCTGGGCCATGCGCAGGCGCTGGATCACATGTTTCTGGACGGGCTGGAGGACGCCTATGACAAGGGCCGTCTGATGGGCACTTTTGCCGAGGATTGCGCCGCCGAATTCGGCTTTGGCCGCGAGGCACAGGACCGCTACGCGCTGGCCAGCCTGTCGCGCGCGGCGGACGCGATCGCCTCGGGCGCCTTCGCGGCCGAGATCGCGCCGGTCACGTTGACCGGCCGCCGGGGCGAGATTGTCGTCGATACCGACGAACAGCCCGGTAACGCCCGGCCCGAAAAAATCCCGCATCTGAAGCCGGCCTTCCGCAAGGACGGCACCGTGACGGCGGCCAATTCCAGCTCGATTTCGGACGGGGCGGCGGCGCTGGCGATCGGCGCGGACGGGGATGGCGCATTGGCCCGGATCCTGGGTCATGCCAGCCACGCGCAACAGCCGGGACAATTTCCGACCGCGCCCGTTCCCGCCGCCCAGAAGCTGTTGGAGCGGATCGGCTGGTCCGCCGCCGATGTCGATCTGTGGGAGGTGAACGAGGCTTTCGCGGTCGTGCCGATGGCGTTCATGGCGCGGATGGGACTGGATCATGGCATCGTCAACGTCAATGGCGGGGCCTGCGCGCTTGGCCACCCAATCGGTGCCTCGGGCGCGCGGATCATCGTCACCCTGATCCATGCACTCAGGTCTCGCGGCGGTCGGCGCGGTGTGGCGGCCATCTGCATCGGCGGCGGAGAAGGCACGGCAATCGCCGTTGAACTGGTTTAGCCCTGCCCAAAACTTTGGCAGCCTGCCGCGCCGGGGGCATCCCGGACCGCGGAGGAGGCCGGCATTCGCGGAACTTTCGTGCATTTCCCGGCTTTCCCCTGTGGACTCCACAGGACCGGTCTCTGATCATCGGCAGCCTGAAAGGCCTGTGAAGGGCTGATGGTCCAACCCGGGGGGGATGATGACATACTACAATGAAATGTATGAAGGAAAACGAGTCCGAGACCCCTATGCGCGCCTCAGCGACTGGGTGGACACGATGCCGGACGATTTCCGCCAGATGAAACAGGCAGAGGCCGAGGCGCTGTTCCGTCGCATCGGCATCACCTTCGCGGTCTATGGCGAGGGCGGCGATCCCGACCGGCTGATCCCCTTCGACATGATGCCGCGCGTCTTCGAACAGAACGAATGGCGCAAGCTGGAACGCGGCATCAAGCAGCGCGCCCGGGCCCTGAACGCCTTTCTGCGCGATGTCTATGGCCGGGGCGAGATCATTCGCGCCGGCCGCATCCCTGCCAAACTGGTCTATCAGAACGACGCCTATGAAAAGGCCGTGGTCGGCGTCATCCCTCCGCGCGGCGTCTATTCCCACATCATCGGCATCGACCTTGTCCGCACCGCCAAGGACGAATTCTTCGTGCTGGAAGACAATTGCCGCACGCCGTCAGGCGTCAGCTACATGCTGGAAAACCGCGAGATCATGATGCGGATGTTTCCGCAATTGTTTCGGGGTAACCGGATCGAGCCGGTGGACCAATATCCCGACCTGCTGCGTCGCACCCTGGAATCGGTGGCGCCCCAGAAATGCGAGGGGCGGCCGACCTGCGTGATCCTGACGCCGGGACATTTCAACAGCGCCTATTACGAACACAGCTTTCTGGCCAACCTGATGGGCGTCGAACTGGTCGAGGGTGCGGATCTCTTCGTCGATGGGGAATTCGTCTATGCCCGCACGACACAGGGGCCGAAGCGTATCGATGTCATCTATCGCCGGATCGACGATCCGTTTCTCGATCCGCTGTGTTTCCGGCCCGATTCCCTGCTGGGCGTTCCGGGGTTGATGGATGTCTATCGCTCGGGCGGGGTCTCGATCTGCTCGGCCCCTGGCGCGGGGGTTGCCGATGACAAGGCGATCTATACCTTCGTGCCCGAGATGGTCCGCTTCTACCTGGGCGAGGAGCCGATCCTGAACAACGTCCAGACCTGGACCCTGTGGAAGGATGACGACTACCGCTATGTGATGGAGAACCTGCCGGATCTGGTCGTGAAGGAGGTCCACGGATCGGGCGGATACGGAATGCTGGTGGGTCCGAAATCCACCAGCGACGAAATCGAGGCGTTCCGCGCCAAGATCGCCGCCGATCCGTCGAACTACATCGCCCAGCCAACGCTGTCATTGTCCACCTGCCCCACCTTCGTCGAGGAAGGCATCGCGCCGCGCCATGTCGATCTGCGGCCCTATTGCCTGTGCGGCGACCGGATCGAACTGGTGCCGGGCGGGCTGACCCGCGTGGCCTTGCGCGAAGGCAGCCTTGTGGTGAACTCATCGCAGGGCGGCGGCGTCAAGGACACCTGGGTCCTGTCGGAATAACAGAGGGGAACGACCATGCTGTGCCGCACCGCCTCGAACCTGTTCTGGATGGGCCGCCATCTGGAACGCGCGGAAACCGCCGCCCGCCTGCTGGATGTGGGCCAGCGGATCACCCTGCTGCCCAATACCGAGGCGGGCTACCAGAACGAATGGAACTCGCTTCTGCAGGCTTCGGGCACCTCGGCCCTGTTCGCCGACAAATACGGCGAGATCACGCAGGAAAAGATCGAGGAATTCATCTTCTTCGACCGCGACAACCCGTCTTCGGTCGTGTCCTGCATCGAAAAGGCCCGCGAAGCCGGACGCATCGTGCGCACCGCGCTGACCAGCCAGGTCTGGGACGCGCTGAACGTCAGCTATCAGGAATTGCGCAAGATCGAGAAGACGCCGCGATCCCGCATCGACACGGCGAACCTGACGGATTTCACCACCGGCCATACCTCGACCGTGCGCGGCGCGATCAATGCGACCCAGCTTCGCAACGATGGCTGGCATTTCATGAATCTGGGCTATGGCCTGGAACGCGCGGATGCGACGGCGCGGCTGCTGGATGTGAAATATTTCGTCCTTCTTCCCCGGATCGAATTCGTGGGCTCCGGCCTTGACACCTATCAGTGGCAGGTGATCCTGAGGGCGCTGTCGGCGCATCGGGCCTATCATTGGGCCTATGGCGGCGACATCACCGCCGGTCGCGTCGCCGATTTCCTGATCCTGAACGGGGAAAGCCCGCGATCGCTGATCACCTCGCTTTACGAAGGCGTCTGGCACCTGGAGGGACTGGCCAAACGCTATGGCGACAAGGCACCGACCACCGCGCGCGACAAGTCGCGTGAAGTGCTGGAAGCGTTGCAGGCGCGCGATATCGACGCGATCTTCGATGAGGGGCTGCACGAATTCCTGTCATGGTTCATCGCCGAGATCGGAGTCATCTCGATGCGTGTGCACGAAGATTACCTGCTGGGAGGCTCGTAGGCGGATGAAACTCGGAATCCTTCATGAAACCGTCTATCGCTATGACCACCCGATCCGCAACTTCGTCCAGAGCCTGCGACTGACTCCCTCGGTCTTCGAGGGGCAGAAGGCCCATGACTGGCGCATCGAGGTAAGCGGCGGCGTCAAGGGGCCCAGCTTTCGCGACGGTGCCGGAGACTGGATCGAGGGCTGGGCCGTGCGCGGCCCCGCGCAGGAGGTGATCGTGAAGATCGCGGGCCGGGTCGAGACCCGCGATACCGCCGGCGTGTTGCGCGGCCATCGCGAGATGATCCACCCGATGGCCTATCTGCGCGACACCGGAACGACACGGGCCGATGACCGCCTGCGGCAACTGGCCGACAGCGTGACCGAGGCCGCGGACAACCTGGATCTGGCGCACAGATTGTCGGCGGCGGTCGGCGAGGCCATCGCCTATCGTCCCGGCGTGACCCGGACCCAGACAACGGCCGCCGAGGCGCTGAAGCTGGGGCAGGGCGTCTGCCAGGACCATACCCATGCCCTGATCGCGCTGGCGCGGATCCGCGGGTTGCCGGGGCGATATGTCTCGGGCTACCTGCACGTGACCGAGGACGGCCAATCCCAGGAAGCGGCCCATGCCTGGGCCGAAATCCATGTCGAGCGTTTGGGATGGGTCGGCTTCGATGCGGCCAATGCCTGCTGCCCGGACGAACGCTATGTCCGGCTGGCCTCGGGCCTTGACGCGGCCGATGCGGCGCCGATCCGGGGCATCGCCATCGGCCGGGGAGTCGAAAAGCTGGACGTCGCGGTCCGCGTCGAGGACATCGAGACACTGCAAGGCCAGAGCCAGAGCCAGACGCAAAGCTGAAACACGCCTTGGCACTTCGGAAAACCGCAACGTCATGGCGCCTCGCGACGAAGGGGCCTCGCCGGCCCCCTCCTGGCCTGCGGCCAATTCACCCCCGCAGGTAATTGCAAAGAGCGCGAGAAGCCTGCGTCCACCCCTCGCGCTCTTTAAAAATACCTCGGGGGGAGTCGCGTCAGCGACCGGGGGGCCGCGCCCCCCGCCGCCGGATCGGACACCTGACCCTACAGCGTGATGCGATAGCGCGCGAAGCCGTTCTCGCCATCGCCCACCGCTTCTATGGCAACGCCTTTGATCTCGTCGAGGTAGCGCGCGGCTTCGGGGCCGGTATCGAACAGCACCGTCGCGCCCTCCAGCGGGGCGAAAGACCAGTTGCCGTCGGCCTCGGGGTCGATGGTGCCCTGCTCGACGATGTAGCGCACGATGATGTCGCGGTTCGTGTCCGGGCCCTCGAATACGATGGTCGAGCCGTCATTGCCGGGAAAATTTCCGCCGCCGCCGGCACGGTAATTGTTCGTGGCGACGATGAATTCGGCCTGCGGGTCGATCGGCTGCCCCGCGAAGGCCAGATCGACTATGCGCGCCGCGCCCTCGTCGGCGATCTTTCCGTCACTGTCATATTTCGAGGGCTGCGACAGGTCGATGCGATAGGTCACGCCGTCGATCACGTCGAAATTGTAGCTGGGAAACTCGGGGTTCAGCAACATCTGGTCAGGCTGGCCGGGCCTGATCCGGTTGAACATGCCCGCGCTGCGTTCCAGCCAATCCCTGACCTGGGCGCCGGTCACCTGCACCGCCCGGATCGTGTTTGGATAGAGATAGAGATCGGCGACATTCCTGATCGCGATATCGCCGCTGGGCACGTCGGTGTAGTAATCCGGGCCGCCACGGCCGCCGGCCTTGAAGGGTGCGGCGGCGGACAGGATCGGCAGACCCTCATATTCGGTTCCCGCCATCATCTGCCGGATATACCATTCTTGCGCATTCGCGACGATCTGGACCGAGGGATCGTCCGCCACCAGCGCGAAATAGCTGTAAAGCGGGGCCGAGGTCTTGCCCACCGCACGGCGGACGTAGTCCAGCGTTGCCTGATGTTCGGCCGCGACGCTGTCCTCGATCGCCGCCACGCTTTCGACCAGCGCCACGACTTTGCGATCCGTGTCGCGTTGATAGATGGGCCGCGCCTCGACACTGTGTTCGATCACCGCCCAGCCGTCGCCCTGCCGTTCCAGCAGCAGATCGACCAGACCCATATGCGACCCCCAGAACCCCGCCATCACCCCGGGTTTGCCGGCGATGGTGCCGGCGGCGATGTCCACGCCTTCGGTGTCTTCGAAATCGGGGCCGGGAAAGACCAGGTGCTGATGGCCGGTCAGGATCACGTCGATGCCCTCGACGCCGGCCAGCGGAATGGCGGCGTTTTCCATCCCCGGCTCGTGCGTGGCCGCGCCGATGCCGGAATGGCACAGCGCGACGACCAGATCGACACCCTCGCCGCGCAGCTTCGGCACCCAGGCCCGCGCTGCCTCGACGATGTCGCGGGCGGTCACCCTGCCCTCCAGATGCTTGCGATCCCATTGCATGATCTGGGGCGGGACGAAGCCGATGATGCCCAGCCGGATCGGATGCGGCTGCCCGGCGCCATCCGTCAGTTCGCGGTCCAGAACCACATAGGGCGGGACCAGGGTGTCATCGGCGGCGGGATCCTCGTCCGCCCGGGTCGCGACATTGGCGCAGACGACGGGAAAGCCCGCCCCTGCCAGCGCGTTCTTCAGGAAATCGAGCCCGTAATTGAATTCGTGGTTGCCCAGCGTTCCCGCCTCGACGCCGACTTCGTTCATGGCGGTGATGATGGGATGCATCTCGTCGGGCTTCATCCCGCGTTCATAGGCGACATAATCGCCCATCGGGTTGCCTTGCAGGATATCGCCGTTGTCCAGCAGCACCGAATTGCCCGCCTCGTCCCGCACTGCCCGGATCAACGCCGCCGTTCGCGCCGCGCCGACGGTATCGACCGGCTTGTCGGCATAGTAGTCATAGGGCCAGACATGGACATGCAGATCGGTGGTCTCCATGATCCGCAGATGGGCCTGCCCGGCCGAAGCGCGGGCCGCGAAAGGATGCAGCATCGCCGCGCCGATCCCGGCGGTCGAGGCTTGCAGGAAGTGACGGCGGGTCAGGGCGAACAGGGACATGACGGGCTCCGATCGGGTTGCACCAGGCGATCATGCGCGTTTTTGGCGCTGGATGCGAGCCATCGCCGCGACATGTCGTGCGGCTGTCATGCATCAGTGCCCGGACGCGGCGCGACGGGCGATTGCGGCCCCTGCCGGTCCCGCCTAGGATGCGGCCAGAAATTCCGGGGTAGCTGCTTCCCATGACCTATTGTGTCGGTCTCAAACTCAATGCCGGGCTGGTCCTGCTGTCGGACACGCGCACCAATGCCGGGCTGGACAACATCGCCTGCTATCGCAAGATGTTCTTCTTCGAGGAGCCGGGCGAGCGTGTCGTGGCGATCATGACCGCCGGATCGCTGTCGGTGACCCAGACGGCGTTGGCACGTCTGGACGAGGCGATCGAGGACGAGATGGCCGATGAGACGACCTCGATCCTGAAGGCGCCGACGATGTTGCAGGTCGCCACGATCATCGGCGACACGCTGGCGCGCACGCGGCGCGAGATCGCCGAACAATGCCGCGACCTGCGCCAGCAGGCCAGCGCCAGCATGATCGTCGCGGGCCAGCGCAAGGGCGGCGACATGCGGATGTTCCTGATCTATCCCGAGGGCAATTTCATCGAGGCGACCGAAGACACGCCCTTCCTGCAAATCGGCGAACACAAATACGGCAAGCCGATCCTGGACCGCGTGGTGACGCCGGCGACCAGCCTGGGCGACGCGCAAAAGGCGGTGCTGCTGTCGATGGATTCGACGCTGCGCTCGAACCTGTCGGTCGGGATGCCGCTGGATCTGGCGATCATCGAAAAGGATGCCTGCACGATCTCGGCCAGACGCCGGATCCTGGAGGGCGATCAGGACTTCATGGAAATGAGCGCCGCCTGGTCCGCCGCCCTGCGCGACAGTTTCGTGAAGGTCTCGCTGTAATTTTCGAGATTCGGAGACTTGGGACGCCCGATCCCGCCGTCACGACAGCACCGCCTGCCGCAGGCGGTGCAACGCATCGGGATCGAAACCGACCAGTTCCGATACGTCTTCGGCCTCGGCCACGTCGCGCATCATGCCCTCCGCGACGCCATGATCTTGATGCAAGTCGATGCCGTGTGCCTTCCGAAGCCACGCGAATGTCTGACAATCCCGGTCGAGATATTGCGCGAATTCCGGTCGGAGTTTCGGGCGCGTATAGATTCCGGGGTTCGCCGCCTCTTCCCGAGCGATCGCATTCAACAGCCGATTAGTGTCATCGGTCGGCATATCGCCCCTTTCGGAATGATTTCTACGCCGATATGTTTGCAGAAGGATCATCCCTTCGGCCGAAATCGTCGTGTTTGCCTCTTTTTTACGGTGGCGCAGATTGGCCGTTTTTATATTATATCTCAAGCAGAAGTCAGACAAAATATCGCCTTCATGCAGCGCATCGCGTGAAAACTTGCCAAGTTTCAGCGGAGCAATATCCGAAACCTCCTTGAGCCGTTTCAGGCGGCTATATCTGAAGATCGGCAATCGGTGATCCATCTTCAGCTTCTGTTGCGCCGCCGAGATATAATGTTGGGACGGGGTGCGAAGATAGGCCATCAGTTCGATCGCTGCTTCGCTTCCAAAGGCCGTTTGCAAATTTTCATAGAATTTTGGCAGATGTCTCAACCCCCAAATGAATTCGCTGGAAATTATGACGGTGCCAACGTCGTGCATGGCGGCCTCTTCGACGACACTCCTCCAGTAGATGCGACCTCTTCTTCTCGCCTCCCGGATATCTGTTCCAACAAATCTCACCATGGAACGCTGAACCTCCTGCCTGAAAGGCAGAACCAGAGCGCCGTGGTTGATGGAAAAAAGTGGCGTCGGATACAGAATCCCCTGATCGAGGAGATGCTTTTGTCCTTTGAGAAGAGCAGCCTGCAAACTGGTCGTGCCGGTTTTCGGC
Source organism: Paracoccus sp. UBA889 (assembly GCA_002294185.1). Lineage (GTDB taxonomy): Bacteria > Pseudomonadota > Alphaproteobacteria > Rhodobacterales > Rhodobacteraceae > Paracoccus. Next base: position 20,896 of record DBFD01000079.1, read on the forward strand.
TGCCCAATATGAACGATGATTTTCCTAGCCAAGACTTGTCCCCGTCAGATACACCGCCCGACAATGGCGGGTCTTGACAGCGTGTCAACACGATGGCGGGCCGTCCGAACAGATTGAGACGAGAGCCCGGCCGCTGTAATCAGGTTCGACGCCGCGACGGAAGGGGAACACCATGAGCGACAAGACACGCCGCAGCCGGATCACGCCGGAAGAGGCGCTGGCCTATCACATGGAGCCTTATCCGGGCAAATACGACATCGTCGCCTCGACCCCGATGACGACGCAACGCGATCTGTCGCTGGCCTATTCGCCCGGCGTCGCCGTGCCGGTGCAGGCCATCGCCGACCACCCCGAGACGGCCTATGACTACACCACCAAGGGCAACATGGTCGCCGTCATCTCGAACGGGACGGCGATTTTGGGGATGGGAAACCTGGGTGCGCTGGCCAGCAAGCCGGTGATGGAGGGCAAGGCGGTGCTGTTCAAGCGCTTTGCCGACGTGAATGCCATCGACATCGAACTGGATACCGAGGATCCGGACGAATTCATCAATGCCGTGCGGCTGATGGGACCGACCTTCGGCGGCATCAACCTGGAAGACATCAAGGCCCCGGAATGTTTCATCATCGAAAGCCGGCTGAAAGAGATCATGGACATCCCGGTCTTCCATGACGACCAGCACGGAACGGCGGTGATCTGCGCGGCGGGCCTGATCAACGCACTGGAATTGTCGGGCAAGCGGATCGAGGATGTGCGGATCGTGCTGAACGGCGCTGGCGCCGCCGGGATCGCCTGCCTGGAATTGCTGAAATCCATGGGCGCGCGGCACGAGAACTGCCTGATGTGCGACACCAAGGGGGTAATCTGGCAGGGCCGGACCGAGGGCATGAACCAGTGGAAATCGGCCCATGCGGTCCAGACCGAGGCGCGGAGCCTGGAGGATGCGATGAAGGGCGCGGACGTGTTTCTGGGCGTCAGCGCCAGGGGCGCGGTGACGCAGGACATGGTCGCCGGCATGGCCGACAATCCGGTCATCTTCGCGATGGCCAATCCCGACCCCGAAATCACCCCCGAGGATGCCCGCGCCGTTCGCCCCGACGCCATCATCGCCACCGGTCGCAGCGATTATCCCAACCAGGTCAACAACGTGCTGGGTTTCCCCTATCTGTTCCGCGGCGCGCTGGACATTCACGCCCGCGCGATCAACGACGAGATGAAGATCGCCTGCGCCGAGGCGCTGGCGCGGCTGGCGCGCGAGGACGTGCCCGACGAGGTGGCCGTGGCCTATGGCCTCAAGCTGCAATTCGGCCGCGACTACATCATCCCGACGCCCTTCGATCCGCGCCTGATCCATGTGGTGCCGCCTGCCGTCGCCAAGGCCGGCATGGATACCGGCGTCGCGCGGCGCCCGATCATCGACATGGAGGGCTATATCCAGGCGCTGCAGGCCCGGATGGACCCGACTGCGGCGATCCTGCAGGGCATTCATGCCCGTGCCAGAAGGAAACAGGCGCGGATGATCTTTGCCGAGGGCGATGATCCCCGCGTGCTGCGCGCCGCCGTGGCCTGGCAGCGTGGCGGGATGGGTCAGGCGCTGGTCGTGGGCCGCGAGGCCGACGTGCGCGAAAAGCTGGAAGCCGCCGGCCTCGTCGATGCGGTGCGCGAGATCGCGGTCGTCAATGCCGGCAACACGCGCCACCTGGATGCCTATCACGACTTCCTCTATGCGCGCCTGCAACGCAAGGGCGTGGACCGCGAGGACGTGCTGAAACTGGCCAATCGCGACCGCCACGTCTTTGCCGCGCTGATGCTGGCGCATGGCCACGGCGACGGGCTGGTGACCGGCGCCACGCGCAAGAACGCGCATGTCCTGGCCCAGATCGGGCAGGTCTTCGACCTGCGTCCGCAGGATGGCGCGGTGGGCATTACCGGCGTTCTGCACAAGGGTCGGGTGGTGCTGATCGGCGACACGCTGGTCCATGAATGGCCCGAGGCCGAGGACCTGGCCGATATCGCCACCCGCGGCGCGCATGTCGCGCGGGGGCTGGGCCTCGATCCGCGCGTGGCCTTCCTGTCCTTCTCGAATTTCGGCTATCCGATCAGCGAACGCGCGATCAAGATGGCCGAGGCGCCCGAGGTGCTGGACGCACGCGGCGTCGATTTCGAATACGAGGGCGAGATGACCGTGGACGTGGCGCTGAACATGGATGCCGCCGCGCGCTATCCGTTCAGCCGCCTGACCGGACCCGCGAATGTGCTGGTCGTGCCGGCGCGGCATTCGGCCTCGATCAGCGTCAAGCTGATGCAGGAAATGGCGGGCGCGACGGTGATCGGGCCGATCCTGACAGGCGTGCCGAAGCCGATCCAGATCTGTTCCACCAACTCGACCGTGAACGACATCCTGAACATGGCTGCCATCGCCGCCGGCGGGCTGGGCCAGACGCGCTGAGCCGCGCTATCGCCAGATCACGAAGCGGCGTGGACCGTTGGCCGCCAGGATCAGCAGCCCGCCCGCGATGGACCAGTTCTTGACCACGATCGTCACCTGCCAGGGATCGGCCCGCAACTGCCAGTGGAACCAGCTTGTCGCGATGCAATAGGCGGCAAGCAGCAGCGCCCACCAGGTCACCTTCGGCCCCAGCAACAGACCAAGGGCCGCGGCCAGATTCATCGCCGCCAGCGGCCAGACCAGAACGCCCGGCAACCCCGCGAGATCCAGCAATTGCTGGACGGCCGCCGGATCGGTCAGTTTCTGGATCGCCCCGCCCGCGAAAAGGACCGCGATCAGCAACCGGCCCAGAAGATCCAGAAGATCACCGATCGCGCGTTCCGACATCTCAGCGCCCTGCCCGCAGCGGGTCCGGGTCAACGATCCGGTCGTCCGCAATTCCCGGTATGCCAATGGCTGCCAGCGATTGCCGGAAAAGGGAACAGCGGCTCATCCCGCGTTCCTGTGGCGTGCCAGATCGAATTGCCGCTGGCGTTCGCGGAATCGCGCGCGGTCGGCGTCGTCATATTCATCCGCGCAGCGATGGCACGAGACGCCTTCCTCGTAGTCCGGCCTTGCGCGGTCGCCGGGCGCCAGCGGGCGGCGGCAGGCGTGGCACAATCCGTATTGCCCCTGCTTCAGGCCGTGGCCCAGGCTGACGCGCCGGTCGAAGACGAAACATTCGCCGCGCCACAGGCTGTCAGGCTCGGGCACGTCTTCGAGATATTTCAGGATACCGCCCCTGAGGTGGAAGACATTCTCGACGCCCTGGGACAGCAGGTAATTCGTGGATTTCTCGCAGCGGATGCCGCCGGTGCAGAACATCGCGATCCGCTTGCCTTCGAAACGATGCGCATTGGCCTGCCACCACGCCGGAAAGTCGCGGAAAGAACGTGTTTGAGGATCCACGGCGCCCTCGAAGGTGCCGATGGCCGTCTCGTAATCGTTGCGGGTATCGATCACGACGACGTCGGATGCGGCGATCAGCGCGTTCCAGTCGCATGGCGCGACATAGCGCCCGACCGCCGAACCCGGATCCACCTCGGGCTGACCCATGGTCACGATCTCGCGCTTCAGGCGCACCTTCATGCGGCCAAAGGGCATGGCCCTGGCCCGGCTTTCCTTCCAGTCCAGCCCGGCGCAGCCCGGCAAGGCGCGGATATGGGTCTGCACCGTGTCGATGCCCTCGCGTTCGCCGGCGAGGGTGCCGTTGATCCCCTCGGGCGCCAGAAGCAGGGTGCCGCGAATACCCTGCGCCTCGCACAGGGCCAGCAACGGCGCACGCAACGCGGCTGGATCCGCGAGCCGGGTGAATTGATAGAGGGCGGCGACAATCGGCATGGGCGCGGCATAAGCCAGGCGGAGCGGTCATGGCAAGCCATTGACGCAGGCGCCGCCGCTTTCTACCCATGGACGAACCGCAAAGGAGGCCGCCGATGCCGAAGGCCCTGATCGTCATCGATCTGCAAAACGACTTCTGCCCGGGCGGCGCGCTGGCGGTCGCCGGCGGCGATGAACTTGCCCGGACGATCAACGCGATGATGGATGATTTCGACGCGGTGGTGCTGACCCAGGACTGGCATCCGGCCGGACATGCCAGCTTTGCCGACAACCATCCGGGGGCCGACCCTTTCAGTCTGGTCCAGATGCCCTATGGGCCGCAGGTCCTTTGGCCCAGGCACTGCGTCATCGGCGGCACCGGGGCGGATTTCGTGCCCGGCCTCGACGTGTCGCGGGCGGACATGATCATCCGCAAGGGGTTTCGCGCCAGCATCGACAGCTATTCGGCGTTTTTCGAGAACGACCACAAGACCCCGACCGGGCTGGCCGGCTATCTGCGCGAACGCGGCCTGACGGAACTGACCTTCGTGGGCCTTGCCCATGATTTCTGCGTCGCCTGGAGCGCCATCGACGCCGCGAAGCTGGGCTTTGCCGCCCGCGTGATCGAATCCGCAACCCGCGCCATCGACCTGGACGGCAGCAAGGGCGCGGCCCAACAGGCCATGCGCGCGGCCGGCGTGACCCTGACCTGACCCCTCATCCTCCTGCCACCGCCGGCCCCAGGATGGGTTCAGACCGGCACGGGCCGGGGCGATGCCGTCTTTCCCGTTTCCCGGCCTTGCGGCGGCCGCGTCTTTCGGGGCACGAATGACATGCTACAGGGGGACTTGTCATGGTCGATATCGCCTCGCGCGTCTATAACCACAAATGGAAGATCGACCCGATTGTCCGGTCGCTGATCGACACCGATTTCTACAAGCTGCTGATGTGCCAGTCGATCTTTCGCAATCGGCCCGATACCAGCGTCACCTTCAGCCTGATCAACCGCACGAAGACCGTCCGCCTGGCCGAACTGATCGACGAGGGCGAATTGCGCGAGCAGCTGGACCATGTGCGCAGCCTCAGCCTGTCGCGCGGCGAAAGCACGTGGCTGCGTGGCAACACCTTCTACGGCAAGCGACAGATGTTTCGCCCCGATTTCATGGAATTCCTCGAAGGGCTGCGCCTGCCGCCCTACCAGCTTGAAAAGCGCAAGGGCCAGTACGAGCTGACCTTTGAAGGCACCTGGCCGCAGGTCATGCTGTGGGAAATCCCCGCCCTTGCCATCCTGATGGAACTTCGCTCGCGCGCCGTGCTGAAGGACATGGGGCGGTTCGAATTGCAGGTTCTCTATGCCCGCGCCATGACCCGGCTGTGGGAAAAGGTCCAGACCCTGCGCCAGTTGACCGATCTGCGCATCGCCGATTTCGGCACGCGGCGCAGGCACAGCTTCCTGTGGCAGGACTGGTGCGTGCAGGCGATGATCGAGGGCCTGGGCGAACGGTTCACCGGCACCTCGAACTGTCTCATCGCCATGCGGCGCGACATCGAGGCAATCGGCACCAATGCGCACGAATTGCCGATGATCTATGCCGCGCTGGCCGACAGCGACGCCGAGTTGCGGCAGGCCCCCTACGAGGTGCTGGCCGACTGGCATGAGGAACACGAGGGCAATCTGCGCATCATCCTGCCCGACACCTATGGCACCGAGGGTTTTCTGAAACACGCGCCCGACTGGCTGGCGGGCTGGACCGGGATCCGCATCGACAGCGGCGCACCGGCCGAGGGCGCCGAGGCCGCGATCCGCTGGTGGCGGGACCGGGGCGAGGATCCTCGGCAGAAGCTGATCATCTTCTCGGATGGGCTGGATGTGGACAGGATCGTGGCGCTGCATCGACAATTTCACGGCCGGGTCAAGGTCAGCTTTGGCTGGGGCACGTTGCTGACCAACGATTTTCGCGGCTTCGTGCCGGGCGACGGGCTGGCACCGTTCAGCCTGGTCTGCAAGGCGGTCGCTGCGGATGGACGGCCCACGGTCAAGCTGTCGGACAACCCTGCCAAGGCGATGGGCCCGGCGGCCGAGATCGAACGCTACAAGCGCGTCTTCGACGTCGGACATCAGGCGCTGCTGGACGTGGTCGTCTAGCGGCCCTTTCAGCCCGGCGTCGCGGCAAGGATCAGCACGCAGGCCAGCCAGCCCATCAGCGCGGTCAGCGGCACCGTCACCAGCCAGGCGGTCGTGATCGTCGCGACGTGGCTGCGCCGGATCAGCCGGCGCCGCCGCGCCTCTTCCGCCGGCATGACCTCGCGCTGGCGCCTTTGCCGGCGGTCCAGCCATTCACGCGCGAAACCGACGCCGAAAATGCCGCCGACGGCGATATGGGTGGTCGAGACCGGCAGCCCTGCCCAGGATGCCGCCAGAACCGTCGCCGCCGTGGACAGCGAGACGCAGAAGGCACGGCCCGCGTTCAGCCGCGTGATGCCGCTGCCGACCATCCGCACCAGCCTGCGCCCGAAAAACAGCGTGCCCACCGCAATGGCAAAAGCGGCCAGAAGGATGGCGACCAGCGAAACCTGGCCCCCGGCCTCACCGCCGCGCGCGGTCACGATCACGGTCAGCGGCCCGGCGACATTGCCGACATCATTCGCACCATGCGCGAAGGCCAGCGGCACCACCGCAGCCAGCAGCGGCGGCCGGAACAGCCTTTTGCTGCTGGGCTTCTCGCCGCGCAGCACGAAGGCCGACCGCAGATGCCGCCGCATCAGGCGATCGGCCAGCAATCCGGCGATCAGCCCGGCCAGCAACATCCCGGTGGTCGCGATCGAGGCCAGCAGGCCAAGATACGTGACGAACAATCCGCTCATCACGCCGACCAGCGGCGGCAGCCAGATTTGCGCCGCCGCGACCCGATCCGCGGCCACCATCACCTTGATCCGCAGCAAGATCAATACCGCCGCCGCCAGCGCCCCCGAGACCACCGGCGCGATGATCCAGACCAGCGCGATCATCGCCAGGGACGGCCAATCCAGCGACGACGCGCCAAGCGCGGCGATTCCTGCCCCGGCAAGGCCGCCAACGATGGAATGCGAGGTGCTGACCGGCAGGCCGATGCCGGTCGCCAGCGTGATCCAGCAGGCCGCCCCGATCAGCGCCGCCAGCATCGCCATCTGCGCCCTCAGCCCGCTTTCCAGCATCCCCGGATCAAAGATGCCGCTGGCCAGCCTGTCGGTGACGGCACCGCCCGCCAGCGACGCCCCCGCGATCTGGGCCAGCGCAACGAGGACCAGGCCGGGCAGCAGGCCGATGGCACCGGCGCCGACGGCTGGACCCAGCGAATTCGCCACATCGTTCGAGCCGATGGCCAGCCCCAGCCAGCCCGCCACGACCAGTCCCGCGCCGAAGCCGACCGCCCCCGCATCGCGCCCGGTCAGCCCGATCGCCAGGATCAGCAGCGCAACCAGCGCCAACACCGCCAGCCCCAGTCGCCAGACGGGCCGAAAGGCGTAGAGCTGCGCCGTCTCGACATGGGTGATCCGGCCCAGATCCTTGTCCAATGTGTGAAAGGGGCGGCCGGGTCCGCTCATCTCGGCGTTCTCCACATGACACCGGCCACCGGATCAGCGGCTCCCGCGCGGGCGCAAGACGGTATCCGTCTTCACATCGGCGCCCGCACCAAGACCCCGCAGAATCGCAGCGAGGCCCGGTTCGGCGACCAGTTGCGCGGCGCGCCCGGGCGCGAACCATTCCCGATGCCGCTGGCCGGATTCGGGATAGACATCACTCAGCCGATCGACATGCAGCGGAAAGACATGGACCTCGACCGGCACGGCAAAGCCGCTGTCCTGCACCTTGTCATAGATGTAGCGCCCCAGTTCGCGATGGCCTGTCCGTCCCTCGGCGCCCGCTTCCTCCCAGGCTTCGCGACCGGCCGCGCCGGCCAGCGAATGCCCCGGCATGGGCCAGCCTTTGGGAATGATCCAGCGCCCGGTGCCGCGGCTGGTGATCATCAGCACCTTGCCGTCCCGCGGTCGAAGACACAGGGCGCCGACCTGCAAGGCGGGCGGGCGCTTGCCGACCAGCATCCGCAACGATTTCCCCAGCAGCGTCACTCGTCCGTCTCCACCTTTCCCCGCATCGCCTTCACCTGCCCGCGACTGGCCTTGGCCTTCAGCCGCCTCCGCTGGCTGCCCAATGTCGGCCGGGTGGCGATGCGTCGCTTGGGCGCGACGCTGGCGCGCCGGATCAGATCCGCCATCCGGTCACGCGCGATCTCGCGGTTGCGCGCCTGCGAGCGGGTTTCCTGCACCAGGATCACCACTGCCCCGTCCTGCGTCCAGCGTCGTCCGGCAAGCCGTTGCAGCCGCCGCTTGACCGGATCGGCGAGGTTGGGAGATCGCTCCGCCTCGAACCGCAACTCGACCGCTGTCTCGACCTTGTTCACATTCTGCCCGCCCGGTCCCTGCGACCGGGTGAAGTTTTCCGAAAGCTCCCATTCCTCGATAGTTATCTTGTCTGTGATATAAAGCATGACCACAAGATATGGCTTGTGATGCCGCCATTTAAAGCAGTTTTCATTAACGCCTGGTAAATTCGCGCCCAGATGACGCGAAAAGGTCTCAGACGAGGCGCGATTTTTCCGATTCCGGCCAGTGGGCGAAAGGCAGGACCGCCCCGTCGGCGCGGCTTCTGGCGACGCGAGACAGATCGATCCGGGCCATTACCCAGCCGGGCTCATCCATCGCGCCTTCGGCGATGATGCCGGTTTCGGGCCAGAACCCATCCGGAGGGCCATAGATCGCGGCGCGCCCGTGATTGACGTCTATCGCCGGGTTCCAGTCCACGTCGCCCACGGTCGGGGCGTGAACCACGACGCACTGGCATTCCAGGGCTCGTGCCATCGCGCCGATGCGGACGCGGTGAAAACCCGCCACCGTGTCGGTACACGACGGCACCAGAAGCAATTCCATCCCCGCCTCGGCCAGCGGGCGGGCCAGCAGGGGAAATTCGCTGTCATAGCAGATCAGCACCCCGATCCGGCCAAGCGCTGTATCGAAAACCCGCAGGCCCGGAGCCCCGGCGACATCCCAGTCGTCGCGCTCGAACCGGGTCATGATCTGCTTGTCCTGATGTCCGATCCGTCCGCCCGGTCCATACAGCACTGCGCGATTCGTCGGCCGCCCACCCTCGAAAGCGGGGCCGGACGCCGCCAGGATATGGCAATCATACTCCGCCGTCAGGCGTTCATGCAGGGCCGCGACCGCATCGCCGTGCCGCGCCACCTCGTGCAGCGATGCCTCCAGATCGCCCGCCACGCTGCGCCCGCCGAGAGAGGCCAGTTCCATCGCCCCGTATTCTGGAAAGACCAGCAGATCCGCGCCCTCGGCATCGGCGACCCAGCGGGTCAACTTGGTCTCGTAGGCGTCGAAATCGTCAAGCCAGTCGATCGGATAGGCGGCGGCGGCAATCTTCACAATGGCCTCATCCAGAATTGCAGTTTCTTTTCGGTTTCGCGCGGCTGGCCCAGATCCTTCCAGGAAAACCGCGCGAACACGCCCTCGAGCGGAGCATAGCCGCGTTTGCGCCAGAAATCATCCAGCGGGCGATAGTCTGCGGGGCGGGCCGGATGATCGGCCGGCCGGATCACGCTGCAGAAGGCGGAAAAGTCGTGGCCCAGATCGCGGGCATGGGCCTCGCGCGCGTCGAAAAAGGCGTGTCCGATCCCGCGCCCGCGATAGGCGGGCAGCAGCACCGATTCGGCGCAATAGAAGATGCGCGACAGCTTTTCCGGGCGGTCCGCAAAGGCTGTCGCAAAATCCTCGGCATGGTCGGTCATCGGCGCGCCCGTCGCGGCACCGACGATGCGCGCACCGTCCATCGCCGCGACGACAACGGCGCCCGGCGACCGATAGGCACGCAGGTAATCGCGTTCGTAATCGGCATTCCCGTCATAGAGATAGGGCCAGTCGCGGAATACGGCGATGCGCAGGCGGGCCACATCATCCAGCGCGGCGGCCAGCGATTCTCCGGTCAGGACGCGGGTGGTAACGCTCATCGGCTGACCTGCTGCACCCAATCGGCGAGGTTGTAGTAGGTGGTCACCCGCGCGATCCTGCCATCGCGAATGGAAAAGAACGACCCTGCCGGCAGGCGATAGGTCTGACCTTTCGCCTCTGGCAGGCCCTCATCAGTCTTCAGATAGGTGCCATTGACCATGAATTCGGCAGCGGCACGGTCGCCCGTCTCATTGGCGAAGATCACCATGTCGGTCAGGGTCTCGCGGTAGGAACGGCTCATGTGGCGGCCGAATTCCGCAAACAGCGCCTTGCCCTTGCGGATTCGGCCCTCATTGACGTGATGTTCGATGTCCTCATGCAGCAAATCCAGCATCCGGTCGGTCTGGCCGTCATTGAAGGCCTGAAAATAGGCGGAGATCAGAGATTTTGCATCCATTTGAGCCTCATATGCGTTTCGCCCTCTCTAAAGCCGTTCGCGGTCCGCGTCACCCGATGCCAAGGGACCAGCCGCAGACTTGAATTCTGATGCCAAGCTGCTAGCGCTATGAATGACCCTGCGCAGGGAGGAGGGGAACCGATGACCGACAAATCCAATCTGGGCAAGCGAGAGATCACCTGTTTCAAGGCCTATGACGTGCGCGGCGAACTGGGCAAGAACCTGGACGCCGATGTCGCCTACAGGATCGGCCGGGCTTTCGCCGAGGCGCGTCGGGCCAGGTGCGTCGTGGTCGGCCGCGACAGTCGCGAAAGCTCGCCGGAACTGGCGGCGGCTCTGATCGACGGGCTGACAGATGGCGGCGCCGATGTGCTGGATCTGGGACTGGCGGGGACGGAGGAGGTCTATTTCCACACCGGCTTTCAAGACACGGATGGCGGTATCGAGGTGACCGCGTCGCATAATCCGATCAACTACAACGGGATGAAGATCGTCGGGCGCGGTTCGGCGCCGCTGGATCCGGCAACGGAACTGCCGCCGATCGTCGATCTGGCGACGTCGGGCCGTTTTGCCGCGGCGAAAAAGGGCAGCGTCACCGATTTCAGCCATGCCCGCGCGGAATATGCCAGGGCGATGGCGGATTTCGTGGACATTTCGGCGCTGCGGCCGATGAAGATCGTCGTCAATGCGGGCAACGGCACCGCCGGACCCACCTTCGATGCGATCGCCAGCGAACTGGAACGCCGCGGCGCGCCACTGACGTTCGTGCGGATGCACCATGACGTGGACAGCAGCTTTCCCAACGGCATCCCGAATCCGCTGCTGCCCGAGAACCAGCCGCCGACCGTCGAGAAGATGAAACAGGAAAAGGCCGATCTGGGCGTGGCCTGGGACGGCGATTTCGACCGCTGCTTCTTTTTCGACGAGAACGGCCGATTCATTCCCGGCGAATATATCGTGGGCCTGCTGGGCGCGGCCTTCCTGGAAAAGTCGCCCGGCGAGAAGATCGTCCACGATCCCCGCGTCATCATGAACACCCGCGCGATGATCGAGGAGGCGGGCGGCGAGGCCGTGGTCAGCAAGACCGGTCATGCCTTCATCAAGCGCAAGATGCGTGATGTCGGCGCGATCTATGGCGGCGAGATGTCGGCGCATCATTATTTCCGCGACTTCTATTATTGCGACAGCGGCATGATTCCGTGGCTGCTGATGATCGAACTTCTGTCGCGCAAGGGACAGACGCTGGCCGAACTGCTGTCGGAACGGATGCGGCTTTATCCATCCTCGGGCGAGACGAATTATCACATCGACGATCCCGACGCCGCGATCGCCCGGCTGATCGGGCGCTACGAGGACAAGGCCGACAGCCGCGACGATCTTGACGGCGTGTCGCTGGATTTCGGCACCTGGCGCTTCAATCTGCGCAAGTCGAACACCGAGCCGGTGGTGCGACTGAACCTCGAATCCGATGGCGATGCGGAGCTGGTGCGGGAAAAACAGGCGGAACTGGCGGCGATCCTGAAAGGATAGCGGCGTCGCGCAGGGTCATCCGCCGGGGCGGCGGTTCCGGTTATGCCGGTTCGGCAAAGCCGAAGGTCGCGTAGTCGCGCAGATAGGCGGCATGCGCGGCCCGTTCCAGCGCCGGGTCATCCAGGAATGCGGGCCAGTCCTCGGCCCGGGGGCAGGTTGCCGCCACGATACCGGCGGTGTCGGCCAGATGGGCCAGATCGGTTGCCATCCGATCCTCGCGGATCACCATGTCGGGCGCGGCGAAATGGGCGAAACCGGCCACGACCTCGGACTGGCTGGCCCAGTTCGGATGCGTGGGCAGCGTCGTCTGCCCGTTCAGGTTGCGCTTCAGAAACCCGAGGAAATCCGCAAAAAGCGCGGCGAGGCGGTCATCCGTCAGGTCCATCAGGGCATCGTCCCTTGGCAGCGGCACGCGATGAACCTCGCGCATCACCTGCCGCAAGGGCGGCGGCGCGTCACCCAGAAGCTGCATGAAGGCGTCCCAGGCTCGGTGCAGCGGATGGCGCAGCACGGTGAAGCTGCGATGGCCGGGATGGCCCCGTTTCCATTGCCGCAGAGTCGTCTGGGTAAAATCGCGCGTCAACGGTCCCAGCGAAGCCATCCAGTCCTGCACGGGTCCGGTGGGGCCGCCCCTGACCGGCATGCAGATCAGGCCACGGCCTGCCTCGACCGCGATCAGGCTGGGGACGGCAGGGCCTCGACGCGGCTCGAAATTCGGGATCTTGCGCAGCAGGAACGGGTCCAGGCTGGCCAGATCGGCCTGCATCGCATCGAAATTCGTGACCTTGCCGGCCAGTTCGCGGGGGTTCTGCGGCACCTGATCGCGGGCCGGTTCGACCCGGTCCAGATCGGTCCGCCCCAGCCAGTGCAGAAGGCCGGTCATCACGCCGCTGTCGCGCAGATCGTCGTAGCCCAGCCAGAATGCCGTCTGGCCGCTGGTCTGCAACCGATTCTGAACACGAAGCTGGAAATCCTCGATCGCCGACAGCGTTTCGCGAAATTCGGCCCCGTCATAGGTGATCGTGGCGGGGATCGGCGTCTCTGTCTCGTTCAATTTCCACTGGTTCGTGGCCCAGGCCAGCCGGGTCGAGACATAGCTGTCCAGCGGGTTGCGGGTCAGCACGATCTTGGCGCAGCGCGGATCGTCCATGATCGCGTCGAAGACGCGCGGATCATGGTCATGAAAATAGCGGAAGCCCGGCAGATGCCCCGGCCGGTCCAACAGCCTTTTCAGCAGCGCCATCGGATCGGCCTCGCGCTGGTCGCGGGTGACGCCTTGCAACTCGTCCCTGTCGGGCCAGCCCATCATGTAGGGGTTGAACGCCTCGCCGAAGCAGGTCACCTTCTTTACCGCGTTCAGCGTCGCCTCGAGCAGGTTCGAGCCGGTGCGCATCTCGGCGAAGATCACGAAGCTGCGGAAGGGTTCGGTCATTCGGCTGCGTTCCTTTCGCCGGTGGCGACCTCGTTTTGCGGCAGGGCCTCGCCGGCAAGCCGGGGGCGCAGGCCGGAATTGCGCAGCCGGCGCAACAGCGCAGGCAGCCCGGTCGTGTCGCGGACAGGCGGCAGATCGCCCGCCGGAAGACCCCGGTGCTGCGGATCGACCTGGCGCAGCGCATCGTCCAGGATTGCCCGCGGACGGGCCAGAAAGTCGGTCAGGTCATGAACCTGCACCCGTGCCTTCACCCAGACCGAATTCAGCACGTTCAACTGCGCCAGCTCGACCTTTTGCAAATGGGCGCTGATCCGGCGAACATCGTCGAACGGCATGGCGCTATCGATCAGCGGCATCATCCAGGCCCCGGTCACCACGAACAGACAAGCGTTGGGATCGGTGGCCATGAACCAGTTCAGCGCCTGATTGTCGCGCGGGCCGAATTGGAAAATCTGCATCCGCGGCGCGATCCGGATCAGCGCTGTCAGGAAGCCCTGCGGATCGCGGTCTCGCACCGCGACATGCGACGATATGGCGCCTGGCCCGATGCCGGGACGACCGCGGAATTCGACCGTTTCTGGTCCCAGCAGATGGCCGTGGACATCGGCCGCCACCTGATCCTGAAGCCAGGATTCGAAATTCGGGAAAATGTCGCTGAAACCCTGAAATACGGCATAAGGAGCCGAGGTCTTGCCGTTCTCGGCATCCTTGCGCGGAAAGCGGCTCTGCATGTAGAGGCCGGGCCGGCCCAGGACCCGGCGCTGGACGGTGCGGGTGATCATCCGCTCGAACCGGGCGGGCCGGGGCGGGCTGACATCGGGCGCGCCCTCGCCCCGGCGCGGAAAGCGCGCCAGAAGCCCCGCCGAGCCAGACCACAGCTTGCGCGCCACGAAACAGTTCGATTCCTCGAGCATCTGGCCATGATCATCATAAAGCTGGAACGGGCGACCCTCATGATCGAACTTGGCCAGCGTCAGCGACCGGCTTTCGATCTGGACCGAATGGCGGCGGGCCAGCGTCTGGAAATAGCTTTCATCCGGGATCCAGCTATAGCGGAAAAAGCGGTCGTGCCGGGGCCGGTCGGGATCATCCAGGATCGCCCGCAGCGTCGTCGCCGTCAGGCACCACCATTGCGAACCCAGATGCGGCGACAGGCCGGGGGGCAATCTGCGGTGGATCCCCCGCCGCCGCTGCCATGCCACGCAGCGATCGAAAAGCCAGCGCCGGCGGCGCCAGTCGAACGGGAAATACAGGGTGAAACGTTCCTCGTTCAACCCGCCAACGGTCCAGCCGACATCCCAGGCGCTGACGCTTTCGATATGGTCGCGCTCCGGATCGGCCGCCAGAAAGGCGATCAGATCGCGGACCGGTCGCAGTGGCAGACAGGCCCCCGAGGCCAGATAAACATGGGTCAGGTCGGGATGATCGGCCAGCAATTGCGCCGCCGTGTCCTGCGTCGCGCGAACCAGGCTGAAGGCCCCCCACTTGCAGCGATGTCGCCGGGCGGAAAAGGCGACGCGCTTCAGATCGGCCAGCGCGACGCGCATCAACTCGACATGCCGATCTCGGACATTGGCGTCGATATGGATGCAGACCTGCGCGCCGCCTTCGGCCCAGATCCGGGCCATCCGCGCGGCGATGTCCAGATCGGCATGGCACAGCAGCAGCACCCCCAGCCTGACCGATCCCGGCATCATGCCCAGTTTCCCCGGCTGATCAGGCCCAGATCTTCGAGCTGGCGCCAATCGCCGTATTCGCGCGATTCCTCGCACCACAGGCGAAGCCCCCGTTCGATCCCGGCATTATAGGCGCGATACTCCTGGGAATTGGCGTAATGCTGGTGGCGGTCAAGCTCTTCGGCAGATTTTTCGACCAATGTGGACAGGAACTTGGCATGCAGCAGCACGCCCGATTCCATCTCGCCGCCCTCCTCGTCGAAAACCTGGTTCAGGCGGCGCGGCAGCAGCATGTGGGTCGAACTGACATAGGCATAGCGCCAATACCATCTGACCAGCGGAATCTTGTTCAGCGCCGGTCCTGCCAGCGGGTTCTGCGGAAAGAAGGCGCGCATCCGCGGACCGCCCTGGATCCAGAGATTGCCGAAATAGTCGTTCTTGCTGATGGCATAATTCGCCGGATCGAAGAAACGGGCGATCTCGAACGGGTTCTGTCCTTCTCGATACGGCTGATCCTCGATTCCGCCGGACGGATACATGTCCAGCAGCATCGCCGGGAATGCGCGGCGCCCGATCGAATCCAGCCAGCTTGTCAGCGCCGAAAGAGGCCGCGTGTCGCAATGCGGATAGACAAGAAACTCGTCGGGATCGACGGTCAGGCACCAATGGCCGTTGCCGTATCGCATCAGCAGCCAGCCCAGCCAGTCCATTCCGAACCGGGCTTTCTTGTAGCCGGCATTGGTGCGCCACAACGACACGTCATCCTGACGGCGCAGGTAGTCGGCACTGCCATCCGAACTGCCATTGTCCACCATCAGGAAATGCTGGACCCCCAGGTCGCGATAATAATCCAGGAAATAGGGCAGCCGCACCCGTTCGTTGCGCAGGGTGACGAAGGCCAGGATATCGTGCCTGTTGATCAGCGGCGTCCGGTCGGCATCGACCCGCAGCACGCGGCGCCGGCCAAAAGCCCGTGCGATCAGCAATTGCCGCTCGGCCCTGCGGCGCAGGCGGTCCGGAATCGGCAGGCGGCTGATCGATTTCATTGCTGGTTCGGGCGGCCCGGTTGTCTGGTGTTGATGTCTGTTATTGCTTGCAATGATGCCTCGGACCGCGTTTGACAAGGCCGTTCACCACCCGACAGCCATTCGCCCGCGCCCATCAGGCCCAGATCCAGCAATTGCCGCCATCCGGCAAAGCGGCGGGATCCTTCGTGCCAGAGGACCGGAGCCTCGGTGATGGCCCGGTGATAGGCCGCATAGGCATGGGGATCGCGGAAATGCTGGCGGCGGGTCAGTTCCTCGGCCGAGCGCGCGAGGATATCGGGCAAAAACTTGCCGTGCAGCAACACGCCCGACAGGCGTGGATCGCCCGGCCCGTCCCAGGCGTCGTTCAGCCGCGGCGGCAACATGGAATGGGTCGAGTTCACATAGACCCGCCCCGCCCGCCAGCGCACCAGCGGCAGCTTGTTCAGGGTCGGGCTGCGGGCGGGATCGGTCGCGAAAAAGGCCCGCTCGCGCGCGCCGCCCTGCACCCAGCGGTTGCGGCGGGGCTGGATCGTCCGGCAGCGATAGGGACCGCCATCGAAATAGGGCAGACGCAGCCACAATGGCGCATCCTCGGGCGCGTCGGCCCGGCCCAGGGCGCCCTGCGGATACAGATCCAGCATCAGCGCGCCCATCGCCTCGATGCCGCTCGCGTCCAGATGCGCGGTCAGCGCATGCAGATCGCGTTCTTCCCAATCGGGATAGATCAGGAATTCGTCGGCGTCGGCGGTCACGCACCAATGGCCGCGGCCGTGGCGAAACAGCAACGCATTCACCCAGTCCAGCCCGAAGCGCGCCTCGCGATAGCTGCCGCGCGCGCGCCACAGAGAGACATCGCCCTGAATGCGCAGGAATTCGGCCGAGCCGTCGTCACTGTCATTGTCCACGATCAGGAAATGCGCGACCCCAAGCCCGCGGTAATGGGCCAGAAACCGGGGCAGGCGCGCGGCCTCGTTGCGGATCGTGGCCAGACACAGGATATCGCCGCGCCGGATCCCGGCGCTGCGGTCGGCCACCGGGCTCAGCCGCCGACCGGCCCGGATCGCACGCCACAACAATTCCCGTCTTTTCCAGCGAAGCCGATAGCGCAGCCAAAGCTGCCACACCCGCCCGTCATGTCGGGCCGCCTTCGCCATCAACCCTCGTAGCGGCCGTTCTGGTGCCAGCGCCAGGCATCGCCGATCATCTGCTTCATCGTCGAGCGGTCGGGCCTCCAGCCCAATTCGTCCCGCGCGCGCTGGCTGCCGCAGACCAGCTTGACGGCGTCGCCGCCCCGGCGCGGTCCGTGCTGCATCGGCACGGCGCGGTTGGTGACATGCCCGGTCGCATCGACCACCTCGCGGACGGAAAAGCCCGCGCCCGTTCCCAGGCAGAAGACCCGGCTGCCCCGGCCTGCCCGCAACCATTCCAGTCCGGCCAGATGGGCATCGACCAGGTCCATGACATGGACGTAATCGCGGATGCAGGTTCCGTCATCGGTCGGATAATCGGTGCCGTGGATGGTCAGCGCGGCGCGCCGTCCGTCCACAGCGTCGAGGATCAGCGGGATCAGATGCGTCTCGGGGCGGTGAAACTCGCCGACTTCGGCATCGGGGTCAGCACCGGCGACGTTGAAATAGCGGAAGATCACCGACCGCAGCCCGTGGGCCGCACCGAAATCGGCCAACATGTCCTCGATCGCGCGCTTGCTGGCGCCATAGGCATTCAGTGGCGCCTGCGGCGTCTCTTCGTCCAGAATTTCGCCGTCGCGGTCGCCATAGGTCGCGCAGGTCGAGCTAAAGACGAAATCCAGGCATTCCGCCGCGACCGCCGCCTCGATCAGGTTCAGCGAACCGGCAACATTGTTTCGCCAGTATCTGCCGGGTTCGCTCATCGCCTCGCCCACTTGGCTCAGCGCCGCGAAATGCATGACCGCGACCGGGCGATACTCGGCGAAGGCCGCGTCCAGGGCCGCGCGGTCCATCAGATCGGCCTGGACCAGCGGGCCGAACTTCACCGCGTCACGCCAGCCGGTCGAAAGGTTGTCCAACGCGACCGGACGATATCCGGCGGTGGCCAGCGCCTTGCAGGCATGCGAGCCGATGTAACCGGCACCGCCGGTCACGAGAACCGTTTCAGGCATCGGTCACTCCGCCGCGCGGCGCATCGACATGACGTCGTGCAGATATTCCGCGAATTCCTCTTTCAGCTCATCCCGGTCCAGACCGAAGGCGACGGTGGCCTGCAGGAAGCCCGCTTTCGAGCCGCAATCGAACCGCTGGCCGCGGAATCGCAAACCGTAGACGCCGCGCCCGGCTTCGATTTCATCAGCGATGGCGTCGGTCAGCTGGATCTCGCCGCCGGAACCGGCCTTCAGCTTGTTGAGGTTCTGCATCACCGTCGGCGCAAGGATATAGCGCCCGATGACCGCAAGGTTCGATGGCGCGGTCTCCGGGGTCGGCTTTTCGACCATGCCGCGCACCTTGACGATGGCGCCCATGTCCTCGCTGACATCAAGCACGCCGTAGGACGCGGCTTTTTCGGGCGCGACCTCCATCGTGGCGACCATGCTGCCGCCGGTCTCGCCATAGGCCTCGATCATCTGCTGCAGGCAGGGCGGTTCGCCCATGATGACGTCGTCGGTCAGGATCACCGCGAAGGGTTCATCATCGGCCAGAAGGCGGCGTGCGCACCAGACCGCGTGGCCGAGGCCAAGCGCCTTGTGCTGACGGATATAGGCGATGGCGCCCGATTCCATGTTGGTCGTGCGCAGAAGGTCCAGAAGATGATTCTTGCCCGCCTTCTTCAGGCTCGATTCCAGTTCGTGGGCATGATCGAAATAATCTTCCAGCGCGCCCTTCCCGCGAGAGGTCACGAAGATGAATTCGGTAATGCCCGCGGCCCGAGCCTCGTCGATCGCGTACTGGATCAACGGCCGGTCCACCAGGGTCATGATTTCCTTGGGGATGCTCTTGGTTGCCGGCAAGAAGCGCGTTCCCAGCCCCGCCACCGGGAAAATCGCCTTGGTCACCTTACGCTTCATCGCCATCGCACCTTTTCCTTCAGACTGTGCCGGACATCGCGCCGACCTGAGCAGCACCTGACAACTTCACCGGGGAATCACAAGCATCAACACCTGCCATCCTAGCAACCCGGGCAAGGGCTCGCCAAGACATCGGTGCGCATTCGACGCATTTCCGCCACTTGCCGGGTTCCCGGGCCCGAACCGGCGGACCCGGCCTAGTCGATCTTCATATCGGACATCATCCGTTCCAACCGCGAAACGTCCTGGGGGTTGTTGAGTTCCCAGAATTGCCGGCCGCGCGCCTGCACCTCGACGCACAGGATCTGTCTGCCGCGTTCCAGAAAACGCAACTGCTCCAGCCCTTCCAGCTTTTCCAGCCGACCCTCGTCCCATCCGGGATAGGCTGCCAGCGCGCCGGGGCGATAGGCGTAGACGCCGACATGATGAAAGACCGGACTGGGTGCGTCGGGCCCGACATCATCCGACGCGAAAGGAATGACCTCTTTCGAGAAATACAGCGCCTGCATGTCGTGCCCGAAGACGGCGGTGGTGCCGCCGACGCGACCGGCATGGCGATCGGCGATCAGTTCGGCCCGCATCCGCCCCGAACAGCGCAGCACCGGCGTCGCGACATCGGATCGCGGGGCCGCGCGCAGGCCCGCGACCAGTTCCTCGACAAACCAGGCGGGGGTCAGCGGCGCGTCGCCCTGCAGGTTGACGACGATCTCGGGCGAGATGCCCATCGTCGCGACCGCCTCGGCGCAGCGTTCGGTGCCGTTGCGACAGGCCGGGGCGGTCATCACCACCTCGGCGCCGAAGCCCTCCGCATGGACCCGTATGCGGTCGTCATCGGTGGCGACAACCACGCGGTCGATGCCGCCGACGGCGCGGGCGGCATCCCAACTGCGCCGGATCAGGCTGCGCGCGCGGCCCGAAGCACCGGTCAGTTCGGCCAACGGCTTGCCCGGATAGCGGGTCGAGGCGAAGCGGGCCGGGATGACGATGACGACCGACATCTCAGTCCTTGACCAGCAGCACGCCGGGCGCGAAGGCGACGAAGAACGGATTTTCAAAACCGGGTTTGCCATAGACCAGCGGCGTGTGATCGTCGAAACGCACCACCTCGCCGCCGGCGCCGCGCAGCACCGCGTCGCCCGCCGCCGTGTCCCATTCCATCGTCCGACCCAGCCGCGGATAGAGATCCGCCTCGCCTGTCGCCACGAGACAGAATTTCAGCGACGATCCGGCGCTGGTCATGTCGCGCAGCGCGTATCGGGCGATGTAATTGTCCGTTGCCGCGTCGCGATGCGATTTCGAGGCCACCACCATCAGACCGCGATTGTCCGGCGTCGGGTTGACGCCGACTGGCTCGGTCGCGCCGGGACTTTCGCCGAAGGGCCCGCGTTCCTCGACAGACCGGCCGTCGCCGGTGGTGTAGAACAGACGCCCCTTGGCGGGGGCATAGACGACCCCGCGCACCGGAATGCCGTCCTGGACATAGGCGATATTGACGGTGAAATCGCCGCGCCGTTGCACGAATTCCTTGGTCCCGTCCAGGGGATCGACGATCAGGAAGCTCGGCGCCGTCTGTTCATGGGTGGCGGCCTGTTCCTCGGTCACGACCGGGATGTCCGGAAACGCCCTGCGCAGACCGGCCGAGATCAGCGCATCCGCGGCCTCGTCGGCCTCGGTCACGGGTGAATCGTCCGATTTCGAGCGCACGGCGAAATTCTCGGCTTCGTAGATTTCCATGATCTTCGCCCCGGCCTGCAAGGCGAGACGGCGCATTTCGCTGGTCAACAGATCAAATTGCATCCAGATTCCCTTCGAAAGCGGGCCTTTCGACCGGTCATGCCGATTGCCCGGACCTGCCTGACTTCTTATGATCGCGCAAACCCGGCAGGGCAAGCGCCTGTCGGCGAAACTGTCCGCGCGCCGCGCCCCTCATGACGGAGCATGACCCGAAGGTGTTCGTTCAGCGACAGAACCGCAACATGCTTCAGGCCGCCGGCGGCACGCTGGCGCTGATCTATCACCAGACGGTCTACAATCTGCGCAACGAACAGCGCAACGCCGTCATCGGCCTGCTGATGACCATCGTCCAGGCCATTGTCTTCATGGCGGCCTTCGTGCTGATCTTCCTGGTCGTCGGTGTCCGCACCTCGCCCCTTCGCGGCGATTTCATGCTTTATCTGATGTCGGGAATCTTCCTGTTCATGACCCATGTCCGGGCGGTCAACGCCGTCTCCACGGCAGGCGGGGCAGGCGCATTGCTGAAACACGAGCCCTTGAACCAGGCGGTGCTGATCGCGGCGGCCGCTCTGGCGGTGCTGTATCGCCAGATCATCAGCATCATCACCATCTTGTGGTTCTATCACGTGCTGTTGTCCCCGATCGAGATCGAGCGTCCGGTCGGCGCGCTGGCCATGCTTCTGGTGGCCTGGATGTCGGGCGGCGCGGTCGGCCTGGTGTTCCTGTCGATCAAGCCGTGGCTGCCCCGATTCGCGGGCGTCGCATCGACCCTGTATCAGCGCGTCAACATGTTCGCCTCGGGCAAGATGTTCGTGGCCAACGTGCTGCCGAATTTCATGCTGCCCTACTTCTGGTGGAACCCGCTTTTTCACGCCATCGACCAGGAACGCGGATATGTCTTCATCAACTACACGCCGATGAAGACCAGCCAGACCTACGCGCTGTGGTTCACGCTGGCGGTCTTCATGATCGGCCTGCTGATCAACTTTACCACGCGCAAGTATCAATCGGCCAGCTGGACGCTGGGCTAGCGGCCGGAACCGGTCGAATTCCCGTGCAAATTGCGTGTCGCGGATGCTTGCGGGCCGGAAAAGCAACCCTATATACAGCCCCGAAGCACCCGGCTGCGGCCGGTTGCCGCAACGAAACGGGATCGGGCCGCGGGGGCCATAACGGACCCGAGGCTCACGGATATCGCCGCAAGAGAGGTTAGAAACACATGTCCAAAGTTATCGGCATCGACCTTGGCACGACCAACAGCTGCGTCGCCATCATGGATGGCAGCCAGCCCAAGGTCATCGAGAACAGCGAAGGCGCGCGTACCACGCCCTCGATCGTCGGCTTTACCGATGGCGAGCGGCTTGTCGGCCAATCCGCCAAGCGCCAGGCCGTGACCAACCCCACCAACACCGTTTTCGCGGTCAAGCGTCTGATCGGCCGTCGGATCGGCGATGAGGCCGTCGAGAAGGACAAGAAGCTGGTTCCCTATTCCATCGTGGATGGCGGCAATGGTGACGCCTGGGTCGAGGTGAAGGGCGAGAAATATTCCCCGGCGCAGGTCAGCGCGATGATCCTTCAGAAGATGAAGGAGACCGCCGAATCCTATCTGGGCGAAGAGGTCACGCAGGCCGTCATCACGGTTCCGGCCTATTTCAACGACGCCCAGCGTCAGGCCACCAAGGACGCCGGCAAGATCGCGGGCCTGGAAGTCCTGCGCATTATCAACGAACCGACCGCGGCCGCGCTGGCCTACGGTCTGGACAAGAAGGAAAGCAAGACGATCGCGGTCTATGACCTCGGCGGCGGCACCTTCGACATCACCATCCTGGAAATCGACGACGGCCTGTTCGAGGTGAAATCGACCAACGGGGACACGTTCCTGGGCGGCGAAGATTTCGACATGCGCATCGTCAACTACCTCGCCGACGAATTCAAGAAAGAGCACGGCGTCGATCTGACCAGGGACAAGATGGCCCTTCAGCGGCTGAAGGAGGCCGCCGAGAAAGCCAAGATCGAGCTGTCCAGCTCCAGCCAGACCGAGATCAACCAGCCCTTCATCAGCATGGACAAGGACAGCGGCACGCCGCTGCACATGGTCATGAAGCTGAGCCGGGCCAAGCTGGAATCGCTGGTCGGCGATCTGATCAAGCGAACGATGAAACCGGTCGCCGATGCGCTGAAGGATGCCGGCGTCTCCAAGGGCGAGATCGACGAGATCGTCCTGGTCGGCGGCATGACCCGGATGCCCAAGGTCATCCAGGAAGTCACCGATTTCTTCGGCAAGGAACCGCACAAGGGCGTCAACCCCGACGAGGTCGTGGCCCTGGGCGCCGCGATCCAGGCCGGCGTGCTGCAAGGCGACGTCAAGGATGTGGTTCTGCTGGACGTGACGCCGCTGTCGTTGGGGATCGAGACGCTGGGCGGGGTCTTCACCCGACTGATCGATCGCAACACCACGATCCCGACCAAGAAGAGCCAGATCTTCTCGACCGCCGAGGACAACCAGAACGCGGTGACGATTCGGGTGTTCCAGGGCGAACGCGAGATGGCGGCCGACAACAAGCTGCTGGGTCAGTTCAACCTCGAGGACATCCCGCCGGCGCCGCGCGGAATGCCCCAGATCGAGGTGACGTTCGACATCGACGCCAATGGCATCGTCTCGGTCAGCGCCAAGGACAAGGGCACCGGCAAGGAGCAGAACATCACCATCCAGGCCTCGGGCGGTCTGTCCGACGAAGATATCGAGCGGATGGTGAAGGATGCCGAACAGAACGCCGAGGCCGACAAGGGCCGTCGCGAACTGGTCGAGGCCAAGAACCAGGCCGAAAGCCTGATCCACTCGACCCGCAAGTCGCTGGAAGAGCACGGTGACAAGGTGGACGAATCGACCGTCGAGGCGATCGAACTGGCTATCGGCGCACTGGAAGAGGCCGTGAAGTCCGACGATGCCGGCAAGGTCAAGTCGGGCATCCAGAACGTCATGGATGCGTCGATGAAGCTGGGCGAGGCGATCTACAAGTCGCAGCAGACCCCGGACGAGGCCGAGAGCGCGGACGATTCGCCGCGTGCCGCCGATGAAGACATCGTTGACGCCGATTTCGAGGATCTCGGCGACGACAAGAAGCGCGGCTGATCCGGGGCCGCCTCCCTGATCCGGCCCGCGTTCGCGCGGGCCGGACTTGTGTTTCAGGGATCAGGAGACAGGACGAGATATGGCGAAGCGTTGCTTTTACGAGGTTCTGGGGGTCACGCGCGGGGCCTCGGATGAAGAAATCAAGAAGGCTTATCGCCGCAAGGCGAAAGAGCTGCACCCCGACCGCAACAAGAATGACGGTCAGGCCGAAGCGCGCTTCAAGGAGGTGAACGAGGCCTATGATTGCCTGAAGGACGGCCAGAAAAAGGCCGCCTATGACCGGTTCGGTCATCAGGCCTTCGAAAATGGCGGTTTTGGCGGTCGCGGCGGTGGCGGGGGCGGCGCTCATCCCGGCGATTTCGGCTCGGCCTTCGCAGATGTGTTCGAGGATCTTTTCGGCGACATGATGGGTCGCCGCGGCGGCGGTGGCGCCGGCAGTGGCCGGTCGCGGGCGCAGCGCGGACAGGATCTGCGCTACAACCTGCGCGTCGCGCTGGAAGAAGCCTATCGCGGCCTGCAGAAGACGATCACCGTTCCCGGCTCGGTCGCCTGCGACGAATGTGAGGGAACGGGCGCCGAAGGGGCGACACAGCCCGCCGCCTGCCCGACCTGTTCGGGCATGGGCCGCGTGCGCGCCCAGCAGGGCTTTTTCACCGTCGAACGAACCTGCCCGACCTGCGGCGGTCAGGGCCAGATCGTCAAGAATCCCTGCAAGGCCTGTCATGGCGCGGGCCGGATCGAAAAGGACCGGACGCTGTCGGTGAATATCCCGGCCGGGGTCGAAACCGGCACCCGGATCCGCCTTGCGGGCGAGGGCGAGGCCGGAATGCGCGGCGGCCCCGCGGGCGATCTGTATATCTTCATCGAGGTGAAGGAACACGACATCTTCGTCCGCGATGGCAAGATGCTGGCCTGTCAGGTTCCGGTCAGCATGGTCGTCGCGGCGCTTGGCGGCGAAGTCGAGGTGCCGACCATCGATGGCGGCCGTGCGCGGGTCAAGGTGCCCGCGGGCAGTCAGACCGGCCGCCAGATGCGCCTGCGCGGCAAGGGGATGCCGCCGCTGCGCCACGGCGCGGGCGCGGGCGGCGAGGCCGGCGACATGCTGATCGAACTGACGGTCGAAACGCCGGTCAACCTGACCTCGAGACAGCGGGACCTGCTGCGCGACTTCCAATCTGAAAAAGCCGACAACAGCCCGCAATCGTCGAGCTTCTTCAACAAGGTGAAAGGCTTCTGGGACGACATGACCAGTTGATCAGGCCGGCGGTTAACCCTTTTTTCACCGGCTTCGATCCATTCTGCCGGCATGGATTCGAATCGCGCCTTTGGTGAAATGCCGCTGCCTCTGTTTTCGCCCGCCGCCGACGATGTGGCGGGGCCGGTCGCGGAGTTGCGTCAAAAGGACGGCCCGCCGCCCTCTTACCTGGCCGATCACCGCGCCCGCCTGCGCGACCGCTTCCGGCAGGGCGGCGCGGCCGCGATGCCGGATTACGAATTGCTGGAACTGGTGCTGTTCCGCGCCATCCCGCGGCAGGATGTGAAACCTCTTGCTCGTCGACTGATCGAGGTTTTCAAGGATTTCAATGGGGTACTGACCGCCGAACCGGCGCGTTTGCACCAGGTCGAGGGTGTCGGACCGGCCGTGGTCACCGAACTGAAGATCGTCGAGGCGGCGGCGCAGCGCATGGCCCGTGCCAGGATCATGCACCGGCCTGTCCTGTCTGGCTGGGACGCGCTGCTGGATTATTGCCACACCGCAATGGCCCATCGTCCGACCGAGCAATTTCGAGTCCTCTATCTGGACCGCAGGAACGTCCTGATTGCCGACGAGGAACAGGCGCGCGGCACGGTCGATCATGTTCCGGTCTATCCGCGAGAGATCATCCGCCGCGCGCTGGAACTGAACGCTTCGGCGCTGATCCTCGTCCACAATCATCCCTCTGGCGATCCGACGCCCTCGGATTCGGATATCACGATGACGGCCCGCGTGGTTCAGGCCGCCGATTCCATGGGCATCACGGTCCACGATCACCTGATCATCGGACGCTCGCGCGAGATCAGCTTTCGGGCGCAGGGGCTGCTGTGATCGACTGCCCCGACCGGCTGAGACCCCGGCCGGAGGCGCGGCTGCCTGTCGCCGCGGGGCGCCAAGCCTTCGGTCGCGCGCGGCAAAATTCCAACAGATGCGGCGATATGCGCGCTTTTGCGCGGGCTTGACGGCTGGACTGACGCGGAATTGAAGGCTAGAACCGCCCCGCAGAGGCTGCGATCAGACGCGGCCCGGAATGTCGTATCGGCCGGGGTTCCGGCCTGAATTGGAGAATGACCCGTGTCCCACGCAGATGACCACGTCGGCACCCGGAGGGATTTCCTCTATTACGCCACGGCCGGCGCAGGCACGGTGGCCGCCGGTGCCGCCACCTGGACGCTTGTGAACCAGATGAACCCCTCGGCCGATGTCCAGGCCCTGTCCTCGATCCAGGTCGATGTCAGCGGCGTCGAGACCGGCACCCAGTTGACGGTCAAGTTTCGCGGCAAGCCCATCTTCATCCGCCGCCGGACCGAAAAGGAAATCCAGGAAGGCCGCGCGGTCGCGTTGAGCGAACTGATCGATCAGACCGCGCAGAACCCCAATCTTGGCGGCGTCGAACCCGCGACCGACCAGAACCGCACAATGGACGAAGCCGGCGAATGGCTGGTCATGATCGGCGTCTGCACCCATCTGGGCTGCGTGCCGATCGGCAACAACGCGGGCGATTACGACGGTTGGTTCTGCCCCTGCCACGGCTCGCATTACGACACCGCCGGGCGTATCCGCAAAGGCCCCGCGCCCGAGAACCTGTGGATCCCGATCGCCGAATTCATCAACGAAACCACCGTCAAGCTGGGCTGAGGAGGGCAACACATGGCCGGTATCCCGCACGATCCTTACGAGCCCAGAACGGGCTTCGAGCGCTGGCTGCACCGCCGACTTCCGGTGGCAAGCATCCTCTATGACACGCTGATGATCCCCACGCCCCGGAACCTGAACTGGATGTGGATCTGGGGTGTCGTGCTGACCTTCTGCCTTGCGCTGCAGATCATCACCGGCATCGTGCTGGCGATGCACTACACCCCGCAGGTGGATCTGGCCTTTGCCAGCGTCGAAAAGATCATGCGCAACGTGAATGGCGGCTATATGCTGCGCTATCTGCATTCCAACGGCGCGTCGCTGTTCTTCCTGGCGGTCTATCTGCACATCTTCCGCGGCCTGTATTACGGCAGCTACAAGGCTCCGCGCGAGGTGACGTGGATCATCGGGATGCTGATCTATCTGTCCATGATGGCCACCGCCTTCATGGGCTACGTGCTGCCCTGGGGGCAGATGTCGTTCTGGGGCGCCACGGTGATCACCGGCCTGTTCGGCGCCATTCCCGGCATCGGGCCGACGATCCAGACCTGGCTGCTGGGCGGGCCGGCGGTGGACAATGCCACGCTGAACCGCTTCTTCTCGCTGCATTACCTGCTGCCCTTCATCATCGCGGCGCTTGTGGTCGTCCATATCTGGGCCTTCCACACGACCGGCAACAACAACCCCACCGGGATCGAGGTGCGGCGGTCAAGCAAGCAGGAGGCGGAAAAGGATACCCTGCCCTTCTGGCCCTATTTCGTGATGAAGGATCTGTTCGCGCTTGGCGTCGTGCTGATCGTGTTCTTCGCGATCGTCGGCTTCATGCCGAACTACCTGGGCCATCCCGACAACTATATCGAGGCGAATCCGCTGGTGACGCCACCCGAGATCGTTCCGGAATGGTACTTCCTGCCCTTCTACGCCATCCTGCGGGCCTTTACCTCGGATGTCTGGGTGGTGCAGCTGGTCAACTTCCTGTCCTTCCGCATCATCGACGCCAAGTTCTTCGGCGTGCTGGCGATGTTCGGATCGATTCTGGTCCTGGCGCTGGTGCCGTGGCTGGACACCAGCAGGGTGCGTTCGGGCCGGTACCGGCCGCAGTTCAAGTGGTGGTTCTGGATGCTGGCCGCCGACTTTGTCATCCTGACCTGGGTCGGCGCCCGTCCGACCGAGGGGATCTATCCGCTCATCGCGCTGGCCGGTGCAGCCTATTGGTTCGCCTATTTCCTGATCATCCTGCCGCTTCTGGGCGTGATCGAGAAGCCCGACCCGATGCCGGCCACGATCGAGGAAGACTTTCTCGCGCATCACGAATCACCCACGCGCATGGCCGAGTAAGGAGAGCCACGAATGACCATGAGAACCAGGACGCTCACGGCCGTTGCGGCCCTGACGATCTCTGCGGCCGGCTTCGCGCTGGCGCAGGACGGCTCGACCACCCGGACGGTGCCGATGAACCAGCCCGAGTCGGCCCAGCCCGCGCCCCAGGGCGGCACCACCTTCGTGGCCACCCCGGAGAAGGGTACGGCCGCGGATGCGGGTGCGACGGCCGCGGACCAGCCCGCGACCCCGCAGGCTGCTGCTCAGCAGCAGGCCAACGGCGGAACCGATGCCGGCACGCCGGCCGGGACGGAATCGGCGGCAGCACCGGCAGCGGCTGATGAAAATGTGGTGCAGGCCAGCGAACCGATCGCCGGAAACGAGGACAATCAGGAAGCCCTGTCCGAGGGCGGCAAGATCGAGGACATCGCCTTCAGCTTCGAGGGGCCGTTCGGCTCGTTCGACCAGTTTCAACTGCAGCGAGGGCTTCAGGTCTATACCGAGGTCTGTTCGGCCTGCCACGGCCTGAAACTCGTCCCGATCCGCACGCTGTCTGACCCGGGCGGTCCCGGGCTGCCCGAGGACCAGGTCCGCGCCTATGCCGCCAATCTGACCGAAATCACCGAGCCCGACACGGGCGAGTTGCGGACGCGATTGCCCACGGACAATTTCCCCACCGTCACCGGCGATGGAATGGGGCCGGATCTGTCGCTTATGGCCAAGGCGCGCGCAGGTTTTCACGGACCCTATGGCACCGGGATCAAACAATTGTTCAAGGGCGCCGGCGGACCGGAATATATCCACGCGCTTCTGACCGGGTATACCGGCGAGACCAAGGAAGAGGCCGGCAGCACCTTCTATCAGAACAAGGCGTTCTCGACTGGCTGGGTCAGGATGCCGCCGCCGCTTTCGGACGATGTCGTGACCTACGAGGACGGCACACCCGCGACCGCGGACCAGATGGCCCGCGACGTCTCGGCCTTTCTGATGTGGACCGCAGAGCCAAAGATGATGGACCGCAAGGCGGTTGGCCTGGTCTCGGTCCTGTTCCTGATCGTGCTGACGGCACTGCTGTATCTGACCAACAAGCGACTTTGGGCGCGCCACAAGGGCAAGCATCAGCCCGGCTGATCGGCCCGGTCCTTTCGACTCCGAAGAAGCGCGCCCCGACCGGGCGCGTTTTTTCGTTACTGGACAGGCCGCGGCACGCCGGCAAGACTTGTCATCACGGAGGATACGACATGGCGATCTGGAATCTGGGCTCGATCAATATCGACCACGTCTACCGACTGGACCGCTTGCCCGGGCCGGGCGAGACCCTGGCATCGACCGGGCATTCGCTTGGCCTTGGCGGCAAGGGCGCGAACCAGTCGATCGCGGCGGCGCGGGCGGGGGCGATGACACATCATCTGGGCGCGATCGGGGCCGGCGACGACTGGGTGATCGAACGGCTGCGGCATGCCGGCGTCTGTCCTGCGGCGATCCGGCAGCTGGACGCCGAGGTGACGGGCCATGCGATCATCCTGCTGGATGCCCGGGCCGAGAACATGATCGTCATCCATCCGGGCGCCAACACGGCGCTGAAGGCGGCCGATATCGCCGCCGCTCTGACCGGGATCGGGCCGCGTGACACATTGCTGATCCAGAACGAGACGAACGGCCAGACGGATGCCGCCCGCATTGCCCGGCGGGCCGGCGCAAGGGTCATCTATTCCGCCGCGCCCTTCGCGGTCGAGGCGGTGCGCGCGGTGATGGAGCATGTGTCGATCCTGGCCATGAACGAGGGCGAGGCGCGGCAGCTTTTCGACGCCATTCCCGGAGATCTGCCGGTCGAAGGCCTGCTGATCACGCGCGGATCGAAGGGCGCGGAATATCGCGATATGAAAGCCGGAACGACCATAGTGCAAGAGGCTTTTCCGGTGGCCCCGGTGGACACAACCGCCGCGGGCGACACTTTCGCGGGCTACGTCGCGGCGGCGCTGGATCGCGGCGACGGCATGGCCGAGGCGCTGCGCCTGGCCTCGGCCGCCGCGGCGTTGAAGGTCACCCGGCCGGGCGCGGGCGACGCAATTCCCCAGCTTGCGGAGGTTCTGGATTTTCTCGGCGACGGCGGACGGGCCTTTGCCGGGTCTCAGCCCAGGGCATAGCCCGTGCCGCGCACCGTCCGGACCGGATTGTCGCCGCCATTGACCATCAGCGCCTTGCGCAGGCGGCCGACATGAACGTCGATGGTGCGGGTATCGACGTAGATGTCGCGCCCCCAGACCCGGTCCAGAAGCTGTTCGCGCGTCCAGACGCGGCCCGGCTTTTCCATCAGCGTGGACAGCAGCCGGAATTCGGTCGGACCCAGATGCAGCGGCTGGCCGGCGCGAAAAACCCGGTGTTCGCCCGCATCGAGGATGATATCGGCAAAGCTCAGCCTTTCTCCCATCGTCGCCGGACGGGTGCGGCGCAGCTGGGTGCGCAGGCGCGCCATCAGTTCCACCACCGAGTAGGGCTTGACGACGTAATCATCCGCCCCGGTCTCCAATCCCCGGACGCGGTCGGTTTCCTCGCCGCGGGCCGACAACATGATGATCGGGATGGACCGGGTGCCCGGATCGGCCTTGACCTGACGGCAGACCTCGATGCCCGACACCCTGGGCAACATCCAGTCCAGCACCATCAGATCGGGCTGTTCCTCCTGCACCAGCAACAGCGCGTCCTCGCCATTATCGGCGACGACCACGTCGAATCCCTCGGCTTCGAGGTTGTATTGCAGAACCTCGCGCTGCGCGCCTTCATCCTCGACCACCAGAACACAGGGGGTTTGTCGGCTCATCGGCTCAACCTCCGCTGGTCGCGCCGGCCTGGGCCGGAACGCTGCTGGATTTCGGCCGCGCCTCATCGGGCAATTGCCCGGTCACGAGATAGATCACCTGTTCGGCGATGGAGGTCGCGTGATCGCCCATCCGCTCGGTGTTCTTGGCGATGAAATGCAGGTGCATGCAGGCCGTGATGTTGCGCGGATCCTCCATCATGTGGGTCAGGAATTCGCGAAACAGCGCGTTATACATCTGATCCACCTCCAGATCGCGCTGACGCACATCCTCGGCCAGGTCGGCATCGCGGCGGATATAGCTGTCCAGCGCATCCTGGACCAGCGAATCCACGGCCTGCGCCATCCGCCGCAGGGCCAAGCCCGCGCCGTCGATGGCCGGCATCTGGGACAGGACATGGGTGCGCTTTGCCATGTTCTTGGCATAATCGCCGACCCGTTCCAGCGACGCGCTGATCTTGATGACCGCCAGCACCATGCGCAGATCGGTCGCCGTCGGCGCGCGCAGGGCGATCAGCCGGGCCGCGTCCTCGTTGATCTGTGCTTCCAGCGCGTCGATCGCCTTGTCACGGGCGCGAACCTGTTCGGCCAGTTCCTCGTCGCGGCTTTCCAGCGCGGTGGCGGCGTCGGCGATGGCGCTTTCGACCATCCCGCCCATCTTCACCAGCTGCGCCTGGATCGCTTCGAGATCGCGGTCGAAGGCCGATGAGATATGTCTTTCGCGGTCGATCATGGGATCCTCCTGGGGCGTCAGCCGATGCGACCCGAGATATAGGCCTCGGTCCGCGAATCCTGCGGTTTGGTGAAGATGTCGTCGGTATCGCCATATTCCACCAGATTGCCGAGGTGGAAGAAGGCGGTCTTCTGGCTGACGCGCGCGGCTTGCTGCATCGAATGGGTGACGATCACGACCGAGAATTCCTGCCGCAGCTGGTCGATCAG
>DBFD01000079.1:53079-56732 GCA_002294185.1 Paracoccus sp. UBA889
CACCTCGGGCGATGTCGCGACCGCGCGGGCAATGCACAGGCGCTGCTGTTGGCCACCCGACAGCCCGGTGCCGGGTTCGGAAAGCCGGTCCTTGACCTCGTTCCACAGGGCCGCGCCGCGCAGGCTGCGTTCCACGATCTCGTCCAGTTCGGCGCGGTTGCGCGACAGGCCATGAATGCGCGGCCCGTAAGCCACGTTGTCGTAGATGGATTTGGGAAACGGGTTCGGCTTCTGGAACACCATGCCAACCTTGGCGCGCAATTGCACCGGATCGACGCGACGGTCGTAGATATCCTCGTGGTCCAGCGTGATCCTGCCTTCGACGCGGCAGATCGGGATGGTGTCGTTCATCCGGTTGATGCAGCGCAAAAAGGTCGACTTGCCGCAACCCGAGGGGCCGATGAAGGCCGTCACGGTCTTGTCGAGGATATCGACATCCACGTCCTTGATGGCATGTGTATCGCCGTAAAAGACCTGCACACCCCTGGCCGAAATCTTGTTGTTCAACTGGTTCACTGCACTCTCCGGGCGGTTCGTGTCGTACATATTGTCCTCCTTCGCCCGGATTACCAACGGCGTTCGAACCGGCGGCGCAGCCAGATCGCCAGCAGGTTCATACACATCAGCAGGACCAACAGCACGATGATCGCGCCCGAGGCACGCTCGATGAAGGCGGGATCAGCCCGCTGGGTCCAGTTATAGACCTGCACGGGCAGGGCCGAGGCGGGGTCGAACAGACCCTCCGGCGGCGCCGCCGGGAAGTTCTTGACGAAGGCGACCATGCCGATCAGCAGCAGCGGCGCCGTCTCGCCCAGGGCCTGCGCCAGCCCGATGATGGTTCCGGTCAGGATGCCGGGCATGGCCAGCGGCAGGACGTGATGAAAGACCGACTGCATCTTTGACGCCCCCACCCCAAGTGCCGCATCGCGGATCGAGGGCGGCACCGCCTTCAGCGCCGCGCGGGTCGAGATGATGATCGTCGGCAGCGTCATCAGCGTCAGCACGAGGCCGCCGACGATGGGCGCCGATTGCGGCAATCCGGCGAAGTTGATGAAGGCCGCCAGCCCGAGGATGCCGAAGACGATCGACGGCACGGCGGCGAGATTCGAGATATTGACCTCGATCACGTCGGTCCAGCGGTTCCTGGGGGCGAATTCCTCAAGATAGATGCTGGCTCCGACGCCGATGGGCACGGCCAGGAACAGCACCACCAGCATCATGTAGAGCGAACCCAGGATCGCCACGCCCACGCCCGCGGCTTCGGGCCGCTGGTCCGAGGCATCGGGATTGGTCAGGAAATTCCAGTTGAAGCGCGTCACCAGCAGGCCGCGGTCGCGCAACGCCTCGGCCAGTTGGAGCTGACGGGGCGAGGTGTTGTTGTCGGCGGCGGCGCTTTCCATGCTGACGCGGCCCTTGAAATAGCCATCCACCCGGCCGTTCACCAGCACGTTCACATCGACCACCTGCCCGATCAGGTCAGGATTGGCCAGCACCCGGTTGCGCAACTGCGCCGACGCCTCTCGTGAAATCAGCCCGTCGATATCCTTCGCGGACAGGTCGGGGATCTGGATGCCGGTATCGGCGATCGCCTGTTCGACCGCCGTGTCCAGAACCGGCCCATAGGTCAGCGTCAGAACCTTTGCCATCTCGCCCGGGTCGCGGTTGCCCTTGGGATCCAGCTTTGCGGCGGGCAGGGCGACCGGGATCGAAAGATAGGTCTGACGAAAGGCGCCGGCACCGCCGGAGATGATCGTGGTCAGCAGAACGACCAGCGCAACCATGGCCACGCCGATGGCGATGGCGCCATAGCGGCGAAACCGTCTCTCGGCGGCGTTGCGGCGGCGGGTGCGGGCATCGGCCACCAGCAACGAGGATCGCGGTCTGGCATCACCGCCTGCGGAGATCGGAAGATCGGTCATTCGTACTGCTCGCGATATTTGCGCACGATATACAATGCGACGATGTTCAACCCCAGCGTGATCACGAACAGGGTCAGGCCGAGGGCAAAGGCGACCAGCGTCTCGGGCGCAGCGAAATCGTTGTCGCCGGTCAGCTGGCTGACGATCTTGACGGTGATCGTCGTCATCGCCTCGAAGGGATTCAGGCTCATTCTGGCCGCGGCACCGGCACCCAGGACCACGATCATCGTCTCTCCGATGGCGCGGGACGCCGCCAACAGGACCGCGCCCACGATTCCCGGAAGGGCGGCGGGCAGGACGACCTGGCGGATGGTCTCGGAGGGTGTGGACCCAAGGCCAAGCGCGCCATCGCGCAGGCTCTGCGGGACGGCGTTGATGATGTCGTCGCTGAGCGAACTGACGAAGGGGATCAGCATGATCCCCATGACCAGTCCCGCCGTCAGCACCGAGGATCCGGAATTGCCAAGGCCCAGCGGCTGGGCGAAATAGTCGCGCAGCATCGGTCCGACCGTGATCAGCGCGAAAAGGCCGTAGACGATGGTGGGGATGCCGGCAAGAACCTCGATCGCGGGCTTGGCGATGGCGCGCACCCGGCGCGTGGCATATTCGGACATGTAGATCGCGGCGAAAAGCCCGATGGGCACCGCGACCAGCAGGGCGATCAGGCTGATATACAGCGTGCCCCACAACAGCGGCAGGAGGCCAAGCCGGGAGTTTCCCTGAAAGCGCGGCGTCCATTCGGTGCCGAAGAAGAAGTCGGTCCAGCTGTATTTGCGAAAGAAGCTGCCGGTCTCGAACAGCATCGACAGCACGATCCCCGCCGTGGTCAGGATGGCGATGGTCGAGCACAGGATCAGCAGACCAAGAACGATCGCTTCGACCGTGTTGCGCGCCTTGAAGCCGACGCCGATCCGGCTGACGCCCCAGCCAAGCCCGGCCAGAGAAGCCGCGATGGCAAAAACGCCGACAAGGGTTCCGGCCTCGGCCGTCAGGATACCCGTCATGCGCAGCCCCGCGGCAACGACCAGCACGGCGACAGCCGGGGTCAGGGTCAGCAGCGCGACGCCGGCGCCATGATAGACGGGGCGACTGTGCAGATCGCGGACATCCGGGCCAGCGACCGAGAATGCGCGGCCGCGACCAACCAGATAACCGGCGGCGGCCAGGACTGCTGCGATGAAAAGCGCCCAGG
Organism: Paracoccus sp. UBA889; assembly: GCA_002294185.1. Lineage (GTDB taxonomy): Bacteria > Pseudomonadota > Alphaproteobacteria > Rhodobacterales > Rhodobacteraceae > Paracoccus. The sequence continues at coordinate 56,191 of DBFD01000079.1, forward strand.
ACATCGGCATCGGGATTTCCTCTTGGCGAAGCAAGGAGGGGCGGCGCGAGGCGGACCCGCGTCGCCCGGCGCCCGGTCAGGGCATGTCGATGGTTGTCTGGTTGGCCACGGCGTCCTGCGTCGCGGCCAGTTCAGGATCCGAGACAAGGCCATACTGGGCCAGCGGACCATCCGGACCGGCCAGCGCGTCCGAGACGAAGAACTGGACATAATCCTCCAGCCCCGGAATCGTGCCGATATGCTGTTTCTTGACATAGAAATACAGCGGTCGTGAAACCGGGTATTCGCCAGAGGCGATCGTCTCGGTCGAAGGCGCGACGCCCGACATGGTGCCCACCTTCAGCTTGTCCATGTTGTTTTCGTAGAAGGACAGGCCGAACACGCCGATGCCGTTTGGTGCGCTGTCGATGCGCGACAGCGTCTCGGTGTAGTCGCCGTCGATATCCACGGCGACGCCATCGGTGCGCAGGGTCATGCAGGCCTCTTCGGCCTTGTCGTCGTCGCCCATCTCGGCCTTGAAGACCTCCATCGCGCCGGATTCC
>DBFD01000079.1:57111-65417 GCA_002294185.1 Paracoccus sp. UBA889
GGGATGAAGGCCAGGATCTCTTGATCGGGCAGATCGGCGTTCACCTCGGACCAGTTCTTGCTGGTGTTGTCCACCACCTTGCCGTCCCTGACCACCTTTGCCGACAGCGCATTGAACCAATCCGCCGGGCTATAGGCGAAATCGGGGCCCGAGGCGGCATTGGCAAAGACGATCCCGTCATAGCCGATGCGGACCTCCATGATCTCGGTGACGCCGGCGGCCTTGCAGGCCTCTTTCTCGCTGTCCTTGATCGCACGGCTGGCATTGGCGATGTCGATGGTATTCTCGCCCACGCCTTCGCAGAATTTCTTCAGCCCGGCCGAGGAGCCGCCCGATTCCACGACCGGGGTCGGGTAATCCGTGTTCTCGCCAAAGGCTTCGGCGACGATGGTCGCATAGGGCAGGACGGTGGACGAACCGGCGATCTGGATCTGCTCGCGCGCGGCGGCGGCGGTGGCCGAGGCGGCGATCATAGCGATGGCCGAGACGGTGAATTTCACGTTGGTCATGGATCTCTCCTGAGTCGGTCTTCCCCTGTCGGGGCTGCACGTGACCTAGACGCCACAGGTGACGCTAATGCAAAACTTGCATGACGATTTGATGACAAGCGGCATGGCCGCCGGCGATCAGCCGATCGTGCCCCTGACGCCGCCGGTCTGGGCGCGGTCCATCAACAGATGGTCCAGGATCACGCAGGCCGCCATCGCCTCGGCGACGGGCACCGCCCGGATGCCGACGCAGGGATCATGTCGGCCCTTGGTGATCAGGTCTATCTCTTGCCCTTGGCGGTCGATGGTGCGGCGCGGTGTCGTGATCGAGGAAGTCGGCTTGACCGAAAAGCGGACCGTGATGTCCTGCCCGGTGCTGATCCCGCCCAGGATGCCGCCGGCATGGTTGGACAGAAAGCGCGGGCCGTCATTGCCCATGCGGATCTCGTCGGCATTGTCCGTTCCGGTCAGGGCAGCCGCAGCCATGCCTTCGCCGATCTCGACGCCCTTGACGGCGTTGATCGACATCATCGCGGCGGCCAGATCGGTGTCCAGTTTCGCATAGACCGGCGCGCCCAGCCCCGGCGGACAGCCGCGGATCATCACCTCGACCGCCGCACCGACACTGTTCTGATCCTTGCGGACGGTGTCGAGATAATCGCTCCAGGCATCGACGGCCGTCGCGTCGGGCAGGAAGAACGGATTTTCCCTGATGGCGGCGGCGTCGAACCGGCCGCGATCCAGATGCATCGCGCCCATCTGCACCATGTAGCCGATGATCCGCAGATCGGGCAGCAGCTGCGCCAGAACCGCCCGCGCCACGCCGCCCGCCGCCACCCGCGCCGCCGTCTCGCGCGCGCTGGAGCGACCGCCACCGCGATAATCGCGCAGACCGTATTTCTGATGATAGGTGATGTCGGCATGGCCGGGGCGAAAGCTGGTGGCGATCTGACCGTAATCCTTGCTGCGTTGATCGGTATTCTCGATCATCAGCTGGATCGGCGTGCCGGTCGTGCGGCCCTCGAAGGTGCCCGACAGGATACGGACCTGATCGGCCTCGCGCCGCTGGGTCGTGTGTTTCGACGTTCCGGGGCGGCGGCGATCCAGGAATTGCTGGATGAAGGTCTCGTCCAGGGCCACGCCGGGGGGCGTGCCGTCCACCGTCGCGCCAAGGGCCGGACCGTGACTTTCGCCCCAGGTGGTGAACCGGAATTCGCGGCCGAAGGTGTTATAGCTCATGCTCGTTCTCCGGTCAGGGCTTTCAGTTCATAGATCAGGTCCAGGGCTTCGCGCGGGCTCAGCGCATCGGGATGGATGTCGCGCAGCCGCGCATCCAGCGGATCGTGCTTCGGCCTCGACGGCGCAGGTGCCGGCGCGGGCGGCACGGCGCGAAACAGCGGCAGTTCCTCGATCAGCGCGGCAGGCCGCGCCGCCCCCTCGCGTTCGCCCGATTCCAGGGCGTCCAGGACCGCGCGCGCGCGGTCCACGACCGAAGCCGGCAACCCCGCCAGCCGCGCCACCTGGACGCCATAGCTGCGGTCGGCCGCACCCTTGCGGACCTCGTGCAGAAAGATCACCTCGCCCTCCCATTCGCGCACGGCGACGGTGGCGTTCTCGACCCCCTCCAGCTTGGCGCTCAGCGCGGTCATCTCGTGGTAATGGGTCGCGAACAGCGCCCGGCAGCGATTGACCTCGTGCAGATGCTCCATCACCGCCCAGGCGATGGAAAGCCCGTCCCAGGTCGCCGTCCCGCGCCCGATCTCGTCCAGGATCACCAGCGCATGATCGTCGGCCTGATTGAGAATCGCGGCGGTCTCGACCATTTCGACCATGAAGGTGGAACGGCCCCGCGCCAGATCGTCGGCGGCGCCGACACGACTGAAAAGCTGGCTGACCATGCCGATATGGGCATCGCGCGCGGGCACGAAGGCCCCGGCCTGCGCCAGCACGGCGATCAGCGCGTTCTGGCGCAGGAAGGTCGATTTGCCGGCCATGTTGGGCCCGGTCAGCAGCCAGATCGCGGGCGTCTCGGCGGCGGTCAGATCGCAGTCATTGGCGACGAATCCCTCTGTCCTGCGCTTCAGCGCATGTTCCACCACAGGGTGCCGGCCGCCCTCGATCCGAAAGGCGCGGCTGCCATCGACGCGGGGACGCACCCAGCCCTCGCCCGTCGCGATATCGGCGAAGGCGCCGGCAAGGTCGATCTCGGCCAGCGCGCGCGCCGCCTGCCCGATCCGCGGCGCATGATCCAGCACCGCGGCGCGAAGCCCATCGAAGATGCCGCGCTCGATTTCCAGCGCGCGGTCGCGGGCGTTGAGGATGCGCGTCTCCAGTTCCGAAAGCTCGACCGTGGTAAAGCGGATCTGGTTGGCGGTGGTCTGACGGTGGATGAAGGTGTCCGCCATCGCCAGCATCCGGTCGGCATGGGTGGTGGTGGTCTCGATGAAATATCCCAGCACGTTGTTGTGCCTGATCTTCAGGCTTTGCACCCCGGCCCTGGCGGCGTAATCGGCCTGCATCCCGGCGATCACGCCGCGCCCCTCGTCGCGCAGGCGGCGGGTCTGGTCCAGATCGGCGTCGTGACCGGGCGCGACGAAACCGCCATCGCGACCCAGCAGCGGCGGCTCGGCCACCAATGCCTGTTCCAGAAGATGGATCAAATCGTCATGTCCGGCCAGATCGCGTGCGGCGTCGCGCAGGATCGGCGCGACATCGCCGGACAGCCGCGCGGCGATCCGGGCACCCTGGGTCAGGCCGGCACGGATCGCGGCCAGATCGCGCGGTCCGCCCCGGTCCAGCGCCAGACGGGACAGGGCGCGGTCCATGTCGGGCACACGGGCCAGTGCCTCGCGCAGATCGGTCGCGAGGCGCGGATCATCGACCATCTGCGCCACCGCGTCGTGCCGCGCATGGATCAGCGCCAGATCGCGGCTGGGGGCGCTGATGCGGCGTTCCAGCAGCCGCGCCCCCGCCGCCGTGACGGTTCGGTCGATGGCAGCCAGCAGCGATCCCTCGCGCCCGCCCGACAAGGCCTGGGTCAATTCCAGATTGCGCCGGGTCGAGGCGTCGATCTGCATCGCGGCGCCGTGGCGTTCGCGCGCAGGCGGGCGCAACAGCGGCAACCTGCCTTTCTGCGTCATCTCCAGATACTCGACGATCGCCCCCATCGCCGACAGTTCCGCGCGCCCGAAGGTGCCGAATCCGTCCAGCGTCTCGACCCCGTAAAGCGCGCAGAGCCGACGAGCACCCGCGCCGCTGTCGAAGGCGCCGGCGTGACGATCGGTCAGGGCGGCGCCCGATTCCGCCGCCAGATCGCCGAGGCCCGCACCTTCGCAGGCCAGAATTTCACGCGGCGCAAGCCTGGCCAGTTCGGGTCCGAGGCGCGGCAGCGGACATTCCATTACCTGAAACGCGCCGGTCGAGATATCGACCCAGGCCAGTGCGCTGTCCTGGCGTACGGTCGCGAAGGCGGCCAGGAAATTGTGGCGCCGTGCCTCCAGCAGCGATTCCTCGGTCAGGGTACCGGGCGTGACCAGCCGCACCACGTCGCGGGCAACGACCGACTTGGACCCCCGTTTCCTGGCCTCGGCCGGATCTTCCATCTGTTCGGCGATGGCGACGCGGAACCCCTTGCGGATCAGCGTCAGCAGATAGCTTTCGGCGGCATGGACCGGCACCCCGCACATCGGGATGGGCTGGCCCTCATGGGTGCCGCGTTTCGTCAGCGCGATGTCCAGGGCGGCGGCGGCGGCCACGGCGTCGTCGAAGAACATCTCGTAGAAATCGCCCATGCGATAGAACAGAAGCGCGCCGGGATTGGCGTCCCGGATCGCCAGATACTGCGCCATCATCGGTGTGGGCTGATCGCTCATGCCGGTCCTTCGTCTGTCCTTGCCGGCGGTTCTATCCGCTTGCGCCGGGCTGTGGAACCACTACATTCAGACCCACCTCGGGGGGCCATACCGGCTGAGACGCGACGCGCGGACCCGTTGAACCTGATCCGGCTAACACCGGCGGAGGGAAGGTGACGCTGCCCTTTCTTTCGAAACCCCGTCTGAAAGGAGGCAGCGATGAAGAAGACCCTGATCCTCGCCCTGCTGGCCGCGACCCCCGCCGCCGCGCAGGACAAGCCCGTGCTGACCGTCTATGCCGGCGATTACATCGCCAGCGAATGGGGCCCCGGCCCCAGGATCGAAGAAGGGTTCGAGGCGTTCTGCGACTGCGACCTTCGTTTCGTGACCGGCGACATCCTGCCCCGTATTCTGATGGAGGGCGAAAACACCCAGGCCGACATCGTCTTCGGACTGAATACCGATGTCACGGCGCGGGCGCGCGCCTCGGGATTGTTCGCGCCGCATGGGCAGGATACCTCGGCCATGTCGATGCCGGTGGAATGGACCGATGACATCTTCCTGCCCTATAACTGGGGCGAGACGGCCTTTGTCTATGACGAGACGCGGCTGGACAATCCGCCGGCCAGTTTCGAAGACCTGCTGAACGCGCCCGACGATCTGAAGATCGTGATCCAGGATCCGCGCTCTTCCATTTCCGGCCTCGCGCTGCTGCTTTGGGTCAAGGCGGTTTATGGCGATGAGGCGCCCGAGGCATGGGCCCGGCTGGCGCCCAAGGTGCTGACGGTGACCAAGGGCTGGTCGGAAAGCTATGGCATGTTCACCGAGGGTGAGGCCGATATGGTGCTGTCCTACACCACCTCGCCCGCCTATCACATCGAGGCCGAAGACGATACGACCAAGCGCGCCGCGATCTTTCCCGAAGGTCATTATTTCATGGCCGAACTGGCCGCGCAGCTGAAAGGCACCGACCAGCCGGAACTGGCACAGAAATTCATGGACTGGATCCTGACCCCGGATTTTCAGAAGTCGATCCCGCTGGCGAACTGGTCGCTGCCCGCGAAACTGCCCGAGGCCGAATGGCCCAGGGTCATGCGAGAGCTGCCGCGCCCGGAAAAGACCCTGTTCTATTCCGAAGACGAGGCCGAGGCGCTTCGCAAACCGGCGCTGGATGAATGGCTGCGGGCATTCTCGCAATAAGACACCAGTCCGGCGGCGCGGCCGTCGCGGCCGGCCTGGGGACGCTGATCCTGGGCACCCTTGCGGCGGTCGCGTGGCAGGCACGTGGGCTGTCCGGGCTGGGCCCCTGGGATTGGCGGGCGGTCTGGTTCACGATCTGGCAGGCCGCGGTATCGGCGGGCCTGTCGGCGGCGCTGGCCATTCCGGTGGCCCGCGCGCTGGCCAGACGGCGCTTTCCGGGACGATCGGTTCTGGTCACGCTGCTGGGCGCGCCCTTCATCCTGCCCGTGATCGTCGCGATCATGGGACTGATCGCGGTCTTCGGCCGCAACGGCGCCATCAACGAGGGCCTGCGCGCGGCAGGCCTGCCGGAATTCAGTGTCTATGGCTGGCAGGGCGTCATCCTGGCCCATGTCTTCTTCAACCTGCCGCTGTCGGTGCGCCTGATCCTGCAGGGCTGGCAGGCCATTCCGGCGGAACGATTTCGTCTGGCCGAAAGCCTGGGCTTCGCGCCCGCCGACATGGCGCGGCATCTGGAACGGCCGATGCTGCGCGGCGTGTTGCCGGGCGTCTGGCTGGCGGTGTTCCTGGTCTGCCTGACCAGCTTCACCGTCGCGCTGGCGCTTGGCGGCGGGCCTTCGGCCACGACCGTGGAACTGGCGATCTATCAGGCCTTCCGCTTTGATTTCGATCTGGGGCGGGCGGCGACGCTGGGTCTGATCCAGATCGGGTTGTCGATCGCGGCGATGACGCTGGCCCGCTGGATCGCCATCCCCGCTGCCTTCGGAACGGGGCTGGACGAGGCACAGGGTCCGCGCGGACCGGCGGGCTGGCGACTGGGCGCGGACGCGCTGTCGATCGCGCTGGCGGCGCTGTTCCTGTTGTGGCCGATCATCGGCGTGACGGTGCAGGGCCTACCCCGCATCCCCGCCCTGCCGCCCGAGGTCTGGGCCGCCGCGCTGCGATCGGTGATCATGGCGCTGGTTTCGGCCGTGCTGGCGCTGGCGCTGTGCCTGACCCTGGCGCTGGCCATCGCGCACGGTCGGGCCGGCTGGATCGAGACGGCCGGGATGCTGCCGATCGTCGCCTCGCCGCTGGTGCTGGGCACGGGGTTGTTCATCCTGCTGCGCGGCTGGGTCGCGCCCGGGGCGATGGCCCTGCCCGTCACCGTCGTCATCAACGCGATCATGGCGCTGCCTTTCGGCCTGCGCGCGCTGATTCCGGCGGCGCAGGCGCTGCGCGACGATTACGGCAGGCTGGGCGATTCGCTGGACATGCAGGGCCTCGCCCGGCTGCGCTATCTCACCCTGCCCCGTCTGGCCCGGCCGCTGGGCTTTGCCGGAGGGCTGGCTGCCGCGCTGGCGATGGGCGATCTTGGCGTCATCACCCTGTTCGCCACCGATCAACCGACCTTGCCGCTGAAACTGTATCAATTGATGAATTCATATCGCATGGCCGATGCCAGCGCCTGCGCGGTGCTGCTGATGGCAATCAGTTTCGCTCTGTTCTGGGCCTTCGACCGCGGAGGCCGCCTTGCTTGAACTTAGCGGGATCCGCATCAGTCGCGGCGATTTCGCCCTGTCGGCCGATCTGTCGGTGCCCGGCGGCGCGCGGGTCGCGATCCTCGGCCCGTCGGGTTCGGGGAAATCCACGCTGCTGTCGCTGATTGGCGGGTTCCTGTCACCCGATCAGGGGCATATCCGCTGGAACGGGCAGAATATCGATGCGCTGCCGCCCGGCCGTCGCCCGGTCTCGTTCCTGTTTCAGGACCAGAACCTGTTTCCCCATCTCAGCGTGGCGCAAAATGTGGGGCTGGGGCTGCGGGCCGATCTGCGGCTTTCGGACGAGCAGCGGGGCCGGGTCACACAAGTGCTGCGCGATGTCGGCCTGCCCGACCTGGCCCAGCGACGCCCCGCCAATCTGTCTGGCGGCCAACAAGGTCGGGTCGCGCTGGCCCGCGTTTTGCTGCGCGCGCGCCCGATCCTGCTGCTGGACGAGCCCTTCTCGGCCCTTGGTCCCGCCCTGAAATCCGATATGCTGCGACTGCTGGACCGGATCGCGACACAGACCGGGGCCACGGTGTTGATGGTGACGCACGATCCGCAGGACGCCCGTCATTTCGCGCCGGCCACAATCGTGATTGACAAGGGTGTCGCCCATCCGCCGGTCGAGACCGGCCCGCTTCTGGACCACCCGCCGCCCGGGCTGAAAGCCTATCTGGGCTGACCCGCGTCGCATCCCGCAGCGCCAATTTTCCTTCGGATGTCGTTCCATCGAAACTTGCAGATTTGAGATCCCTCCGGACATCGAAATGACCGGATCGAGGAATCGCCACGCTCAGGTCTGGTCGCCCAGCGATGCGATTTCCGAAAAATTGGCCGCGAAAAGTCGCAGCATTTACATGTTTTAAAATTTCCAGACGATCCATTTCCCGCATGATAATATAAAAATGGCGCCGCTTCCCAATATTAACGGGAAATTCACGCTCTTTTCACAGCGCCGAACCATTCAGGGTCACGGCATCAATCGGCCGGGGCAAATCATCGCCTCGGACAATGTGAAAAGGAGCAATGACATGCCAACGGGAACCAATGGCAACGACACCCTTCTGGGCACGGCCGCATCGGAATATTTCAACGGACTTGGGGGGAACGACCTGATCCTGACACGCGCGGGCAATGACCGCGCCTATGGCGGTTCGGGCAATGACCGGGTCTATGGCCAGGACGGAAACGACACCGTCGATGGCGGCACCGGAAACGATTATATCCATGGCGGCAACGGCAAT
>DBFD01000079.1:65770-66076 GCA_002294185.1 Paracoccus sp. UBA889
GATCTATGGCGGCGCCGGAAATGACCGCATCCGTTCCAGCGGACAGGGCGTCTATGACGGACAGGGCGGCAACGATTATATCTACGCCGCCTCCGGCACGCCCGAGACGCTGCGCGGCGGCGCCGGCGTCGACTGGCTGAACACCCGCCATTGGTCGGGCGACTACACCATCGACATGGTGACCGGTGCGACCAATTACGCCGGCGAAAGCTTCACCCAGTTCGAGAACCTCGTCACCGGCGCAGGCGATGACCGGATCACCGGCACGGCGGACGCCAACCGCATCTACACCTATGACGGAAACGA
>DBFD01000079.1:66483-69602 GCA_002294185.1 Paracoccus sp. UBA889
GATCTATGGCGGCGCCGGAAATGATGTCATCCGTTCCAGCGGCCAAGGCGTCTATGACGGCCAGGGCGGCAACGATATCGTCTATGCCGGACTGGGCACGCCCGAGACGCTGCGCGGCGGCGCAGGAACCGATATGCTGGACACGACCAGTTTCAGCGGCGACTACCGCGTCGACCTGGCCTCGGGTGCGACCAACTATGCCGGCGAAAGCTTCATCCAGTTCGAGAATCTGCGCGCGGGCAGTGGCGACGACACGCTGCTGGGGACCAATGATCGAAACGTCATGCAGGGCGGGAACGGCGATGATCGGATCTCGGGCCGTGACGGCAACGACTCGCTCTATGGGCAGAACGGCGACGATTATCTGGGCGGCGGCAGCGGCAACGACTACATGCGCGGCGGCAACGACAACGACCGGATGAGCGGGCATGGCGGAAATGACCGCATGTATGGCGATGCCGGCAATGACTGGATGGCGGGTCAGGATGGGGACGATTTGCTGAATGGCGGGTTGGGCGATGACACGCTGTCGGGCGGCGCCGGGGACGACGTGTTGATCGGCAGCACCGGGCGCGACGTGATGACGGGGGGCAGCGGCGAGGATGTGTTCCGCTTCTACAGCACCTCGGATTCGCCCTTCGGTGTCAGCACCACCTACGACCGGATCACGGATTTCCAGGGCGCGGGGATCAATTTCACCTTCGCCACGGAAGACAAGATCGATCTGTCCTCGATTGATGCCAACGTCAACCTTGCCGGGAACCAGGCCTTTGTTTTCACTGGCACAACCAGTGGCGGCGCGGGCACGATCTGGATGCAGGACGTAGGCGGAGAGACCTGGCTGCGGGTCAATACCGACAGCGATTCAACGCCCGAGATGACGGTCAGGATCGTCGATGGGACCGATACGGCCAGCGATTACTGGGCGGGCGATTTCGTCCTGTGATCGCGGGGTGAGATGACGCGGGCGCGGCCGGAAACGGCCGCGCCTTTCGGCTGTCCGGGGCCGCGCTGTGGGCCGCCGAACAGGGCGTCACGGCGCTTGCACACGACATGCACCGACCGCGCACAGGATGGTCACCGGTCGTACACCGACAACGCGCGGCCGGTTAAGGGATGGTTAAGATCGCCCGCGCCAATCTGGCCCATCGGCGACAGGGCGAGATGGGCGCATGGCAGAGAGGATCACGAAGGCGGAAGAGGTCAGGCGGGCGAACCGCCACTACATGGCAGACGCGATGCGGATGCTGGAATGGGACCTGCACAGCGCGATCCTGCGCGAGATGCGGATCCCCGAAGAATGGCACGAGATCGCGCAGAAGAAACCCGGCCAGCGCAAGACGCGGGTGACGCTGCGGCTGGACCAGGATCTGGTGACCTTCTTCCGCAGCATGGGACCGGACTGGCAGGTGCGGGTGAACCACCTGATGTCGGTCTGGATGCATGCGCGGCTGGCCGGCCTGATCCAGGGCGGCGAGACGATGGATTACCTGGCGCGGCGCGAGGATCGGATGCTGGACGGCCGGCGCCCCGAATTCGGCGACATCCAGCATGACGAGGACGATCTGTGCGGCGTGGCCCCGGTCCCCGCCAACTGGGCCCGGATCGAGGCGGTGCCGATGCCCGAGCAGCGGATCAAGTCGAAGATAGGGCGGAAGGCGTTGTTCGAGGAGAGGAAGGCGCGGAACGGGATGTGATATGCGGTTTCCACAATAGCACTCTTCGGTTCGGTAGGGTGGAACCCTACCCTACGCTCGCTAGTCTGCTCGGGACGCCCAGGCAGACATGTCCGCGGCGGGCAAGTTGGCGCGGCGAAGGAAGATGATGAGGAAACCGCGGTTGTGAATGACGGATACTCAGTACAGTGAAGCAGCTAAAATTTGCCCAACAACCGGCGGATGATGCCAGCTTTTTTCGTTGACCGCAGAACCGACATGGGCGATTCTTGCGTTAGCTGTCATGCAGCCAGGACACGACTGCGCGCGACGACAACAGGCGAAGCCGCTCAACCTCGACGGCAGCCTCATTTCTGAGGATCTCTTATGTATATTCAGCCAAAGCCACACCGCACGAAGAAGTCGTCTTCTCCTACAGAGCCAAATCACAGATTTGGCTGGCCTGGTGAGTATGACTTGGCTTTGGAATCATCATTCCTTTTCGAGGCCGAGAACACAGGTTTTTTCCATGTCCCAAAAGATGAACGAGCGAAGAACGAAGCTGACCGGGCAGTTCCCGAGGACAATTGCGCACCCGTCGCAATCTTCTAAGTTTTGGGCGAAAGAAAAGGACAGATACCTTCGGCAGCTCCTCATTTCAGATATCGAAGAGATGACGGGCCGTGAAATTATTGTATATTTCGCGCACCCAACCGAAGGGATTAACCACTCCGATCCCGAAGATGTTTCTGAGGTCATTGACGGTATCGATGGAAATGAAATTGATCTTATAATCAATACGCCCGGCGGCAGCGTCGATGCTGTAGAAAAATTCGTGACAATTCTGCGGCAAAGGAAGCTTGACTATAGGGTAATTGTACCCAATTTGGCGAAATCCGGCGGAACAGTAATCGCGATATCATCGCAGAGGATTTTTCTCGGGATCAACTCCGAACTTGGGCCTATCGACCCCCAATTTGTTCTTCCGGATCTCGGCCCGGTCCCGTGTCAGTACATATCCGAAGACGAGTCGCAGCGACCAGTCATTCGGGAACTTGCAAAATCTGCCGTTATAAGAATGCGTCAGCTAGCAAAAAAATTGCTTTCGGAGGGAATGTTAAAGGGAAGTAGTTCTGAAACGCTCGACGAGGTTATCAACAAGATATCCTCATCGGACACGTACAACTCCCATGGAGCAGTCATTGATTACTCCGAAGCTGAAGCGCTTGGCCTTTCAGTGGAGTGGCTCGAGCCTGATTCCGAATTGTGGCAAAGGGTATGGCTACTCTATTGCTGTTATGATCACGACATCAAAATAAGAAATGGTCGAGTTGGGAAGATCATTGAAGGCGCCCGCAACAGTCTGGCGCGCCCCCCATCGTATTGAAATTAAGCCTGCAAGCTTCGCACCCCGACTTCCCCTTCCTCGCGTGACCGGATGGCGGCGACCGCTGCGATGCTGCC
>DBFD01000054.1 GCA_002294185.1 Paracoccus sp. UBA889
GAAGGTCGCCAGCGCGCCCGCGACAAACAGCATCGGCACCGAAAAGATCACCTGCCCGGTCAGCAGCGTCGCCAGGAACACGAAGATCTGCACGCCGGTCGGGATCGCCACCGCCTCGGAGGCGGCCGAAAAGAACCCCAGCGAGGCCGAAGGCAGGCCCGTGGTGTACATGTGATGCACCCAGAGGCCGAAGGACAGGAAGCCGGTGCCCACCGCCGCCAGAACGATCCAGGAATATCCCAGGATCGGACGCTGCGCAAAGGTCGGCACGATCATCGCCACCAGCGCGATCGCGGGCAGGAACACGATATAGACCTCGGGGTGGCCGAAGATCCAGAACAGGTGCTGCCACAGGATCGGGTCGCCGCCACGGGCCGGATCGAAGAACGGCCAGTCGAACATCCGCTCCATCTCGAACAGGATGTCGCCGGCGATCAGCGGCGGAAAGGCGAACAGGATCATCGCCGCCACCACCAGCACATACCAGCCGTATAGCGGCATCAGGTTCAGCCGCATCCCCGGCGGGCGGCATTTCAGCGTGCCCACGATCAGTTCCACCGCCGCCGCGATCGAGGCGACCTCGATGAACGACAGACCAAGCAGCCAGATGTCGGGCCCGAGGCCCGGCGTGAACTTTTCCTCGGTGGTCAGGGGCGGATACATGAACCAGCCCGAAGCAGGGGCGGCGCCGAAGAAGATCGAGCCGCTGACGAAGACGCCGCCGATCAGAAAGCACCAGAAGCCGAAGGCGGACAGCCGCGGAAACGGCAGATCGCGCGCGCCGAGCATTTGCGGCAGCAGTATGATCGCCACCGCCTCGAAGATCGGCACGGCAAAGAGAAACATCATCGCCGTGCCGTGCAGCGTGAACAGCTGGTTGTAGAAGGTCGCGGTCAGGAAATCGTTCTCGGGTACCGCCAGCTGCACCCGCATCAGCAGCGCCAGAACGCCCGCGAACAGCATGAACCCGAAGGACGCCGCCGTATACCAGACACCGATTTCGGTGTTGTTGACCGCCGACCAGTAGCGCCAGCCCTTCGGTGTCTTCCAGACCTCGCGCAGCCTGTCTTCCTGCCCGCGCCGAACCTCGGGGTCGTCCTGATCGGGTGTGCCCTGTGCTGTCGGGTCGGTCATTGCAGGCTCCCCAGCCAATCGGCGATGCGGGCGATCTCGGCCTCGGGCAACATGGCGAAGGCCGGCATCTCGACCCCCGGCTTGAGATGGTCGGGCGAGGCGATGAAATCGGCGATGTTTTCGGCCGTGGTGGGCAGGATGCCCGCGCCGATCATCCGCCGGCTGGCCAGATGCGTCAGATCGGGCCCGACCGTGCCCCGGGCGGGGGTGCCGCGCACGGCATGGCAGGCGGCGCAGCCGTTCTTCAGGAACAGATCGAGACCGGGCCCCGTTGTGACGGCGGCGGGCCTGGCCTGCGCCTGCACATAGGCCTCGAACTCGGCGGGCGGCACGACGATCACCCGGAATCCCATCTGGGCATGGGCCAGCCCGCAGAATTCGGCGCAGGTGCCGTTGAAGATTCCGGTCTCGGTCGGCTCCAGGATCAGACGGTTCACCCGGCCGGGAATCGCGTCCATCTTGCCGGCCAGCGGCGGCACCCAGAAGGAATGGATCACGTCGGGACTGCCCAGCAGGATCGTGCTGCGCTGGCCCAGCGGAATGACGATCTCGTTGGCGCCGGGGATGCCGCCGCGCGGCAGGCTGCGCAGCACGCCCGGCGCGCCCGTCACGCCGTAGGAGACGCGCCACCAGAACCGTTCGCCCGAAACCGCGATGGTCGGACCGTCGCCCGGACGGCGCAGGTCGTTCAGCAGCCCGAGGCCCCAGACCAGCAGCGCCGCCAGCACGACGGTCGGAAACACGCAGCCGCCCCAGATGATCAGCCGCAGGCCGGTCCTTTCGCTGTGCCGCCCGGGCCGCACCTTGACCGCGTAGAAGCTGACGCCGACGACGATGACCCAGATCACCACGCCTCCGGCCAGCATGGCCCAGAACAGCGCAAGGACGCGCGCGGCCTCGTCCCCGGCGGGATCGAAGGCGGATTGCGGATTCTCGCAGCCCGCCAGGGCCAGCGCCGCAAGCAGGAATGCCAGCCCCGCCGTCCTCAAGATCCTGCCCCGTTCGCTGCCGCGACCGTGTTGCAGGCAGCCTGTGTCCGATCCATCGAAGCAAACCAGGCGGCCGCGACGACGAGTGCGGCGACCAGATACATCATCGCCGCCGCCGTCATCATCAGCACGCCGGCAAGTTGCTGATCCTCGACCGGCGTCAATCCCCAGGCGTCTGGCCGGGACCCATAGACGGGATAAAGCGCCCGGCCCGAAAAGGTCAGCAGCGCCCCCAGGATCAGCGAAAACTTGAAGCAGACGAAAAGCGCGACGATCCGCACCCCGAAGCCCCTGTCGCGGACCCGGGCGATCATGGTCCAGAACGCCAGCGCGGCGGCAAAGATCGAGCCGTGCATCACCGCGTGGACAAGATCATGGTCAAGCGCCACGGCCAGCGCGGGCGGTGCGTGCCAGAACAGGAAAACGCCCAGCATCAGGGCGGTGGCGACGCCCGTAGCGGTCAGAAGATCGTGGCCACGTCGCCAGATCGCGGTCCCGGCCAGCGCGGCAAGGCGCCTTTGCCAGCCGCGCGGCAGGGCGCGCGTCATCGTCGCAAGCGGCTGTCCCAGCACCAGAAGCGGCGCCGCCAGCCCCATCAGCGTGATATGCTGCGCCATATGCGCGGAAAACAGGCTTTCGCCCCAGGCATCGAGCGGCCAGACAAGGGCCGCGACCAGCGCCGCGATGCCGCCGGCAAAGCACAGCACCTGCCGGATCCGGACCCCGCGGCCCGTTCCCGCCCGCGCCCAGGCCAACCGAACACCGCCGGCATAGAGCATGACGGCAAGCCCCAGGGGCACGATGACCGAGGGTTGAAGCGACCACATGGACCAGAAGTCCGCCGGTGCCGGCGGCGCGCCGTCGCTGTGGGCCGATGCCCGCGAGGCGCCGAGCAGGAACGCGACGCCCAGACCTGCCGGCGGGGTCACGCCCCGGCCTCGGCGGCGGCGACGCGGGCCAAGCTCCGCGAACGGCGCCGCAATCGGGATCCCGAACGCTCTCACCCGCTTCTCTCCTCCGGCAGTCACATCATCACATTGCTTGATTGTCCGTTCGTGTTCAATCGTTTCGACCCCAGGATCGCACCGTCCGGGCAAGGACGCGCGCGCCCCGGCCGAGCCCGGCAAATGGCCCGGCAATCGGGGCGGATGACCGGGCACAGCCCGCGACCGTTTTCACCGGCAGGCTCGATCGGCAGCCTGCTTCGGCCGGTTTATTCCGCGCAAGCTGGAATAATACGCAGCCCTGGCACGTCTCTTGGTTACGGGGCTGTCGCATACCGTGGTGCCGCGGCTCCGAACCACGGGAGGAAAGCCAATGAAAGTGATTCAGAACGTGAAACGCCGCCACTTCCTGATCGGATCGGCGGGCGCCTTTGGCGCCGCGGCCGTCGGTGGACCGGCCATCGGTCAGGACAACGGGACCGCGCTTCCCGATTACGTCGCCTGGAAGGATGCCGACGATCTGATCGTCCATTCCAAGCAGACGCTGGAGACGAAGCGCGCAGCCCAGGGGGCGGAACTGATCACGCCCAGCACGGATCTCTATATCCGCAACAACCTGCCGGCCCCGTCCGAAGACATTGTCGCCGACCGCGATGCCTGGGAGATCGAGATCGACGGCGTCGCCAATCCGGGCACGATGACGGTCGGCCAGTTGAAGACGCTGGCGGTCGAGACGGTGGTCTGCGTTCTGCAATGTTCGGGCAACGGACGCGCCTTTTTCGATCACGAGACCAGTGGCACGCAATGGTCGGTCGGTGCGGCGGGCAATGTCGTCTGGACGGGCGTGCCGGTGCGCGCGGTCATCGACGCCATGGGCGGCGCCAGCGACGGCGCGGTCTATCTGACCGGCACGGGCGGCGAAGACATTCCCGAGGGCGTCCCGAAGGAGACGCTTCAGGTCGAGCGTTCGGTTCCGAAGGCCGCGATGGATCAGGCGATCCTGGCCTGGGAAATGAACGGCGAGCCGCTGCCCCTGGCGCATGGTGGCCCGGTGCGGCTTGTGATTCCGGGCTATTACGGCGTCAACAACGTCAAGTATCTCAAGCGGCTCGCCCTGACGACCGAGGAATCGCCGGCCAAGATCCAGCAGACCGGCTATCGCGTCCGCCCCGTTGGCGAGAAGGGCGATCCCTCGCAGCCCTCGATGTACGAAATGAGCGTCAAGTCCTGGATCACCGGGCCGCTGATGGACGCCGCCACCGGAAAGGTGCAGATCCATGGCGTCGCCATGGGCGGCGTCAGCGATCTGGAGAAGGTCGAGGTCTCGACCGACGGCGGCCAGAGCTGGACCGATGCGCAGTTTCTCGGGCCGGACCTGGGCCGCTATGCCTGGCGGCCCTTCGTGCTGATCACCGAGCTTTCGGAGGGAACGCAGACTCTGGCAAGCCGGGCGACGGCGAAGGACGGGACCAGCCAACCCGAGACGTTCCCGCCCAACGAGCGTGGCTACGGCAATAACGGCTGGCGCGTCCATGCCGTCGATGTGACCGTCAGCTAGGATTCCCGGCCGGCGGGCCATCCCGCCGGCTCGACCGCCCCACCAGGAGCCATCACATGACCACATCCACGACGCCGGTTCTTGGCGCCGCTTTCCTTGCGCTTGCCGCCGGCCCGGCACTCGCCGAGGCCGATCTGGAGGCCGGGCGCACCATCTTCACCGAAACCGCGCAGCCCTCATGCGCTGTCTGTCACGCGCTGAGCGATGCCGGATCCGAAGCCGAGATCGGCCCGAACCTGGACCAGTTCAAACCGACCGCCGCGCAGGTCCGCGCCGCCGTCACCAGCGGAATCGGCGTCATGCCGGCATTCGCCGATATGCTGACCGCGGGCCAGATCGACACCGTCGCCGCCTATGTGGCCCAGGTGACCGGCGGGGCCGAGGGCGCGGCACAGCCCGCAATGGAGGGGCAAACCTCCTCAGGCGCGGTCGCACCCGCCACGCCGGACTAGCCGAGGCAAGCGCTTGCGTTCCGGGTCGCTTGCGTCAGCGATGCCAGGACGCTCTCGGTGGCCCCCTGCCGCGTCACCTGCTGAAGATAGGCGACGACCGCGTCGAATCTGGCGCGGTCCATTCCCGTGGCGACGACCATGTGGCGCAGATCCGCATTCGTCGTCCATGACGCCACCTGCTGGCCGGCGGCACGATCATCGTCACCGATCCTGAATGACCCGCGGAAATAGGACAGGCGACATCCGTTCCGGCCCGCGTAATGCGTCACCTGCCCTGCCTCGAAGCTTGCGACGGCGACCGGCACCAGGTTGGCACCCGAAAGATCCGGCACGCCCCACGGATCCTTCCCGGCGATCGTGCGAAGATCGCGGTCGCCGACAGCGAAGCTCTGGTCCATGAACGCGGCATGAATCCGGATCGGCGTCGGTTCGGCCAGGAATCCGGACCCGAAGACGATCGCAACAGCGACAGCCGCCGCGGCCGCAGCGCCCGCCAGCCACCTTCGCGGAAACCGCCTGGCATTGGCCGCAGCGAAGTCGCGACGGAATACCTCGGCCCGCGATTCGGGCCGCAGCGCCGCAAGGCTGGCCGAGACATGGCGCACCTGGTTCAGGGCCCGGACAAGGGCCGGATCCCGCGCCATTCGCGATTCCAGATCACGCGCCTCGGCCTGGCCCAATTCGCCGTCATGGTAGGCGTTGATCAAAGTCCAGTCGCTGTCGGCCAATTCGTTCATGTCTTCCGCCCTGCTCCGCTTTCCACCACTTGGGCGCCTTCCACGATCATCAGAAGCGCCCGCCGCGCCCGGCTGATCCGGCTCATCACCGTGCCGGGCGGCACATCCATCACCCTTGCCGCCTCGGCGTATGTCAGCCCCATGATGTCCACGAGACACAGCACCTCCCGCGTCTCGGGCGGCAGTTTTTCGAAGGCCAGCCTTGTCAGCGCATCGCGCGCGGCATCCGCGGTTCCCGCTTCTTCGGATAGACGTTTCTCCGCCTCCAAATATTCCCGACGCACACGTCTTTTCCTGAGTTCGTCGTAGTGCAGGTTCCTGATCGTGCGGAACATCCAGGGCCGAAGCTGGTCCAGGCGCGCCGGCCGGCGATCCGAACGCAGACCACGCTCGACCGCGTCCTGGACAAGATCCTCGGCATCGCTGCGCGAGGTGCAGATCGCGACGGCATAGGCCCGAAGTTCGGGAAGCAGGATCTCGATCTGCGTCAGTTGGGCCATGATCCTGTCTAACCGATCCGGGAATCCGCTAAAAGACATTCGACCGGGGGTCGATCGCCGCGCGGCGATCGAGACAGTCGCGTGCGGGGCTCAGCCCTGCTCGTCGTCCTTTTCGCTCTCCACCGCATGCGCGCGATAGAGACCGGCATTGGCGATCAGGAAGACGAACAGGATCAGCGGCAGGCCGAAGGTCTTGAAATAGACCCAGGATGTTTCGGACATCATGCGCCAGACGAACTCGTTGGCCAGCGCGAGACCGAGGAACAGCAGCATCATGCGCATGGTCAGCTTGCGCCAGCCCAGGGCATCCATCGGCAGCGCCTCGGACAGGACCGCCTGCAACCAGTTGCGCCGCGCGACCAGGCTGTAGCCCAGGATCGCGGCGAAGAGCAGATAGATGATGGTGGGCTTCATCTTGAAAAAGCGTGGGTCGTTCAGCCAGACCGACAGCCCCCCGAAGATCACCACCAGAACCAGCGTCACGACCTGCATGGGCGCAAGCCTGCCGCTGAGACGCCACTGGATCAGGGTCGCGATGGCAAGAACCGGAATGAAGATCAGCGTGGCAAAGACCAGCGCCGTGTAATCCTGTCCCCACAGGCTGACGGTTCCGCCGCGGTTCCACATGAAGACGCCGAAAAACAGAAGCAGCGGCCCCAGTTCCAGCGCCGATTTCACCAAGGGATTCGGTTCCTTCATCATCTTCCTTTCGGCGCCACGATCAGGACGCGAATTCCACCACCAAAGCGCCCGAAGCGATCACCGCCATCAGGATCGCGCGCGCGACGCCCACCTTTTCGCCCAGCACGAGCCAGCCGACAAGGGCCGCGAAGACGGTCGAGGTTTCTCGCAGCACCGCGGCGCGGCCGACATCGTCGATGCGGGTGGCCAGCATGATCGCGCCGAAACTGGCGAAGGCAACCAGGGCGCCGAAAATTCCCCGCATGGCCAAAGCGGGAACCTCGGGCGCGGTCAGCGCGATCAGGCGGCGCAGGTTCCAGATCGGCATGAAGAACGAATCCAGCACGAAGAACCAGGCCAGAAAGGTGAAGGGATTGGCCGCCAGCCTGATGCCCCAGGCGTCATAGGTCGTATAAAGCGCGACAAAGCCGCCCGTGACCACGGCCCAGGCCAGCGCGGGGCCCAGCGTCTCGCGACCCAGAACCAGGCGCGATCGGTTATAGGCCGCAAGGCCGAAGATGCCGCCGACCAGCAGCCCGACACCAAGCCATTGCACCGCGTTGAAATGCTCGCCAAAGACAACCCCCGCGGCGATTACCGCGAAAAGCGGGCCGGTCCCGCGCACCACCGGATAGACGACCGTATAGGCGCCCCGCGTATAGGTCAGCGCCTGCGCGATCTTGTAGAAGACATGGATCCCCATGGCCCCGAACAGCACCGGCCACAGCCCCGGATCCGGCCAGGGAACCACGAACAGCGCGATGGGCAGAGCCATGATCCCGTAGCTGAGGTCGATCGCCGCACGGCTGATCCAGGGATCGTGCCGGCCCTTTTGCAGGGACCCGAACAGCGCGTGCAGAAAGGCCGCGCCAAGCGCCAGAACCGATGCCAGCCGCGCGCCTTCGGGCGTTCCCGCGATCTGGATGATCCATTCGCTCATGGTCCGCTGATGCGAAATTTTTGCACGCCGCGCAAGTTGTCGCGGTCAGTCCAGCTTGATCGCCGCGAGAATGGGGCCGGGCAGTTCGTCGGGGCCGATGCCGCGCTGGACCAGCAGGACATGCCTGGTATCGGGCGGAAAATCCTGGGGGCCGCTTTCGTCCGGCCTGACATTCAGGCGCAAGGGCGCCGTGCCGTCCCATTTGGCCAGCTTGCTGATCGACAGCACGACATTGGTATAGCTGACCACGCGGCCGCTGTTCTCGCCCGCCGTCACCTCGACCGCGCGATTGGGCGCATAGCGGACCAGAACCACCACCACCGGGCCGCCCAGGTCCGATAGCGGCGTCAGTTCGATCCTTTCGCCATCATCCCCGCTTTCGCGCTGCACGCTGAGCATCGCCGGAGAGATCCGGTTCTCGTCGATCATCGCCATCAGCTGCGCGGGACCGGGGGCGACTGCGGTGTCGCGGCCGTCCACGATGATCTGCGGCGTGTAAAGCGCGTGTTCGCCCGAGGCCCGGGCATAGCCTTCCTGGCGGCGGGTGAAGTCGGGGCTGGCGAAGCTGTCGGTCCAGCCCAGATAATCCCAGTAATCGACGTTGAACGAAAGCGGCAGAACGCCCGGCATGGCGGCCATCTTTTCCAGCATCGCGTCGGCGGGCGGACAGGTCGAACAGCCCTGCGCGGTGAAAAGCTCGACCACCACCGGCAGCGAGGGCGGAAGGAAACTGTCCGTCGGCGGCGCCTCGGATGCGGCGAAACTGTTGAAGCCGCCGCCGGACAGGAAATCGTCCCGGCTCAGCGCGCCGGGCGCCGCCCGGCCCGGATCATCGGGCGCGGAAATGACGGGCGCGGACAGATCATTTCCCGCGCCGCCCGGCCCGCCTTCCTGGGCCTGACCGGCGGCAGCGCCGCCCAGAAGCGCCGCCGCAGCAAGGGCCGGTATCAGCCCTGCATAGCCTGCGCGCCCGGCGCTGAAGGTCCGTCTCGAAGCCGACATTGTCCGCAATGTCCAGTTCAGTCTGCGAATTCCGTCATCCTGAATAGCGCCGCGGCGCAGGCAAAACCAAATCAACGCTTTGTTAGCCCCCGCGTGATCGTGAAGGGCGTGCCTCTTGAGCAACAGCGCAGCAGATGGTATGCAATTGCATACATTGATGGCGGATCTCCTTGCGCAAGCCTCTGTCATGGGGCAAAGCAAGAGAGACACTGCCCGACCCATCCACCTTGCAGACAGGGAGGCTCTGATGCCCATCCAGACCGGAACCGATACCGCCAAGACCCGCCGCACCCTGAAGGCCGGCGATCAATCGGTCGATTATTTCTCCATCGCCGCCGCCTCGGAAGCGGGTCTGGGCGATTTCTCGCGGTTGCCGGCCTCGCTGAAGGTGGTGCTGGAAAACATGCTGCGCTTCGAGGATGGCGGCAAGACGGTCAGCACCGATGACATCAGGGCCTTCGCGGAATGGGCCGACAAGAGCGGCAAGAACCCGCGCGAGATCGCCTATCGTCCCGCCCGCGTGCTGATGCAGGATTTCACCGGCGTTCCGGCGGTCGTCGATCTGGCCGCGATGCGCGACGGCATCAAGACGCTTGGCGGCGACGCGCAGAAGATCAACCCGCTGAACCCGGTCGATCTGGTCATCGACCATTCGGTGATGATCGACGAATTCGGCACCCCGCGCGCCTTCCAGTTCAACGTGGAACGCGAATACGAACGCAACATCGAACGTTACCAGTTCCTGAAATGGGGCCAGAAGGCGTTCCGCAACTTCCGCGTCGTGCCGCCCGGAACGGGGATCTGCCACCAGGTCAACCTGGAATATCTGGCCCAGACCGTATGGACCGATACCGACCAGGACGGCCGGCAGGTCGCCTATCCCGACACGCTGGTCGGCACCGACAGCCACAC
>DBFD01000056.1:0-57354 GCA_002294185.1 Paracoccus sp. UBA889
GGAAAACCCGGCGCGGTTCAGTAATTGAGTGCGACAGGCTCTAGTGGGCAGCCACAGGAGTTGGCGGGTACGCCCGGCCGACTTGGCTTAGTCCCCAACGCAATATTCCCGAAAGCTCTTGAAGACCATTGCGCGAGCGAGGATGGTAGGTAGCGTGCTAGAAAAGTCCTGCGCTCATGCTCTTCTGAAATCTGATTTCGACCTACGGCGCGTCGCTGGCGAACAAGTCCGCGCCGCACAATGACCTACGTGTCACATCCCGCGTGATTGTAGACGCGTTTTCTGAACGGCTCTGGCGTTTGGCGCTGCCAGTCCTTGAGGGCATCGACAGGTGTTCGGCCCTTGAGGACTGATTGCGGGAGCTGGCTGTTGTAGAGGTGGACGTAGCGCAGGATGGTGTGTTTGAGGTCCTCGCCGCTTCGGAAGCGGTGGCCCTGCAGGACATACTCGATCCGGCCGTTGGAGCGTTCGACCGTGCCGTTCGTCTGCGGCCGCATCGGGGGTGCGAGGTGGTGCTCGATGCCGAGGTCGGCGCAGAGCAGGTCGAACTCGTGCTGTCCTGTGGGGCTGCGCTTGCGCAGGCCGAACAGTCGGTCGGTGAAGGCCTTGCCATTGTCGGTCAGAACCCGGGTGATCTTCATCGGGGCGGCACGTTCGAGATCGCGCAGGAACCGCCGCGCGTTGGCCGCAGTCTGCGCCGGATAGATGCGGACGAAGACCCACCGTGTGGCGCGGTCGATGGCCACGAAGAGGTAGCGCCGCCGCTCCTCGTCCGCCATCTGCGGCAGGTACTTCACGTCGACATGCAGGTAGCCGGGCTCGTAGGCCTTGAAGGTGCCGTGCGTCGGCTTCGGCTCTTTCGGCTTCAGCGCCCGCAGGTTGCCCAGGCCATGGCGCCGCAGGCAACGGTCGAGGCCGGACCGAGAGACCTGCGGGTTGAGGAACTCGCGCACCACGGCCAGCAGGTCGTCGAGCGGCAGCAGAAGCGCCTTGCGCAACGCCACCGCAACGGCCTCCTGAGGCGGCGTCAGCGTCGTCTGCAACCGGTGCGGCGTGTGGCTCCGGTCGTGAACGTCCTCGCGGTTGCGCCACTTCCACACCGTCTGCTCCGAGATGCCGTAGCGCTCGGCCACCATCCATGCCGGTTCGCTGCTCGCCTGGATTGCGGCCCGGATCTTCGGTGTCGTCGTCGCCTGCTTGTGCAGAGAGATCAGCATACTCTCACCCCGTCCAGAATCTCGCGCAGGACCGACCTTGCCATGAACAGGGCGGATCGGCGAGGGACCATGTGATCATCCGGGATGGAACAGCTAGTCTGGCATCTCGGGAAAACCGACGAACTGCTGAACTTTCGGGGGGTAGCTCACTGAAGAGCAAATTACGCGGCCAACACGCGGGACGTGAGCCAATCCTCGATCTCCTGATCAAGAAGAATTGGCTCGTGTCGCGGGTTGACAGCCCCGACACATGGACGACCTCAGGGTGGCTGAAAGAGATTACCGACTTGCGCAATGAAATCGTCCACCGGCGGCCATATGGGTCAGTTTACTGCCTGCAATCCGTGCCGGGGCGGCACGGGTCTCGCCAGCAACCGGTCAGCCGAGCATGTCAAAGGACCAAAGGTTGGACAAATAAAAAAATCAGGAGGTCCGCAGGCATCTTTCACCCCAGTTCCGGATCAGTATGGTACATGGCGGCGCCGCCCTTTTTCTAACGGGGATCAAGGCGTTCAGGTCGATTGGTTTCGCCGGCGGTCGAGGACGACGCGAACGGCAGGCAATCTGGCGGCACGTCTAACAAAAGGGATGCGGTGCAGGGTTCAATGTGCCCAGCGGCAGGTGGCGGAGCCGCGCCGAGCCCAGATGCAGCATCCCGAAGCCGCAGGATAGTGGCAGCAGGTCGGTCACCAGGGCACGCACGACACGAATCGACGCAGCCGCCACATCGCGAGGTGTGAGGTCGGCGAGCAGAACCGTCAGCCCCTGTTCGTCGAGCCGTTCAACCAGATCATCCAGCCCCGTGATCGGCAGCGAGGGATCGACAACCGACGGGTGGTACGCGGCATGACGCAAGAAGGCGACGTGCTGCGATGGCGGCCCAAGATAGTAGCAGGCGTGATCGATGAATTGCCCCCGCCGCACCTCCTGGGGCAGGCATGGGCGTGGACCGCTTTCCTCGTGCAGCATTCTCGCAAGTCCAAGCCCGGATGAGGCCTGTTCCAGCACCGCTTTCGCCGCCGCGCGCCGGATATCGGGATCGGCTGCAGAGGTTGCCGTCAGCCCGGGCCAGCGGATGCCATCACCCGTCGCCATGCACATGATCACCGGCACGCCGCCCGCGCCATCCAGCAGATGCAGCGCGACAGAGGCACCGGCCTGTCGCAGCCGCGCGATGATGCCCCGCGTTTCGGTGTTGCACAGATCCTGCGGCAGCAGGCGCCCGGCGTCGCGTCGCAGCCAGGCGGTCAGGACCGCGTCGCGCTCGATCACTTCGAGGATCGCGCGCATTGCCGCGCTTTGCTGATCCGCGCCCGCCGCCAGGCCGTTCGAGGTCATCTGCTGAAGATGGTTCGAATATCCGGCCGGAAGCCGGTAATAGACCTGCTCGGCCAGCACCCAGGTCCGCGCCCCGCTGCACGGATTGACGGCGGTGGTCCAGAAAGCCTGCGCCTCGGGGTCGAAGGGCCGGAAGGGAAAATCCGGTTCGGCATATTGACTGCGGCCGTAAAGACCGATCTGGCGGGGGTCCAGAACCGGGCCGTCCAGATCGCGCATCCGTGCCCGGACCAGCGTCCGCGGGTCGCAGCGGGATGCGGCATAACGCTCGAAGGCTTCCCCGATCGCGCTGATCATCGCCTCGTCTTCCGTCAGGCCCTTGCCGCAGGCGGGTTCGGCCGCGATGGGATCGTCGCGGAAGCCGCAAAAAGGCGCCACCTCGGCCACGGCGATGAAAGTTCCCGGCAAAGGGCGCGGTCGATCGCGCAAAACCGGCCCGACGAACACCCCGGTCTCGAGGTCCAGCCAGTCGCGGAACCTTTGCCGCGGACCCGTGCACGGCCCGGCGGATCTGCACTGGGTCGCAACCGGATCCTTCCCGCAGGTGCTGCAAAACGGCATGGGGATGAAGCCATGCAGGCTTGATGTCTGGGCTGCGAGATCGAGGATCCGGATTTTCCCTTCCAGAGCCCCCGCCGCATCCGCAGCCAGATGCCGGCAGATCTCGGCAGAAAGCGATCGGGCGAAGGATCGCGACACTTCCGGACCGGGTCGGGAATGATGCACCCGGGCCAGCCCGTCGGCACGCGCCCAGGCTGTGGGGTCGGGCGCGTGCGCACGGCGACGCTGCCGGGCACAGAGCCAGCATCCGGCCAGACCGGCCCGCGAGACGGGGCCGGCGAAGCCCTTCGCGCCAATGATCTCGGCGCCCAGAAACGGGATTCCCGCACGGCGGCATGATTGCTCCAGCTCGACTTGCAGGACCGGCCTTCGCGGAGCAAACGCGCCGACAACCAGATCCAGATCCGGCGAAAGCGGCGGGTCGCCGCGGTTCGGGGCGTCCCGGCCGGCGTCACGTCCCGCAACGGGAGCCCACACCGACAGGTGCGCAATGCCGCAGGAGACGAGTTCCTCAGCCAGCGGGGAAACCCAATCGGCGTCGCCCGCCAGCAGGACATGCCCTGATCGCGCCGGTGCCGGGGCCAGCGTTTCGTCTGCCAGCCCGGTCAGACCCGCAGTCTCGAGAAAGTCGATCAGCTCGCGGAACGAGGCCGTTGAGTCGCCCCTCGCGGCATCGATTCCGTCCGACAGCAGCGTTTCGACCATTTCCCGGATCGCCCCGCCGTGCAGCATGACGGGGCCGGCGCCGGTCAGGGTCAACACACCGTCCGGCTGAAGGTGAATCCGGTCCCGCAGCAGGCGCATGATCGCCGCGCCCCGGTCTCAGGCCACAGCGGGCAGGGACGGATCACCGGCGGCCCTGTCCATTCGCTCGAAGGCAGCGGCCAGAAGCAATCTCTGGGCGATGTTCCGTTTCGAGCTGGGGCAGGGCGCCCGGCCCTCGATCCATTCCTTCGGGCAGGCGCCGCCGCAGACGGGCAGCAGGGGACAGCGGCTGCATCCGAAGGCGCCGGCCTCGACCTGATCGTTGAAACTGCCGAGAATGTCGCGCACCTCGGCCTGCCGCTCGCCCGTGGTCAGATCGCCGATGGCAAAGCGGTTCGGCGTGCCATAGCTGGGCACGTAAGAGACCTCGGTGCAGTTGAACAGCGTGCCATGCGCATCGACCAGCGCCGCGTCGGGCTGCACCGCAAGACAGACCACGGGCTGCCGTTTGGGAACCAGTGGCACGGAAAAGCCCATCCGCTTCATCTCGACAAACCAGGATAATTCCCGTTCGGCGTAGTCTGCGGGCTCCAGGCTGCGGCGCTGTGCGTCATTGCCCCAGGAATGGATGGGGGCGGTGTAGAACTGAACCGCGCGCTCCAGTCCCTCGTCGCGCAGTCGTCGCAGCAGCGGCACCACGTCCGAGGCGTTTTCCCGATCGACATTGCAGCGCACCTTGATCTCGATCGGCGCATCCTGGGTCGTCGCCACAAGCTGAACCAGATTGGCGAGGATCCGATCGAAGGTCGGCTTGCCGGATTTCGTGTGGCGCCGCCGGTCGTGATGCGGGGCTGTCCCGTCCAGCGAGACAGTGACCGAGACGACCCCGAGCGGCCCGACCAGATCGGCACCGATCTTCCGCGACATGGCCAGCCCGTTCGTGATGATGCTGGCGCGATATTCGACGCCACGTTCCTGACACAGGCTGCGCAACTGCGGCGTCAGCGAACGCATCTGCTGAATGCCCGACAAGGGCTCTGCG
The DNA here is from genome assembly GCA_002294185.1 of Paracoccus sp. UBA889. Lineage (GTDB taxonomy): Bacteria > Pseudomonadota > Alphaproteobacteria > Rhodobacterales > Rhodobacteraceae > Paracoccus. Next base: position 4,864 of record DBFD01000056.1, read on the forward strand.
CCGAACCAGCACAGGTTGAGCTCGGCGAAAGGACCGCGGTCCAGCCGCGCCTCGACATCGCGCAGGATATCGGCCTCGTTCGCGCGGCTCAGATTTGTGCGCTCGTGGGTCTGACCGCAATAACCGCAGCCCAACTGACAATGTGCCGTCGGCTGAATGACATAATTCAGATGCGGATTGACCCGGATCCCGTCCCGGTTCCGGTCCAGAATGGTGGATAATTCTGCCTCGGCCTCGGGCACCAGGATTTCGGCCTCGGAAAGCTGGGTCAGGACATCGCTGTTCAGCTTGTCGAATCCGCCTTCGCGCAAGACCGTCCATATGGCCTGCGGCACTTCGAAGATCTGCCCCGTCCGGGTCGAGAAGAGGACATGACGATTTTCCTCTCCTTCCGCGAAAACCGGCGACGCAATGACATATCTGGAGAGTTTCTGCATGATCCCATGCCTCTGGAAAATGAGTTTCGGGGCAGCCAGCGCGTGATGACATCGGATGGCCGGCGGATCGCAAGCGTATCCGCCGACGCAAGACCGCAATGGTCTTATTTCGCGATGCCCGACTTGTCGCGAAGGGCCGCTTCGGCACCGCCGCAGCCGCTGTTCTGGCAGCCGGTGTTCTGGTCGGACAGCGCCTTCAGCCGGCTGAGCTGCGAATCGGACAGTTTCGAGGCAGCCGCGCCACTGGTCATGCCTTCTACAGCGGTATTCAGATTGAGCCTTGCCTGGGCAAGGGCTTCGACGATGGAATCGAGTTCTTGAGCCATTCTACGCACCTTTGATACGAGTGAAGAACCGCGCCCAGCATCCTTTGAATATCCGTGGCGCGAGACTTTTTCTTTTGCTTTCCAGCCTGATTTTTAAGCAGGCTTCAATGATTATCTATATTATTATCTGTTCGTCAATACATATTAAATTAGCCAGGAATTTATATATTGACAGGACGCAAATAATAAATTGCATTGGATAATTGAATAATTTTCGGAATGCCAATGGTGTTCACTATCTGCTTGCCAGGAATCACGCAATCGCCGAAGCCACGGGTCACCTTCGGTCGGGTTGATTCCGCAGCGCGACAGGATAAACCGCCCCGATCGCAAGGTTGCTTCCGGTGGTGGCAGCAGCCGCGCCGCCGTGACAGGGGCCGGAATTTCCAGCTTGCGGCGATCCGGGAATCGGCAGGCAGGGCGGTGGGCGTGGATTTCCCGCAAATCCGGAGGGTGTCGGGGCTCTGGCCAAGACCGAGATCGACGCCGCCCTCATACCGGCACATCGGCCGCCGGGCGGGCTGGTGAGCCGCCCCTCAAAAACCAGGGAAAGCTATCCTACCCAGGTTCGTGTAGGAACCTCACGAGACCATCGGAAGCCAAGGAACTTGTAAACATCCCAGGCCTTTTCTATCTGATCGTAACCGAATTTCCGGCAAAGCCGCCATGACGGTTCGTTCCGGGAAGAAATAGTGGTAATTGCCGCCGACAATCCTTTATTCTCGAAGTAATCGTACATTCCTTGTAATATGAAAAGTGAAACAATAGACCCGCGGCTGCCGGGCGAAACATATCCCGCGAAGTGAAAAAACTCTCCGGGCTTGACGTGAACCGTATTTTTCCAAAGATGTCGATCGTAGAAATCATCTTCGGTGGCAAATATGTAACCAAGAACTGAATTATCTTTCGTGGCGAAGAAGGCTATTATATCTTTCTCGATATATTCTCGAAAAAAATCAGCCCTTTTAGGAAAGGTCTTGATCATCGGAGCTATTTCGGGTTGCGTTTTCGCAATATGAAGTTTGATGCCTTTCGGGTTCATTTTCTTGTACTTGTTATCACGTTCGACCGGCTTTCTGAACGTCAGGATGTGGTCGATGTCGAAGATCTTGTCCTTGAAGACTTTCTTCATCCGGTACTTTGAAAGGTTTTTAACTGGAGATTTGGGCATATTACGCGCTCCCTTGTAGAATCCGCAAAACTTCTACGCTACACTCTGCCTCGGTCGGCAGCGTAAAATTTTACACACGGGGGATCTTCGTGAAGGTTCATTTTTCTCAGGACGTTGCGGCTCCGATCGTTCAGAGTGCCAACACTCTTGTCCAGACATGGCCTTCCGCGTCCATCATGCAGAACGCTGTCTGGCCCAAGATCGCCGCACCCTCGCAGATTCAATCCTATCGTTATTTCGTTTGCTCCGACAAGGTTGGGGATGTCGTTTCCGCAGGATGGGTTCGCCTGACCAGGCTTTATCGCGGACGATTCTCCGCATCGCTCAAGAGGGGGCCGTGCACCCGGACGCCGGAGGATCTGGCACGGATCATGCCGGCGCTTGAAGATGCTCTTTATCGCATGGGCGCCATTTCGGTGGCGGTGAATCCGCATTGGCAGGATGAGGATGCCGAGACCTGCGAAGACGTCTTGATGCGCGGCGGCTATGCCAGGGTGCCATCGGACGAGCAGACGTTGCCGAGCGCGACGGCATTGATCGACCTGGATGGATCCGAGGACGCGCTTTTGGGCAGCTTTTCGCAGCGACGGCGGCGGGACCTGCGCAGTTCCGGAGGCACGGAGGTCGAGGTGCGCCCCGTGGCGTCGTTGGCCGAATCGTCACGGCTGAGCGAGATCATGCGGGAAATGGCCCGGACGACCGGGTTGGAGATCGATGGGCAGCATGATTTTTCTGCCCATTTCCGCGTGCTTCAAGCCCATCCGGGCTTGGGAACGATGAATGCTGCGCTGGTCGATGGAAAGATTATCGGCGGTTCGGTCAGCTATCGCGAGGCGCAGCGCAGCTATGCGCTGCTTGTTGCCACGTCACCGGGTATGCGCGGCGGCCGCAGCACGTCGCTGTACTGGCAGAATATCCTGGATGCCAAGCGGCAGGGCAGCAATGTGCTTGATCTGGTGGGCTATCCTGACCCGCGTCTGTCGGGATCCGGCGAGGCTGCGGGACGTCAGGAATTCAAAGACAGCTTCCGTCCCCGGATCGTGACGCTGCCGCCGATCATGAAGAAGGTGCTGCGCCCCGTCGAGGCAAGGGCCTATCGCGAGTTGAGGCGTCTCTATCGCCGCTCTCGCTGGAAGACGCAGATAAAGGCGATCATCCACCGATCAGCATGACGGCCCCAGAAGGTCCGAGAATGCGGATTCGTAGGCTTCCACCGCGGCCGTGACGGTGAAGTCGCCGGCGACTTGCCGGCCGGCCGCCACATAGGACCGACGAAGCTCTGCATCCGCCGTCACCTCGATCAGTGCTCGGCCGAAATCTGCCGCCGTGTGACGTCGCACCAGCCTTCCGGCCTTGCCGTCACGCAAAAGCACCTTCGGCCCGACCGGGCAATCGACGCTGATCACCGGCACCCCCGCCGCCATGGCTTCGACGATCGCGTTTCCGAAGCCTTCCCGGCGCGAGGTGCACAAGAAGAGATGGGCGTTTCCGAGCCGCTGGGGAACATCGCTCGCAAAGCCCGGCAGCGAGACGGAATTTCTCAGGTCATGACTGTCGACGACGCTTTCCAGGCGGGCGCGATCGGGCCCTTCACCGATGATCTCCAGGGTTGCCCCCGGCCTCTGCTTGCGCAGCACGGCAAAGGCCTCGATCATCAGGTCAAAGCGCTTCACTTCGGCCAGTCGCCCGACGCTGACAAGTTTCGTGGCATTTTCCGGAATATTGCCGGGCGGCTGGATTTCCTCGACAACCGGATTGCGCAGACATCGGAATGGCGGGCATCGATTGCCCAGAATATCTTTCAGCTCATCCCCGATTTCGGCCAGCGGCGCCACGGCGAGATCGGCCAGCGGATAGGTTCCGCGCAGACCCAGAAGCCGCAACTGCCGCCATTTGGATTCAGCCAGATTTCCGGAAAGGGGCGTATGTTCGCTGATTACCGATCTGCATCTGGCGAGTTTTGCCGCGGCAGCGGCATAAATGTTGGTGGCGGTCGTGGCGGTATAAACTGCGTGCACCCGCTGGCGCCGCAGATGCCATGCAATTTCCGCTATACACGACGGCGCACGCCGATTGCGAAGCACAATGACAGGCGTGTCCTTCAGCAGATCCAGAAACTCGCCTTCCTGGCGCTGCAGGATGACCAACGGTTCGAAGACGTCGCGGCGCAGGCTGCGAATCAGGGTGACGCAAAGCCGTTCGACGCCACCGTGCCGGAGGTGCGGCAGGAAGAACGCCACCCGTTTGGGATCAACGCCCTTCATGAGCACAAATACGCGATCTGGACCAGGAAATTCGTCGCCGCGGGTCCGATGTGCATGTTCCTCAACCACAATTCATCCACACAAGGTCCACTTTCCGCTTCGTTCAGGCAAGCGAAATCGTGCCGCCATCTTGCTGCATCTGGCAAGAATCGGCCTTTTCAGCCAGCATCCGCCGGCGCCCGGTTGCACCGCGACCGCAGTTTTGTCAGGCGCTAACTCGGTTTCCGAGTGCTGTGGTTGATCGAAAGCCAGACTGTGCTGCCGACGACCGTGTCACCGGCGCCGCAGGCGAGAAAGGATCGCTCGTCGTTTCCGACCTCGTGCAGTCGACTATGGCGAGAGCGTGCCTGGGCGCATCTCGTCCGTAAAGCTGTCTTGCGCCTGCGCAGCCAGAATTTTGTTTCCCACAGTTTCAGGTTTGTTTTTGGACGACACCAAGAGAATGGCAGATGCCATATCACGAAATGACAAGGAACTACAATGCCGCAATACGACAATATTATCGAGAACGTCACCTACAACAGCACCCTGCGCCTGACCGGCAGTGAATGGGATAACACGCTGGTGCGCAACGTCGTGATCGAGAATGTCAATGGAAACGGTGCGCTGCTTCGGGACGTCGATAATGTCACCTTCGAAAACGTCACCATCAGAAATGTCAGCGGAGATGGAATCAAACTGAGCACCCAGGGTTCGACATCGAACGTCGTCATCTCGAACAGTGACATATCCCGGGTTGGAGAAGACGGGATCAACGCCGGACAGCGATACGAGCAGGGGGTATCGCATCCGGGACTTCAGATCATCGGCAACACCATCGACCAGACCGGCCTGAACGGTGGCAATGACGGCCTGCGGCACGGTATCTATGTCCAGAGTCGCGATGTCCTGATCCAAGACAATCGCGTGACCAATTCAGAGGATGGAAACGGCATCTCTGTGCGCAGTTCCGGCATCGTCAAGGACAATTATGTCGAAGGCTCGAATGACAGCGGGATTGCGTATTTCGCGGATCACATGGGCAGCGACGGCACCCTTCGGATCGAAGGCAACACGGTGGTCGACAGCGGCTATGGCAACGGCCGTTCGGATATCGACCTTCTGTCGGTTCCGAACCAGAACTATCGCGTCGATTCCTTCATCATCAACTCCAACAATCTGGAGAGGGGCGCCGCGGGCGTGCGCATCGGAAATGGCTATAACGACGCCGTTGTCGACATCAACGGAAACGTTACCGGAACCGGAACCATCAGCAGTGACAGCGGCAGCGAAAGGCCCGTTTCGGCGCCGGCCGTCGATGACGGCCTGTCGTCCTCGACGATCCAGGGAGATAACGGCAGCAATATCCTTCGCGGAACCTCGAACGACGACAGCTTCTACGGACTGGCCGGTGCCGATGTCTTTGTCATGGCAAAAGGCGGCGGGACCGATACGATCGAGGATTTCCAGCCGGGCGTTGACCGGGTTTTCGTCTACGGGTTCAACAACGCAAACTCGGTCGGCGATCTGCTTTCGCTCGTAAGCGAACGGGACGGCGACACGGTGCTCTCCTTCGGAAATGGCGACAATCTCGTCTTCGCCGACACCAACCTGAACGAATTTTCGTCGGGCGATTTCCTTTTTGGCTAAGTCCTGACCCCGCGTCCCGTCGGTTTCCCGGCGGGGCGCATCCCCCCTGCGACGCTGATCGCCATATGGTCATCCCGCCCTGTTCTGCGCGTGCGGACGAGTGAAGGCTTGACTTGCAGCATGGCTGCACGTCACGCTCTGTTACGGTTTGTGCGGTAGCTTGGTGGGTGGAAAACCTGATGTTCAGAGTCTCGCGTTGGGCCATTCTGCCTGTCGTCGCACTGGGTCCGATCCTTCTGACGCCGCCCGCCCTGGCCGACGAATATCTCATCAGTCCCGGCGATGAGCTTGATCTGTCGGTCTTTGCCCGCCCCGATCTGTCGCGCATCTATCGGGTTCGATCGGACGGGACGATCTCGATGCATATTGTCGGCACGATTCCCGCCGCCGGACGCACGCCGGCGAAGCTCGAGCAGGAAGTCGAGGCACTTCTGGCGACCGCGTTCTCGGATTCGGAATCGGTGACGCTGGAAGTGGCGTCCTACGTGCCGATCATCGTATCGGGCGACGTTGAAAACCCGGGCAATGTCCCGTTTCAAGCCGGGATCGACGTGCGCTCTGCCGTGGCGATCAGTGGCGGAATGGCCGATCCGGCAAATCTTGACAATACCAGCAGCCGGATGCGCGTATCTGACGAGTTGGCCAATGCCGAGGTTCTGTCCAAGCGGCTGGCCGCGCTGCAGGTGACGCGTGCGCGCCTGATCGCCGCGCGCGACGGCGATACGACGATGGAAATCAGCGACGAGGTCCAGAAGCAGCTGGATGAAAACCAGGCCGAGCCACTGGTGACTGCGGCAGCCACGCTGCTTGCCGCGCTTGGCGAGGTTCAGGACGCGCGCCGCCAGGCACAGGGCGACCAGCTCCGGCTGGCGCGGGAAGAGGCCGAGGCCTTCGCCGAGCGTCGCACATTGTTGAACAACCAGCTCGACACGCTTCTCAAGGCTCTGGCCGATCAGCAAAATCTGCGCGACCGCGGCCTTGCGCGGTCGGATCGCGTGGTCCAGTTGACCCTGGACACGTCCCGCCTGCGCGTTGACATCCTCGAATCGATCGGCCTGGAAGCGGCCGCGCGACAGAAACTTGAACGCGCGGCTTCGGCGCCGGCCACGGATGAGACACAGTTGCGGGCAGACCTCTCGGGGCTTCTTGCCGAGACCGAGGCCGCGATCCTGGAAACGTCCACCCGGCTTGAGCGATCCCGTGCCTTCGTGCGCGAATTCGCAAGCAGCGCCGACATCGCCGAAGAGTTCGATGTAAGCGTGACCTATCGCATCTATCGCCGGAACGGCGAGGCCACCGAGGTGGTCGAGGCAGGGCCCGATACCCGGCTTCACCCCGGCGACGGTCTGGAGGTGGTGCGCATGGTCGATATCCCTGGGGCGCCGTGATGTGGGGCGGGGTTTTCGCGGGTTGCGCCGCTTTCTTGGCGATCGTGGCTTCACCGGTCATGGCCGATGTTGATCTGGCGAAACTGAGTGTCACACCAAACCCACGGCTGGGTCTGGCCTTTCCCGGTTCGCAAACCCGCTATTACAGAGCCATCGCCGAGGCCGGGATCGGCGTGACCCGTCTGTCGGCTTCCTGGAGCCGGATCGAGCCGCGCCAGGGTCGTTTCGACTTCGTCGGCCTGGACCAACGTGTAAAGGCGCTTCAGGATCTTGGCATTCAGCCGTTCCTCACCTTTGAATCCGACGCCGATTGGGCAACCGACAAGGCCACGCAAAAGGTCAAGAACGCAATGCCCACCGACCTGGGATTGTGGCAAAGGTTTATCCGGACCGTCGTGGACCGCTATGATGGTGACGGGACGGGCGACATGCCGGGTCTGCGGTTTCCGGTCCGCTATTATCAGGCCGCGAACGAATGGATCAGCGACAGCAACCGCTCGGGTGGCTGGGCCGCCTCGCCGGACGATCTGATCTCTTACGTCAATGTCGCGCAGGCGGCGGTCAAAGCCGAAGACCCGGACGCGATCTTCGTGATGGGCGGCATCGCCTCGTTCAATTCCGATGTGCTGGTGGTGCAGCAGGAGCGCAAGAATATCGAGGTTCGCCAAAGCTGGAGCAAGACGTCCGAGACCGTTCTTTCGCAAGCGCAGATGCTTGGCCCCGAGATCCGCGCCATCATCGTCGACAAGGTTCTGCCCGTTCTGAAACGCAGCAGGTACGATATCGCGTCGGTGCATCTCTACGGTCCCGAATCGCGTGACATCGACCGGCTGACGCTGGTGCGAAGGCTTTCGGGACGTCCTGTCCTTTCGACCGAATGCGGCGGCCCGACGCTTGATTACGGCGGGACCTATACACCCGAAGCGCATTTTAGGGCGGTCATCCAGCGCAACCTGAATGTCTTGTCGACCGGCGCGCCATTCTGTTTGTGGTTCCGTCTGGGAGAAGGTCCCGGCGCGACATACGGCAATACCCGCACCGCGCTGTATGAAGGGCCCGGGCGACCGAAGCCCGGCGTTTTCGCCTATCGCCTGCTGTCGCGCCTGATCGATCCCCAGGCTCAGGTCCGCCGCGAGGCTGACGGGCTTTTTGTCATACGGCGTGGCGACGCGACGCAGATTTCGGTCGCCTGGGGTCCGGCTGCGCGCACCTTGCGCGATCAGGCACGCGGTCAGGGGGCCGATATCCTGTGCCTCGCCGAACCCGGTCGTGGCCTTCTGGCCGCTGACCCCGGACGCTGCAAGGCCGATGCGATGACCCTCTCCGGTTCCGGACTGAACGCGATCCTCTCTCCTTAGGCGGTTTTCATTTCATGCTCGATCACTACAGAGAATTGCTGCGCCATTTCTGGAAGACCATCGTGATCGGCGCGCTGGTCGCGGGTGGCCTGACCCTGGCCCTGTCGATGCTGCTTCTGCGAGCGGCGCCGATCTACGAGGCTTCGGTGACGCTGAACATGCAGCCTTCCACGGAAGAGCTTCGCTTCAACAGCAGCTTTCTCGGCGTCAGCCAGTTCAACCCGGCCACGATCATCGCGCAGACCCATATCGAACGGCTGCTGTCGCGCAAGGTCGCCGGCCGCGCCATCGACATTCTGACAGAGGAAGCCGGCGGCACGCTGCAAATCGAGCCTCCTACCGCCTTCAGGCGATTCAAGGCTGCGGTCTGGCGCTGGTACAACATTCTCAACTTCGGCTACTTCCAGCCTCAACCCGTCAGAGAAACCTATATCAGCGACCTCCTCGGCGCCACCAAGGTCGAGACCGTCGAGGGTTCGTATATTCTTCTGGTGTCGGTATCTCACAGCGATCCCGCCCTGGCCGCCCGCGCAGCCAACGCGCTGGCGCAGGCCTATGTGGACCAAACCCGCGATGAGTTTCGCACCGATGCGGCCCAGGTCGACGAAACCCTTCAGAACGTGATCGCCGCGCGCGAGAAGGATCTGGCCAGATACGCGGCAGAATACCAGAACACGGCCAGCAATTTCGGCATCACCAACCTTGATCAGGAACGATCCATCATGCTTGACACGCGCGCGGCCGCCCGCGCCGCGTTGCAGAATGCCGAGGTCGAACTGGCCCTTCTGGATACGACGATCGCCTCGCTCGAGGCTTCGATCACGCGCGCCTCGGATGCCGAAACGGTGCGCCAGTTGCGACAGACCCTGGCGGAAACACAGGCTTCCCGCGCCGGGAACGAGGCCCGGCTGCAATTCCGCAGCCAGCGGGTCTCGGATGCTGATCAGGCTCTGCGAGAACTGAAAACGGCCGGCGAGGCGCTGGCACAGATCGAACAGCGCATCACCGAGACCGAGGCCGATCTCACCGAACTGCAAAATCGTCAGGTGGCCGCAGGGGTCGCGCGCGAGGCGCAGTTGTCGCAGATCCGGACCATCGATTCTGCAAGCGTTCCCGTCTATCCGAAATTTCCCAAGGTTCTGATAAACACGATCGTGGCCACCATCCTCGGCAGCATCCTGGTGCTGGTTCCGATTGTCGCGATGGACGTGCTGGGCGATCGTGCCCGAACATCAGAGGATCTGCGCAGGACCCTTGGCACCCGCGTCCTGCCGCCGGTCACGCGAAGGCTTCTGCGCCAGGCCCGGCGCTATCTCGATGGCGGCAAGCCGGGCACGGCACTGCAGCGCTATGCCCATGCAGTCGGGCGGCGCTTCGTTTCGGACAGCCCCCACCGCTGGCCGTCCAAGGCGCTTCTTGTCACCGCATTCGGCACGCAGGCCGATGTCACGGCCCTGCATGACCTTTTCAAGGCGGTGCTGAAGATCGCCGCACCGACTGCTGCCGATGGCGGTGTTCCCGAGGCGGTCGAATTGCCGCCGATCGCGCGGATCGCGGATTGGAGCGTCTACAAGGATCGCCAGGTGGTGGTCGGCCTGCGCTCTGGCGTCGTGGATCGCGACGAACTGAACGCCCTTGGCCGCAGCGATGCGGTCGCGTCAGGGCCGGTATCCTATGCGACCTTGCTGCCATGAACCCGGTCCCGCATTCGCCGGCCGACCGCCGGACCTGCCGCAAGAAAGCCTTTCGTCGCGCGGCACTGATCGCCCTCTGCGGCCTTGTCGCGGGCGCCGTGGGAGTTACGCTTGGTCTGCCTGCCCTGGGTCTGGTTCTTGCCCTTGCGGGTTTTCTTCTGGCGTGGCGCGCGCTGCGCAAGCCCGGTGGCGTGCCGATTCTCGTCTATCACAGCGTTTCACCCGATGCGGGCTGGCTGCCCTGGGCCAGAAACATATCGGTCCGTCCGGAAGTGCTGGATATCCACCTTCGCACCCTGCGACGCGACGGCTGGAACATCGTCTCGACCGAGGATCTGGTCGCGGCGCGCGCGAACGGTGCTTCTCTGCCCCCGCAGGCGGTGGTGCTGCAATTCGACGACGCCTATCTTGACAACTATCTTTTCGCCGCGCCGATCCTGCGCCGCCACAACGCCCCGGCGACGATCTTTGCCTCGGTGGATTTCGTCGAACCGGGCGAGGTCCCGCGGGGGGCCGACCGCTCCTGCGGACCGGAGGCCTGGCAAGGCTATATGAATGTCGCCGAGTTGCGGCATCTTGATGCCGATCCGCTTTTCGCGGTCGAGGCGCATGGCACCAACCATGCCCGCATCCCGGTTTCGGATCGGACGTCCGGGCTGGTCGGTCCTGACTGGAAACGCCATGCCCCGCTGACCTGGGCGACCGATCCGGAAAACAAGTCGCGCTGGTTCGAGGCCGTGACACCGCCGCCTTCGCTCCGGCCCGACGCATCTCTGCCCGAAACCGACTCGGCGCTGGCAGGCCGATGGTGGCGTGACGGCTCGGCCGAGGACGAGGCCGCGTTCCGGGCCCGCGTGTCGCAGATGCTGAGCCAGGCATACCGGGAACTGGCGGCACTTCTGGATCGTGCGCCGCGCGTCATGGCCTGGCCCTTCGATCGCTTCGATCCCGTTTCGGTCGATGCCGCGCAAGAGGCGGGTTTCGTGGCGGTCACTGGCGGTCGCCAAGACAACCGGCGCGAAGACCACGTCCCCGGCAATGGTCCCGTGATCCTCAGCCGCGTTCATCTTCAGGACCGGGCCTTCGGCGGCGGGCCGCTGTGGCTCGAGGCGCTGGCGCTGCGGGCCCGGGTCAACACCGCCGCAGGCTGGCTTGTCTGGCATCCGGTGACGGCACTTGCCAACCGGCTGCGCCGCCGCCGGCTGGGGCCATCGGGCTATGACAGGGTGGCGTCGTGACAGGGTTCCTGCGCTTCATGCCATTGACGCTGGGCCTTGCGGTTCTTGCGGCGCTGATCGTGATCGTTGCCGGGACCATAACCAACCCGGTGGCCGCGCTTGCCCTTCCGGTCGGGCTGTTCTCGGGCCTCTTGCTGTTTGCGCAGCCGTTTCTGGGAGTGCTGGCGCTGACGGTGTTCTCACATCTCGACGCCATCCAGAAACTGTTCTTCGGCTTTCTGCCGGTCTCGGCCTTCAAGCTGATCGCCGCAGGCACCTCGCTGGTGGTGCTGGCCCGAGCGATCGACATGCGAAACAGCATTCGGACAGCCGCCCGCGATCCGGTGGCCATGTTTGCCTTTCTGACGACGGGCATGGCCGTCGTCAGCATCGTGGTCGCCGAAGATCGAGGCCTCGCCATCGATACCGTCAGCACCATGGTCAGCCTTTTCCTGTTGTTCACGCTGGTGGTCACGCTGGCTGACACCCGAAAGAAGGTCGAGATCCTGATCTGGATGCTGGCGATTACTTCGCTTGTATCGTCGCTGATCCTTCTGGCCGAAATCGCAACGGGCACCACCCTCGTGGCCCAGTCCGATGCGGCCACCACCGCGCGCACGGCCGAGGGGTTCCAGCGATCCTCGGGGGGGTCGGATTACAATCCGACCACCGCCGCCTCGATGCTTCTGGCCGGGGTGGTTTTCGCGCTTGCACACATGCTGGCGACGCCGCGGCTGCGCGGCTACATGCTGATGATCGTCGGCCTCGGGACGGCGGCGATTGTTCTGTCCTTTGCCCGGTCGGCCTTTCTTGCCTATGGCATCGTCGTGATCTTGCTGGCCTGGCGCTATCGGCGGGCGCGGTTCATGCCGCTTTCCATGATGATCGCCCTGTTCTGCCTGATCGCGGCCATTCCATTCATTCCGGTAGAATATTTCGAACGTCTGGGTTCGATTTTCGGCGGCGGGTCCGGGCGCGACTGGACGCTGGGGCGGCGCATGACCTATAATCTGATCGGGTTGGATCTGCTTGTCCAGCGCCCGTTCCTGGGCGTCGGACCCGGCAATTTCTACTACCATTTCACTGATAATGCTTATCGCTACCTGCCCGGCCGGACTTTGCTGGGGCGCGAATTGCACAACATGTATCTTTCCGTCCTGGTTCAATACGGCATTCTGGGCGCCCTGCCGTTTTTCGGTATGATCGGCTATGCCTTCAGCCGCATCAGGGCCGTATGCCGAAACCCGGCGGATGAACGGCTAGGGGTCATGGCGCAGGCGCTTGCCTACGGGTTCGGCGCCTATCTGATCGCCAGCCTGTTCCTGCCGAATGAATACACCAAATATACCTGGCTGCTGCCGGCTTTGTGCACTGCGCTTTATCGTGTGAATGTTCAGGAGCTTGCGCGGAAATGAGAATCCTTGTCGTTGTCAGCGAATTTCCGAAACTCACCGAGACCTTCGCCTATCGCAATGTGGTCGAATATGGCCGGCTTGGCCATGATGCCCGGATCTTTCACATAAAACCCTTCCGAAAGGCAGAGATCGTGCACGGCTTCATCAACGAACTGCTGCCGCGGGCCTTCACTTTTCCCTTTCTCGGCGGCCGGACCCTCGCGGCGCTTCTGGCCGAAACCTTGCGCAGGCCCGGCCTCATGACGCGGCTTGTCGCACAGATAGCCGTGGCACACAGGCGCGAGCCCCGGCGCGGGCTTGCGGTGGCGGCTCTGTTTCCCAAGGCGGTCGCGCTTGGCCGATGGTGCCGAACGAACGGAGTCCAGCATATTCACGCGGAATTTGCCGGCCACCCCGCGAATGCCGCACTGATCGCATCCCGGCTTGCGGGAACAGAATTCAGCTTTTCGGCCCATGCCAACGACATTTTCGTATCGCAGGCGCTTTTGCCCGAAAAGGCGCGAAAAGCCGCGTTCGTCCGGTCCATAAGCGCCTATAACATTCGCTGGCTGACCAGACTGGCCGGGTTTCCGGCCGACAAGTTGCGTCTGATCCGCTGCGGCGTCGTTCGCGAGACGCTGGATGCGCCAGCGCCGAACCCGCCTGCAACCGACGGGTTGCGAATTCTTTATGTAGGATCGCTGATCAGGAAAAAGGGCGTCGCGCATCTTCTGGACGCCCTCGCGCTGCTTCCGGCAGATATGCGCTGGCAGGCCCGCATCGTCGGTGGCGGCGATCTGGCCAAGGCACTGCAAACCCAGGCCGCGGATCTTGGGCTGTCCGAAAAGGTTCGGTTCGACGGCCCGCAACCCGCCGAGATCGTGGCAGAGGCCTATCGCGATTCCCATGTGCTCGTGGTGCCGTCGATCCCCGGAGAGAATGGCAGGGTAGAGGGGATTCCGGTTGTCCTGATGGAGGCGATGGCGCATGGCCGGGCGGTCGTTGCCAGCAACCTTTCGGGCATTCCCGAACTTGTCGAACCCGGCCGGACCGGTTGGCTTACCCCACCGGGCGATGCGCCGGCGATCGCCGCGGCGCTGGGCGAGATTGCCCGGAACTGGGATGATGCCGCCGCCATCGCCCATGCCGGGCGTGGCCGAATCGCGGACGAATATCTGATCGAGGAAAACGCCGCGGCCCTTGCGCGGGAAATGGAGCGTTCTTGCCGATGACAGTCTTGTTCTGGGCTTCTGCGATTGCGTTGTTTTACAGTCTCTTCGGCTATGGGATGCTTCTTCTGGCCCTGTCGCGGCTTCGCCCAAGACGAACCCCGCCCGCCGGTCCTGGGGACCCGCCGAATGTCAGCTTCCTGGTGGCCGCCTATAACGAGGCGCCGGTGATTGCCGACAAGGTCGAGAATACTCTTGCGCTGAACACAGGCGGGGCGGACATCGAGTTGATCGTCGTCTCTGATGGTTCGGCGGACGAAACCGCCGAGATCGTGCGCAAGGTGGACGACCCCCGAATCACGGTGCTTGAACCCGGTCGTGTGGGCAAGGCGCAGGCGCTTGCCCAAGGACTGAAATGCTGCACCGGCGACATCGTCGTCTTTTCGGATGCCAACGCAATTCTTGAAAAGAATTCCCTGACCGCGATGCTGCGCCACTACGCAGACCCCGAGGTCGGCGGCGTGTGCGGACAGATCACGGTCGAGGGCAAATCGGGCGGTATCGGTTTTGCCGAAAGCCTTTTCTGGCGCTATGATCAACAGCTCAAACACGCTGAGTCGCGCCTGGGCGGGGCCATCTCGGCGCAGGGCTCGGTCTATTCGCTGCGTCGCGCACTTGTCCGTCCGCCGGCGCCGGGATGCACCGACGATTTCGTCATATCGGTCGGCGCCGTCGCGCAGGGCTATCGCCTGGTTTTCGAACCCGATGCCAGCACCGTCGAGAACGTCACCGAGAATGTCGGCAACGAGATGCGTCGGCGCATCCGTTCCAGCGAACGGGGCTGGCGCAGCCTGCTGCAAAACGCCGGCCTGATGAATCCACTGCGCCACGGCTGGTATGCATGGCAGCTTTTCTCGCACAAGCTGATGCGAAGGCTGAACCCTTTTTTCCTGATCCTGCTGTTCGTTTCGAACCTGGCTCTGATGGGTCAAAACCTCTTTTATCTTGCGACCGGACTTTTTCAGATCGCCTTTTACGGGGTCGCGGCAGCCGGACTTGTCTGGCCGCATCTTCGCCGCAACAAGCTGGTGGCTTTGCCTGCCTTCTTCACCTTCGCTCACATCGCGTTGCTGATAGGAATCCTGCGCTGTCTTTTCGGCAGGCAAAGCGTCTTGTGGACGCCATCGCGCGATGCCGGCTGACCCCGCCTCGGGAAAGCGCGCCGTTTTCGTGCTGGGGCTTCAGCGCTCGGGCACGACCTGGGTGGCCAACATGCTGCACGGTTCGGGATCTGTCGCGGCCGTTGCGGCCGAGGATCATCGCGGCGTTCATGAAAGCCTTTTCTTTTCCCATTTTGCCCGCGTCTTCACGCCGCTTTCGGATCGCGATACATGCGCGGCCTTCCGCGCGGCCTTTGTGTCATCCGATTACTGGCTGCTGGGCGGGCTGCCCGATGAAACCCTTGATGACATCATGTCATCGGCCAAGGACCACGCTGCGGTATTCGAGGCGATGATGGATGCCGTTGCCGATCGTCAGCAGGCGCCGCTGTGGCTGGAAAAGTCGCCCCATCACACCCTGCTCGCGCGGGCCCTTGCGCAACGTTTTCCCGCCGCGCGGTTTGTCTGCGTCATCCGGGACAGCCGCACCCTGATCGCGTCACGGCTTTCGGCTTATGGGCGCAGTCCACGGAGGGGACCAGGGCGGTTGGTCGATATCGTGCGAGGCGCACTCGCCAATGCACTTCATACCCGCTATCTGCGCCGCTTTGCGGCTGATGACCCGCGCGCGCATCTGGTCCAATACGATGCGCTCGCCGCCGATCCCGACGGGGGGCGGGCGGCGCTGGTCCGGGCGCTCGATCTTCCGGTGTCACCTGACGCGCTTGTCAGCCGTTTTGCGGCCAATACCAGCCATGATCGCGACCCTTCGACCCGACGTCTGTCCCGCACCGACCGCGCCGCCGTGGCGCTTGGGGACGCATTGGGCCGAATTCTGCCCATTGCCCTTCTTGGCGGGATCGAACGCAAGCGGCGGCAGGCCCGCGGCGCCGACTGGCCGGATTGGGTCTGGAAGCGCAGTGGGTTCAGACCCTGATGGCGTCAACGCAGCCGGACGCGAAACGCCGTGACCGCGACGCCAAGCACCGCCGATCCCGCCAGACCCGAAACCAGCAAGCCGGACAGGGCCGCGCTTTTGCCGTCCAGGGCAGTCCATTGCGACAATAGGGGGCCAAGCCATGCGCCGGCCGCGATCGCCAGGCTTGCCGTCAGCGAGGTGGCCATCAACGGGCGACTGATGCTGGCCGGACGCAGGTCAAGGAACACGTTTTGCCGCCTCAGCCACAGCGCGATTATCAGGACGGGCCCGATCGGGGTGATCACCAGCGACAGCGGAATTCCGGTCAGTCCCAGCCAAGGCACCAGGATCCGGAAAAGCACGGCGCGGATCACCATATCCGCGATCGTGGCGACCAGCGCGATGCGCACGACGGGAAGCGTGTCGTCTGCCAGCACCCGGACATACAACATCCGCACGACCAGCGCGCCGAGGGGCGCAACCGCCATCCAGCGTGTCAGTGTCACGACTTCGGCCCGGATTTCGGCGGCTTCGAACGCGCCGTAGCCCAGCACCAGTTCAATGATACCGGGGGCGTTCACCACCACACCCACCGTCACCGGCAACATCAGCGAGATGCCTGCCCAGACCGCAATGTTGAACCGCGCATCCAGTTCCCGGGTCTCTCCTGCGGCGCTGCGCCGCGACAGATCGGCGAAGACGACCAAGGTCAGCGCCATGGCCAGTGTATTGCCCAACAGCGCGCCCAGACGTTGCGAATATTCCAGCATGGCAACCCCGCCGGGGCCGGTCCACGCGGCGAACGCCGTTTCCAGCCACAGCACCACCATTGCGCCGCCCGCAAGCACGACGGCGGCGGCGGCACGCCGTGAGACCGAACCGGAACGGCGGATGCCGGTCTGTATGGGCGCTGTGCGGCTTAGCCGCAGAGCCATCAGAAGAAGCATTCCGGTAACCAGGACCGCCCCGAACGTATAGGCGCCTGCCGCCAGCTCCGCGAGACCGCCTGTGCCCAGAAGAAGGGCCGCCGCCACGGCGGCACGGGGCAATTGCCGCGACGCCGCAGCGCCTCCGAACTGCTCGCGGACATTGCAATAGGCGGCCAGCGCGACAGTAGCGACGGTCGCCGGCAATGCCAGTGACAGAATTCGCATGACGCGCGTCGCCAGTGCCGCGGTTTGGGCATCGAATTGTGGCGCGACCGATGCGACGATCCATGGCGCCCCGGCAATGAAGATCGCAGCCAGTGCCGTGCCCGCCAGCAAGGCACCGCCCCCCGATCGCATGATGATATGCCAGATCCCGGCGCCGGCGGCGGCCTGCGCCGCGATCAGCGGAATGAAAACGGCCACGACGATCTGGTTGAGCGCCTCGGTCACGGCGGTGATCAGGCGCCGCCCCAGAAGGAAGGCGTCGGCCTGCGGACCGACGCCCATGCGGCGCGCAATCAGGTGAGACACCAGAATCGCCAGCAACAATCCCAGAAACTGGCCGGCAAACTGCGCGCTGCCCGAACCCAAGAGAGACTTGCGCCGGGCCTGCGTCATCGCTGTCATCGGATTTATATGCCTGCTTCCTGTCCGGCCAGTTCGGGCTGCCTCGACTCGATTGACCAGGCCACGCGAGGCGGAATGATCACCCTGCCCAGAGCATACCGTTCAATGACAAATGCGTCGACTTCGTTGACGGGCTTGTAGTTGAAAATTCCCGGCGCTCCGGACTGTGTCAACTTTACGCGCGCCCGGCGCAAGGCGCCGGAATGCAGGCGGATCGCCAAATGCCCATCCGATGGCAGGTCAACCCCCCTCACCGACAATGACGACATATCGATGCGATGAACGAGCGACGGCTTGTTCTGCACGATATCAGAAAGATAGATGTCCTTGAACGCCGAGGTCTTCCCGGTGGAAAATCTTTTCGCGAATTTCACCGATTTCTTCCCGATCCGATGCAGGATGGAGCTTCCGATCCGGACCAGCAGCGAAAGCTCGGCTGCAATATTCACCGGACGATTGACAGCCAGATTGTTCATTCGCGCGCGTATCCGCTTGCTGGCGCCGTGACCGAAGCACGCCTGGGTCGGACCGATCAGCCCGGGCCGAACGTCGAACCGCTTCTCGTATCCCTTGATGCGCCGACTCTCGATCGCCGCGATCTCGGGGCGCACGGGGCGCGGTCCGCAGATATTCATGTCGCCACGAATGATATTCACAAGCTGCGGAAGCTCGTCCAGCCGGACCTCGCGCAGAATCTTTCCAAGTCGAGTTTCGATATTCGCATCGGCGGGCAGGGTGCGATCTGCGGTGATCGCCCGCGCGCGCTTCGGGCACAGGGTCCGGAACTTGATGATCTGGAACGGGCGTTGATTCTTTCCCATCCGCGGCCCGAAATAAAGGATATTCGGACCCTGGGTTATCAAGAGCAGGAAGGCCAGAAGTAGAATTGTCGGGCTGAGTGCAACCAGAAGGAGGGTCGCAACGGCAACATTATAGAGGCGATAACCAAACGGCCACGTATCGCGAAAGCCAATGACGGAACTCATAATAACCTCGATACCGCTAAATTTTTATCTTTCTGATCTTGCAGGCTGGGAGGGCGCTAAGTCAACTCCACGTGAACGGCTGAAACCCGCTTTCTTGCTACCCGAGGACCGCGAAAAAGCGCCGATCAGCGCAGGCCTCTCCTCTTCCAGAAAGAGATGGACAAGGATTTCGGAAATTAAAATATTCATTCAGTTAGGGATAGGTGAAATTCAGGCAACGGTCTTGGGTGGACGGCGCCAGTAGCGTCGTCCATTTCGTGGCAGAAAAGTTTCTGGCAAGGCAAGTGCCGGAGGCTCTTCTTTAAGATTAATTTAAAAACATATTTCCTCCGTGGGTTGAGGTAATCCCAAGCAAATGCAGTTGCTGATTCGCTCGACCCTGGGCCACGACCGGCATCACCCCCGGGATTGTCGATTCTGCCAACCGCAAGTTGAAGCCGTGACCCGGGCGTTTCGAAAAAGTTGGTCACGCCGTTCATCGGTTCCCAAGACGTCGCTGCGCCCTGTGCGCCAATCTGCGAGTTGGTGACGTTGACCGAGCCTGTCGCATCTTCTGGATTTCGCTATGAAAGGGCAAACAGGAGGGCGCAGCATGAACCGCAAGAAGGTCACATTGGCCGAGGTCGCGCGGGTGGCGGGCGTTTCACGGGCGACGGTCTCGCTGGTGGTGCGGAAATCGCCGCTGGTCGCCGATCATACGCGCGAAAAGGTCGAGAAGGTCATGGCCGATCTCGACTATGTCCGCGATATCGGGGCCGCAAGGCTGCGCAACAACAGCAGCCGCACCGTGGGTGTCATCGTGCCGAACCTCGTCAATTCCTTCTTCACCGAATTCCTGTCGGGGGTCGAACAGGTCATGGGCGAGGATGACAGGGTCGTTCTTCTGGCCAACAGCCAGGACGATCCGGTGCGTCAGAACGACATCCTGCAGAGGTTTCGGGGTCATGGCGTCGATGGCGTGATCCTGTGTCCGGCCGAAGGCACCGATCCGGATCTGCCTTTGCGCCTGCGGCATCGCGGCGTGCCCGTGGTGCAGGCCTTGCGGGAGGTCGGCGAAGGGATCACGGATTATGCCGGCGCGGACTACCTCGAGGGCGTGCGCCTGGCGATCCGGCACCTGGTCGGCGGGGGACATCACCGGATAGCCTTTCTGTCGGTGGCCGCGCAGACATCGGCGCGAGAAGAGCGTCTGCGCGGTTTTACGGCCGCGCTTGGCGAAACCGGGGCCTCGTCGGCGGGGATCGTCGAAGCCGAACTGACCTGGGAAGGGGCCGCGCAATCGGCGGCGGCGATGCTGGCGCTGAAGACCAGGCCGACGGCAGTGCTGTGTTTCAACGACGTGCTGGCGGCGGGTCTGATGCTGGGCCTGCGCCGCGCGGGGTGCGAACCGGGCCGCGATCTCGCGGTGGTGGGGCTGGACGATCTGCCTCTGGCCCGGTTGACCTATCCACCCTTGACCAGCGTTGCCATGCAGCCGGACTGCATTGGTGTCAGGGCCGGCCACTTGCTGGCCCGCCGCCTGGCCCAGGCGGATGCGCCGGTTCAGCGGTCCGTGATTCTGCCGAGGCTGATGATAAGAGGAAGCAGCCATCGTGATTGACTTTCCTCCGCACGGATTTTAGATCGTTCTAAACAATGGGAAGCGGCACATCGGCAGGGGAGAGCAGATGTATCAGTTCAACTTCCAGCCCGTCTTCGAGAACCTCGACCTGCTGCTTTACGGGGCGCTGCTGACGGTGCGTTTGTCGCTGGCGGCGATGGTGCTGGGGCTGGCCGTGTCGGTGATGGGTGCGGTTGGCAAGACATCCGGCATCCGGCCGCTGCGCTGGCTCATCGACGTCTATGTCGAGGTCATTCGCAACACGCCCTTCCTTGTCCAGATCTTCTTCATCTTCTTCGGCCTGCCGGCCATCGGCATCAGCATGTCGCCCAACACCGCGGCGCTGGTCGCCCTGGTCATCAATGTCGGTGCCTACGGGACCGAGATCATTCGCGCCGGCATCGAATCGATCCCGCGCGGCCAGATCGAGGCGGGCCGGGCCCTGGGCCTGACCCCGGTGCAGATCTTCAGGTATGTGGTGGTAAAGCCGGCGCTGCGGAACATTTATCCCTCTCTGACCAGCCAATTCATCTACCTGATGCTGACCTCCAGCGTGGTCTCGGTCATCTCGGCCAATGATCTGGCCTCGGCGGGGGCCGATCTGAACGCGCGGACCTTCGCAAGTTTCGAGATCTATCTGGTTCTGACGGTCATGTATTTTCTGCTGGCCCTTGGCTTTTCGACGCTGTTTGCCACGATCCGCCGCGTGTTCTTCACCTATCCTGCGAGCCGCTGATGATCCGCGAATTCTCGGCCTCTGACATCCTGTTCATCGCCTCGGCGGCACGCTGGACCCTGATCCTTTCGGCCATTGCGTTTCTTGGCGGCGCCATCGGCGGGCTGGGCATCGCGCTGGCCCGGACATCGGGCGGCACGCTGCTTCGGCGCGTCGCTGCCGGATTCATCCAGATCTTCCAGGGCACACCGTTGCTGATGCAGTTGTTTCTGGTCTATTTCGGGCTGGCCGTCGTGGGGCTGCCGATCAATCCGCTGCTGGCAGCCGCTGTCGCGCTGACCTTTCACGCCAGTGCCTATCTGGGCGAGATCTGGCGCGGCGCCATCGAGGCCGTGCCCTCGGGTCAGACCGAGGCATCGATGGCGCTGTCGCTGTCCTACACCGACAGGATGCGCCATGTCGTGCTGCCGCAGGCGATGCGGCTGGCGGTGGCGCCGACGGTCGGCTTTCTGGTGCAGCTGATCAAGGGAACCTCGCTGGCCTCGATCATCGGCTTTACCGAACTGACCCGCGCCGGTCAGATCATCAACAACGCCACCTTCAAGCCATTTCTGGTGTTTGGCACGGTGGCCGCGCTTTATTTCATCCTGTGCTGGCCGCTGTCGCTGCTGGCGCGCAGGCTCGAGGCGCGGATGCGCCGTGCCGTCACCCGCTAAACCCATCTCGTCACGGAGGAGAAACTTATGAAACTGACCCGTCGTCTGTTCACGACCCTTGCCGCCTCGGCGCTGGCTGCCGGGCTGGCGCTGCCCGCAACTGCCGCCGATCTGGCCGCCATCGAGAAGGCCGGCACCATCAAGATCGGCATGCTGGTCGATTTTCCGCCCTTCGGCATCCAGGACGCCTCGGGCAATCCCGATGGCTATGATGCCGATGTCGCCAAGGCGCTGGCAAGATATCTGGGCGTCGCGCCACAGATCGTGCCGGTGACGGGGCCGAACCGCATCCCCTACCTGCTGTCGGGGCAGGTCGATGTGCTGGTCGCCTCGCTCGGCATTACCGAAGAACGCGCGCGGAAAGTCGATTTCTCCAAGCCCTATGCCGGGATCAGCATCGCGGTCTATGGTGATAGCGGGCTTGAGGTCAGCGACGCGTCCGGTCTGGCAGGCCAGTCGATCGCCGTCGCCCGCGCCTCGACCCAGGACAGCGGCGTGACCGCCATCGCGCCCGATGGCACGGATATCCGCCGCTTCGACGACGACGCGACAGCGGTCCAGGCGCTGATGTCGGGTCAGGTCAAGTTGATCGGCGTGTCGAACGTGGTCATGTCGCAGATCGGCAAGGCCACCGGCGATCGGTTCAACAAGAAGTTCGACCTGTCCAGTCAGGTGCAGGGGATCGCCGTGGCGCCCGGATCGGACGCGCTGTTGGAAAAGGTGAATGCCTTCGTCGATCAGGCGACGACCGACGGCACGCTGGACAAGATCCACGAGAAATGGCTGGGCGAGCCGCTGCCCGACTTCGTGAAGCAAGCCCAGTAAGTCAGGCGCCGCCCGGCCGGATGCGGCCGGGCGTTCCGCGAAGGGAAAAGGATCATGACCGAAAACGCCATCACCATGCGGGGCGTCAACAAGTATTACGGCGGATTTCACGCCCTTGTCGATGTAGACCTGACGGTCAGGCGGGGCGAGCGGATTGTCATATGCGGCCCGTCCGGGTCGGGCAAATCCACGCTGATCCGAACGATCAATCAATTGGAGCCGATCGAATCCGGTTCGATCGTCGTGGACGGGGTGGAACTGAAAGCGGGCGGCGACAACGTCGCGAAGATCCGGCGCGATGTCGGCATGGTCTTCCAGTCCTTCAACCTGTTCCCGCACATGACGGTCCTGGAAAACTGCATGCTGGCGCCGATGAAGACGCGCAAGGTGACCCGCGCCGAAGCCGAGGCGACGGCGCGGCAATATCTGGATCGGGTGAAAATCCCCGAACAGGCCGAGAAATATCCCGCCCAGTTGTCCGGCGGGCAGCAGCAGCGCGTGGCGATCGCGCGGGCATTGTGCATGAAACCGCGGATCATGCTGTTTGACGAACCGACCAGCGCGCTGGATCCGGAAATGGTCAATGAGGTGCTGGAGACGATGATCGACCTGGCGCGGGACGGGATGACCATGCTGTGTGTCACGCATGAGATGGAATTCGCTCGCGCCGTCGCCGACCGGGTGATCTTCATGGACAAGGGCGTCATCGTCGAGGAAAACGCGCCCAATGAATTCTTCGGCAATCCACAGAACGAACGCTTGCAGACCTTCCTGGGCCAGATCGCATGAGCCGCCCCCCCGTTCTGGCGCTGGCCGATCTGAAGCCGCAGGACATGGCCGAAAGGCTGCGCGCGGATTACGATGTCGTGCACGACATCGACGTGGCGGGCGATGCCGAAATCGTCCTGACGGCAGGCAATATCGGGCTGTCGGCCACGCAGATGGCGAAATTGCCCCGTCTGCGCCTGATCGCGGTGAACGGGGTCGGAGTCGATGCTGTCGATCTGACCGAGGCGCAGCGCCGCGGCATTGCCGTGACGACCACGCCCGACGTGCTGTCGCTGGCCGTGGCCGAGATGGCGCTGGCGCTGGCGTTGGCCTGCGGTCGGCGCATCGCCGAGGGCGATCGCTTCCTGCGCGCCGGAACCTGGGCTGCGGGTGCCAAGCTTGCGCTTGGCAGCTCCGTGCTGGAACGCCGGGCCGGGATCCTGGGCTATGGGCGGATCGGGCGCAGGCTGGCCGATCTGCTGCGCGGAATGGGGATGCAGGTTTTCTATACCGCACGCGCGGAAAAGCCCGGCGCGCCCGATACCTTTCGCCCTGACGCGCGGCAGTTGGCGCGCGATTGCGATGTCCTGTTCGTGACGGCGGCGGGGGGCGCCGGGACGCGCGGTCTGGTCGATGCCGACGTGCTGGCGGCGCTTGGATCCGAAGGGATCGTCGTCAATGTCGCGCGCGGCCCGGTCGTGGATGCCGAGACGCTGGCGCGGGCATTGTCCGAAAGGGTCATTGCCGGGGCGGGACTGGATGTCTTCGACGACGAGCCATGCGTGCCGCGGGCGCTGCTGGACGCGCCGAATTGTGTGCTGACGCCGCATGTCGGCTCGGCCACCGCCGAGGCGCGGCGCGCGATGGCGCAACTGGTGCTGGACAACATCCCGCCCATGTCGCCGGCCGGCCGCTGCCGACGCCATACGCGACATGACCATGCGCTCTCTCTGCATCGGAGGGCCGCTGGTCGAATACTCGGCGTGTCCGGATGCGCCCTCGACCTTCGACCCGCGCGCGGGCGGAGACACGTTGAACACCGCGATCCATCTTGCGCGGCCAAGCGCGCGGGATCAGGTCCGCTATCCGTCCTGCCTGGGCGCCCTTTTCCCGGAACAGAGGGCAACAGCATGACGGTATCCGCTTTCGACGTGGCCTCGGCCGCCGAACTTCTTCTGAAGGCACGCGGGCAGGGGTCACCCGTTGCCGTCACGGCGCCCGAACCGGCCGATCGCACGGCGGCCCGCCAGGTGCAAGAGGCGGTGATGGCAGGGCTTTGCGATCCCGGCGGCGTCTGGAAGATGGCGCTGCTTGGCGGCGTCACCCGCGAGGCCGCGATTCTGCCGCGCGCCTTGTTGCACGAAACCGGGACCAGGCCGATCCTGCCCGGCCATGCCGCGATCGAGGTCGAAACGGCGCTGATCCTCGACCGTGATCCCGGCCCAAGGCCGACGCTCGACGCCATTGCCGAAATTCGTCTGGCGTTCGAGTTCGTCGCCTCGCGTCTCCGGGGGAACTGCGCACCTCTCTGGAAGATGGCCGACAGTTTCAGCTCGGCCGGCATCGTGATGGGTGAACCGATCGGCGGCTGGCGCGACGGGCTGCCCGATCGGCTTGGCATTGCGCTGACGATTGACGGCCTTCCGGCTGCCGCAACCGAGACGCCGGCCCCGATTTCGGATGCGCTGGATTTTCTGGGCTGGCTATCAAGACACGCCGCAGCGCAGGGACGAAGGTTGAAACAGGGCGACGTGATCATCACGGGCGCCCGCATCGGGCCCGTTCCATTGGCCGGAGCATCGCGGGCACGCGCCGTTGCGCTGGGCGCTTCGGTAAGTCTTGGTTGACGAGGTCAGCAGGGACAAGGCCAGCGGAAAGTCCGGCTGCGCCATCCGGTCACTTCTCGCGATGCAAATGACGATTCGGCGCCTGCGATAGGGGGATTCCACGTAAAAAATATTCATAAATCAATTATTTTAATGGTTTGGGAGAAGGAAGGCCGCTTCATCCCACGCCCTGTCCGCCGCGCGCCCTCGGTCTGTTCCGATGAAACGGGCCGGGAACGGTCGCGCCGCCGACCGCTATTGGTCCTGCGGCATGAGGCCGATGCATTCCTGCGTCGCGGCGTCCACCGCGTCGCGGGAATACGGCATGGGGACATAGTTCCCGGCGGCCCAGAGCGGGGCCAGGTCGTCGTAGTGGCTCTGGCCCGGCACGCCGGATTGCCCCGGTGCGTTGATCCAGACGCTGTTGTCCCATTGTCCCACATCCAGAACCATACGCACCGACGCACCATTGCTGACCCGGAAATCGGATGCCTCGTAGTGACCCATCATGACGGTTGTGCTGCTGCCGCCGGTGGCGAGTGGGCCGACATCATGTGTGGCGCCCAGGGGTGTCAGCGCGTGGTCGAAATAGCCGTTGTGCAAGTCGCCCCAACGCCATTGTGTCACATCCCTGCCAAAGATTGACCGCGTGTCGTCCCATGCCGCAGCAAGAGTATCCGAAAGGATCTGGCCATGCCCGGGATCGTCTTGCAGCATCCGCGCAAGCGTGGGGATATTGCCGGGCGCCAGATATTTGCGCAGTTCCGGATCGGGGGCGAACTTTTCCAGCATCGCGGGACGAAGATGGCGGGAAAGCCAGATCTCGTAGAGCAGGGCAGCGGCACTGTCCGCCGTCGCGTGGCCGTCCCAGCCACGCAGAAGATCGGCAGCCGGGCCGTCGGGCAGCAGCGCGATCAGCGCCATCGCGATGGCCGAGAAAGTGTCGGTCTGCAATGCGCAATTGCCCGCGATGTCCCGTGCGCGGTCCGCAGAGATCACCTCGGCGATACGATCCGCGCGGCCGTCCTCGAACCACTCGAAGCCGATCGGATGCGCGTCATGGTCCCAACTCGCCGGCAGGTTCATCTCATTGGCGGAATGGACGAAGCCGCTGACAGGATTCTCGACTGCGGGAAGATCGGCGGCGGTCATGTAGCCCTGCCATTCATGCGCGCCATCGCCGGAAACGGGCATCAAGCCACGCCAGCCGGTGCGCCTTGGCACATAGGCGGCGGGCTGCCAGCAGATGTCGCCCGCACAATCGGCATAGATCATGTTGACCGACGGCGCACCCCAGGTGGTCAGCGCCTCGCGGAAGGCCGGCATCGTCGTCGCACGCATGGATTTGAGGCTTGCCATGTAGGGCGCGGTGCCGGGATCGGTGAACACCGTCCGGATGGCGACGGCGGTGCCGCCCTCGTTGAAGACGACCGGCCCGTGCCGGGTGAAAAGAAGTGGCAGCGTCTGGTCCGCACAGCCCTTGACCGCGAAGATTTCGTCGACGCGTGACATCTTCTCGGTCCCCTCGCCGTATCGGTAGGCGGTTCCCGCATCGTCGGTCCGGTATATCATCACATCCTCCTGGTCGGCGCAGAAGATCGTGAGGCTGAAGGCGGCGCTGCCGTTGTGGCCGGCCATGATGCCCGGGGATGAGGGTTCGCCCGCCCCGATGAGGTCGAGGTCCGGCGCGCTCAGATGCACCATGTAGCGCAGCGACGGCGCGGCATGAAGTCTGTGCGGATCGCTTGCCATGATGGCGCGGCCCGTATCGGTCCGTGCTGGGGCGATGGCCCAGTTGTTCGATCCCTCCATTGACGGTGCGCGCCTGACGGCCCTGCGAGCATCGACGGAGGACCACAGGGGCGCGTCCTGCAGCGGGGCGTTCAAGCGGTCTTCGCTGAACGTGACGGGGGCGGTGGCCAGTTCATAGACGGCAAGCGCATCGGCGGGCAGGGCCGCGTCATCGGCCTTGTCCCATTCCTCCCGGGGCACGGACGGGGACAGTGGCACACGCAGAAGGTCGGTCGCGGGGTCGGCCAGTCCGTGCACCTGCATCCGCGCCAGTTCCGACGCGGCGTTGCGCATGAGGCAATGGGTGCGGATGCGCACCACATCCTCGGGCGCCCAATAGGCGGGCCTGGTGCCGAGGCGTTCGAACTCGGGCGGAAGGGGCAGGGTGCCGTCGTCCACCAGATCGACGGCAGCATTGATGCCTTGCGCGAAGGCGGTGCAAATCCGTTCCGCGTCATCGCCATATGCGGCCCATTCCGGCGCCATGTCGCCGCGATACAGGAACAGGCGCGCCGCCCGGTCCTGCATCAGATAGCCGGGGCCAAAGTCGGCGGCCAGCAGACCCAGCCCGCGCTTGCGCCACAGGTCGATCTGCCACAAGCGGTCCCGCGCGGCATTGAAGCCCTGCACGAAGAAGGCGTCGCGCGTGCTTCGCGCGCGAATATGCGCCAGGCCCCAGCGGTCGATGGAGATGCTGGCAGGGGCCGAAAGGCCGGGGAGGGTGAGGTCCAATCGTCTTCTCCTTCAGAAGCGGCTGATGGCGCGGGCGGCCTGCTGGCCGGGGGGGACGACACGCTGCACGAAATCGGCGGGCGTCCATTCCGCCAGCGAGCCCGCGATGTGTATCGCCGCGACCGGATCGCCATTTGCGTCCATGATGGGAAAGCCGGCGGCGATTTCGCCCGACAGGATCTGGCTGATGGCCAGCGCATATCCGTCCGCGCGGGTCTGGGCGATCCGGGCCATGATCTCGTCCACGTCCGTGATCGTATGGGGCGTGAAGGGACGCCGGTCCGACGCCTCGACGATGGCCCGCGCACGATCCGGCGACAGGCGCGACAGCATGGCCCACCCGCCCGAGGTGCAGAAACTCGGCACGCTGTGGCCCACCAGCGTGGCGTTCAGGGTCTGGCGTTTGGTTTGCAGACGGATGGCGTAGATCACGCGGGCATTGTCGAACAGCGACAGGTCCACCCGTTCGCGCACCGCTGTGCGCAGTTCCTGCAAGACCGGCGTCGCCAGCCGCACCAGCGGGTCGAGCCGCAGATAGTCCAGCGTATGATCCAGCAGGCGTATTCCCGGCAGGAATCCGTTTCCGTCCGAATCGCGGCGAATGTAGCCCAGCACGCGAAGGGTATGGATCATGCGCTGCGCCGCCGAGCGGTCGATCCCGGCGCGCTCGGCGACCTGGGTCAGCGTCAGCGGGCCATCCGCGTGGTGAAAGGCCGACAGCACCGTCATCGCCTTTTCCACCGACTGCACGAACAGCGCGCTGGCCCGCGCCGCGTCGGTCAGGTCGCGCCGTCCGGGTTCTGCCCGCGTCGTATTTCTGGGCATGTGCTATCCTTCGTGACGGCGCTGTTGACTTGACGTAAGGCCAGCTTCTACAATTTCTATACGATGCAGTTGTATTGCTTGGCAATACTTAGGTCCTTGCGGACCGATCGCGGGGAATCGAAGGGATTGGGCATGTCGAGGCGCGTGGCGCTGGCCGGTTTTCTTCATGAAACCAACACGTTCGCACCGACGAAGGCGCGGATGTCGGATTTCGTGCAGGGCGGTGGATACATGCCGATGGCGCGCGGGCAGGCGGTGATCGACCAGTCGCGCGGTATCAATCTGGGGATTGGTGGCGCGGTCGAATTCGGCGAATCGGCGGGCTGGGACATGGTGCCCGTGCTGTGGGCCGGAGCGATCCCGTCGGCGCATGTTTCGCGCGACGCCTATGAAAGCATCACCGAAGAGATCATTTCGGGCATCCATGCCGCCGGGCCGCTGGACGGCATCTTTCTTGACCTGCACGGCGCGATGGTGGCCGAGCACGAGGACGATGGCGAGGGACGGCTGCTGGCCCGGCTGCGTGCGGCGGTGGGTGACGTGCCCATCGCCGCCGCGCTGGATCTGCATGGCAACATCACCGCTCGGATGGTCGAGGCGGCGGATATGCTGGTGGGCTTTCGCACCTATCCGCATGTGGACATGGCCCGGACCGGGCATCGGGCGGCGGCGCAACTGGATCGCCTGATGGCCGGCACGAGACCTGCGAAGGCATTCCGCCGCCTGCCTTTCCTGGTGCCTATCGCCTGGCAAAGCACGCGCGGCCAGCCCGGAAGGGATATCTACGATCTGGTCGCAAAGACCGAATGCAGCGACGTCACCAGCACCTCCTTCTTCTTCGGTTTTCCCGCCGCGGATTTCCCGGGCTGCGGCCCGACGGTGATCTGCTATGGCGAAACACAGGCCCCGGCCGATGCTGCGGCCGACCGGATCGAACGGGCGGTGCGCGACGCCGAGCCGGCGCTGGCCGGGCAGACATTCGACCCCGACGAAGGTGTGATCGAGGCCATGCGGATCGCGGCGGACGCGCGCCGCCCCGTGATCATTGCCGACACGCAGGACAATCCCGGCGCCGGGGGCGACAGCAACACGACGGGAATGCTGCGCGCGCTTGTCCGGCAGGGGGCAAAGCGCGCCGCCCTTGGCCTTCTGGTAGATCCAGGGGCGGCCGCCGCCGCCCATGCGGCTGGCGAAGGGACAGAAATCGACCTCGCGCTTGGCGGCTTTTCCGGGATCCAGGGCGATGCGCCCTATGAAGCGCGTTTCGCCGTGGAAAAGCTGTCGGAGGGCAAGCTGATCGCATCCGGCCCCTTCTATGGCGGCGCACCGCTGGATCTCGGCCCCTCTGCCTGCCTGCGCGTTGACGATGTTCGCGTGGTCGTCACCAGCCACAAGGCCCAGATGGCGGATCGCGAGATGTACCGCTTCGTCGGGATCGAACCCGAGACACAGGCGATCCTGGTGAACAAGAGCTCGGTCCATTTTCGCGCCGATTTCGACCATATCGCCGAGACGATCCTGACCTGCACCGCCCCCGGACCGATGCCGCTGAGCCCGGCAAGCCTGCCCTTCCGGCGACTGGCGCCCGGAATGCGGCTGGAACCGCTGGGCGAGGCGTTCAGGCCGCAGGATTCACCATGAACCGACAACCGCGTCACACAAGGCAATAAAGCCGGGCGCATTTTCATCAACCACGGGAGGTTACGGATGAAGCACTTCAATCTGAAAGGGACGCGGGCGCTGCTGCTCAGTGTCACGCTGGCGGGATCGGCCCTGTTGGCGGGCGGCGTGGACGCGCAGACGCTGCGGGCGGTCATGCATTCGGACCTGCGGGTGCTGGACCCGATCCTGACCACGGCCTACATGAGCCGCAACCACGGTTACATGATCTTCGACACGCTTTTCGCGCTTGACGCCAATCTGGAACCGCAGCCTCAGATGGTGAAGGATTACGAGGTCTCCGAGGACGAGCTGACCTATACCTTCACCCTGCGCGACGGGCTGAAATTTCATGATGGCGCGGATGTGACGGGCGCGGACGTCGCAGCCTCGATCAAGCGTTGGGGCGAGCGCGACGGAATGGGCCAGGTGCTGATGTCCTTCGTGGACAGCATGGAACAGGGCGCAGAGCCAAACCAGTTCGTCCTCACGCTGAAAGAGCCTTACGGGCTGGTGATCGAAAGCCTTGCCAAGCCTTCGTCGAACGTGCCCTTCATCATGCCCGCGCGGCTGGCCGAGACGCCGTCGACCGAACCGATCCCGGAACAGATCGGATCCGGCCCCTTCAAATGGGTGGCGGACGAATACCAGCCCGGCGTGCGCGCGGTCTATGAGAAGAACGAGGATTATGTCCCGCGCGACGAGCCGCCAAGCGCCGCCGCGGGGGGCAAGGTGGTCAAGGTGGACCGCGTCGAATGGGTGGTGATGGCCGACGACCAGACGGCGCTCAACGCGCTGCAGGCGGGCGAGATCGACTTCTGGGAACAGCCCCCCTCCGACCTGTTGCCGATCCTTGAGGCCAATCCGGATCTGACGGTCAAGAACCTCAATGCGCTGGGATTCCAGACGATCATGCGGCCCAACACGCTGAATCCGCCGATGGACGATCCTCGGATCCGCCGGGCCGCCATTGCGGCGGTGAACCAGAAAGACGTCCTGGATGCGCTGGTCGGGACGCCTGACCTCTACAAGATCTGCGGTGCCATGTTCGTCTGCGACACGCCGCTGGCCACCGACGTGGGGTCCGAAACGCTTGTGCAGGGCAATGGCATGGACAAGGCCAAGGCGCTGCTGAAAGAGGCCGGATATGACGGCACGCCAATTGTCATCATGCAGCCGACGGACGTCGCATCGCTACGCTCGCAGCCCATCGTCGTCGCACAGGCGATGCGGGATGCGGGATTCACCGTCGATCTGCAGGCGATGGACTGGCAGACCCTGGTGGGCAAGCGCGCAAGCCAGGCGCCCATCTCTGAAGGCGGGTGGCACATGTTCATGACCAACTGGGTGGGCGCCGACGTGTTCAATCCGCTGGTCAACAACATGGTCAATGGCAAGGGCAAGGACGGCGGCTGGTTCGGCTGGCCGGACGTGCCCAAGCTTGAAGAGTTGCGTACAGCCTATGCGACCGCACCCACGCTGGAGGAACAGCAGAAGCTGGCCGCGGAGATCCAGAAAATCGCCTATGACGAAGGCATCTACGCCCCGATCGGCCAGTATTTCGTGCCTACGGCCTGGTCCAACAGCCTCGACGGCGTCCTGGACGCGCCCGCGCCGCTGTTCTGGAATATTACCAAGAACTGACGCCGCGCGCGGCCCCCGCTGGCGGGGCCGCGCTTCCGTTCGAAAGGCACCGCCGCCATGATCTTCTACATTCTCCGGCGTATTCTGGCTGCAATCCCGGTGATGGGATTCGTCGCGCTGTTCGTGTTTTTGCTGCTGCGCCTGACGCCGGGCGATCCCGCGGCGATCATCGCCGGAGACACCGCCACCCCCGCGCAGCTGGAGGCGATCCGCGAATCGCTGGGATTGAACGAGCCTGTTCTGGTGCAGTTCTTCGCCTGGATCGGGCAGCTTCTGCGGGGCGATTTCGGCACCTCGATCCTGTCGGGCAAGCCGGTGATCCAGCTGATTGCGGACCGGATGGAACCGACCATCAGCCTGGCGCTGACCACGATCATCCTGTCTGTGATCATTGCCGTCCCGCTGGGCGTCATTGCCGCATGGAAACAGGGCACGCTGATCGACCGCTTCGTGATGCTGCTGTCGGTGCTGGGTTTCTCGGTTCCGGTCTTCGTGATCGGCTATCTGATGATCTCGCTTTTCTCTATTCAGCTGGGCTGGTTCCCGGTGCAGGGATTCAAGCCGATCGGGGACGGTGTCGGGGCCTTCTTTCATCGCATTGCCCTGCCGACCTTCACCCTGACGCTGCTCTATATCGCGCTGATCGCGCGGATCACGCGGACCTCGATGCTGGAAATCCTCGGCGACGATTATGTCCGCACCGCCCGCGCCAAGGGCCTGCCGGAGCGCAAGGTGCTGATGCGCCATGCGCTGCGCAACTGCTCGGTTCCGATCATCACCGTCATCGGGATCGGTTTCGCTCTGATCATCTCGGGCGTGGTGGTGACGGAATCGGTGTTCAACCTGCCCGGGCTGGGCCGGCTCACCGTGGATGCGGTCCTGAGCCGAGATTATCCGGTGATCCAGGCGGTGATCCTGCTCGCCTCGCTGGTCTATGTCGTCATCAACCTGCTGATCGACATCGCCTATGTGCTGCTTGACCCAAGGATCCGCTACGCATGACCGATCACTCCGCCGCCGCCCTCGTTCCGGTCCGCGTCTCTCCGCTGGGCCGCGCGCGAGAGATCGTGTTCTCCAGTCCGATGGTGATGCTTGCCACGGTGATCCTGGTGCTGATCGTTCTGTCCGCGATCCTCGCGCCCTGGATCGTGCCGCATGATCCGGTGCGCCTTGCGCCCGCCGCCCGGCTGAAGCCGCCGGGCGGAGAATTCTGGCTGGGCACCGACGCCTTCGGGCGCGATCTGTTCTCGCGCATCATCTATGGGGGGCGGATTTCGCTGGTGGTGGGCGTCGCGGCGGCGATCATCGCGGTGGCGCTGGGGCTGTTGCTGGGTCTGCTCGCGGGCTATCTGCGCTGGATCGACGCGGTGCTGATGCGGATGGTGGACGGACTGATGGCGATCCCATCCATTCTTCTGGCCATCGCCATCGTCTCGCTGTGGGGGGCGGGTATCTGGACGGTTCTGGTGGCGATCACCATCCCCGAAGTGCCGCGCGTGGTGCGGCTGGTGCGCTCCATCGTGCTGTCTGCGCGCGAGGAACCCTATGTCGAGGCCGCCATCGCCGCTGGATCTTCGACCGGGCTGATCATGCGCCGGCATCTGGTGCCGAACACCATCGCGCCGCTGATCATCCAGGGCACCTATATCTGCGCCAGTGCGATCCTGACCGAAGCGATCCTCAGCTTCCTGGGGGCGGGGATCAACCCCGAGACGCCAAGCTGGGGAAACATCATGGCGGAAGGGCGGATCTATTTCCAGATCAACCCCGGTATCGTCCTGTGGCCCGGACTGGCGGTTTCGGTGGCGATCCTGTCGATCAATCTTCTGGGCGATGCGGTGCGCGACGCGCTTGACCCGCGAATGGCCAAGCGGGGGATCGAACGATGAGCCTTCTGGAAATCTCGGGCCTCAGGATCGCGCTGAACGGCGATGCGGATCAACAGGTGGTCAAGGGCCTCGATCTCAGCATCGAGCCGGGACAGACGATGTGCCTCGTCGGCGAATCCGGGTCGGGCAAGTCGCTGACGGCGCTGGCCACGATGGGCCTGCTGCCGTCCGCGCTGAAGATCATCGACGGGTCGATCAGGCTGCAAGGCGAGGAATTGACCACCGCCCGGCCGTCGCGGATGCGCAATCTGCGCGCCACGGTGATGTCGATGATCTTTCAGGAACCGATGACCGCGCTTAACCCGGTGGCCCGCGTCGGCCAGCAGATCGAGGAGGTGCTGGAATTCCATTCGGACCTGTCGCAATCGCGCCGCAAGTCCCGCGTCAAGGAGATGATGGAGGCGGTGCACCTGCCCGATGTCGACAAGATGTATCGCAGCTTTCCCCATCAGCTTTCCGGCGGGCAGCGTCAGCGGATCATGATCGCGATGGCGCTGGTGATGCGGCCGCAACTGCTGATCGCGGATGAGCCGACGACGGCGCTGGACGTGACGACGCAGGCGCAGATCCTCAGCCTGATCGGCGAATTGCGCGAAAAGCAGGGATCATCGGTCCTGTTCATCACCCATGACATGGGCGTCGTATCGGAAATCGCCGATGACGTGACGGTCCTGAAACTTGGCGAGGTGATGGAGACCCAAAGCGTCGAGAACCTGCTGCGCCATCCGCAGACGGATTACAGCCGCGATCTGTTGCGCTCGGTCCCCAGCCAGGTGCCGCGCCCGGCGCGTGATGCGGTGTCGGACCGGGTGGTGCTGGAGACGCGCGACCTGAGCAAGACCTATGGCGGCGCTGGCTGGTTCGGCCGTGGCCGCGAGGTGAAGGCGGTGCAGGACGTGTCCATCAGCGTCACGAAGGGCCGGACCCTGGGGATCGTGGGCGAGAGCGGGTCGGGAAAATCGACCGTGGCACGCTGCATCATGCGGCTGATCGACCCGAGTTCGGGCGCGATCATGGTGGGCGGGCGCGACATTGCCACGCTGTCGCAGAAAGAGCTGAAACCGCAGCGCAAGAAAATCCAGATCGTGTTCCAGGATCCCATGCGGTCGCTGAATCCGCGGATCGAGATCGGACACTCGATCATCGAGGGCCCGCTGAATTTCGGCATGCCGCGCGACAAGGCGATCCAGCGCGCGCGCGAATTGCTGACGCTCGTGGGTCTGCCCGCCAGCGCCGTGGACCGCTTTCCGCATCAGTTCTCGGGCGGCCAGCGTCAGCGGATCGCCATCGCCCGCGCGCTTGCGATGGATCCGGATGTGCTGGTGGCTGACGAGGCGGTGTCGGCGCTGGACGTGTCCGTGCAGGCGCAGGTGCTGGACCTGCTGGCCGAACTGCAGCAGCGGCTGGGTCTGGGTATCCTTTTCATCACCCATGACCTCGGTGTGGCGGCCCAGATCTGCGATGACGTGCTGGTCATGCAACATGGCCGCGCGGTCGAATACGGTCCCGCAGCCGAGGTGCTGGGCAATCCGAAACAGGACTACACCAAGGCGCTGATCCAGGCCGCGCCGGGCCGCCATTGGGATTTCGCCAATTTCCGCCCCTTCGCCGAGGCGGCCGAATAAGGAGACGATATCATGACCATCCTGCCCATCATCGAGGACAGCGCGAGCGAGCTGACCGCGATCTTCAAGGACCTGCACGCCCACCCCGAGATCGGGTTCACAGAACATCGCACGGCCGGTGTCGTGGCGGACAAGCTGCGCGAATACGGCGTGGACGAAATCCATACCGGCATCGCCGGCACCGGCGTCGTGGGTATCGTCAAGGGCAGCCGCGAGGGCCAGCGCCGCATCGGCCTGCGCGCCGACATGGACGCGCTGCCGATTCACGAATTGACGAACCTGCCCTATGCGTCCCGGACTGCCGGCGTCATGCATGCCTGCGGCCATGACAGCCACACCACGATGCTGCTGGGCGCGGCCAAGCACCTTGCGGCCACGCGCGATTTCGCGGGCACCGCGGTGCTGATCTTCCAGCCCGCCGAAGAGGGTCTCGGCGGTGCGCGGGGGATGCTGGCGGATGGCCTTTTCGAGCGTTTTCCCTGCGACGAAATCTACGGAATGCACAACATGCCCAATGGCCAACCCGGCAAGGTCGGCATCTGCAAGGGCGCGGCGATGGCGGGGGCGTCCTTCTTCGACATCACCGTGCAGGGCCAGGGAAGCCATGCCGCCATGCCGCAGCAATCGCGCGACCCGCTGGTGATCGCAAGCGCGCTTGTGAACAGTCTGCAAACCATCGTCGCGCGAAACGTGGCCCCGCTGGATACCTGCGTGCTGTCGGTGACGCAGATGCATTCCGGATCGGCCTATAACATCGTGCCGGACACCGCCACGCTGGCGGGCACGATCCGCTATTTCAAGGATGAGGTCCGCGAATTGACCGAAACCCGGATGAAGGAGCTTTGCGCGGGCTTCGCGAGGGGCTACGGGGTCGAGATCGACATCGACCTGCGCAACATCTTCGACGTGCTGATGAACGACGGCGATCTGTCGGATGCCTATCTGGAAGCCGCCGCCGATATCGTCGGGGCTGAAAACATCTGTGGCGACGAAGAGCCCGCCACGGGATCCGAGGATTTCGCGGACATGCTGAAGGTGGTTCCCGGAGCCTATTGCCGGATCAGCCATTCCGGCACGGTCGGGTTGCACAATCCCGGCTTCTTCCTTGACCCGCAGGTGCTGCCTGTCGGCGCCTCGATCATGGCGCGCATCGTCGAACGCCGCCTTGCCGCCTGAAAGGACATCGCATGAACCCGCTGGAACTGCCCTTCGACACCGACGACATGCTGAAGGGCCTGGCCCCCTGGATCGAGTGTGAAAGCCCCACCTGGGACGCCGTCGCCGTCAACCGGATGATGGATCTTGCGGCCTATGACATGGCCACGATGGGCGCCGAGGTCGAGCGTATTCCCGGCCGCATGGGCTTTGGCGGATCGGTGCGCGCGCGTTTTCCGCATCCCGACAGGGGAAAGCCCGGGATCATGATTTCGGGGCATATGGACACCGTTCATCCGATCGGCACGCTGGATGTGCTGCCCTTCCGGCGCGAGGGCGATATTTGCTATGGGCCGGGGCTCATGGACATGAAGGGCGGCAACTACATCGCGCTGGAGGCGATCCGCCAGCTTGCCAGGGCGGGGATGCAGACGCCGCTGCCGGTGACGGTGCTGTTCACGCCCGACGAGGAGGTCGGCACACCCTCGACCCGCGATCTCATCGAGGCGGAGGCGGCGCGCAATGCCTATGTTCTGGTCCCCGAGCCGGGCCATGACGATGGCGGGGTGACGATCGGACGCTATGCCATCGCGCGGTTCAATCTGAAGACGAAGGGCCGGCCCAGCCATGCCGGTGCGCGGCTCTCGGACGGCAAATCCGCCATCGCCGCGATGGCGCGTCGCATCATCGAGATCGAGGACATGACCGGACCGGATTGCACGTTTTCCGTCGGGGTGATCCGAGCGGGGCAATGGGTCAATTGCGTGTCGTCAAGCTGCGAGGCCGAGGCGCTGAGCATGGCGAAGCGCCAGAATGATCTGGACAGCGGCGTCCAGCGGATGCTGGCCCTGCAAGGAAGCGAAAACGGCGTGGAGTTCATCGTCGAACGTGGCGTCACCCGGCCCGTCTGGGAACCCGACACGCCTGGAACGGCAAGGATCTTTGACATTGCCAGGGACATCGCGAAGGAACTTGGCTTCGAGATGAAGGGCCGCAGTCAGGGTGGCGGATCCGACGGCAATTTTACCGGCGCGATGGGGATCCCCACTCTGGATTCGCTTGGCGTGCTGGGCGACGGGCTGCATACGCTCGGTGAACACATTCGCGTGGACAGCCTGACCACGCGGGCGAAACTGATGGCGGCCTTGCTGATGCGGCTGGAACGAGCCTGACATTCCGTTGCGCCCAGTGGCGTGACCCCATGCGACAGGTCCCGTGGATGGTCCTGTCCCGCCGGTGCGGATCGCCCGTGGGGTTGGCGATGGCGCCGTGGCAACGACCTTGCCCGCGGTCATTTTCCCCCGGGCCTTTGCCCTCTGGCGCAGTTTCTCCGATCCATCGCTGTCGCCGCCGCAACCCGGATCAGCGCGGGGCCACCGCGGCCGGACGCGCAGGCTGGACAAGGCGCAGCCCCTCGCTGCTCCAGGCCGCGCTGACATGTTGCGCCTCTGTTCGCAGGAGGTCAGCGAAACGGGCGGCAAGGTTGCTCATCGGGCGACGGATGGGTTCGATCAGCATCAGGTCGATATGCATCTCTGGCCCGATGATCGGGTTCACGCTCAGGGCGCGATGCCCGCCGTCTTCTGCCATCATGACGGCGGGCAGGATGGTCACCCAATCGCTGTTGGCCACGAAATCCAGCGTGCCGAGCATCGTGTCCAGCTCAAGCAACTGGCCGATCCGGATGGCATTGGTCGTGCAATAGCTTTCTATCGTGTGCCGGCGGATGTTGTTGCCCCCCGGAACGACCAGCTTGAGCGGAGCCAGATCGCGCAGGCAGACGGGTGTCAGCGGCCCGACATCGCCGCCTGCGCGCGACACCAGAACCTCGGGCGTGCGCACGAAGAAGCTGCCGCGCAATCCGGTGGCGGAACTGTCCGAGGGCACGATGGCGAAATCCAGTTCGCCGGCCTGCACCGTTTGCGTCAGGCTGGCGCTGTAGCTTTCGGTGATGCGGACGTTCACGTTCGGTGATTCCCTCAGGAACCTGTCGAGAACGGGCGAGAGAACGCGGCTGGTGATGGTCGGCATCAGGCCGACATGGATCTCGCCCGTCTCGCTCTTGGCGAAACGCGTCACATCGCGGCGCGCCGAGGCATGAACACGCAGCACCTCGAGGCAGTTGCGGTAGAAACTGTCGGCTGCCGGAGTGGGCGTCACACCGCCGCGTTCGCGCAGGAAAAGTTGCACGCCAAGCATGTATTCCAGATTCCGCATATGCTGCGACACGCCCGATTGCGTGGCGTTCTCGCGCTCGGCCGCGGCGGTGAAGGATCGTTCCTCATAGGCCGCGACGAAGATCGATATGTCCCTCAGGCTGCATCGCGTATCCATTCTTCATCTCCTCCTCTTGTGGTGCTTGCGGACCGGAACGGCCCCCTCTCACTTGCCATCAGGTTTTCAGATTGTCTCCAGTGAGCATTGTGATGTCTCACGCAAGTGAAGCACGTTAGAAATATCTAAAGGTCCGGGATTCGTTCGGCAAGTCTGATGGTGTTTCATGCTGCTCCACTTGATGAAATCAGAGGTGAAAGCCCGTTCTAGCCGCCAGCTTGACAGGATGAGGACGCCATTTGATATTTCAGGTGCGCGACGAAAATGCGTTTCCGCGCAAGATCGGGCCCCGCGGAATGTCGGAATGCGGGCGATCCAGGGCCGCAGGGAACCGAAGGGTGAGGGGAGGCAACCGTGCCGCACAGGATCGGTTTCATAGGGCTTGGCGTGCTGGGCAACGCCATCGCACGCAACATCGTCGCGAGCGGATCAGATGTGCTGGCTCATGACATGTCGATGGCGGCCCGGAAAACGGCGCTGGCCGACGGCCTGGCGCTGGCCACGGATCTCGCCGAGGTCGGCGGGCGGTGCGATCTCGTCTTCACCTGTCTGCCGAATGGCGCCGCGATGCATGCGGTTTGCACCGAACTTGCCGAAACCGGCGGGGTCGGCGGCCAACTGGTTGTCGATCTGAGCACGCTTTCCATCGCCGACAAGGAGACGGCGCGCGACATTCTGATGCGCGCGGGACGGCGCCTTCTGGATTGTCCGATCAGCGGCAACCGGATCATGGCGCTGGACAGGAAGCTGACGGCATTTTGCAGTGGTGAGCGCGACGATTATGACACGGTGCGCGGGACGCTGCTGACCTTCTGCCGAAAAGAACATTATGTCGGCGCCTTCGGCAACGGCTCGAAGATGAAGTTCTGCGGCAATATCCTCAACCTGGTTCACAATACCGTCGCAGCCGAGGCGATGGTGCTGGCGATCAAGTCCGGCCTGGACCCGCAATTGTTCCACGAGGTCATCAGCGGCAGCGGATCCAGCTCGGCCATGTTCGAGGTGCGTGGCAAGCTGATGGCCGAGAACGACTATGCCCGGGAAGGCATGAATTTCTCGGTGCCGCTGAAGGATTCGCGCATCATTTCCGATCACGCGGTCAGCGTCGGAATGCCGATTCCGCTGTATCAGGCCGCCTTGCAGTTCTACCACGCCGCCGCCGCGCAGGGATTGGCGCATCTGGACGCCGCGGCGGTCTGCCGCGTGATGGAACGCAACGCCAATTGCGAGCGCCCGGCATGAATGCGGCGCAACCTGCCTATCGAGTGATGGAGATGCCACGCCTTGCTTCCTGCGATCCTGGCGGTCACCGCGCCGCTCTTCGTCATCATCGGCCTTGGCTATCTCTGGGCGCGCTTCAAGATGCCCTTCGACGCGCGGACGATCGGCGCACTGGTGCTGCAGGTCGGCACGCCCTGCCTGATCTTCTCTACCCTGACCGGGACCGGGGCGGCCTTGTCGGAGATGGGCAAGATGGTGCTGGCGGCGATTCTGGTCATCGCGGCATCGAGTGCGTTGGGGGCCCTGGCGCTTCGCATCGCTGGGCAACCGCTCAACACCTATCTGCTGGTGGCGATGCATGGCAATTCGGGCAACATGGGCCTGCCGCTTGCTTCCATGGCCTTCGGCGCCGAAGGGCTGACGCTGGGCATCGTGTATTTCACCGTCGTGGCAATCTCTCAGAACACGCTTGGACATGTCGTCAGCGCCGGCCGCTTCGACCCGAGGGCGTTTCTGCGCCAGCCGGTGGTCCATGCCAGCGCGATCACCGTCTTCGTTCTGCTCAGCGGTGTCACGGTGCCGGGCTGGATTGCCAGGACCACGGAACTGCTGGCCGGAATCGTCATTCCGACCATGCTGATCCTGCTCGGTGTCTCGCTGTCGCGGCTGACGGTCGCGGATCTGAAGCTGGCCGCGGCAATGGCAGTGATGCGTTTCGGCGTGGGGGCGGTTGCCGGCGTCGGGCTGATCCTTGCGCTGGATCTCGGCGGAGCCGAGGCCGGGGTGGTCTGGATCATGGCCACCATGCCGGCGGCGGTGGTCAGCGTGATCTTTGCCGAACGCTACGGCCATTCCCCCGAAAAGGTGGCCGGCACGATCGTCGTCTCGACGGTGGGAACGCTGGCGGGCCTGCCGCTGATCGTCTGGATCGCGATGGTGCTGGCAGCATGACGCAAGGAGGAAGGACAACCGGATGGAACGCGAACTAGCGCGGACGGGCGGCGTTATGGCGCGGCTCAATTTCAACTCCGCGGTGGCGCTTGCGGTCGTGGCGCTTGGAATCCTGATATGGGTTCTGGTGCCGTATCAGGTCGCCGAACCGCCAAGCTTCTTCGGACGCAGCAGCGTCGGGATCAGTCCCAAGCTGTTTCCGCAACTGATCGCCATCGGCATGATCTTCATCGGCGCATGCTATTTCTATGCCAGCCTGTCGATGCAGCAGATCAACGGGTTCAGCGGCCTTCCCGTCTCGGCCTATGTCAACCTCGCGGTGGTGCTGGCGGCTATGCTGGCCTATGTCGCGCTTCTGCGTCCGCTGGGCTACGTCGCCACCAGCATGGGCGTGGCAACGGCCATCTCGTTCTATTACGGCTCGCGCAATCTGGTCGGCATCGGATTGACCGGGATCGCCGCACCTCTGGCCATCTATTATCTCTTTACCCGGTTTCTCAGCGTCTCGCTGCCACCATTTCCCTGGGGATGACGATGTTCGACATGCTGACCGAAGCGACGCTGATGCTGATGCGTCTCGATGTGCTTTTCATGATCTCCGGCGGCCTCGTCCTGGGAATGCTGGTCGGCGCGCTGCCCGGGTTCACCACGGTCATGGCGATGGCGATCGTTCTGCCGATCTCGTTCTTTCTGGAGCCGATCCTGGGCATTCCGTTTCTCATCGGCGTCTACAAGGGCGGCATCTTCGGCGGCAGCATTCCTGCGATCCTGGTGAACATTCCGGGCACCGGTGCCTCGATGGCGACCACGCTGGACGGGCCGGCCATGACCCGCAAGGGACAGTCCCGCAAGGCGCTGGAAATCGCGCTGGTCGCCTCTGCCGTGGGTGATTTCCTGTCGTCTTTCGGCACCATCCTGGTGATCGGCCTGATCGCGATGATCGCCCTGATGATCGGCCCGCCCGAAATCTCGGCGATTCTTCTGCTGAGTCTGCTGATCATCGTGGTTTCCAGCACGGGCAGTTTTCTCAAGGGCATGGTCATGCTGCTGATCGGCATGTTCCTGGCCACGATCGGCCAGGACCCGGTGGGCGCGATGGCGCGCTTCGATTTCGGCTTCTATCCGCTGCAGGCCGGCATCGACCTGCTACCCCTGATCATCGGCCTGTTCGCCATCCCCGAGATCCTTTTCGCCATCGAACATCGCCGCGCCAGCGTCGTCGATCCAAGCCATACCAAGGCCCAGGGAGAGCCTTTGCGCTGGCACGAACTGATGACATGCCGACGCACGATCCTGCGCTCTACCGCGATTGGCGGTTTCATCGGCATGGTTCCGGGCGTCGGCCAGGTGGTGGCGGCCTTCATGGGCTATTCGGCCGCCCAGAGCGCGTCGTCGCATCCCGAAACCTTCGGCAAGGGCGATATCGAGGGTGTGGCCGCCCCGGAAGCCGCGAACAACGCGGTGAACGGCCCGACCATGGTGCCGCTGCTGACGCTGGGCATCCCGGGCGACAACATTACCGCCATCCTGCTGGGTGCCTTCGTGGCACAGGGGCTGCGGCCCGGTCCGCAATTGTTTCAGGAACAGGGCGTGCTGGTCTATGCGATCCTGTTCTCGATGCTGCTGGCCTGCGTGCTGCTGCTTGTCATCGGCTATCTGCTGACGCCGATCTTTGCCCGCGTGGTCAGTATCAACAAGGCCTATCTGGTGCCGCTGATGCTGATCTTCGCGGTGGGCGGAACCTATGTCTATCGGTCGAATCCGATGGACCTTTATTTCATGATCGGCTTTGGCCTGTTCGGATATGTGGCGCGCAAACTGCGTTTCGACGTCACGCCCCTGGTCATGGGCTTCATCCTGACGCCGCCGCTGGAATACGCGCTGGCACAATCCATGATGCTGTCTCGGGGCGATCTGCCGGGCTACCTGATCGGCACGCGACCGATCGCGCTTGCGATCCTGTTGCTGACCCCCGTGCTGATCATCTGGCTTGGCTACCGGCAGAGCAAGCAGAGGCGCGCGCTTCGATAGGGTCGCGCGATGCAAGTGACGAACCATTCACAGGAGGAGGACCCACGATGGGAATGATAAGAAATGCGATCCTTGCGATCGCCGTGACAATGGGACTGGCAGGAACGGCGGCAACCGCCCAGACCTATCCCGACCGACCGATCACCATGATCATCCCGCTTGGTGCGGGCGGTTCGCATGATCTGAACGCGCGGGTAATCACCTCGGTACTGCCGCAGATCCTGGGCCAGCCGGTGGTGGTGCAACTCATGCCGGGGGCGGGCGGACAGACCGGCACCGCCGCGGCGGCTTCGGCGCCCGCCGATGGCTATACGTTGCTGTTCACACATAACTTCATCGACGAATTGCAGCAATTCGTCACCAAGCTGCCCTATACCCCGAACGAGGATTTCGTGGCGGTTTCCCGCACCAACACCGCACAGCCCGTGCTGGTGGTGCGCAACGACAGCCCCTTCCAGACATTCGAGGAGTTGATCGAATATGCCCGGGCCAATCCCGGCGAATTGCGGTTCGGTCACAGCGGGAACTGGGGGGCCTTCATGGTGCCGGGGCTTGCGCTCATGCAAGAGGCGGGCGCCGATGTCACGCTGATCCCGTATCAGGGCGGCGGCCCGGTGATCCAGGCGCTGCTGGCGGGCGACATCGACTTCACCTTTGCATTCTCCTCGGTTCTGGCGGGGCAGGACCTGCGCCCGCTGCTGGTCGTCGGCGAAGAGCCACTTCTCGACGGCGTGCCGACAACTTCCGATCTGGGCTACGACATGGTGTCAGACATCGGCGTCATGCAGCGCGTCGTTCTGGCACCGGCGGGCGTTCCCGAAGACCGTCTCAAGATCCTGCGTGACGCTTTTGCCAAGTTGAACGAGGATCCGACCTATCGGCAGCTTCTTGGCCGGCTGGGCGAGAACGCCTCGATGATGGACGGGGCCGAGTACGACCAGGTTCGTCAGCAGCAGGCCGAACGCTACAAGGCGCTGGTGGATTCGTTCGGCGGATAGTAGCAGGACGCCTTTTGACGCATGACCGGCGGTCCTGGCGGGGCCGCCGGTCTTCCCTTGCGATCAGCCGTTTCTCCAGCATTGGACCAGCGCGTCATAGGCTGGATAAAGCCGGGTGAAATCCTGACCGAGCAGACCTTCCTGCCCGGCTTGTGCCAGCAGGTCCGCGGTCAGGCCGACATAGGCCGACGGTTGTTCCAGATCGTCGAAAAGCGTCCTGGCCATGGCAAGATCCTTGGCCAGGTTGCCCGCCTCCGAGCGTCCGTCGAAGCCGCCGCTGACGATATGGTCGGGAAAGCGCCGTTCGCTGACGAAGCTGCGGGCATTGCCGGCATTCAGCACCTCGACCGCGCGATTCAGCGGAATGCCCGCACGTTCGGCGGCGCGGCAGCCCTCGGACGTGGCCAGAAAGATGGTGTGGCAGATCATGTTGTGGATGAGCTTCATCGTATGCCCGGCGCCCGAGGGGCCGAGGTGAAAGATCTGCGTGGCGATCAGGTCGAGGACCGGGCGGACGCGCGCCAGTGCCGTGGGCGCGCCGCCGATCATCAGCGTCAGTCGCCCCGTCGCGGCACCAGCGGCGCCGCCGCTCATGCCCGCGTCCAGATACT
Source organism: Paracoccus sp. UBA889 (assembly GCA_002294185.1). Classification (GTDB taxonomy): domain Bacteria; phylum Pseudomonadota; class Alphaproteobacteria; order Rhodobacterales; family Rhodobacteraceae; genus Paracoccus. The sequence continues at coordinate 49,409 of DBFD01000056.1, forward strand.
CGACCCCGGCGACCGCGGCACGGTCCGCCAGAAGCTTCGTGGCCCCGGGATCCGAGGTGGTCAGGTCGATCATCACGCGCCCGTCCGGACCGTCCAGCAGACCCGCCTCGAACAAGGCCGCGATCTGGGCGCTGCCGGGCACTGCCAGCAGAACGATTTCGCAGCCGGCCGCCGCCGCGATTCCGGATTGCGCACCGGGAAAGCGCGCATGGGCAGAGGCGTTCGTATCCCAGACGGCGTGCAACAGCCTTGCCGCGTCGAGATTGGCTGCGATCCCGCAGCCCATGTTGCCCAGACCGATGACGCCGCATCGCGGCGGGGTCATTCCGCCGCCCGTTTGTCGGCTTCGGCCATGTCGGCAAGTTGCGCGATCGAGCTGTTCGACAGCGGCAGATCGACGGGCGCGCCAATCTCGGCCGACAGGTCTGCCGCGCGATAGGTCTCCATGACCATGCGGGCATGGTCCGGCTGAACCATCACCGGGCGGTCCAGCAGCACGCTTTCCAGGAAATGCAGCGTCTCGGGACCCATCTGGCCGGCAAAGACATGGTCCACCTGTTCGCCCGGCATCGTCGACATGGGATAGCGGGTGCCGTCGGACACGGTGTTCAGCCATTTGTCGCGGTGGGTATCGTCAAGGAACAACGCGCCTTCGGTTCCCGTGATCTCGATCCAGGTCGCGCAGAAATTGGGATAGCTGGGTGGCAGGTTCCAGCCGCCGCCGATCACGACCAGCATCCCGTTATCCATGGTGACGGTCGTCCACATCGTGTCGTAGGAACCGTTGAGTTCCTTCATGTAGCCGTAAGCCCCCTGCGAATAGACCCGCACGGGTTTCGCCGGTTCCAGCATCCAGAACACGAAATCCAGATCATGCGTGGATTCCATGGCTGCGGGCGACAACCGCACGCGCGAAGCGATCTTCTTGCCCAGCGACCGCGAAAGGTGTCGGCTGACCATCACGTTGACCACCTTGCCAAGCGTGCCATCGGCGATCTTCTTCTTCGCGTAGGCAACCTTGGTGTTGAATCGCTGCGAATAGCCGATCGTGAATTTCAGATTGTTGTCCCGCGACAGCTGGATCAGTTCGTCCGCCTCCCAGAATTCCATCGAAATGGGCTTTTCCAGCAGCACATGCTTGCCGGCCTTCAGGCAGTCGCGCGCGATGGGATAATGGGTCTGCTCGGGGGTGGTCGAGATATAGACCACCGAGATGTCCGGATTGGCGATGATTGCCTTGTAGTCCGTGGTTGCCGTGGCCGGATGGGTCAGGGTGCGCACTTCTTCCAGGCGATCGGGGCGGATCTCGCAGATATGCAGCTTGTCCACCAGGGCCGAGTTGGCAAGCGTTTCCGCGCGAATGCCGCCGCACCAACCGGCGCCGATGACGGCGACCTCAACCTGTTTCATGTCGTTCCTCCCGTTTGCGCTTTTCCGGTGCAAGCCCGGCTGTGTGGTTCTAGCAATCGCTGACAGCGAAGGTCATGATTTGTCTGGAGAGCGATGATCAGCTTTTCTGATGCGGCTTAGACCAGCGGGGGCGCGGTCGTGTCGGGCGCCGCGGTCTGCGCGCCGTTCATGACCACCGATAGCAGCGTGTAATAGCCGATGACCCCGAACAGATCGATCACGCCCTGCTCGCCGAACAGCCGCAGGGCCTGTGCATGACTTGCGTCCGACAGCCGTCTGGTGCGCAGAAGTTCATCGACCGTTGCGTGGACGACGCGCTCGTCCTCGCGCCGGAAATCGGGCGTCCGGGCCGCCGCCAGCGCCGCGATGATTGCCGGGTCTATGCCCTCTTGCCGGGCGATGGGCGCGTGGATCGCCCATTCGACCGGCTGATCCCAGAAACGCGCCGTGCACAGGATCGCCAATTCCGTCAATCGACGCCCGATCACGCTGTCATAGCGCAGATATTCGCCCACGCGCTGCACGCGGTCCATCAGTTGGGGGCTACGCATGAGCGGCACGAAGGGGCTGACGATGGCCTTGCGCGGCCCCTCCAGCATGGGCTCTACATGTCTGCGCTGCGCGTCGGTCCAGTCGACTTCGGGGATCGGGGGGTAGCGGTCGGGGCCAGGCGGTTTCAACCAAGACCCTCCCACATGGCGGCAAGGTCGCTGCTGGCGTCGATATTGGGCAGGCGTGCCGCCACCGCATAACGCCCGCTGCTGAACAGTAGCGGGCTGGCGGCATCGTCGAAAGAGGCGCGCACCACGCGGCCCAGCAGGATCACGTGATCGCCGGCCGGGATGCTGCGATCGAGATCGCATTCGAACAAGGCCAGCGCGCCCTTCAGCACAGGGCACCCGCCATGCCCGTCGGCACAGGCGATGCCGGCGAACTTGTCTGCCCGGGGGGTGGCGAAATGGTGCGACAGATCCGCCTGCTCCTGGGTCAGGATGTTCACGGCGAACACCCCGGCGTCAAGGAATGCGCGCAGGGACGGCGCCTCGTTGCGCACGCTCCACAGGATCAGCGGCGGATCCAGCGACACGGCCGAGAAGGAATTGGCCGTCACCCCGATGCGGCTACCGCCTGGCGCGCGGGTGGTGATGACGGTGACGCCGGTCGAGAACCGGCCCAGAGCCTGCCGGAACAGGCGGGAATCCGGCGGCGCCGCTTTGTCGAAAGACAGGACGTGTCGGGTCATGATGTCCTCGCAGACAGGAAGTCGCCGCCATCCTTTCAGGTTCGGCTTCGGGGGGGAAACAAGAAAATCTGCTGGCCCGCATCAACCGTGCTTCAACCTGATGAGAGCCAGAAGAAAACATGATTTCAACTGCGTCGGCATTCTTCATAATCTTTCCCGAACGGAGGTCGTGATGCAGGCAGCACAGGCAGCGGGCCGCGCTAGGTCAGCACCGGGGGATCCGGCGTGACGCGGCATGTTACGGCGGAACGATTGCAGACCCTTGCCGCCGGGGTGCTTGGGGCCGAGGGCTTGCCGCCTCAGGAGGCGGCGATCGTTGCCGAGATGATGATCGAGGCCGATCTTCTGGGGGCCGATGGTCACGGCATCTTTCGCCTGCCGCGTTATCTGGAGCGCCTGCGCGCCGGCGGCTTCAACGCCCGGCCCAATATCCGGATCGCGCGCGAGCGGGGCGCGATGGCGCTGGTGGATGGCGACAACGGGTTCGGTCATCTGGTGATGAAGTTTTGCGCCGATGAAGCCGTCAGGCGCGCGCGCAGCCACGGCATCGGCTGGGTCGGGGCGCATCACTCGAATCACGCGGGCGCGGCGGGTGTCTATGCCCTGATCCCGCTGGCCCACGACATGATCGGATTCTATGTCGCCGTGGGCAGCGCCAATCACATGGCGCCCTGGGGCGGTCTGGAAATGCTGCTCAGTACGAATCCGATCGCGGTGGCCATCCCTGCGGCGGGGCGCAGGCCGGTGTTGCTGGACATGGCGACGACGGTTGCGGCCTATGGCAAGGTCAAGCTTGCCGCGCAGCGAGGCGAGACCATGCCGCCCGACTGGATGATCGATGCCCAGGGCAACCCGCTGACGGATCCCGCGCGTGCGGGCGAGGGAACGCTCATGCCCATCGGCGGGCCCAAGGGATACGGCCTGGCGCTGATCTTCGGGCTGCTGGCCGGCACGTTGAACGGGGCCGCCTTCGGGCGCGATGTGATCGACTACAACCACGACGATTCGAGCGTCGCCAATACCGGGCATTTCGTCGTGGCCATCGATATCGCCAGCTTTGGCGATCTTGAACATTTCAAGGCCGAGGTGGCGCGCATCGGCGACGAAATTGCGGGCTCGGTGCGCCGGCCCGGTTTTGATGCGATCCGCCTGCCGGGCGAACGCGCCCTGTCCGTGCGCGAGAAACGCCTGGCCCATGGGATCCCGGTTCCTCCGGCCCTGCTGGAGAAGCTTGACGCTATCGCCGCGGCTTGCGGCCTGCCAAGCTTGCAGGATCAGCCGGAATGACGCGCCGGACCGCCATGATCCGGCACCTTGAGGCGATCGACGAATTTGACCGGGGCAACGGTGTCGTCACGCGCCTGTTTTGCAACGCGGACATTTGCGGTGCTCAGGTGACGACCGGGACCACGGTGCTGCCCGTCGGCAAGAGCGTGGCCATGCATTATCACAACTGCGATGAACAGATCGTCATTCTCGCGGGCCGCGCCGAAGCCGAGTTCCAGGGGCATCGGCGTCCCATCGGCCCGATGGAAGTCGCCTATATTCCCAGGGGCGAGGTGCATTGCTTTCACAATGTCGGCGACCAGCCGGTGCTGATGCTGTTCATCTATGACGCCGGCGAGGTGACGCGGACCTTCGAGGCCACCGGAGAAACGGTCGTTCATCTGGGTGCGGGCGATCGCGCGCAGCCGAAGGGATAAGGCGACGGACCCGACCGCTGCAAGCCGCGCAGGCCGGCGCGACTGGTCATGTCCATCTGTTCCGGCGCGGCTTGAAGGCGCGCTTGTCCTGCCCGGATCGCGCTTTTTGCAATTCGGGCGGCCGGGCGGGGCCGGTGTGACCATCGCGGCGGTGTTTCTCTTCGGTGATAGGTCCGGCCATACCCTGCGCTGATAGACATCAGCGATTCTTTTAATTTCTGCAGGTTCATACGCCTCCTTATCCTTTCGCCAAATGCGAGGGGAGGAAACCGCATGGCGGTAAGGAATGAAGTCGGTCTCGCCATCATAGGCTGTGGCACCATCGGGCGGATCCGCGCGATCATCGCGCGGGATTATCCGGGTATCGGCTGGCTGGGCCTTTGCGACACCAACCGCGGGCTTGGTAAAAAGCTTTCGGCCGACAGCGAGGCGGATTTCTTCACGACAGATTTCCACGAATTGCTTGACCGCCCCGAGGTCTCGGCAGTCATCATCGCCACTGACGAGAACAACCACGCAGCGCCGACGCTGGCTGCGGCCGAACGCAAGCAATCGCTGTTCATCGAAAAGCCGATCGCCACCGACGCGCGAGAATCGCTGGCCATCCTGCGCGCGATCGAAGAGGCCGGGGTGGATGCGGTCATGGGCTATACACAGCGTTTCCGCCGCCGGTTCCTGACCGTCAAGGAACGTCTGGTCACCGGTCAGATCGGTGAGGTGCATTCCGTGGTGACGCGCGCGTTCATGAACAGGATGGTCCCCATCGCCACCGTCTCGCGCACGCAGAACCGGCGGCACCTGACGCCGATGGTGGTTTCGGGCACGCATTCGCTGGACATGTCGATGTGGCTGATGGAGGCCAAGACGCCGGTGTCGGTCTATGCGAAATCGACCGACAAGGTCATGTCGCGGTGGGGAACAAAGGATTCCACCTTCGGCATCTTCGAGATGGACGATGGTGCGATCTTTTCCATGAACATCTGCTGGGGCCTGCCCGAGGTCTGGCCGGGATCCGTCTACGGGCTGGAGATCGGCATCGTCGGGGCCGAGGGCGTGATCGATATCGAGGATACGCATCGCGACCTGGTTCTGGCGACGAATGTCGCGCAAGGCGGCGGCTATGTTCCCGACGGCTACGAACCGCCCGCAAGGCATGTCGATTTCCTGACCAGCTATCCGCCGGGCGACCTGCACATGAACCAGCTTTGGGGCCCCATGCGGGAAGAAACGGTCAATTGGTATCAGCGTCTGTGCATGGGCGTGCCCACGCCCCATGCCACCGCGCAGGACGGCCACCGCAACCTGATTTTGACCATGGCGATGGATCTCTCGGCGCGGCGTGGTCGTGAGGTGCGCCTGCCGGTCGATCCGGACGAATTGATGGCCGAGGACTGACCCCAGCACGCACCCCGCCATGCCGAAACCGGATGGCGTTCATCAAACCTTCTCGTTTCTCTTGCTGCGCGGCGCGTCGGTAAGATCGGGCAAACACAGTGGAGACAATCATGCAGCTTGGGTTTTTCACCATGCCTATCCACCCCCTCGAAAAGGATTGGCGCCAGAGCCTGCGCGAGGATCAGGAGGCATTCGTCCTGGCCGACGAACTGGGCTTTGCAGAGGGATATGTCGGCGAGCATGTCACCGACGTGGCAGAAAACATCACTTCGTGCATGGTTTTCATTGCCTCGCTGGCCGGCCGCGTGCGGCAGATGCGGCTCGGGACCGGCACGGTCAACCTGCCCAACAACCACCCGGCACAGGTCGCCGCGCAGATCGCCATGCTGGATCATCTGCTCGATGGCCGTCTGAACTTCGGCATCAGTCCGGGCGGATTGCTGTCGGATTCCGAGATCTTCGGCAACCTCGACCACGACCGCAATGCGATGTTTCTCGAAGCGATCGACATGATCCTGGCACTTTGGTCCAAGGACGCGCCCTATGATCTGCGCGGCAATTTCTGGAACATCTCGACCGAACGCACGCTGATGGCCGAGATCGGCCAGGGAATCGTCGGCAAGCCTTTGCAACGCCCGCATCCGCCCATCATCGTGACGGCCGTCGCGCCTTTTTCCAAGGGCGTCACCGCCGCCGCTGCACGTGGCTGGGATCCGATCTCGGCGAATTTCCTGATGCCGAAATGGGTCGCTTCGCACCGCGGCTGCTATCTGGACGGATGCAAGCAGGGCGGAAGGCCGGGCGATCTGGCCAACTGGCGGGTCGCCAAAAGCATCTTCGTGGCCGACGACATGGCCACCGCGCGCGATTATGTCACGCGACCGGACAGCCCCTATCAGTATTACTACCGGTCGCTTCTGACCAAGCTCAAGAAGAATGGCCGGGCGAACCTGTTCAAGGAAGACCAGAGCATGTCAGACGACGAAGTGACGCTGGATTACGTCATGGAACGCCTGGTGACCTACGGCACCCCCGACAAGGTCGCCGAAGAATTGCTGGCGTTCCGCGAACTGACCGGGCAATTCGGCACCCTTCTTTATGCGGGCCATGACTGGGCCGACCCGGAACTGGCGCGACGTTCGAAGATCCTGATGGCGGAGAAGGTCCTTCCGCTCGTCAACAAGGCCGAGAAAGATCAGCTGAAGGCCGCGATATGACCCGTGCCATCGTGAAATCGGGTGAGGCGAGGCTTTCGGTCAAGGTCGAGGGCCCGGTCGGCAAGCCCTGGATCCTGCTGTCGAATTCTCTGGCGACCGACCTGCACATGTGGGACGGCCAGATCGGCTTTCTGGCCGAAACGCATCGCGTGGTTCGCTATGACACGCGCGGACATGGGCAAAGCACGGCGCCGCAGGGGCCCTATGATCTCGACATGCTGGTGGAAGACATGCTGGCGGTTCTTGACCATGTCGGCGCCGACCGCGCCGACGTGATGGGATTGTCGCTGGGCGGGATGACGGCCCTGGGACTGGGCCTGGCGCATCCGGATCGGGTGCGGCGCATGGTGGTTTGCGACGCACGCGCCGACAATCCGCCGCCTTTCGTGGCCAGTTGGGACGATCGGATCGCCGCAATCGAAAGGGGCGGCATGGCTGCCATCGTGTCGGGCACGCTGGAACGCTGGTTCACCGGCAGGGCCTCTGCCGATCTGCGGGTGCGGGCCGAGGCCATGATCCTCGCCACCGCGGTGCCGGGTTTTGCCGGTTGCGCCCGCGCATTGCAGGGGCTGAACTATCTGCATCGGCTTGGTGAGCTGACCGTGCCGGTGCGATATGTGGTTGGCAGCGAGGACATGGCCGCGCCGGTGGCCGCGATGCAGGCCATGGCGGATGCCACCCCGGGCGCGCGCCTGACGGTTCTGCCCGGCCTGGCCCATATCCCCGCCATGGAGGATCCGGCTGCCTTTCAGGATGCCGTGATGAACTGGCTTCGCGCATGAGGAGAAGAAGGGGATGCTGAACATCGCGATTGCGGGCTTTGGCTGGTGGGGACGTCACATCCTGACCCGCCTGCAAGGCCATGACAGACTGAGCGTCCTGGCCGTCGCCGAGCCCGATCAGTCGCTTCATGCCGATATCCGCGCCATGGGGGCCGAGGCCGTGAGCGGCTTTGACGGAGTGCTGTCCGATCCGCGC
>DBFD01000056.1:57754-62207 GCA_002294185.1 Paracoccus sp. UBA889
AAACATGTGTTTTGTGAAAAACCGCTGGCCATGACGGCCGCCAGCGCCCGCTGCGCCGTCCTGGCCTGCCGGGAAGCCGGCGTGGTGTTGGGGATCGGGCACGAGCTGCGTTTCGATCCGGCGATGCGGCGGCTCAAGGCGCTGGTATCGGCTGGCGATCTGGGCACGATCATGCACGCCGAGGCCGCCTTCAGCCACAACAAGCTTGCCGGACTGCCGGGGGACGGGTGGCGCACGTCGAAAACGATGTCTCCCGGCGCCGGCATGACCGGCATGGGCATCCACCTGACCGATCTGATGATCTGGCTGTTCGGCCCGGTCGAGACGGTTCAGGCGCAGGTCCGCGACCGCACGCTGGGATGGCCGACCGGAGACATGGTCGTTGCCCAACTGGGCTTCGCGGCGGGTAACACCGCCCATTTCCAGGCCATCCTCAACACGCCGCACTACATGCGTTTTGCGGTATTCGGCGCGGATGGCTGGGCCGAGGCACGCTATTCCAGCCATCCCGACACGCCGGGCGGTCAGATCGAATGGTCGCTTTGCCGAAAGGGCGGCGCGCCGGAACGCGAGGTTCTGGACTGGAGCGATGCGGTCGTGTCCAATCTGACGGCCTTCGCGCAGGCGGTGACAGGGCGGCACGACTATCCCTGGAGCGATGCGGAACTGATCGGCAACATCGCCGTCTACGAGGCAATCGTGCAGTCATCCGACAGCGGCGAGACCGTGCGGCTGGGGTGAGCTTTCGGTCCGGCCAATGCCGATAACAGCCTGCCTGGCCCGGCCGGGTGGATCGTTCCCCCGCCTTCCTTCATGATTCTCAGGCGTCCGGCAGGGACCAGCCCGCATCCGCCATCCGCTTGCGCAGCGTAGCGAGATCGGCCTGTGGCAGGGCGTCCAGCGGTGGGCGCAGCACGGCAAGCCTCGGGTCGTTCATCTGGGCCGCCAGCAGCGCCTTGACTGCCGGGATCAACGGAAAGCCCGTCACGATCGTGCGCAGCCGGGCAACCTTGTCCTGCAATGCGTCAGCCTCGGGCGTGCCAAGGGCATCGATTAATGCGCCGATCCCGCCGGGATTGAGGTTGCCGGATGCGGTGATGCATCCCGCACCGCCGAGGGCGTGAGATTTCACAAGCATCGCTTCCGAAGACGGGAAGATGCTGAACCCGGGAAAGCGGCGAAGCATCGCCTCGGTATTCGGCCAGTCGCCGGAACTGTCCTTGATGCCAAGGACCGTGTTCGGGAAATCGCGGATCAGCCGCTCGATCAGATCGTGCGGAATGCCGACGCCGGTATTCTGGGGGATATGGTACAGCCACAGCCCCAGTTCGGAAGAACCGACGCCATCGATGACCGCGGCATACCAGGCGTAAAGCCCTTCGACCGAAACGGGCTTGTAATAGAAGGGCGGCAACGCCAGAACCCCGCCGCACCCAAGCGACAGCGCGTGTCTGGTCAGCGTGATCGTATCCATCAGTGATGGCAGGCCAACCCCGGGCATCAGAACGTCGGCCGGAACACCTGCGGCCACCAGTTTTTCCAGCAGCGCCATGCGTTCGGCGAGACTCAGCGAATTCGCTTCGCTGGTGGTGCCGAACACCGCCAGTCCATTCGCGCCATTGGCCAGCAGCCATTTGCAGAACTCGACGAATGCGTCGCCATCCGGAGAAAGGTCGGCCCGGAAGGGCGTGATCGCAGGAACGAGAAGCCCGGTGAAACGTTTGGGTTCCATGGTCTGGTCCTTTCGGAATTGCGCTGATTGTCCAGGGCGACAAGCGGATCGATCAGGTCGGGCGTGCAGCCTGTCAGGTCTTGTCCTGCGGATATGCGAGACGCCTCGAGGCTGTCAACTGAAATATCAGTGTTGACACTCGGCCGTCCCTGATGCCATTTTCTGCAAAAGCCGCGACGCGGTTTGTTCCCGCGAATCCGGGTTCTCTGGCAGAAGGGACCATGATCAGAACATGCAGAGCGCCGAGAAACCCCGCGATCTGGCGAGGGACAGCGTCTATCAAGAGCTTCGGTCCGAGATTTTGATGTGTCGGCTGCGGCCGGGCCAGATGCTGCAGGAACGCGACCTTGTGGCGCGACTGGGGATCAGCAAATCGCCCATCCGCGACGCATTGCTGAAGCTGGAGCAGCGGGGCCTGATCGAGGTTCTGCCGCGCAAGGGCTATCGTGTACGCCAGATCGATATCAGCGACGTCCGCGACATGTATGGTCTTCGGCTGATCCTCGAACGCGAGTGCATTTCGCTGATGATGGACACGGCCAGCAAGGATGTTCTTGAACGTCTCGATGATTTCGCCGAGGCGCCGTCCAGCCCCGATCTGCCGACCTGGATCGATTACAACCGCGCCTTTCACACCTATATCGCGGCGCATTGCGGCAACGCCCGGCTTGCCATGATCGCGCAGGAAATCATCGAGCAGTTCGACCGGCTGACCTATGTCAGCGTGACAAGCTCTGACGATCTGTCGCTGGACAAGTTCGAGCGCGAGCATCGCGAGATCATCGGCGCCATCCGCGCGGGTGACAAGCGGCAGGCCATCGCGCTGGCGGGACGCCATGTTCAGAGCTCGCGCAAGAGGGTTCTCGATAGTCTCGGAAGTGCCTCGATCGTCGATACCTCGCCCGTGCCAGGCTGACGCCTGCGCACCATCAACAGCAAGGAGACGGGACCATGTCGAAGAACCTCCTGCCGGATTGGCCGGCCGAACTTGTCGAAGACATGAAGGTCAACGAATATAGCGGCGTCGTTGGCAGCGTCCTGGTATCGGAAACCGACGACCTTCGCGTCTGGCACCTGCATCTGCCCGCCGGCAAGCGTTGCAACTTTCACCGGCACGTCCTCAATTATTTCTGGACCTGCCACGCGCATGGCAAGGCGCGCGGCTATTTCGAGGACGGCACGATCAGGGATGTCGTCCATTTCCCCGGCGACACCAGGCATTTCGAGTTCCCCGAGGGAACCCACATGCTGCACAGCGTCGAGAACGTCGGTGATACCGACCTGCTTTTCACAACCGTCGAATTCAAGAAAAGCGCCAATCCGCCCTTGCCGGTGCCCGACAGCGTGCGGCTGACGGAAGCCGTCTGACAGACGAAATCGAGAGATAGCCGCCCCATGTATGCCCCCCCCGGAGTCAAGACCAGCCCGGCCGTGAACGTGTCCGAAACCATGAAGGCATGGGTTCTGGGCGAGCCTGGCGAACTCAGACGAATCGAAAAGCCGACGCCCGTGCCTGGGCGGGCCGAGGTCCTGGTCCGCATCGATGCCGTGGCGATCTGCGCCACCGATCTTGACGTCATCTCGTCCGGCCCGCCCGCGATGATCCAGGGCGGATTGCCCTTCAACAAGAACTTCACGCCCGGCCATGAATACATGGGCACCGTCGCCGCGCAGGGACCGGGCGTCGACGAATTCGCCGTCGGCGACCGCGTGACTGTGGAAATCCACGCCGGGTGCGGGCAATGCAAGCGTTGCCGGATGGGCATGTACACGTCATGCCTGAATTACGGCCTGAATTACGGAGATGTGGACAAGGGCCATCGCGCGAATGGCTTCACGACGGATGGCGGTTTTGCCTCCTACGCGGTCAACAACATCAACACGCTGATCAAGATCGGCGATACGATGTCCGACGAGGAAGCGACGCTGGTCGTCACCGCGGGCACGTCGATGTACGGTCTGACCGAACTGGGCGGCCTGGTCGCCGGTGAAAGCGTCGTGGTCTGTGGACCCGGTCCGATCGGCCTGCTGGGCGTCGCGGTGGCCAAGTCGCTGGGGGCGCACCCGGTGATCCTGACCGGCACGCGCGACAATCGGCTTGAGGTGGGGCGCGAACTGGGCGCCGATCATGTGGTCAATGTTCGCCAGGAAGATGCTGTCGAGGCGGTCAGGAAGATCACCGGAGGCAAGGGGGTCGATTATGTGCTGGAATGCTCGGGTGCACCGGGGGCGATCGACACGGTCGGCAGGATGCTCAACCGCGGCGGCAAGATCTGCCTCGCAGCCTTTCCCCACGAAGCCGACAAGGTCGATGTGGCGCATCTGGTGCGCAACAACATCTACATCTACGGCATCCGTGGCGAAGGTAAATCCGCCACCCACCGTGCCCATGCTTTCATGGCCGACAAGCGATTTGACGCCACCAGGATCCATACCCACACCTTCGACATGGAGGATCTGCCCGAGGCCTTGCGCTATGCACGCGAACGTGTCGAGGACGCCATCAAGGTCGTCGTCAAGAACCGCCACTGACCGACCGGCCGTCGTCGTCGCGAATGGATCAAGGGAAATCAATTCCTGAGGAATGGGTTTCCGCATTTATGGCCAATATGCGCATTTCATGCGTCTCATTTTCCATGACTGAATATTTATATTTGAGTTGGATGATTTTGCGAGGGTCGACGCGTCTTCGTGGATACCAGGGGTCGCCGCCTCCGATTG
>DBFD01000070.1:0-6076 GCA_002294185.1 Paracoccus sp. UBA889
CCTGCCCGCCGACATTCAGGGCAAGATCGCGCGGCTGGGCAACGCAGAAGTGCGGCTGGACCGCGACGAACCGCAGGGCCGCGTGATTCTGGCGATCCGCCCCGAGGAAGTGCGCCTGGGCGATGCCATCACCGCCCGTGTGGTCGAGACGATCTATCTGGGCAATGCCCTGCAGGTGATGGCCGAACTGCCCGATGGCAGCCCCATTGTGCTGCGCCTGCCCGCCGCGCAGGCGGTGCCGCTGCCGGGCACGCGGATCGGGCTGGACCTGCCCGGCCCCGCCATTCAGGTGCTGGAGGCAGATTGACCGATCCGCAGACAAAAGCGACGCTGAATTCCTGGGCGCTGGCGGCGCCCGCGCTGGCGCTGCTGGTGATGGCCTCGATCGGGCCTCTGCTGATCGTGCTGGTCTATTCCTTCATGACGCCGGGCGATTATTCGGGCGTGGAACGGCCCTTCACGACGCAAGCCTGGCAACAGGTGTTCCTGTCGCGCGACATCTTCGACGACACCCTGTCCTGGGCCGACGCGCATCTGACGATCTTCTGGCGATCGGTCAAGCTGTCGGTGCTGACCACGGCCATCACCTTTCTGCTTGGCCTGCCGACGGCATGGTTCATCGCCACCCGGCCGCCGCAGCGCCGGGCGATGTGGCTGTTCCTGATCACCATTCCGTTCTGGACCAACCTGCTGATCCGCACCATCGCCATCAACGAGATCATCCGCAGCGAGGGATTGTTGAACCAGGTGCTGGGCTGGTTCGGGGCCGGTCCGGTCAACCTGCTCTACACCGATACCGCGGTGCTGATCGGGATGGCCTATGTCTATCTGCCGATGATGGTTCTGCCGATGTATGCGGCCATCGATCGTTTCGACACCCGCCTGCTGGAGGCGGCCTATGACCTGTTCGCAAGCCGCTGGCAGGTGTTGCGCCATGTCGTGCTTCCGGTGATCCGGCCGGGAATCGTCGCCGGATCGATCCTTGTCTTCGTGCCCTCGCTGGGGGCCTATGTGACACCCCGTGTGCTGGGCGGGGGAAAGAACATGATGATCGGCAACTTCATCGAGCTGCAATTCGGGCAGGGGCAGAACTGGCCGCTTGGCGCGGCGCTGGCGGTGTTGCTGCTGATCGCGGTGGCGCTGGCGCTGGCGGTCTATGTCCGCGCCCTGGCCGGGGCCGAGCGCAATGGCTAGATCCGCATTCGACGCCGCCCGCCTGCCGGGCTTTGCCGCCATCGCCATCGCGGTCTTCGTGCTGCTGTACCTGCCGATCGTGACGCTGGTCGCCTACAGCTTCAATGGCGGGGAATCGGTCGCGGTCTGGGGCGGATTTTCGCTGGATTGGTATGGCCGCGCCTGGGCGAACGAAACGGTCAAGGCCGCGGCGGTGCGGTCGCTGGTGATCGCGGGCTCGGCTTCGGCCATCGCGACGATCCTGGCGACGCTGGCCGCCCTGGGCATCGTCCGGAACCGCCGGATGAAGGGCAGGGGCGCGGCCTATATGGCGATCAATCAGCCGCTGATGGTGCCCGAGATCGTGACTGCCGTGGCGCTGCTGATCTTCTTCGCCAGCATCCGGCAGGTCACCGGCTATCAGGGTCTGGGCTATCTGATCGCGGCCCATGCCGCCTTCTGCATCCCCTTCTCCTATCTTCCGATCTCGGCCCGGCTGGAGGGGATGGACGCCACGCTGGAATCGGCCGCGGCCGATCTTTACGCGACGCCGATGCAGACCTTTCGCCACATTACCCTGCCGCTGCTGATGCCGGGCGTCGCCGCCGGCGCGATGCTGGCCTTTGTCATCAGCCTGGACGACGTCGTCATCACCGAGTTCGTGAAATCTGCCGGCCAGGACACGCTGCCGACCTATATGCTGGGCCAGATGCGGCGCGGCGTCTCGCCCGAGGTGAACGCGATATCGACCATGCTGCTGGCGGTCACGGTCGTCCTGCTGACCGCATTCTTCATCATCAACCGACAGTTCAACAGGAGAAAATCATGACAAGAATCGCCCTCCTCGCCATCGGGGTTTCTGCCGTCGCGCTGCCCGCGCTGGCAGAAGGAAAACTGAATCTCTACAATTGGGGCGACTATACCAGTCCCGACCTCATCAAGAAATTCGAGGATCAGACCGGCATCGACGTCACCATCACCGATTACGACAGCAACGACACCGCCTTGGCCAAGGTCAGCGCCGGGGGGCATGGCTTCGATCTGGTCGTGCCTTCGGCGAACTATGTTCCGATCTTCGTGCAAAAGGGGCTGCTGGCCGAACTGGATCACGAGCGGCTGAAGAATTTCGGCAATATCGATGCCAAGTGGATGGATGTCCCCTGGGATAAGGGCCGCGTCTATTCGATCCCCTGGCTGTGGGGCACGGTCGGTATGGGCGTGAACACGGAAACCTATGACGGCGATCCGAATACCTCGGCCATCTTTCTCGACCCGCCCAAGGAATTGGTGGGCAAGGTCAATGTCGCCCCGGAAATGTCCGACATCATCCATCTGACCACGATGTATCTGGGCGGCGAGCCCTGCACCGAGGACAAGGAGATGCTGAAGAAGGTCCGCGACAAACTGGTCGAAGCCAAGCCGAAATGGATGTCGATGGATTACGGCATGTCCGACAAGATGGGCAGCGGCGATGTCAAGGCATCCGAATACTGGTCGGGCGCGATCATGCGCGCGCGGATGCAAAATCCGGCGGTCGTCTACGGCTATCCCAAGGAAGGCTATCCGCTGTTCATGGATTCCATCGCGCTGCTGGCGGATGCCCAGAATGTCGATGAGGCCTATCAGTTCCTCGACTTCATCATGGATCCCGAAAACGCCGCGATGAATTCGGAATACGCGAAATACCCCAACGGCATCGCGGGCTCCGAGGAATTCTTCAGCGATGAGATGAAGAACGCCCCCGAGATGGTCGTGCCCGAGGAGCATCTGGCCAATGGCCGGTGGATGCCGCTGTGTTCGCCGACCGCCCGCGACTACATGACCGCCATCTGGACCGAGTTGCAGAAGTGACCGTCGCTGTCCCGCCATCGCGCTGTGGCGGCGGGACGGGCACGGAGAACCGCGCGGTCACCGTGAAGGCTGGTCGGGCCGCGAGATCCGGGCGGCGGCACCGCCTTGGACGGGATCGTCCTTGATTCTCTGCTGCCGTCGTGGCGATCAAGCCTCGGTCGATCATCAACCTTTGGCCTTCGGTGGCGATGCAACGCCATTGAAGGCCCGATAATTCGCCTGCTGCCGCTGGGCTTGGCCGGCCGGTTCTTGTCGGCAGACTTGCGCGAAGCCCGTATCCGCCGCCAATATTGTCCCGGTCTTTCAATCTTCAGCCGACCCGTCTTAGAAATGCCCGCGTTCGGTCGTCCGTGGGCGCGTCGAAGATTCTTGCCGGCGGCCCCTGCTCGACGATCCGTCCATTCTCCATGAACACGACCCGGTCTGCGATCTCGCGGGCGAATTGCATCTCGTGGGTGACGATCAGCATGGTCTGGCGGCCATCCGCGATGGATCGGATCAGATCCAGCACCTCGCCCACCCATTCAGGGTCCAGCGCGCTTGTCGGCTCATCGAAAAGCAGCAGTTCCGCATCCATCGCCATGGCGCGGCCAATGCCCACGCGCTGTTGCTGCCCGCCCGAGAGGGCACTGGGATAGCTGTCGGCCTTTTCCGAAAGCCCGATCCGGGACAGCACCTCGTCGGCGCGGGCTTCGGCCTGACGGCGCGGCAAGCGACGCACTGTTATCAGCCCTTCGGTGATGTTCTGCCGCGCGGTCTTGTTGGCGAAAAGCGCGTAGTTCTGAAAGACAAAGCCCGTGCGACGGCGCAATGCGAGGATCTGGGCGCGGCTGGCCCGAGTCGCGTCGACGGACAGATCCCCGATCGTCAGAAGGCCCGCATCGGGACGGTCGAGAAAGTTGAGGCAGCGAAGCAATGTCGATTTTCCCGTTCCCGATGGCCCGATGATCGCCACCCGCTCGCCCGGTTCCAGATCCAGGTTGATGTCGTTCAGGACGACATTGTCGGAAAACCGCTTGCTCAGGCCGCTGATCCTGATCTTGCAACTGGTTGTCATCGCACA
This sequence comes from Paracoccus sp. UBA889, assembly GCA_002294185.1. Taxonomy (GTDB): domain Bacteria; phylum Pseudomonadota; class Alphaproteobacteria; order Rhodobacterales; family Rhodobacteraceae; genus Paracoccus. Next base: position 4,088 of record DBFD01000070.1, read on the forward strand.
AAGGCCTTCTGCATCCGGACTTCAAGCTGGCGCTGGAAGAACGAGAAGAACTCGACCATGCCCCAATAGATGAACGCCACGACCAGAAAGGCCTCGAGGTAAAGAAAGCTGCCGGCGGCCTCCTTTTGCGCGGCACCCATCATCTCGGTGACGCCCAGAGTGAAGGCAAGAGACGTGCTCTTGATGATGTCGATGAAGTAATTCATCAGCGTCGGGGCCGCGATCCGCGCCGCCTGGGGCAGAATGATGCGGCGCAGCATCTGTCCGCGCGTCATGCCGATCGCCTCAGACGCCTCCCACTGGCTGCGATCGACGCCAAGGATCGCGGCGCGGATCGATTCCGCCATATAGGCCGAAAAATGCAGCGTCAGACCGATGATCGCGGCGGTGACGCCGTCGATGCTGGTCAGCGCCGAGACGACGCGCGGAAGCCCGTAATAGAACAGGAACAGCTGGACCAGCAGCGGCGTGCCACGAAAGAAGCTGATGAACAGCGCGACCAGTTGGTCGATCACCGGCAATCTGAAGATGCGGATGATCGCCTGCGCCGAGGCCAGGACAAGCGCCCCGGCCATGGCTGTCACCGCCATGGTCAGGGTCAGGGGGACATAGCTCAGGATGATCGGGAACAGCCCGATCATGTATCCTGTATCAAGCCCGTCCATTACTCGTCGGCAGGGCTGGTCACGTCGGCGTCCAGCCATTTCCGCGAAATGTCCGCCAGCGTGCCGTTTTCCTTCAGCGTGGTCAGCGCGGCGTCGATCCTGTCACGAAGCGCCAGACCGGCTTCGTCCTTGCGGAACGGCAGCGCGTTCCTGATTTCGCTGAAGGACTGCCCGGCCATTTCCAGCGGTAGCGGGCTTTTCGCGATGACCTGTCCGGTCGAGACGCGGTCCATGACGAAGGCATCCATGCGGCCAAGCGCCACGTCCTGTTCGATATTGGAATCGTAGGTGCGGATGTCGATATCGGCGGCATTGGGCAGATCACGCAGAAGCGCCTCGAAATTCGAGCCCAGATTGACCGCGACCGATTTTCCCGACAGCGATTCCGGCCCGGTGATGCCCACCTCGTTGCCCTCTTTCACGACGATCTGCGCGCCGTCATAGACATAGGGCTGGGTAAAGGCAAAGGTCGCTTCGCGGTCCGGCGTGATGGTGATCTGGTTGGCGATCGTGTCGATGCGGCCCGATTCCAGCGCGCCGATCAGACCCGAAAAGGACATGGTGACGAATTCCACCGTATCCCCGGTTTCCGCGGCGATGGCATTCATCAGGTCGACCTCGAAACCCTGAAGCTTGTCCTGCTTTACAAAGGTGAAGGGGAAATATCCCCCCGACATGCCGACGCGAATCGTCTCGGCGGAAGCGGCGGTGCCCGCGGCGATCAGGGCCAATGCGGCGATGAACGATTTTGTCATCAAGGTCTCCTTCTGCGTTGAAGGCTAGATATGCCTGGCGGAAAGACTGAACAAGGAGCGGAAATATCGAGAAATAAATGAGGAAGAGTGTTCCGCGCGACCGATGTCAAGAGGGAACAGAATTCCGGGAACAATGCCGAGGCCGGGTGGGTCATCCTAGGCGATCCGCGCTTCAGGCGGGGTTCCAGCGGCGGTCCTGTCAGAATGCGCCGGCGATCTGGCGCCAATCCGGATTTGCGCGATCTCGGCGCACGATACGGGCCGGGCCGCGATGCGCGGTCCTGGCTTGCTATGGCGTGTAAGGCTGAATGACAGCGGCGTCGAAGGCGCCCTCTGCGGCCTTCAATTCGCAAGCGCCGATGATGGCCAGGCAGATTGTGGTCAGCGCCGCGTCCCGCCGGACCAGCACGCCCGCACTTGGCGCGTCGTGGCTTCCCGCCAATGGCAGGCGCACCAGATCACCGGTCGCGCAGGTCTGTTTGGACAACGGCCTGATATTGAAGACGCCATATCCCATACCGGCCGCGATCAGCGCGCGCATCATATCGGTCGAACGGGCGGAGTAGGCG
>DBFD01000070.1:6371-6807 GCA_002294185.1 Paracoccus sp. UBA889
CATTGGGTTTCAGCCCCCGACTGGCGAAAAGGTCGAGAAGATATTTTCTGGAATGCTCCAGGTCCAGCACCACAAGGGGCTCTGGTTCCAGTTGTTCGAGGGTCACGAAACGACCGCTGGCCAAGGCGTGATCCACCGGTAGCGCCACATGCGGGGGCGCCTGAAACAGCGGCGCAAAGCGATGCTGGTGCCAATCGACGGGGCCGTAGCACAGGGCGAAATCGGCCTCTCCGCCATCGATCGCGGTGGGCATTTCATAGGTCGAGACCCCCATGACCTCGATCGTCAGGTTGGGGTGCTGCTTCCGGACATGGGTCAGGATCGTTGGCAGAAGAATGGGCGCAAGCGGTGTGACGCAGGCGATCCGGGCGGTGCCATCCAGGCGCATTCGAGACGACCGATATCATCAGCGCCTATCAGTGGGCCCTGCGGATCT
>DBFD01000041.1:0-682 GCA_002294185.1 Paracoccus sp. UBA889
CCGTTCAAACTTTGCCTTTGCCATCTAGGGCCTCCTGATCGCGGGGCGTGGCATGAGATGGCCCCGAATTGACGTGCGCCGCGATGTATAAGCCGGCCCCGGAAAAATCAAGCCTCCGCAAGCCTGCATTTCCAAGGCAAAAGCCGCCCCGCCCGACGCAAGATTGTCGTGACGCCGGGAACCGGTCGGGCCGGATGCGGGTTCGCGTGCTGACGCGCCGCCCCGCCGGGCGGCCCCAGCCGAAAGGACCACGTCATGAGCCTGATGAAAACACTTGCCCGCGTCGCCGCCGGAGTCATGCTGGCCAAGGGAATCGGCGCGGTGATGCGCAATCAGTCCGGATCCTCGCAGCGTGGTCGCGCGGATGGTCGGGGCGGCGGGCTGCTGGACGACCTGTTCGGCAACAATCTCGATGGACAGGGCCAGGGCAATCTGCGCGACCGGCTGGGCCAGGTCCTGGGCGGCCGTTCGGGCAGTCAGGCGGGGACGGGCCAGGCCTATGGCGGTCGCGGGTCGGGCGGCGCCCGCGGGGGCCTGGGCGGTTTGCTGGACGGACTTGGCGCGGGCGGGTCCGCGTCGGGCAGCGGGCTGGGCGGGTTGCTGGGCCAGCTTTCGGGCGCCGGCAGAACGGGCGACGCCCCTCGCGGTGGCAGCGGCGGCGGTCTGGGCGACCTGCTGGGCG
>DBFD01000041.1:1015-5577 GCA_002294185.1 Paracoccus sp. UBA889
CGCCGCCGGCGGCGCCGCGGCCGGCGGGCTTGCGCGCAAGGATTCGCAGCCGCAAAACGACGCGAGCTTCGGCGAATTGTTCAACGATGCGGTGATCCGCGATGACGAACCCGAGATCGCGCCCACTCCGGAACAGAACGCCGTGGCGGGGCTGATGCTGCGGGCGATGATCCAGGCCGCCAAATCCGATGGCCGCATCGACGATGCCGAAAAGCAACGACTGCTGGGACATCTGGGCGACAGCCTCGACGACGACGAACGGCAGTTCATCCGCGAACAGATGGCCGCGCCGGTCGATGCCAGGGCGCTTGCAGGCGAAGTGCCCAAAGGGCTGGAGGCGCAGGTCTATCTGATGTCCCTGCTGGCCATCGATTTCGACAATGAAGACGAGGCCCGCTATCTGCGTGATCTGGCCCAGGCCATGGGCCTGTCGCGCGAGGCCGTGAACGGCATCCATGCCGAGGCCGGCGCCACACCGCTCTATACCTGACCCGTGCTGCGCGACCGGCGCGGAAAGACGCCTGGCGGGCCATCGCAATCCCGTGATCGATTCGCGATGAGAATTGATCCGGCTCCGGCCCTCTGCCAGTATCGGCGCCACGAAGGCCAGATATTTCAACAGGGAAACAGCCATGAAATTCTTGACCATCGCGGCCATCGCCGTCACAGCCGCCCTGCCCCTTGCCGCCCATGCCGAGCAGGAGGAAGACGTTCTCCAGGGGCGACAGGGCTATATGAAGCTGCTGTCACTGAACATGGCGCCCCTGGCCGCGATGGCAAAGGGCGAGATCGACTATGACGAGGCCGCGGCCTCGAAAGCCGCCGCCAATATCGAGGCACTGACGAAATACGACATTCCGCCGCTTTTCATCGAGGGCACCGCCAATGGCGAGATGGAGGGATCCGACGCGCTGCCGGCGATCTGGGAAAAGCCCGAAGACTTCGCCATGTCCTATGCCGCCCTCGGAGAGGCCGCGAGCGGCGCCTCGGAGGCGGTGAAGGGCGGACAGGCCAATATCGGCCCGGTCCTGCAAAAGCTGGGCGGCGCCTGCAAGGATTGTCACGACAGCTTCCGCAAGAAGTAATGGGCCGGTCCCGCGAGGCGCGCAAGATTCGGGTCTGGGATCCCGCGCTGCGATTCTATCACTGGACACTGGCGCTGCTGGTGGTCGTGAACTGGCTTCTGGGCCAGTTCGGCCCGAACGTGATGACACTGCATTTTTCGCTGGGATACGCGATCGTCGCGTTGCTGGTCTTTCGCATCATCTGGGGCTTTGTGGGTCCGGCGCCGGCGCGCTTTGGCACCTTCCTGCGCGGACCCTCGGCCGTGGCGGGCTATCTGCGCCACGTCCTGGATCGCTCCCCCAGTCATTGGTTCGGGCATAATCCGCTGGGCGCGCTGTCTGTCATCGCCATGCTTCTTGCGCTGATCTGGCAGGTCGGAACGGGATTGATTTCGGACCCCGAGGATTTCGTGAATGTCGGTCCGCTGGCCGGGGACGTGCCGGGATGGCTGTCGCGAAAGGCGGTCGGCTGGCACAGCCTCGGCGGCAGCATCGTGCTGATCCTGCTGTTTCTGCACGTGGCGATGATCCTGTTCTACCGATTGTGGAAGAACGAGGATCTGGTCCGCCCGATGATCACGGGCTGGAAATGGGTCCGGATGCGCTGACCGGCGCCGCAGAGGTCGGCCGGACCGCGATTCAGTCGAACTTGTGATTGCGGGGAAAGCCGCGGGGGGCCATGCGCCCGGCGCCGGCGCGCTTGCCCAGCCAATCGCCGAGATCGCTTTCGGTCCGGGTCTTGCCGCCCGTCATCGACCAGCTCAGCCCTTCGGAAAGCGTGACGAAGGTCGCGTCGGACAGCGTATCGGCGGCCACCAGCCCGCCGCCGTTGCCGAAACGCTGCAGGCGGACGCCCTTGCCGCGCGACATTTCCGGCAGATCGGCCAGCGGAAAGACCAGCATCTTGCGGTTCGTGCCGACCACCGCGACATGATCGCCGCCGACCGGCTTGCACAGCAGCGCGTCGCCGTTCAGCACCTGCTTGCCGGTCTTGGTCTGGGCCAGAATGTCGGCGGCATCGACGATGAAACCGTTCCCGGCTTTCGAAGCGACCAGATATTTCCGCCCCTCGCGCCAGGGGAACATCGCGATCACCTCGGCCTCATTGGGCAGATCCACCATCAGGCGCAGCGGCTCGCCCATGCCGCGCCCGCCGGGCAGCGCGTTGGCGGGCAGCGTGTAGAAACGACCGTTCGAGGCAAAGACCATCAGCTTGTCGGTCGTCTCGGCATGAAGCGCCATCGCCGGTCCGTCGCCGTCGCGGAACTTCAGTTCGGCATCCAGCGGCTGATGGCCCTTCATGGCGCGGATCCAGCCCATTCTGGACAGGATCACGGTCAGCGGCTCGCGCTCGATCATCGCCTCCATGTCGATCGGCGGGGCCTCGACCGCATCGGTGATCAGCGTCCGTCGCTGACCGTCGGGACTGGACTTGCCGAAGAGGTTGCGCACCTCCTTCATCTGATCGGCGATGCGCGCCCATTGCGCGGCCTCATCGCCCAGCATCGTCTGCAATTCCTCGCGTTCGGCCAGCAGGCTGTCGCGTTCGGCGCGAAGCTCGATCTCTTCCAGCTTGCGCAGGGCGCGCAGCCGCATGTTCAGGATCGCCTCGACCTGCACCTCGTTCAGAAAAATTCCGGAAACGCTGTCGCCGCCGCTCCAATCCTCCTGCATCAGCTTGCGTTTCGGATCTTCCTCGTAGCGGATGATCTCGATCACCCGGTCAAGGTTAAGATAGGCGACCAGATAGCCTTCCAGCACCTCCAGCCGCGCCGCGATCCGGTCCAGACGGAAATTCGCGCGCCGGATCAGCACCTCGCGGCGATGATCCAGAAAGGCGCGCAGAACCTCTTTCAGCGAGCAGACCCTGGGCACGCGGCCATCGATCAGGACGTTCATGTTCAGGCTGAAACGAATCTCCAGATCGCTGACGCGGAACAGGGCGGCCATCATCTGTTCGGGATCGACGGCCCGGGTCCTGGGTTCCAGCACGATGCGGATATCCTCGGCGGATTCGTCGCGGACATCGGCAAGAATCGGGATCTTCCTGGTCTGGATCAGTTCGGCCAGACGTTCGATCAGACGGGATTTCTGGACCTGATAGGGGATTTCGGTGACGACCACCTGCCATTGGCCGCGGCCCAGATCCTCCTGCTCCCACTTGGCGCGGACGCGAAAGGCGCCGCGGCCGGTGCGATAGGTTTCGGCGATCGATTCGCGGCTTTCCACGATCACCCCGCCGGTCGGGAAATCCGGGCCCTGCACGATGCCCGCCAGCGTGTCGTCGCGCGCCTCGGGCGTCTTGATCAGGTGCAGGCAGGCATCGATCAGTTCATGCAGGTTGTGCGGCGGGATATTCGTGGCCATGCCGACGGCGATACCGGATGCGCCATTGGCCAGCAGGTTTGGAAAGGCCGCCGGCAGCACGACCGGTTCGGTCAGGGTGCCGTCGTAATTGGCGCGAAAATCGACGCTGTTCTCGGCCAGCCCGTCCATCAGCGCCTCGGAGGCCTGCGCCAGCCGCGCCTCGGTATAGCGCGCGGCGGCCGGGTTGTCGCCGTCGATATTGCCGAAATTGCCCTGTCCGTCCACCAAAGGATAGCGCATGGCGAAATCCTGGGCCAGCCGCGCCATGGCGTCGTAGATCGCCGCATCGCCGTGGGGGTGGTAATTGCCCATCACGTCGCCGGTGATCTTGGCCGATTTTCGGAAGGCACCGTTGGGCGCCAGCCTGAGTTCGCGCATCGCATAGAGAATGCGGCGATGCACCGGCTTCAGTCCGTCGCGCGCATCGGGCAGCGCGCGGTTCATGATCGTGGACAGCGCGTAGGTCAGATAGCGTTCGCCGATCGCCCGGCTGAGCGGTTCGGCCTGAAGGTTCTGGTCGGGATCGTTCGGCACTTCGTCGGACATGACGGATGGATAGGCCGAGCCGCGCTGCCGGTCCAGACGAAAAGCGCAGGAAACGGGCGCGGAAAGCCCGGCCCGCGGCGCCTCATCTCAAGGCTGATCGGGCAGATCGAAGGTCACCGCCTCGCCCCAGCCATGGACGCTGTCATGGGCGCGGATCCGCACCTGTGTCAGGTCTTGCGGCAGGTTTACCCCGCTCAGCGAGCGGGTGAAGGGCTGTTCATCCACATGCGGATGGACCAGTTCCCGCGTTCCCAGAACGGTATCGTCCGCGCCAAGGATCTGCCACGCATCGGCATAATGGTCCCAGCCTTCGTCGGCATGTTCGACCGCGACATCGAACCGCCACGTTCCGTCCTGGCTCATGGCCTCGATTCCGACCACGCGCGGCGAATTCGCCAGCGCCACGCCGGGCATCAGCACAAACAGCAAAAGCAATCGTCGCATCCGGAACATTTCCTTTTCATCTCGACGCCGTAAGCGGAATCAGGACCGTCCCATCGACGCGGCTTCCGCAACCATAGCAGGCCGGTCCGCAAATGCTGAGAGCGACGGCGTTCACGATCCCTTGCGGCCCCGCCCCTTGCG
>DBFD01000041.1:5914-9965 GCA_002294185.1 Paracoccus sp. UBA889
CCCCGCCCCTTGCAACCCGGCACGAACGTTCCATGACGGCAGGATGCGGTGAATCGCGGAACGCTTGCCGCCCGCGGGGCGGGGTTGCGCCCTTCGCCGGCTCTGCGGATCGGCAAAAATGGGAACGGGCGCCTCGAATCGGGCGTTCGGGTGGCGGATCGTTTATCGGGGCCGCGCAAGAGGTCATCCGGAAACAGGGTAGGGATATGGTCAGACTTGGTGTGTTCTTGGTGGTGACGCTGATCGGGCTGTATCTGGTCATGCTGGTCTTTGGTTCGGGCGATCTGCGTGCGGGGCGCGACGGGCCGCAGCCCCGGGCAATCGCGCCCGAAAAGCCCGATCCTCGGGCCGAGGCGCGCAGGGATCCCGCTCCCCGGCCCGCCCCCGAGGTCGTCGAGGCAGCCGCGCAGACCCCGCAGAAGGTGCAGGAATTTCCCGGCCCGCCGCTGCAACCTTCGCCCGAATATGCGGGACGGACACCACAGGATCCGGCGCAGGCCCCGCCCGGCACGCAGGGGCCGGTCTTCTATGTCACGGGCAACCGGGTGAATTTCCGCGCCGGTCCCTCGACCGGCGACCGGGTGATCGGGTCGCTTTCGCAAGGGGCGGCGGTCGAAGTCCTGGGTCCGACCGATGACGCCTGGATCAACATTCGCGATTCCGACGGCCGCGTCGGCTATATGTCCGCGCAGTTTCTCAGTCAGGCGCGGCCCTGATCATGGCGGGACGGGTGCTGATCACCGGCTGTTCGTCCGGCATCGGTCTGGATGCCGCGCGTCGGATGCAGCAGGAAGGCTGGCAGGTCGTGGCCACCTGCCGCAAACCCGGCGACATCAGCGCCCGCCAGGCCGAAGGGATGGAATGCCACCACCTGGAACTGGCGGATCCGGACAGCGTCCGGGCGCTGGTCGCGGACGTGCTGTCGGGCGGCCCAGTGGACGCGCTTGTCAACAACGCCGCCTTCGCCCTGCCCGGCGCGGTCGAGGACATGCCGCGCGGCGCCCTGAGCGCGATCTTCGAGACAAACCTGTTCGGCACCCACGATCTGAGCGTTCGCCTGATCCCCCATTTCCGCCGGCGCGGCGTCGGGCGGATCGTCAATATCAGTTCCGTCCTCGGGCTGATCGGCATTCCCTGGCGCGGCCCCTATGTAGCGACGAAATTCGCGCTGGAGGGCCTGACCGACGTGCTGCGGCTGGAAATGCAGGGCACCGGCATCCGCGTGATCCTGATCGAGCCCGGCCCGATCGCCAGCCGCATCCGCGAAAACGCCATCCCCCATTTCGAGCGTTGGGTGAACTGGCAGGACAGCCCCCGCGCCGATCAATACCGCGCAAGCCTGCTCAAGCGGCTCTATGAACCCGCGGGCAAGGATCGGTTCGAATTGCCGCCCTCGGCGGTCAGCGACAGGATCGTCCATGCGCTGACCTCGGACAGGCCGCGCCCGCGCTACTATGTCACGACGCCGACATGGATCTCGGGCTTCGGGCGGCGGCTGATGCCCACGCGGGCTCTGGACTGGTTTGCCCGCCGGGGCTAGGGTCGCGCCCGAAAGGTGGACAAGCTCATGCGGGACGGACCTCTCTTCTATATCGTGGTGCTGGCGATGCTGGTGGTGCTGGGCATCCTCGCCACCGGGATCGGCGGTTTCGCGCGCGGCGGCGAATTCAACCGCAAGCACGGCAATCGCCTGATGCGATGGCGGATCATCGGCCAGGCGATCGCCGTTGCCCTGATCCTGCTGTTCATCTGGCTGAGGTCGCGCTGATGGTTGTCCTGAACCGGATCTACACCCGCACCGGCGACAAGGGCGAAACCGCCCTGTCCGATGGCAGCAGGGTGGCAAAACATGACGCCCGCGTCGCCGCCTACGGCACCGTGGACGAACTGAACGCGACCCTGGGCCTGTGCCGCCTGCACGCGGCCGATGGCATGGCCGACCGTCTGGCCATGATCCAGAACGACCTGTTCGATCTGGGCGCGGACCTGTCGCGGCCGGATATCGGGGCGGACGATCAGGCGGATCATCCCGTGCTGCGGATCATCGACGCGCAGGTCGCGCGCCTCGAAACCGAGATCGACGACATGAACGCCGATCTGCAACCCTTGCGCAGCTTCATCCTGCCGGGCGGTTCCGCCCTTGCGGCGCATCTGCACCTGTCGCGCACCGTGGCCCGCCGCGCGGAACGCTGCGCGACCGCCCTGGCGGCGACGGGCGATGCCAATCCGGCGGCCATCCGCTACCTGAACCGCCTGTCGGACTGGCTGTTCGTCGCCGCCCGTCAGGCCAATGGCGGCGGAACCGAGGATATCCTGTGGGTTCCGGGCGCCAGCAGATAGACACCGCCCGACGATACAAGTCGGGCGCAAACGCAGCGTCGGAAGCCGTTTTTCGGCTGTTCCCGGGCGGGACCAGCCGCTAACACTTGGCCCCGACGAAGGACGCAACCAAGGGAGAGCAGCCACATGAAGGTTCTCGTGCCGGTGAAGCGGGTGATCGACTACAACGTCAAGGCCCGTGTGAAAGCCGATGGATCCGGGGTCGATCTGGCCAATGTGAAGATGTCGATGAACCCCTTCGACGAGATCGCGGTCGAAGAAGCGATCCGGCTGAAGGAAAAGGGCGCGGCCGATGAGGTCGTGGCCGTCAGCATCGGCGTCAAGCAGGCGGCCGAGACGCTGCGCACGGCCTTGGCGATGGGCGCCGACCGGGCGATCCTGGTCGTGGCCGCCGAGGACGTGCACCAGGATATCGAGCCGCTGGCCGTGGCCAGGATCCTGAAAGCCGTGATCGACGAGGAGCAGCCGAAGCTGGTCATCGCCGGCAAGCAGGCGATCGACAACGACATGAACGCCACCGGCCAGATGCTGGCGGCGCTGCTTGGCTGGAGCCAGGCGACCTTTGCCAGCAAGCTCGAGATCGAGGGCGACAGCGCGAAGGTCACCCGCGAGGTCGATGGCGGGTTGCAGACCATCGAGGTCAGGCTGCCCGCGATCGTCACCGCCGATCTGCGCCTGAACGAGCCGCGCTATGCCAGCCTTCCCAACATCATGAAGGCCAAGAAGAAGCCGCTGGACGAAAAGACGGCCGCCGATTACGGCGTCGATGTCTCGCCCCGGCTCGAGATCGTGTCGACCCGCGAACCCGAGGGCCGCAAGGCCGGGATCAAGGTCGATTCGGTCGACGAACTGGTTGCGAAACTGAAAGAAGCGGGGGTCGTGTGATGGCTGTTCTTCTGCTGGGTGAAGTCACGAATGGCGAACTGAGCCGCGACGCGACGGCCAAGGCCGTGGGCGCGCTGAAATCCCTGGGCGAGGTCACGGTGCTTTGCGCCGGCGCCCAGGCGAGGGCCGCGGGCGACGAGGCCGCGACGATAGACGGCGTGGCCAGGGTGCTGGTGGCCGAGGATGCGCTTTACGGCCACCGTCTCGCCGAACCGGCGGCGGCGCTGCTGGTGTCGCTGGCCGGGGATTACAGCCACATCGCCGCGCCTGCCACGACGGATGCCAAGAACATCATGCCGCGCGTCGCGGCGCTGCTGGATGCGATGGTGATCCCGGACGTCTCGGCGGTGATCGATGCCGACACGTTCGAACGCCCGGTCTATGCCGGCAACGCGATCCAGACGGTGAAATCCAGGGACGCCAAGAAGGTGATGACCATCCGCACCGCCAGCTTCGACGCGGCAGGCGACGGCAACAGCGCCCCGGTCGAGGCGATCGGCGCCGCCGAGGATCCGGGCCTGTCGAAATGGGTCGGCGACGAGGTCGCCGAAAGCGACCGGCCAGAACTGACCTCGGCCGGGCGTGTCGTCTCGGGCGGCCGCGGCGTGGGGTCCAGGGACGATTTCGCCATCATCGAGGCCCTGGCCGACAAGCTGGGCGCCGCCGTCGGCGCATCGCGCGCGGCCGTCGATTCGGGCTATGCCCCGAACGACTGGCAGGTCGGTCAGACCGGCAAGGTGGTGGCGCCGGAACTCTATGTCGCCGTCGGCATCTCGGGCGCGATCCAGCATCTTGCGGGCATGAAGGACAGCAAGGTCATCGTCGC
>DBFD01000041.1:10296-10977 GCA_002294185.1 Paracoccus sp. UBA889
TCAACAAGGACGAGGAAGCCCCGATCTTCCAGATCGCCGATTACGGCCTGGTGGGCGATTTGTTCCAGATCGTGCCCGAATTGACGGAAAAGCTGTAGCAGCCTCTCCGTTGCCCAAATACCCAAACAACCGCCCCCCGCCGGGGGCGGTTTTGCATTGCAGCATGACCGCGCCCGCCCTATCGTCGCGCCGGTCAGGAAACGAGGCGAGAATGGCGATCGAGACGGTTGGAATCATCGGCGCGGGCCAGATGGGCAACGGCATCGCCCATGTCTTCGCCCTCGCGGGCTATGATGTGGTGCTGAACGACATCAGCCCGGATGCCCTGGACAAGGCCCTGTCCCTGATCGACCGGAATCTCGAACGTCAGGTCGGTCGCGACAGGATTTCGGCCGAGGACAAGAAGGCTGCGATGGGGCGCATCACGACCACGCTTCGTCTGGCCGATCTGGGCCGGACCGACCTGGTGATCGAGGCCGCGACCGAACGCGAGACCGTCAAGCAGGCCATTTTCGAAGACCTTCAGCCGCACCTGAAGCCCGAGACGATCCTGACCTCGAACACGTCCTCGATCTCGATCACGCGACTGGCCAGCCGCACCGACCGGCCCGAGAAATTCATGGGCTTCCACTTCATGAATCCGGTTCCGGTCATGCAATTGGTCGAACTGATCCGCGGCAT
>DBFD01000041.1:11307-68168 GCA_002294185.1 Paracoccus sp. UBA889
GCCACCGACCAGGCCACTTTCGATCTGCTGCACGAGGTCGTCAGGACGCTGGGCAAGACCGCCGCCAGCGCCGAGGATTTTCCCGCCTTCATCGTCAACCGCATCCTGATGCCGATGATCAACGAGGCGGTCTATACGCTGTACGAGGGGGTGGGATCGGTCAAATCCATCGACGAATCGATGAAACTGGGCGCGAACCATCCGATGGGACCGCTGGAACTGGCCGATTTCATCGGGCTGGATACCTGCCTTGCGATCATGAATGTGCTGCATGACGGGCTGGCCGACACGAAATACCGTCCCTGCCCTCTGCTGACGAAATATGTCGAGGCCGGCTGGCTGGGCCGCAAGACCGGCCGCGGCTTTTACGACTATCGCGGCGAAACGCCCGTTCCGACACGCTGAGCGTCGTTTCCTGACGCGCAAGAAGTCTCGGCTGACGCTGGACTGCGCAGACAATCAGAAACCTGACAGGAAGGCAAACCCATGACGATTCCGAAGACAACCACCCTCGCGCTGCTGCTGGCGGCCGTGGCCACGCCTGTTCTGGCCGACGACCCCGCGACCTGCAAGACGGTGCGCTATTCCGATCCCGGCTGGACCGACATTACCGCCACCAACGGCGTCGCGGCGGTGCTGCTGGAGGCATTGGGCTATACGCCCAAGATCGCCACGCTGTCGGTGCCGGTTGGCTATGAGGCGCTGAAGAACGGCGACACCGACCTGTTCCTGGGCAACTGGATGCCCGCGCAGCAGAAATTCCGCGACGATCTGGACCAGACCGGCCAGATCGAGGAACTGGCCCGGAACCTCGAAGGCGCCAAGTTCACCCTGGCGGTGAACAAGCCCGGCGCCGCCGCCGGCGTAAAGGATTTTGCCGATCTCGATGCCCGCAAGGACGAATTCGACGGCAAGATCTATGGCATCGAGCCCGGTGCGCCGGCGAACCAGTCGATCCAGGCGATGATTGACGCCGACGCATTCGGGCTGGGCGACTGGACGCTGGTCGAATCGGGCGAACAGGCCATGCTGGCTCAGGTCGGCCGCAACGAGAATGCGGGCAAGCCCACGGTCTTCCTGGCCTGGGCGCCCCATCCGATGAACGAGGCCATCGACATCACCTACCTGTCGGGCGGAGACGAACAATTCGGACCGGATTTCGGGGGCGCCACGGTGCACACGCTGGCCCGCTCCGAATGGGTCGAAGCCTGCCCCAACGCCGCAAAACTGTTCAGCCAGCTTGTCTTCGACGTGCCGATGGAAAATGTCCTGATGGGCAAGATCCTGAACGACGGGATGGATGGCCGGCAGGCCGCGAAGGAATGGATCGCCGCCAATCCCGACGTCGCGGCGACATGGCTGGACGGCGTGACCACGCTGGATGGTCAGCCCGGCGACAAGGCGGTCATGGCTGCGGTGAGCAAGTGAAGCCCAATATCCTGATCCTGATGGCGGATCAGCTGTCGGGGGTGTTTTTCCCCGACGGCCCCGCCGATTTCCTGCATACGCCTCACCTGCGCCGGCTGGCCGACAGATCAACCCGGTTTGCCAATGCCTATACGGGCAGCCCGCTTTGCGCGCCGGGGCGGGCCAGCTTCATGTCCGGCCAGTTGCCCCGCCGCACGCGGGTCTACGACAATGCGGCCGAATTCGCCTCGGACATTCCGACCTATGCCCATCATCTGCGGCGGGCGGGCTATCAGACCTGCCTGTCGGGCAAGATGCATTTCGTCGGGCCCGACCAGATGCACGGGTTCGAGGAACGGCTGACCACCGACATCTACCCGGCCGATTTCGGCTGGACGCCGGATTACCGCAAGCCGGGCGAGCGGATCGATTGGTGGTATCACAATCTGGGCTCGGTCACCGGCGCGGGCGTGGCCGAGATCACCAACCAGTACGAATATGACGACGAGGTCGCCTATAATGCCTGCCGCAAGCTTTACGACCTGTCGCGCGGGCAGGATGACCGGCCGTGGTGTCTGACCGTCAGCTTCACCCACCCGCATGACCCCTATGTCGCACGGCGCAAATACTGGGATCTCTATGACGGGGCGCCGGAACTGGCCGCGCCAGAGGCCATCGCCTATCAGGATCAGGACGCGCATTCACAGCGATTGATGGATGCCTGCGACTGGCGAGAATTCGACATCACCGATCGCGACATCCGCCGCGCGCGCCAGGGTTATTTCGCCAATATCAGCTATATCGACGACAAGATCGGCGAGGTTCTGGACGTGCTGGAACGCACGCGACAGGAGGCGATCATCCTGTTCCTGTCCGATCATGGCGACATGCTGGGCGAACGCGGGCTGTGGTTCAAGATGAGCTTTTACGAAGGCTCGGCGCGCGTTCCGCTGATGATCGCGGCGCCGTCGATGCAGCCGGGGCGTGTGGATCGCCCGGTCAGCACCATCGACGTGCTGCCGACTCTTTGCGATCTGGCAGGACTGCCGATGGACGAGATCGCGCCCTGGACCGATGGCGAATCGCTGGCCGATGGCGGCGCGTCGCGCAACCCGGTGCCGATCGAATACGCGGCCGAGGGCAGTATAACCCCGCTGGTCGCGATCCGCGACGGCGGCTGGAAATACACCGCCTGCAAGGCCGATCCCGAACAATTGTTCGATCTGCAGACCGATCCGGACGAGCGCGTCAATCTGGCGGGCGATCCGGCCCATGCCGCAACCTTGCAGCACTTGCGGGCGATGGCGCGGGATCGCTGGGATCTGGATGCCTATGATTCCGAGGTTCGGCAAAGTCAGGCACGACGCTGGATCGTCTATGAGGCCCTGCGCAACGGCGCGTATTATCCGTGGGACTACCAGCCGCTGATGCAGGCCTCCGAACGATACATGCGCAACCACATGGATCTGAACGTGCTGGAAGAGAACAAGCGTTTTCCGCGCGGCGAGTGATCCACCGATCCGCGCAGGCGCTGTCGGCGATCAGGGGCCGGACGTCCCGGCCCCCGACCTCACGCGGGATCATTCCTCCGTCTTCGGACGGCGCTGTTGCATGAACTGATCGAATTCGGCCTTGTCCTTGGCCTCCCGCAGCTTTTGCAGGAAATCCATGAACTCTCCATGCTCTTCCTCCAGCCGCTTCAGCGTTTCTTCGCGATAGGCGTCGAAAGCCGAATTTCCGGTGGGGGCCGCGTAGTGGCGCGGGCGATAGCCGCGATGGCTGCGTTGACTGCATCCGAACATGCGTTTGCTCCAGATCATGTAGACGAGGATAGCCAGCCCGATCGGCCAGAAGGCAACGAAGCCCAGGATCATGGCGACGATCCAGGCCACGCGGCCGCGTTCATCCAGCCAGTCGCGACCTCGTCGCAAGAGACCGGGGCCACGCTGCGCCATCGAATAGGCGGTGATTTGCGGTGATGCGCTCTGCATCTTTGTGATCCCTCCATGTTAATGTTAATCACATTTACATAGATGGGCGCGAAACCCGCGGCGTCAAGAGAGGCCTGGGGAAAAATCACTCGGGGATCAGGCCCAGCCCGCGCAGATAGATGATGACGCCACTTTCCAGCATCGCCGAAGGCTCGACCGGGCTGCGTCCGCCGGGCTTGCCGCGCGAGAACAGTTCGACCACGCCGTGGCTCATCGCCCAGATATGGTTCGCCACCATCCGCGCGGGCGGGCGGCGATCTTCGGGCAGACGCTCGGCCAGCGTGCCGGCGGCGCGCAGCAGCACCCCCTGCGCCCGTTCGGACGCCTTGGCCAGATCGGCATTGCCGGCAATCGAGATGCCGGATTCGAACATCGCCATGTAATAGCCGGGCCGATCGGCCGCGAAATCCAGATAGGCCTGACCCATGCGCAGAAACGCGGTCAGCGCCTTGGGCCGGCCTTCGTCGAAAGCGGCCTCCAGCCGGCCGGCGAATTCGACGAAACCCTGCCGCGCGACCTCTTCCAGCAGATCTTCGCGGCCCTTGAAATGCCGATAGGGGGCGGCCGGCGAAACACCGGCGCGGCGCGCAGCCTCGGTCAGGGCAAAGGCCTGCGGTCCCAATTCCTCGATCAGGGCGGCGGTGGCCTCGACCAGGGCCTGACGCAGATTGCCGTGGTGATAGGTTTTGCGGTCGGCCACGGCTGCGGCCTACATGCCTTCGCCGAAATAATCGCCGATCAGCGCCTCAAGCGCATCGGCCAGCGCCGCCGCCTCCGGTCCCGAGGTGGTCACGGTGATGCGGCTTCCGCGCGGCGCGGTCAGCATCAGCAGTCCCATGATCGAATCACCGGCCACGCAAATCCCGTCCTTTTCGACCTGCGCCTGCGCATCGAAACGTTCGACCACATCGACGAATTTCGCGCTGGCCCGCGCATGAAGGCCCTTTTCGTTGATGATCGACAATTCCCGCGTGACCTTGCCGCTCATCGGGTCCCCAGGGCGGCTTCCAGCGGCACGGTGTAGGAATTGATGTATTTGCGTCCGGCCTCCTTGGCAAAGGCCACCGCATCCCTGACCGGCAGGTGGCGGGTCTTGGCCAGCTTGACCAGCATCGGCAGATTGGCGCCGTAAAGGATCGTGCGGTCATGCACCGCGCAGGCCGGCAGAGACAGGTTCGAGGGCGACCCGCCGAAAAGATCGGTCACCACCACCACCCCGTTGCCGTCATCGACCGCGTCGGCGGCCTGCCGGATTTCGGTCATCTTGGCGCCACGATCGTGATTATCCTCGATCGCGACCGCCGCGATTCCCGTCTGCGGCCCGACCACATGTTCGACGGCGGACAGATATTCCCGCGCCAACCCGCCATGCGCCACGATGACAATACCGATCAACGCAACCTACCAAATTCTGCTGCCTGCGTCTCTGCTTCGCCGGTCGCGGCCTGACGGCCAAGCTCGGCGGCGGAGAGAGACGTCGGGTTGCGGCGTTCCAGTTCCCTGTGTCTTATTGACACCGGCCAACCGGCCTCTGCAAGCGCAAGCGCCATCAATTCAGCCATTGTGACGGAACGATGTTTCCCTCCGGTGCATCCGAAACCCACCGCCAGGTGCGTCTTGCCTTCTTCTATATGTGCCGGAAGCAGAAACAGGATCAACTCGCGCACGCGCTGGAAGAACTCTGCGAATCGCTCGTCGTCCCGGACGAAATCCTGCACCTGACGGTCCAGACCCGTCAACGCGCGCAGTTCCGGCTGCCAATGCGGATTGGACAAGAACCGGCAATCGAACATCATGTCCACGCCGCGCGGCACGCCGCGCTTGTAGCTGAAGGAATGCAGCGACACGCTGAGCCGCCGCCCCTGCCGCACATCGAACCAGCGGGTCAGTTCGGCCTTCAGGTCATGGGGAGACAATTCCGAGGTATCGACCAGGACATCGGCCCGCGCCCGGATCGGCTGCAACAGATCGACCTCGGCCGTGACCCCGCCCAGCGGCGCGCTGTCCGGCGTCAGCGGATGGCGGCGGCGGGTTTCGTTATAGCGGCGCACCAGCACGTCGGGGTCGCAATCCAGATAGAGAACCTCGGGCGCATAGCGCGGATCGCGGGTCAGCCGGTCGATCAGTTCGATCACGTTGGCCGATGAGAAATCGCGATTTCGGACATCCAGCCCCAGGGCCAGAGGTTCGGGCCGGCTGGGACCGTCAAGCAGACGCGGGATCAGCGACAGCGGCAGGTTGTCGATCGCCTCGAAGCCCATATCCTCAAGCGCGTTGATCGCGGTCGAGCGACCGGCCCCGGACGGACCGGTCACCAGAACCAGCCTCTGCGCGTCGGCTGTCCGGGGGCCGTCGCGGTCTTCCGCCAGATCGAGATCCTCAGCCATCGGGTGTCAGACTTCCTTTCCGTCGCGTCATTGCCGCCGTCCGAACAGCAGATACTGCCGCAATGCAGCATAAAGATGCGATCGATAGGGCCCCGGCACAAGTGGCAAGGCCCTGCCAAGCAGCGGATAGGTCGTGCAGTCTGGCAAGCGTGCCACGCCCTCCTGCGCCAGATCGACGACCAGCGACAGCCGGACGGGACCATGCGGCGGGGCCGCCAGCAGCCCCACGCCGCGTGCCTCGATCGTGCCGACCAGCGCGGCGGGGCAACTTGCCACGACATCATCCCCCTGCGCCGTCAGATCGGTCCGGTCGTCGGCCACCAGTCGCGCTCCGACGGCCATCAGTTGCAGCGCCAGCGTGGATTTTCCGCTGCCGGACGGCCCCAGGATCAGCAGCCCCCGCCCTCTCAGGGCCACGGTCGTGGCGTGCATCTGCGTCATTCGAATCACTCCTCTCCGTCATTCTGGCTCGGAAAGGGTTAATTTTCCGTCCCCGGTCCTGCATATTCTGCATTGTTGGCGATAACATTTTGCGTTTGCGCTAACCGTTTGCGCTCGCGTCTTTTCCGCTTTCGACCGCGTGCTATAGCCGGTCAGAACGGCGTCACGAAAGCGTCGCGGATCAAGGAAAAGCAGGAGCGTCCAAAGATGACCACGCGCGTCAATCCGAAATGCCGGCTGGAGGATCAGGGTATCGAGGGGCTTGGGAGGGTTTACTACAACCTGCCGGAACCGGCGCTGATCACCGAGGCGGTCGTGCGCGGCGAAGGCCGCCTGGGCCTTGGCGGCGCGTTCCTGGTCTCGACCGGGGCACATACCGGACGTTCGCCCAAGGACAAGTTCGTGGTCCGCACCCCCGATGTCGAGGACTCGATCTGGTGGGACAACAACGCGGCGATGGCGCCTGACGCCTTCGACCGGCTGCACCATGACATGCTGGCCCATATGCAGGGGCGCGATTATTTCGTGCAGGATCTGTTCGCCGGCGCCGATCCCGATCTGCGTCTGGATGTTCGGGTGATCACCGAACTGGCGTGGCACGGGCTGTTCATCCGCCACCTGCTGCGTCGCCCCGAGGCAGCGGAACTGGACGGCTTCACGCCCGAATTCACCATCATCAACTGCCCCGGCTTCACCGCCGACCCCGATCGGCATGGCTGCCGCGGCGGCACGGTGATCGCGCTGAACCTTCACAAGAAACTGATCCTGATCGGCGGCACCGCCTATGCGGGCGAGAACAAGAAGTCGGTCTTCACGCTGCTGAACTACCTGCTGCCCGAAAAGGGCATCATGCCGATGCATTGCAGCGCCAATCACGCGCCGGGCGATCCCACCGACAGCGCGATCTTCTTCGGCCTGTCGGGCACCGGCAAGACCACGCTGTCGGCCGACCCGTCGCGGGCCCTGATCGGCGACGACGAACATGGCTGGTCGGATCGCGGCATCTTCAATTTCGAGGGCGGGTGCTACGCCAAGACGATCAACCTGTCCCCCGAGGCCGAACCCGAGATCCACGCCACCACCGCGCGCTTCGGCACGGTGATCGAGAACATGGTTTTCGATCCCCTCACGCTGGAACTGGATTTCCAGGACAATTCGATCACCGACAACATGCGCTGCGCCTATCCGCTGGAGGCGATCTCGAACGCCTCGAAGACCAGCCTTGGCGGGCATCCGAAGAACGTCATCATGCTGACCTGCGACGCCTATGGCGTGCTGCCGCCGATCGCGCGGCTGAGCCCGGCGCAGGCGATGTATCATTTCCTGTCGGGTTTCACCGCCAAGACCCCCGGCACCGAGGTCGGCGTGACCGAGCCGATCCCGACCTTCTCGACCTGCTTCGGCGCGCCGTTCATGCCGCGCCGCCCCGAGGTCTATGGCAGGCTACTGGCCGACAGGATCGGCCGGCACGGCGCCAGCTGCTGGCTGGTCAATACGGGCTGGACGGGCGGCGCCTTCGGCACCGGATCGCGGATGCCCATCGCCGCGACGCGCGCATTGCTGGCGGCGGCGCTGGATGGCAGCCTGAATACGGCGCAATTCCGCAAGGATCCCAATTTCGGCTTCGACGTGCCGGTCTCGGTCCCCGGCGTCAGGGACAGCCTGCTGGATCCGCGCCAGACCTGGGCGGACGGCACGGCCTATGACCGGCAGGCCGCGAAACTGGTGCAGATGTTCAGCGACAATTTCGCGCAATACCTGCCCGGCATCGACGAGGATGTGCGCGCCGCCGCCATCGGCTGATCCGAACGGCGCCCGGCACCGATCCATCCGCGGCAGAAGCGGGCAGAAGCCGGACCCCGCGCCTTCGCGCGGGGTTTTCGCAGCGCGCCGGGCGGCCCGCTTCTGCCCGCGCGGCTGACGGATCTTCCGGATCCGCCCCGGAAATCCGTTCCCGCCACCGGCACCGAAGCCCGGTTCGGATCGCGATCCAGCAATCGCCGGTTCGCAAGCGCCGGCGCCGTCAGACCCCCAGACACCAGCGCATGATCGCCTTCTGCGCGTGCAGCCGGTTTTCGGCCTCGTCCCAGATCACCGAATGCGGCCCGTCCATGACGGCGCTCGTCACCTCGTCTTCGCGATGGGCAGGCAGGCAATGCATGAACAGCGAATCGGGTTTCGCCCGTGCCATCAGCGCCTCGTTCACCTGATAGCCGCGCAACTGGTTGTGACGCCGCTCTTTCGCCGATTGCGGATCATGCATGCTGACCCAGGTATCGGCAAAGACGAGATCGGCCCCCTCGACCGCCTTCATCGGATCGCGTTCGATGCTGACCCCGACGCCCTGCGCGCGCGCAAAGGCCAGCGCCGCGTCATCGGGATCCAGAGGCGGCGGTCCGGTGAAGGTGAAGTCGAAGCCGAACTGGCCGGCTGCATGGATCACGCTGGTGCAGACGTTGTTGCCATCGCCCACCCAGACCACCTTGCGTCCCGCGATGGGGCCGCGATGCTCCTCGAAGGTCATCACGTCGGACATGATCTGGCAGGGATGGGTGCGGTTCGTCAGCCCGTTGATCACCGGCACATCGGCGTATTCGGCCATTTCCTGCAACGTGGCTTCCTCGAAGGTGCGGATCATGATCAGATCGACATAGCGCGACAGCACCCGGGCGGTATCCGCGATGGTCTCGCCATGACCAAGCTGCATTTCCGAGCCCGACAGCACCATCGTCTGCCCGCCCATCTGCCGCGCGCCGATGTCAAAGCTGACGCGGGTCCGGGTCGAGGGCTTTTCGAAGATCAGCGCCACCATCCGGCCGGCCAGCGGCAGATCGTCGTCGGGCGTGCCCTTGGGACGGCCGCCCCTGGCGGTCTTCATGGCGATGGCCTGATCGATGATCGACCGCAGATCGCCCCTGGCGGTCGTGTTCAGGTCCAGAAAATGCGTCATCGTGAACTCTTTCGGATTTGGGCCAGCAAGCCCGCTTGCGAGGGCGGGGTCAAGGGGGCGCCGCCCCCGCCGCGCGGGCGCGCGGCCCCCCGGGGTATTGGGGCAACGAAGAAACCCCCTATCGTCGGCGCGCCATCACGAGGACGCTTTGGCCTTCGCTGTCGGTGGCGATCCGCAGGCCCGAAAATCCGGCCTTTTCATAGGCGCGGATCGCGCGCAGGTTTTCGGGGGCCGGGTCGATCACCAGGGTCGAGCCGTCCTGCAGCAGCAGATCGCCAAGCGCGCGCAGCCATGCCCCGCCCTGCCCCCGCCCCGCCGGCGCGCCGAACACGTCAAGGGCGATGCTGTCCTGGGGCAGGCCGGCAAAATGCGGCGCGGGCCAGTGAAATGCCGGATAACATTGCGCATAGCCAAGCGGGGTGTCGCCCCTCAGCGCGATCAGCTGCCGCATCGGCGCCGCCCGCCGTTCCGCGCGGATCAGCGCAAGCTGGCGTTCCGCGTCCGGCCACCATCGTGCCACCTGCGGAACGCGCAGCCATTCGGCCAGCATCGGCAGATCGGCCGCGGTCACGGGACGGAAGCCGTAGTCAGGCATGAAGGCTGTCGGCCGCATGGTCCAGCCGCGTCACCGCCTCGGCGATCTCGTCGTCGGTGATGTTCAGCGGCGGCAGCAGGCGCAGGGTGTTGTCGGCAGCGGGCACGGTCAGGATCCGCCGGGCGTAGCCCGCCTTGACCAGATCGGTTGGCGCGATCCTGCATTTCAGACCCAGCATCAGGCCCTGCCCGCGCACGGATTCGAAGATGTCTGCATGAGCCGCGACCAGCGCCTCCAGCTTCTGGCGGAACAGGCCGGCCTTGCGGTTGACCTCGGCCAGAAAGGCCGGATCGGCCACGATCCGCATCACCGCCGCACCGACCGCGCAGGCCAAGGGATTGCCGCCATAGGTCGAGCCATGGCTGCCCGCGACCATGGCCGATGCGGCGTTTTCGGTGGCCAGAACCGCGCCCAGCGGAAAGCCGCCGCCGATGCCCTTGGCGATCATCATGATATCGGGCGCGATGCCGGCATATTCATGCGCGAACAGCCGCCCCGTGCGACCCATGCCGCATTGCACCTCGTCCAGCACCAGAAGCGCGCCGGCGCGGTCGCACAGCGCGCGGATCTCGCGCAGGTCGGCATCGGGCAGCGGGCGGATGCCACCCTCGCCCTGGACCGGCTCCAGCATCACCGCCGCCGTCCGGTCGCCGATCGCGGCGCTCAGGGCGTCCATGTCATCCCAGGGCAGTTGCCGGAAGCCGGGCATCAGCGGCCCGAAGCCCTTGACCATCTTGTCCGACCCCGCCGCCGCGATCGCCCCGGTCGAGCGGCCATGGAAGGCCCCCTCGAAGGTCAGGATTTCGGGACGGTCCTCGCCCTTCTCATACCAGTATCTGCGCACCATCTTGATCGCCAGTTCCGCCGCCTCGGTGCCGGAATTGGTGAAGAAGACCGTATCGGCGAAGGTGTTTTGCACCAGCAGATCGGCCAGAGCTTCCTGTTCGGGGATCTGGTAGAGGTTCGAGACATGCCAGATCCGCCCCGCCTGCGCGGTCAGCGCGGCGACCAGATCCGGATTGGCATGGCCCAGCACGTTGACGGCGATGCCCGCGCCCAGATCCAGATATCGGGTGCCGTCGGTGGCGATGGCCCAGGCACCCTCACCCCTTTCGAAGGCGATGTCAGCGCGGTTGTAGGTCGGCAGGACGTGCGAAATCATGGCGGATTCCCCGGATGGCATGACTGAGATGAAGGCAGGCTTGATCGGACGGTGACGGGACCCCGGCAAGGCCGTGCGTCAACGTCGGGGACGGGCGAAACGGGCGGTCCGGACGATCATGGGCCACCGCATAGCCCCGAATCGCGGCCCGCGCAATCACGGTTTCATCCGGTAGCCGGTTCTCAGCCAGCGCCAGCCGATCGCCAGAACCGCGGCCACGACCACCACGCAGACCGCGAACCCGCGCCAGACCGGCGCGTCGCTGACGCCGGTGACGCCGAAGCGCGTCCCGTCGATCAGATAGAAGATCGGATTCCAGTGCGACAGGCCGCGAAACGGCTCGGGCAGGGCCTCGACCGAATAGAAGGTGCCCGACAGGAAGGACAGCGGCGTGATGACGAAATTGGTGATCGCCGCCATCTGGTCGAATTTCTGTGCCATGATGCCGGCCAGGATGCCCAGGCCCCCCAGCAGCAGCGCCGCCAGCAGGACGAAGGTCGCGGCCCAGGCCGGATGGGCGATCCCGGCACCGGTGACGATCACCATCCCGGTGCCGATGACCAGCGCCACCAGCCCCGCCCGCACGACCGAACCGGCCAGATAGCCCGCCAGCATCTCGCCCGCCGACAAGGGCGGCATCAGCGTATCGACGATATTTCCCTGCACCTTGGCCGAGGTGATCGAGGACGAGGTATTGGCGAAGGCATTCTGGATCACCGTCATCATCAGGATGCCGGGGCCCAGAAATTCCAGATAGGGCAGCCCCATGATCTCGCTCCGGCCGCGGCCCAGGGCCAGCGCGAAGACCAGGACGAACAGCGCCGCCGTCATCAGCGGCGCAAAGATCGTCTGCTGCCAGACCGCCATGAATCGCATCACTTCGCGGGTCGCCAGAGTGCGAAAACCCAGCCAGTTGACACGCCCGAAACGGCGCACGCCCATGGCGGGCCGGGTGGTCATCATGTCCTTGGGCATCGCGCGGTCCTTGAATTCCGGTCTGCCGGGGTCTAAATCTCGGCATCCCGTTTGTGACGGGACCAACCGGATGTTTCAAGATGGGGTGGCGGGCCGGACCCGCCCGGAAAGGCAGTCATGTCCTGGACCGATGATCGTGTCGAGACGCTCAAGCGCATGTGGGGCGAGGGCCAGTCGGCCAGCGCCATCGCCAAGGAACTGGGCGGCGTCACGCGCAACGCGGTGATCGGCAAGGTCCATCGCCTCGGGCTGTCGAACCGCATCGACGAGGCCGAGCCCGCCCCGGCCACCGCCGAGCCCGACAGGAAGGCCGAGAAAAAGC
This sequence comes from Paracoccus sp. UBA889, assembly GCA_002294185.1. GTDB lineage: Bacteria > Pseudomonadota > Alphaproteobacteria > Rhodobacterales > Rhodobacteraceae > Paracoccus. Next base: position 23,538 of record DBFD01000041.1, read on the forward strand.
CCGCCGCGCCCCGGCCCGAACCGGTGCCGGAACCCGCAGAGGCAAGGGCCGAACCGGCCGATGAACCCTCGACCCAGCCCGCCTATACGCCGCAGCCGCGCCGCACCATCGTGCCGGCCGGCCAGCCCCTGCCGCCGCAGCCCTCGGCCAACGAGATCAGCCCCGAGGCGCTGGCCTCGGTCCGCGAGGTCGAAAAGAAGGCCCGCAGGCTGACCCTGATGGAATTGACCGAGCGGACCTGCAAATGGCCGATCGGCGATCCCGCGACCGAGAAATTCTGGTTCTGCGGCCTGCCCGCCCAGGCCGGCAAACCCTATTGCGAGGCGCATGTCGGCGTTGCCTTCCAGCCGATGAGCTCGCGCCGGGATCGGCGTCGCTGAAGCCAGGCCGGCCCGGATAATCCCGTTCCGGCTGGGTGACTTGATCGGCCCTTCCCCGATCGACGGGCTTTCCCAGAAACGCCGATCCACGGCAAGGACGGTTTTTTCCGATCCCTGGCGCGGCGCTCGCATCCGCTGTCGCTGCGCGGCGGCACTTCGCGGTGGCAGACGCCCACGCCGCAAGCGATTCTGACGGCTCAGATGGCGTCGCCGTCTTCCGGCGCGGCGCCGCTGTCACCATCCTCATGTCCGCTTCGTGGCGGTGCCATCGCGCGGTCGCGCCTTGCGCGGGCCTTCATCTCGACCTTCTGCCGGGATTGCGGCGGCTTGTCCCCGGCGGGCCAGCCCTCGCGCTGCGCGCCTCGCGTGCCGTCCGTTTCCTCGGTCTGGTCGTGCAACAGCACGACATTGGTCGGATAGGGCATGTCGATGGCGGCCTCGTCCAACGCGGTCGAAATCGCCTGAATGACCCGCGCCTGCGTATGAACCACGTTGGTGCGGACCGGATCGGTCCACCAGCGCACCCGCATCGTCAGCTGGCTTTCGTCGATTCCCCAGGGCAGGGCTTCGGCGGCGGGTTCGTCAGCGACACCCTCGACAACCGAAACCGCCTCGAGGATCACGGCCCTGGCGCGGTCCCAGTCGTCGGCATAGCCGATTCCCACATCGTAATCCGACCGCCGCTTGTCATAGGCCGTGTTGACGACCACCGAATTCGTATAGACCTGCGAATTGGGAATGACGACGCGGCGATTGTCATAGGTCCGGATCATCGTGGCGCGGGTCTGGATATCCTCGACCGTGCCTTCGTGACCGCCCGCCTCGATCTGGTCGCCGACCTTGAAAGGGCGCTGCAGCAGGATCAGGATGCCCGACAGCATGTTTTGCAGGATGTCCTTGAAGGCAAAACCGATCGCGACAGAACCGATGCCAAGCCCGGCCAGCATGTCGCCGGGTTTCAGCGAGGGCAGCACCACCGTCATCGCCAGCAGAAAGCCCAGCACGATGATCGCCCAGCCGACCAGCGAGCCGCCGACATTGGCCAGCGCCGGGCGGTCGTGGCGGACCAGCGTCTTGCGGATCGACCAGGTCACCAGGACCGAGACAAGCCAGGCCACGAGAAACAGGACGCTGGCGGCGATCAGGTTCGGAATCAGCGAGATGAAACCGTTGATCCAGCTTTGCAGCTTTTCGACGAGACCACCGAAATTCGTGCCGATCGCACCCAGTTGATCCATCCGCCCCGCCGCCCCGTTCATTCTTCTGCCCTGGATAAAGCGGATCGGGACGGCTCTGGTTCCCGACCCTGCCCGGCCCGCGCGGCGACCGACCGGACGCAATCCGCACCGCTTGCCCGCCCGGCCAAAGCAGGACACCATCCCCGAACCGGAAGAACGGAGTCCGCCATGCCCCGCCCCGCATTGTTTCTGCTGCTGGTTCTTGCCGCCCCGGCGCAGGCGGCACCGGCCTTGTCCCTGCCCCTGGGCGAGGACGCCGAAGTCGTTCCAGCCCGCTATATCTGCGACGATGGCGGCACGATCGCGGTGCAATATGTCAATGCCGGACCCAACCGCCTCGCCCTGCTGCGCCTCGACGGCGAGGAACGTCTGTTCGTCAACGTCATATCGGCCTCGGGCGCGCGCTATGTCGCGGGCGAATACGAATGGTGGATCAAGGGCGACCAGGCCAGCCTGCGCAACGCCATGCGGGACGGCGACGCCCGGAGCTGCAGGACCCGCGATGGCGCCTAGATCGGCTCGATCTGCCCTTGCACCCAGGCGCGCAGGATGACCTGCGCAACCGCCCCCTTGCGGGCCGGCGCGATCCGGTCGTGGCGGCCCTCCAGCGCCTCGGCGATCTGGTTCCGGGGAACCCAGATCGCGTCCTCCAGTTCGGTCGGATCCAGTGTGATCGCGCGGCTCTCGGCGCGCGCCACGCAGCCGATCATCAGCGAGGCCGGAAAGGGCCAGGGCTGCGAGGTGACATAGCGCACCGCGCCCACCGTGATCCCGGCCTCCTCCATCACCTCGCGGCGCACCGCCTCCTCGACCGTCTCGCCCGGCTCGACAAAGCCCGCCAGCAGCGAATACATCCGCTCGGGCCACAGCGACTGACGACCCAGAAGAACCCGGTCGCCGTCCAGAACCAGCATGATCACCACCGGATCGGTGCGCGGGAAATGCTGCCGACCGCAGGCGGGGCACTCGAACCGCCAGCCGGCATGGCTGACACGATTGCGGGCGCCGCAACGGGCGCAGAAGCCATGCGTCAGCCGCCATTCGAAGATGCCCTTGGCGGCCGCCGCGATCCCGGCATCGCGATGGTCGATCTCGGCCATGATCGCGCGCAGGTCGATGAATTTCCGCGTCTGCGACAGATCCAGAGTGTGGCGGTCGATGAATTCGGCAGGCGGATGGTCGGGCGGCGCCAGATATGAGACATCGGCGGCGAAATGCGCGGTCCCGGCCATATCCAGGCCCATGAACACCAGCGGTTCGGGACAATCCGCGACCAGATCATCGCTCGCCGGCAGCCAGGCGAGGCGCGGCCCGGTCGGTGTCAGGTCGAACAGCGGCTTGCCACGCCAGAACGGCAGCACCAGGGTATCGGTGCGCGACAGCATCCGGGCGATCCCGGCGCCATCGCCGCGCAGCCGGTCGGCGCGATCCAGAAAACTGCCGGCAAAGGTGACTTCGGATTCGGGGATCATGGCGCGACCCTGCACCCTGCGGATGCGCCCCGCAAGAACACAGTCGCGACGCGCCCGGCCCGCCACGCAGGGCGATCGGGAAGGCGGGGCGGGCCAGACCCGGCCCGGTCGCTGCCGCTGGGCCGAATGCGCGCGTTCCGCGCGCGACGGCGCCGGCAGCAGATCTTGCGCGCCTTCGAACGACACCCGCGCAAGGCGCCCGTCATGCCCGCATGTCCGCCCCTGTGCCGGAACCGCGTGCAACGCCGCAGGCGGTGCATCCGCTGTGTACGCCCTGTGCACCGCCTGTGCGCGCTCTGAGCGGTGCGGCACCCCGCGAATGCTGGCCGGTTCGCGCCATCGCCGCGCAACGCCCTGCCGGTGACCGGGCTGCCGCGCTCGCCGCTTTCAATCGTCCTGCAACGGGGCTAGATACGGCGCCGACTGACAAGGACGCAACCCCATGGCCCGCCATCTCATCACCTCTGCCCTGCCCTATATCAACGGTATCAAGCATCTGGGCAATCTCGTCGGATCGCAGCTGCCCGCCGATCTCTATGCCCGCTATCTGCGTGCGCGCGGCCACGAGGTGATGTTCATCTGCGCCACCGACGAACACGGCACGCCGGCCGAATTGGCCGCCGCCAAGACGGGCGAGCCGGTCGCCCGGTATTGCGCCCGGATGCACCGGATCCAGGCGGATCTGGCCAGGGGCTTCGGCCTCAGCTTCGATCATTACGGCCGCTCCTCCAGCGACCGGAACCGACGCCTGACACAGCATTTCGCGGGCAAGCTGGCCGATAACGGCTATATCCGCGAAGTCGCGGAAAAACAGGTCTATTCCATCGATGACGGCCGCTTCCTGCCCGACCGCTATATCGAGGGTACCTGCCCCAATTGCGGCTATGACAAGGCCCGTGGCGACCAGTGCGAGAACTGCACCAAGCAGCTTGATCCGACCGACCTGATCGAGCCGCGCAGCGCCATCAGCGGCAGCACCAATCTGGAAGTGCGCGAGACCAAGCACCTCTATCTGCGCCAATCCGCGCTGAAGGGCGAGATTGCCGAATGGATCGACAGCAAGAAGGACTGGCCGATCCTGACGACCTCGATTGCCAGGAAATGGCTGAACGACGGCGACGGGTTGCAGGATCGCGGTATCACCCGCGACCTGTCATGGGGCGTGCCGGTCAAGCGCGGCGATCAGGACTGGCCGGGTATGGAGGGCAAGGTCTTCTATGTCTGGTTCGACGCCCCCATCGAATATATCGCCGCGACTGCCGAATGGGCCGATGCCAATGATCGCACCGAGGCCGAGTGGCGCGCCTGGTGGCGCACCGACGAGGGCGCCGACGACGTGACCTATACCCAGTTCATGGGCAAGGATAACGTGCCTTTCCACACTCTCAGCTTTCCGGTGACCCAGATCGGCGCGGGTGAGCCGTGGAAGATGGTCGACTATATCAAGTCGTTCAATTACCTGACCTATGACGGCGGCCAGTTCTCGACCAGCCAGGGCCGGGGCGTCTTCATGGATCACGCACTGGACATCCTGCCGGCCGATTACTGGCGCTGGTGGCTGCTGTCCCATGCCCCCGAATCCGGCGACAGCGAATTCACCTGGGAGAATTTCCAGCAATCGGTGAACAAGGATCTGGCCGACGTGCTGGGCAATTTCGTCAGCCGCGTGACCAAGTTCTGTCGGGCAAAGTTCGGCGAGGCGGTTCCCGGAGGCGGCAGCTTTGGCCAGCCCGAACAGAACCTGATCGCCGCGCTGACCACGCGCCTGCGCGCCTACGAGGACGCCATGTCACGCATGGAGGTCCGCAAATCCGCGGCCGAACTGCGCGCGATCTGGGTTCTGGGCAACGAATACCTGCAAACCGCCGCGCCCTGGGCCAGCTTCAAGACCGATCCCGAACAGGCCGCGATGCAGGTGCGTCTGGGGCTGAACCTGATCCGGTTCCATGCGGTCCTGTCGGCCCCGTTCATCCCCTTCGCCGCCCGCGCGATGCTGGAGGCGATGCAGACGGACCAGACCGATTGGCCGGGCGACGTGGCACAGGCGCTTGAAACCCTTCCCGCAGGCCATGCCTTCACCGTGCCCGACGTGCTTTTCGCCAAGATCACCGACGATCAGCGCGCCGAATGGGCCGATCGTTTCAGGGGCGCGCGGGCCTGAACCCCGCGCCCGGCATCAGGAGACCGAGATGACGCATTGCATCCTCATCGGCGCCCCCGTGGACGAGGGCCAGCGGCGCCCCGGCTGCCTGATGGGCCCCGCAGCCTATCGCACCGCCGGACTGGCGGGCACGCTGACCGCACTTGGCCACACGATCGAAGATCGCGGCGATGTCGTTCCCGACCGACCGGGAAACGAGACCTGCGCCAATGCCGCCGTTCACCATCTGCCGGAAACCATCGCCTGGACGAATGCGCTGCGCGAGGCGGTCGCCGCCGCGCTGCCTGAAGGGATGCCGATCATCATGGGCGGTGATCATTCGCTGGCGCTCGGCTCGGTCGCGGGGGTCGCGGCCCATGCTGCACAGACGCAACGCCCGCAATTCGTCATCTGGCTGGACGCCCACAGCGACTTCCATACCCTTCGGACCACGACCACGGGCAATCTGCACGGCACGCCCATGGCCTATGCCAGCGGGCTGCCGGGATTCGGACCGTTTCCGCCCTTTCCCGCGCCGATACCGGGCGAGAACATCTGCATGTTCGGCATCCGCAGCGTCGACCCGGCCGAACATGCGGCAATGCAGGATACCGAGATCACCGTCAACGACATGCGGGTTCTGGACGAACAGGGCATCGTCGCACCGCTGCGCGCCTTTCTGAACCGCGTCCGGGCCACCGGCGGCCTGCTGCATGTCAGCCTGGATGTCGATTTCCTCGACCCCTCGATCGCACCCGCCGTCGGCACCACGGTTCCCGGCGGCACCACCTTCCGCGAGGCGCATCTGGTGATGGAGCTTCTGCACGAATCCGGCCTTGTCACCTCGCTGGACCTGGTCGAACTGAACCCGTTCCTCGACGATCGCGGTCGGACGGCGAAGCTGATGGTCGATCTGGTCGGCTCGCTGATGGGCCGCAAGGTCTTTGACCGTCCCACCCGCAGCTATGGCTGATGGCGCGCGGCGGCGGAAGCCGAGGTTCCGCTTGATTAATCAGGACCGCTTGGCTAGCCACGGCCGACGGTGCCGATGCGGGCGTGGTGGAACGGTAGACACAAGCGACTTAAAATCGCTAGAGCCTGGCTCGTGCGGGTTCGATTCCCGCCGCCCGCACCAAGGCAGCCAATGAATACGCCCGCCGGATGATCGGCGGGCGTTCGCTGTTTTTCGGGATCGTGGCAGGCTCAGGCGGCCTTCTTGCGGCGGCGCGACGCAAAAGCGCCACTTCCGGCAAGCGCACCGCCCAGAAGCAGCAGCGAGCCCGGCAGCGGCACCGGCGCAATCGACACATTGTCGACGAAACCGCCGAGGCTGTTGCTGAGACCGCCGGCAAAGAAGGACAGGCGCAGCACCTCGCCGGCGTCCACGGTGAACGACTTCGTCACCTGCGTCCATGTCGCGGGGGATTGATAGACGGCATCGATCAGGCCATCGACCTTGTCGCCCAGACTGTATCCGATGCCATTGTCGTTCTGGGTCGCGGTGCGCGGCGAATAGAAGAACGACAGAAGATAGGAACCGGCGCTGGCGAAGGTGATGTCCTGATACATGGACGAGTTGGAATCGCTGTCCAGCTCGACATACCAGTTGCCATCCTGCGCGTCATGCGTGCCCAGCGTGGCATTGTTCTGCAGTTCGATTCCGGCCCCGTCGCCGCGGGTCCATCCGGGAATCGCATCATAGACGCCGTAGCCGCCCCTGTTGGTGCCGCCCCCGGCCAGGCCCGCGACGTCTTCGAAACTGCCGTTCTGGACAATCGTGGCGGCAGAGGCGGCACCGCCTGACAGCATGGCCACGACAAGACCGGCGGAAATGGTTCTGATCGACATGGTAATCATCCTACTGGGTCAAATGGTGAAAGCAGAGCGGCAACATGCCGCAGGCTTCACGGGAATGTTAACCTTTTCCGAATTGTTAGGAAAGTGGCAAATCACGCCATAAACGGCATGTCCAACCGAAATCCGGCTGGATCGCGCGGCGCGGGGAATCTGCGAAACGGCTCTCGGCACGAGGTCGGAGCAACCGGATTACGGCCCTGCCCGACCTGATCCGGGCGGATTTCTGGTGCCGGTGAAGGGACTCGAACCCCCGACCCCATCATTACGAATGACGTGCTCTACCAGCTGAGCTACACCGGCATCTGGTGGCGGGCCGGATAGCAGGTTCCGACGGGGCGCGAAAGAGGGGCGGCGCGTTTTTTCGCCGCCCATCCTCGGGCCATCGAATCAGCTTTTGCGAACCGGCCGCTCCTCGGTCCATTCCGCGTCCTCGGGCGGCTCGACATCGGGCCTGACGGGTTCGCGATCGGCATCCCGACCGGGGGCAGCCGTCTTCGCGGCCGCCGGCGCCGGTCCGTCGGCATTGACCGTGCTGACCGGCCCGACCTCGACGTAATCGCTTTCGCGCGGCACCATTCCCGGCGCCACGTCAGCGACCTCGGTGCGCTTCGGTCTGGGCGACATGACGGCGGCGCCCTGATCGGCGGCGGGGGCAGAGGGTTCGTCGATCTGCGCCCCGGCCAGGGGGGCGGCGGGGTCCGGCGTTTCGGGCTGCGGCTTTGGCGCGCCGACCAGAAGCGGCAGCATCTCGGCCCCGGAACCGGGCGAAACGCCCCGATCGCGGTCATCCGGCTCGCGCCAGGTCAGCGTGTCGAAACCGCCGCAACTGTCGCAGGTCGGCGCCCAGTCGCGCATCACGTTGTGACACTTGTCGCAGACCCATTGCGGCCCGCGCGAGGCGGTCAGCGCCCGCGCCAGCCAGCCCCGAACCACGCTGTCATCGGCGCCCTCGCCGCGTTCGACCGCAGCCATGATCGACAGGGTGCGCACTGTGGGGTGGACCTCGGCCAGATCGCCAAGGGCCCGCCGCGCGCCCGGAAAATCCTCGGCCGACAGCAGCAATTCGGCCTTCAGAAGTCGCGATTCCTCGTGATCGGGGTTCTTCCCGATCAGCCGCTCGAACCGTTTCAGCCGGGCGGCAGCCGTCTCGTCGGGGGCAATTTCTGCATAGGTGGCGGCGATGTCGGGATGCGGCCTGACCGACCAGGTCTTTTCCAGCACGCGCGCGGCATTGCGGCCGTCCTTCTGCGCGATATAGCTGCGCGCGGCCAGCACAGCGGCCGGGATCAGGTCGGGCGAGGCCCTGTTGGCCGAGATCGCCGCCTCGCGGGCGCTGATCGAATTGCCCTGTGCCAGCACCGCACTGGCCTCTTGCAGCGCCATAACCGCATCGCGGCGGATATGCACGTCCTGAGGCAATTCGCCTTGGCGGCGCTTTTCCTTCAGCATCAGGCGCGCGCCCTTCCAGTCGCCCTGCTTCATCTCCAGGTCCAGCAGCGTATCCTGGATTTCCTTGTGCCGCGGTTTCAGGGCATAGGCTTTCTGCGCCAGCAGCATCGCGGTCGCCGTATCGCCCTCGTCCAGCTTCTGCCGCATCAGTCCGCGAACGCCGACAAAGCGGGTGCGGTCGTCGCCCAGCAACTTGCGATAGGCGCGCTCGGCGCGGGCGCGATCACCCGCAACGTCGGCCGCCTGCGCCGAAAGAAGATCGGTCAGATGCGGCTGGTCCAGATATTTCGCGGCTTTCGCGGCCTTGGCCTGCGCCAGCTTCCCCTCGCCCGAGGCGACGGCCAGCATCCCCTCGCCAAGCGCGGCATAACCCCTGCGTTCGCGCGAGCGGTCGAAATAGCGGCTGATCGCCGTCTCGTCCCCCGCCAGGAAACGCAGGAAGGCCAGCACCAGGCCAAGCAGCCTGAACAGGATCCAGGCCGTGATCATCAGCAGGATCAGCGCGATCAGCGCCTTGAGGGGCGTCAGGGCATATTCCCTGCCGCCATATTCCAGCAACAGTGTCTGGCCGGTATCGGACAACTGGATCGCACCAAGCGCGACCGCCAGCACCACCGCGAAGAAGAACAGGATTTTCAGCAGGGACAGGATCATCACGGTTCCTCAGTTCGACGGCGCGGACAGAGCGTTCAACGCGGCCTTGGCATCGGCATAGGTTTGCGCGCGCGTCAGCCAGCCGGCCATCGCGGGTGCGGATTTCGCCGATTCGGGCAAAGCCGCCATCTCGGTCAGGGCGGCGTCGATGCGGCCCTTCTCGACCTCGGCATTCGCGCGCGAAAGGATCGCATCGGGATCGTCGCCCGCGCGCGGCGCGACCGAACGCGCGCCGGTCTGCGCCCTGAAGAAACGGGTCAGCGCATTGCCGCCATCGGCACCGGCTTCGCGCAGGCTGTCGCGCAGCGCAGCGCGCGCGGCCTGCGGAAAATCGGACTGAAGACTGACGAGACTGGGCACCTCGCGGGTCAGCGGCTCGGGCGCATCCATCCCCGCACCCTCCAGCGTTTGCCGCGCCTCGTCCGGCGTGACGCCGCGGTCCAGAGCCGCCTGCAGCGACGCGATCGCCGCGACCGCCTCGGCGCGTCTGGTGCTGTCGGTGGCGGCGGCCTGCATCTTCTCCGCCTCGCTCTGGGCGGCGGTGATCCGGGATTGCGCCTGTTCGGCGGCGGCCTGAATTTGCCCTTCCAGCGCCTGGGCCTGCGCGGCCAGATCCTGAATCCGCTGCGCCATGCCGGGATCCAGTGCCGGTCGCGCCGCCAGTTCATCGAGCCGCTGCGCCTGTTCGTCAAGCTGCTGTTGCAGGGCCTCGACAGCCGCCTGCGCATTCGTGTCGGGGGCGGGCGCAGCACTGGCCAGTTCGTCGCGCAGAGCCGCGATTTCCGTACCGGCGGCCTCTTTCGCGGCGGCAACGGCCTCGGCGCGAATCGAGGCCGTATCGACGGCTTCAGCGGGCGTCTGCGGCCAGACCCAGATCGCGGCAAGCGCGCCGAGGGCGGCTGCGCAGGCCCCGCCCAGCAGCATTTGCCAGAACCCCGTCTTCCGGACGGTGACATTCTGCGTCGGGGTCGGGTCGGCCACCGGCGTGTCGCGCAGGATCGCCTCGGGCGGCACATCCTTCAGCGCGCCGGTCGGACCCGGATCACTCTGTTTCCGCTTCGGCTGCGCAGCCGGAGTATCGGACGAGCCATCGCCGACAAGCTGCGAGGCAACCGGCCCGGCCGTGCTGCCAGCGGCGGCGGCGGACGATCCGTCCCCCTTGCCGGTGTCGGTGGATTTCAGCGTGCCGGGCGTCGCGGCGGCCTTGCGTGCGCTACCGGCCGCGCCGCCATCTGGCGTGTCGTCTGGCTTGTCGGCAGGCTGCGACGTCGCCGTGTCGGGGGTCTGATCGGGCTGTGATGTCTCTGCGGCCTTCCGGGTGCTGGGCTTGTCGGATTTCGTGGCTTTGGATTCTTCTGGTTTTTTCACGTGTCGTCCCCGTCCTCGCGTGCCGCCCTGCCTGCCATCGGCGAAGCGTCGCCGCCAGAGTAATCAGCCGTGGCCCCCGGCTCAACCCGCCGTGAACATCATAGTTCCGCGATGCCGAGGCAGCGGATCGCCTGGACCATGCCCTCCTGCGTCGGCTGTTGCGCAATCGCCGACCCCGCCCGCGGTCCGTCCCAGGCCTGCATCACCGTCGCGCTGATCGCCACCGGCCACAACCGCGACATCGAACCACGGACCGCCGCAGCCGCCAGTGCGGCCGATCGTGCCGAGAAAAGCGGCAGCACCACATCACCGCCCCGCGCCAGAAGATCGCGCGCCTCATCCGTCAGATCGCAGCTTTTCTGTTCATAGACGACCATTCCCGGAACCGGCAATTCGCGGGCAAGGTGCCGGCCATGCGGATGCAGCAGCGGCGCCCCGCGCCACCTGGCGATCAGCGGCAGCAACCCCGCGGCATCGCCAGGCCCTTCGGTCACATCGAAACCCGCCTTCCGCGCGGCCTCTGCGGTCCGCCCGCCCACGCATAACGCCGCGCGGCCCGCGCCCGGCCCGGCCGCTGCGACCGCATGGGCCGAGGTAAACAGCAGCGCCCCGGCCGCGCGCAAGCGGGCGGCGTCGTGATCGACCGGAACGATCCGCAAGATGGGGGCGATCACCGCCTGCCAGCCCGGCAGCAGCCTCGCAAACCGCAGCGAATCCGCGCGCGGTCGGGTCAGAAGAAGCGTGGGCCGGATGCGCGCCGGCATTGGCAACCCCTCTGGTCGGTGCTAGGCCAGCAGGCGTAAGCGTCATTTCCCCGCCCGGCAAGAGCATGGACGACCTGATTTTTCTCGGCATCGAAAGCAGCTGCGACGACACCGCCGCCGCGATCGTGACCGGCGACCGGCGCATCCTGTCCTCGATCGTCAGCAGCCAGACCGCCCTGCACGCGGATTTCGGCGGCGTCGTTCCCGAAATCGCCGCGCGCGCCCATGCCGAACGGCTGGATCTGGTGGTGGAACAGGCGCTGGCCCGATCCCGCCTTGGCCTGCGCGATCTGTCCGGCGTCGCCGTGACCGCCGGGCCGGGCCTGATCGGCGGCGTGATGGCCGGTGTCATGTGCGCCAAGGGCATCGTCGCGGGGGCGGGTCTGCCGCTGGTCGGCGTGAACCATCTGGCCGGCCACGCCCTGACCCCGCGCCTGACCGACGGCGTGGACTTTCCCTATCTGATGCTGCTGGTATCGGGCGGACATTGCCAGTTCCTGCTCGTCAAGGGACCACAGGATTTCACCCGTCTGGGCGGCACCATCGACGACGCGCCGGGCGAGGCCTTCGACAAGCTGGCCAGGCTCTTGGCCCTTCCCCAGCCCGGCGGACCCTCGGTCGAGGCCGAGGCAGCCCTGGGCGATCCTGACCGCTTCGATCTGCCCCGACCGCTGCTGGACCGGCCGGGCTGCGACCTGTCCTTCTCGGGGTTGAAGACCGCCGCCCTGCGTCTGCGCGACGGTCTGATCGGCGAACAGGGCGGGCTGCGGCAAACGGACCGCAGCGACCTTTGCGCCGCCTTTCAACAGGCCGTCACCGAGACCCTGGCCGAAAAGGCCCGCCGCGCGCTGTCGGTCAGCCCGGTTCCGTTGCTGGCGGTGGCCGGCGGTGTCGCCGCGAACGGCGCGATCCGCGCCGCGCTGGAACGGACCGCGCTCGAGGCAGGCGCACGTTTCCTGGCCCCGCCGCTGCGGCTTTGCACCGACAATGGCGCCATGATCGCCTGGGCGGGGATCGAGCAGTTCCGGCTGGGCCAGCGCGACGGCATGGACCTTGCCGCCCGGCCTCGCTGGCCCCTGGACCCTGCGGCGGCACCGATGCTGGGCGGCGGCAGGAAAGGCGCCAAGGCATGAAGGTGTCGATCCTCGGCGCGGGCGCCTTTGGCACGGCGCTGGCGGTGGCGCTGTCGGCGAATGGCCCGGTCGTCCTGTGGGGCCGTGATACCCGATGGCGGTGCGAAAACCCCAGATTGCCGGGGGTCAGCCTGCCCGAGGCCGTCACCGTCACCGATGATCTGGCGTGCGCCCTGGGCGCCCGGACCGTGCTGCTGGCCCTGCCCGCGCAGGCATTGCGCCCGTTCATGGCCGATCACGGCGCCGCGCTGGACGGCAGGATGCTGGTCAACACTGCCAAGGGAATCGACCTCGACCGGCTGACCGGCCCCTCGCGCATCATCGCGGATGCCTGTCCTGCCAGCACCGTCGCGACGCTGACCGGGCCCTCTTTCGCGGCCGATATCGCGCGCGGGCTGCCCACGGCGCTGACGCTGGCCTGCCCCCGCGACTCTGCGGGCGCGGAATTGCAGCGGGCGCTGTCCACCCGCGTCCTGCGCCTCTATCGCAGTGCCGACCTGACCGGTGCCGAACTGGGCGGGGCGCTGAAGAACGTGGTTGCCATCGCCGCGGGCGTGGTAATCGGGGCGGGTCTTGGCGACAGCGCCCGCGCGGCCATCGTCACACGCGGCTTTGCCGAAATGACCCGCTTTGCCACCGCCCTCGGCGCCCGCTCCGAGACGCTGACCGGCCTGTCCGGACTGGGCGACCTGATCCTGACCTGCACATCGCCGCAATCGCGCAACTTCCGCTTTGGTCAGGCGATGGGACGCGGCGAGGATTTCGATCCGACGATTACCGTCGAAGGTGCCGCCACCGCCCGCGCGGTCTCGGCCCTTGCCTCTCGCGAGGGAACCGACATGCCCATCGCCGGCATGGTCGCGGCCCTTGCCAGCGGCGCCGTATCGGTCGAAAAGGCCGCCGATATCCTGATGAACCGACCGTTGAAGGAGGAATGATGCCCCTGTTCGCCGTCATCTGCCGCGACAAGCCCGGCCAGTTGCAGACCCGACTGGACAGCCGCCAGGCCCACCTGGGCTTCATCCGCGATTCGGGCATCGTCCGCATGGCCGGTCCGCTGATCGAAAATGGCGACATGTGCGGTTCGCTGATCGTGCTGGAGGCCCGCGATCTGGACGCCGCGCGCGACTGGGCCGCGCGCGATCCCTACAAGAAGGCGGGTCTTTTCCACAGCGTGGACGTGACCGAATGGAACAAGGTGATCGGTTGATGCAATACTGGCTGTTCAAATCCGAACCCGACGTGTTCGGATGGGACGACCTGGTCGCCAGGGGCGAGGCGGGCGAGGAATGGGACGGTGTGCGCAACTATCAGGCGCGCAACAACATGCGCGAGATGAAGAAGGGCGATCGGGGGCTGTTCTATCATTCGAATGTCGGAAAAGAGGCCGTCGGAATCGTCGAGATCGTCGCCGAGGCCCACCCCGACAGCACCACCGATGACGCCCGCTGGGAATGCGTGGACGTGAAGGCGGTCGAGAGACTGCCCAGACCCGTCCCGCTGGCCGTGGTCAAGGCCGAGCCGCGATTGAAGGACATGGCCCTGGCGGGCAACAGCCGCCTGTCGGTCCAGCCCGTCACCGAGGCCGAGTGGGCCGTGATGATGGAACTTGCCGGCCGCTGATGACGCATCCCGGCGCCAGCCCGCAGCCCTGGCCAGCCGCCCGTGCCGCATCCGCCGGCCGGAAAGCAGCCGCGAAGCCATGAGGGGTTCCAGCGCAGGCGAACGCCGGAACCCCTCTTTCCCGGCAAGCGCAGCGCCACACCATCGCGCGCCCCACGGGATCAGGATCCGGCCTTCTGGCCGTGTCGCGCCACTGATAGCCCGGCAGGCCGCGGCAAGGCAAAGCCCGATTGCCCTGCATTTTAGCCGAACCCGCTTCATCTCCTCTGCGGGCCGCGCTAGGTTCGGACATTCCGGTCACGACAAGGAGGTCTCATGGTCCAGCGTCTTCATCTCGTCTTTGGCGGCGAACTGATCGACCCGCAAAGCACGCAGTTCCGCGACACCGACGACATTCACGTCGTCGGCATCTTTCCGAACTACGAACGCGCCTACAACGCCTGGAAAGCCGAGGCTCAGCGCACCGTGGACAGCGCCGAGACACGCTATTTCATCGCCCATCTGCACCGGCTTCGCGACGAGGAAACGCCGGTCAGCCCGACCGAGGAACTTGGCGGCTGATGCGGGGTCCGGGGCTAGGCGGGCTGGGTCTGTGGCTGCATCTGCGTGGCCCGTCCCGGCGGACCACCGACTCCCCATCGCTGCCGCCCCTGACAGAAGGCCAGGCACTGATCCTGCACGTCTCGGAGGGACACCAAAACGCCGCCCAGCAGATCCGCACCCGGCTGAACGCGACGCGGCGCGATGTCCGGATCCTGACCATCGGCCAGGACGGGATCGCCGATCCCGGCCGTGATCGCGGCGCCGCCGAGGCGCTGATCGCGGCGGCAAGGCCGGGCTGCCTGCTGCTTCTGGGTCCGGATCTGCCGGGCGCATTGATCACCGCCGCGGCACGCGACGGCGTCCCGGTCATCCTGGGCGAGGCAAGACTGGACCCGCAGGATATGGGCTGGACGCTGCGCGCGGCGATGCGGCGTGAACTTCTGCGTCGAATGCAGACGATCCTGCTGACCGATCCCGGCAGCCACGAGATTGCCAGAGAGATGGGGCTTGATCCGGCGCGGCTGACGATGACCGGGCCGGTGGCGGCGATCCACGAACCCCTGCCCTGCGCCGAATCCGAACGCGAGGCCATCGCGCAGCTGGTGCGCGGGCGGCATTCATGGCTGGCCGCCGCAATCCCCGAAAACGAGGATGAGGCCGTGTTGCAGGCGCATCTGGCTGCGCTGCGGCAATCGCATCGGGCGCTGCTGTTCTGGGCCCCGCGCGATCCGCGCCGCGCCGGGGCGCTGGCCGAACGGATCGAGGCGGCGGGCCTCAATGTCGCCCGCCGCGACCAGGACGAGGACCCGACCGACGAAATCCATGTGATGCTGACCGACGGGCTGGCCGAGATGGGCCTGTGGTATCGCCTTGCCCCGGTCTCCTATCTGGGCGGCACGCTGCACGGCGACGACGCCGCCGCACGACATCCGTTCGAACCCGCAGCCCTTGGTTCGGCCATTGTCCACGGCCCGGTCACGGGGCGGCATCCGACCGAATGGCAGCAACTGGACGGGGCCGGCGCGGCGCGGCAGGTCGCGAATGCGGCCGGTCTGGCGGCGGCGATGGCGGAATTGTCGCAGCCCGAACTGATCGCGGCGCTGGCCCGGAATGCCTGGACCGTCAGCACCGGCGGCGCGGACGTGACGCTGCGCATCTGCCAGCCCGTCCTGGCAGCCCTCGACGCGGCGCCGGAAGGCACGGCAGACCGGCCGGCCCGGGCGACCGCACCATGAGCCGCGCACCGGACTTCTGGTATCTGCGCCCGCCAACGCCGCTTGCGCGGCTGCTTTCGCCGCTGGGCGCGGTTTACGCACGCGAAACCCGGCGCAGGCTGGCGGGCAAGGCGCGCATGCGCCTTGACATCCCGGTAATCTGCGTCGGCAACCTGAACGCGGGCGGCACCGGCAAGACGCCGACCGTCATTCACCTGCAACAGCATCTTCTGGGACTGGGGATCGACGCCCATGTCGTCTCGCGCGGCCATGGCGGCCGGGCCAAAGGACCGCTGAGGGTTGACGAGCGGCGTCACGATGCCGCCCTGACCGGCGACGAGCCGCTGCTGATGGCGGCCTTCGGCCCGGTCTGGGTGGCCGATGACCGGCAGGCAGGCGGGCGGGCGGCCTGCGCGGCAGGGGCGCAGGCGATCATTCTCGATGACGGCTTCCAGGATCCGGCGCTGGCGCATGACCTGGCCATCGTCGTGGTCGATGCGGCACGAGGTTTCGGCAACGGGCTTTGCCTGCCCGCCGGCCCCCTGCGCGAACCCGTGGTCCGGGGTCTTGCCCGCGCCGATCTGCTGCTTTCCATCGGCGATGCCGCGGCACAGGACCGCTTTGTCCCGCCGCCGGATGCTCCGCCCCATCTGCGCGGAACGCTGGCGCCGCTGCAGACCGGGATCGACTGGCAGGGACACCGCGTCGTGGCCTTCGCCGGAATCGGTCATCCCGAGAAATTCTTTGCCACGCTGGCCTCTCTTGGCGCCTCCATCCTGCGGGCCGAGGCACTGGACGATCATCAGCCTTTCACACCGGCCCTGCTGACCCGGCTGGAAACCGAGGCGCGGATGCGCGGCGCGCAACTGGTCACGACGGAAAAGGATGCCGCCCGGCTGCCGCGCGATTTCCGGCCCCGGGTCATGGCGCTGCCGGTGCGACTGGCGTTGCAGGATCCGGCCTTGCTGGACACGGCGTTGACGCGCCTGTTTCCCGGCTGAGCCCGGCCCGCCTTTGCAATTCCCGCGAGGATGCCGATATAGGATGCGAACGCCCGGAACGGGCCTTCCGAGGAAAGGAACCGCATGTCCCGCAACGCGATGCAACGGCTCAGCTTCTACCTGCTGGTGCTTCTGGCGCTATACGCCTCACTGGCCGGCGCGGCCTGAGGAGGGCGGAACATGGCGCGGAATTTCGGGGGGCGGTTTTCGCCGGACGGGCAGCGGCGCGACCGCCAGGGCGACCGGCCGGATCAGCCGCGCGGCGCGATGCGGCACCGGCTGGAATCGCGGCCGAAATGGGTCACGATCGGCGCCGCACCATTTCTGATCACCGCATTCTTCCAGCCCCCGGTCCAGATGGTCGCCGGGCTCGCCGCCTTTGGCCTGATCGCCTGCGCGATGTGGCTGACGCGCGAGGGGCTGCGCGCCGAAGCCGCCTATGACGTGCGTCGCAAGGCACGCCGGCCCGCCATCCCGCGCAAGCTGTTCGGGGGCGTCCTGGCCGGCCTGGGCCTGGGCCTGGGCGCGGCCGAACCGGGCGCCGGGGCCGGCGCTGCGCTGATCGGCGTCACCGGGCTGGCGCTGCACTGGCTGGCCTTTGGGGCCGACCCGATGCGCGACAAGGGCATGTCCGAGGGCGAGGATTTCCAGCAGACCCGCGCCGAGCGGATGATCGAGGAAGGCGAAGCCTATCTGGCGCAGATCGACCAGGCCATGCTGCGCCTTGGTGATCGCGGACTTCAATCGCGCGTGGCGCGCTTTGCGGGGACGGTGCGCGATCTGTTCGACCGGGTGCGCAGCAATCCCGGCGATCTGTCGGCAGCGCGGCGCTATCTGGGCGTCTATCTGATGGGCGCGCGCGACGCGACCGAGAAATTCGCGGCTCTCTATGCCCGCAGCCGCGACCCCGCCACGCGCACCGCCTATGAGGCGTTTCTCGACGATCTGGAACGCGATTTCAGCGCCAAGGCCCGCAAGCTGCTGGAGGGCGACCGCGCCGATCTGGAAATCGAGATCTCGGTTTTGCGCGACCGGCTGGCCCGCGAAGGCGTGGCCAGCCCGGATCGCCCGAACCTGACCGACTCGGCGCAGTTTCTGGACGACCTGCTGCGCGATCCGGCCGACAGGACGCGCTGACTGCCGATGCCCCGCTTTGCCCTGCTGATCGAATATGACGGAGGCCCCTTCGCCGGCTGGCAGGCGCAGGCCGACCAGCCCTCGGTCCAGGGCGCCGTCGAAGCCGCGCTGGCCAAGCTGGATGCCGGCTTTGCCACGGGCGCGCGGATCGCGGCGGCAGGCCGCACCGATGCCGGCGTTCATGCGACCGGACAGGTCGCCCATGCCGAACTGCTGCGCGACTGGGACGCTTTCCGTCTGGCCGAGGCGCTGAATTTCCACCTCAAGCCCGCCCCCGTGGCGGTGCTGGCGGCAAAGCGGGTGGCCGAGGATTTTCATGCCCGGTTCTCGGCCACGGAACGGCGCTATCTGTTCAGACTGATCGCCCGCCGGGCACCGATGACGCATGACCAGGGCCTTGCCTGGCGCGTCCTGAAACCGCTGGACACGCGGGCCATGCGCGAGGCCGCCGCGCATCTGATCGGTCAGCACGATTTCACCACATTCCGGTCCTCGATCTGTCAGGCCAAGAGCCCACTGAAAACGCTGGACGCGATCGGCATCGACGAAATCGCGATCCCCCATGGCCGGGAATACCGTTTCACCCTGCGGGCGCGGTCTTTCCTGCATAACCAGGTGCGCTCCATTGTCGGCACGCTGGAACGGGTGGGCGCGGGTTCATGGCAGCCGGAGCGCGTGGCCCGGGCATTGGCGGCGCGCGACCGCGCGGCCTGCGGGCCTGTCTGTCCGCCCCATGGATTGTATCTGACGGGCGTCGGCTATCCCGGCGATCCCCTGTTCGGGATCTAGGCGCGACCGCGCCGGCGCGGGCGCTCGTCCTTCCTGGTCAGCACGATCTTGACCGTGGACCACAGGATCCACAGATCCAGGCCGAAATCGCGGTGGCGCTGGTAGATCAGGTCGATCTTCAGCTTGACCGGCAGGCAGCGGCGATAATAGGCGGCCTCGGTCGCGGCGGCGGATTTGCAGCGTGCGAGGATCCGGTCCTCGTGCCGATGATAGATAAGCGTCGCCAACCCGGTCACGCCCGGACGGCTTTTCAGCACCTGCGCGTAAACTGCGGGGAAACGTTCGACATATTCGCGCAGCGGCGGGCGCGGGCCGACGAAGCTCATGTCGCCGCGCAGGATGTTGAACAACTGCGGCAATTCGTCGATCCGCGTGCGGCGCAGGAAATGGCCCAGGGGCGTGATGCGCCAGTGCTTGTGCGCGCCGGTGGCGCCGAAATCGTCCTCTTCCGTGGTCATGGTGCGGAATTTCAACTGCGTGAAGGACTGGCCCGGCGCGCGCATCCGGTGCGCGGTATAGAAAATCGGACGCCCCTGCACGATCAGCAGAAGAAAGGCCATGACGGCCATCACCACGGACAGCGGAATCATCAGCATCAGCGCCAGTGTCACATCGAACAGACGCTTGCGGCGCGGCATGGGCTTCATGCCGCTGTCGCGGGCCTGACCCAGGAACCAGGCCATCTTGGACCCGGTCAGCGTCGCAAGCTGGGCCGCTTCTGCCTTGTCCCAGTCGTGATGGATCGTCACAACGCGCCTGCCCGTCGGATTGCCTCAATCGGTCCGCGGTAACACATCCTTCCGGACAAGGAAACCAGACTGACGCATTCCCGCCGAATGACTTGCACTAGCATGGCAGTTCGGCCACTGTCCGCCCAGAGAGCCACCGATCAGAGCCCCATGCGCAAGTTCCTTGTCCTTCTCGATGACAGCCGCGAATGCCTGAACGCGATGCGTTTCGCGGCGATGCGCGCCGCTCATACCGGCGGTGCCGTGGTGATCCTTTCGGTCATTCCGGCGGCCGATATCCAGCACGGATTCGGCGTCGCCGATGTCATGCGCGCCGAGGCGCACGAGCGGATCGAAGCCCATTTCGAGGTCTTCGCCAAATGGATGCGCTCGCGCCCCAAGGTCGAGCCGGAACTGGTCATCCGCGAGGGCGATCCGGCCGACGAACTGATCGCCCAGCTTGCGGATGATCCCGAGATCGGCATCGTCGTGCTGGGCCTGAACCCGGACAAGGCGGGGCCGAACCCGGTGCTGAACAGGCTTTTGCGCGAGGCCAGCAACCTGCCCTGCCCGATCACCATCGTGCCCGGCGACATCTCCAAGGAGCGGCTGGAGGCGATCACCTGAGCCGGCTTGCTTGACCCGGACAGGCCGCATCGCCATATCATGCGGAAAGGAGCGCGCCCCATGTTCATCCAGACCGAAACCACGCCCAACCCGGCGACCCTGAAATTCCTGCCCGGCGAAACCGTCCTGGGCAGCGGCACCGCGGATTTCCCGACGCCTGAATCCGGCGCGAAATCGCCTTTGGCCCGCCGCATCTTCGCCATCGAGGGTATCGCCGGCGTTTTCCTGGGCCGGGATTTCGTGACCGTCACCAAGGTCGAGGATCAGCCCTGGGATCATCTCAAACCCTCGATCCTGGGCGCGATCATGGAGCATTTCCAGTCCGGCGCCCCGGTGATCGAGGGTGAGGCCCCCGAAAGCGCCGGTCATGCCGCGCATGACGGCCCGGATTCCGAGATCGTGGTCCAGATCAAGGAATTGCTGGATACCCGTGTCCGCCCGGCGGTGGCGCAGGATGGCGGCGACATCACCTTTCACGGATTCGACCGGGGCGTGGTCTATCTGCACATGCAGGGGGCTTGCGCGGGTTGCCCGTCCTCGACCCTGACGCTGAAGATGGGGATCGAGAACCTGCTGCGCCACTATATCCCCGAGGTGATCGAGGTCAGGCCCGTTGCCTGAGGGGATTGCCCTGGGCTTCGACACATCGGCCGCGCATTGCGCGGCCGCTTTGCTTCGGGGCGACCGGGTGCTGGTCCAGCATCATGAAGCGATGGCCAGGGGACAGGCCGAACGGCTGTTTCCGCTGCTGGAACAGCTGCTGGCCGAGGCGGGACTGAACTGGCACGATCTGGATGTCATCGGCGTCGGCACCGGGCCCGGCAACTTCACTGGAATCCGGGTGGCGGTTGCGGCGGCGCGCGGACTGGCCCTGTCGCTGGGCATTCCGGCCCTGGGCGTCGCCGTGACCGAGGCTGCGGCCCATGGCCTGCCCCGACCCTGCCGCGTCGTGATCCCTGCGCGGCGCGAGCAGGTGATCTGGCAGGATTTCGGCACCGGCGCGGCGGATGATGCGGGGGGCCGGCCGCAGCAAGCTGC
This sequence comes from Paracoccus sp. UBA889, assembly GCA_002294185.1. Taxonomy (GTDB): domain Bacteria; phylum Pseudomonadota; class Alphaproteobacteria; order Rhodobacterales; family Rhodobacteraceae; genus Paracoccus. Next base: position 44,693 of record DBFD01000041.1, read on the forward strand.
GGCCGGCGCGCTGCCGCCCGGCCCCGCGCCGGCTGCGCCGGCAATCCCGCTGGCCGAGGCCATTGCGCGTCTGGCGCTGGAGCGCCGCGACAGTCCCGCCCAGCCGCGCCCCGCGCCGATCTATCTGCGTCCGGCCGATGCCGCCCCCCCGCGCGAGGCGGGATTGGTCATTCTGGAAAGAGAATGACACCCGACCGGCTTGCCGCGCTGCACGCGCGCTGCTTCGTCGCCCCGCGCCCCTGGTCGGAAACCGAGTTCCGCGCTCTGCTGGACATGCCGGGCGCCTTCCTTCTGCTTCGGCCCGATGCGTTCCTTCTGGGTCGCAGCATCGCGGGCGAGGCCGAATTGCTGACCCTCGCAGTCGCGCCCGAGGCGCGGCAGCGGGGCGTGGGACGCGCCCTGACGCAGGATTTTGCCGCAACGTCACGCCGCCTGGGCGCCGGCACCGCCTTTCTGGAAGTGGCCCATGACAACATCGCCGCCCGCGCACTGTATCATGCGTCAGGCTGGCGTGATGCGGGGCGCAGGCGCGGCTATTACGCGCCGGGCCTGGATGCGATCGTGATGCGTCTCGACCTTGCCGCGCCCCAAGAACCCGGTTGACCGGCTCTGCCCGATGCGCCCTAATCGGCCCATTCGGCGGGCGGCTTGAATCGCCTGCCCCAACAGGAAGAGGTTCTGGCATGAATCTGATGAAAACGCTGATGGCGGGCTCGGCCGTCATGGCCTTGACTGCGGGCGCGGCCCTGGCCGAACCGGCCCTGATCTACGATCTGGGCGGCAAATTCGACAAGTCGTTCAACGAGGCCGCCTATAACGGCGCCAAACGCTGGGTCGAGGAAACCGGCGGCTCCTACAAGGAACTGGAGATGCAGTCCGAGGCGCAGCGCGAACAGGCGCTGCGCCGGCTGGCCGAAACCGGCGCCAATCCGATCGTGATGACCGGCTTTGCCTTCGGCGACGTGCTGAACAAGGTCGCGCCCGATTATCCCGACACGAAATTCGCGATCATCGACATGGTCGTGGATCAGCCCAACGTGCAATCGGTCGTCTTCACCGAGGAACAGGGCAGCTATCTGGCCGGGATGATGGCCGGGATGGCCTCGAAATCCGACATCGTGGGCTTTATCGGCGGCATGGACATTCCGCTGATCCACAAGTTCGAATGCGGCTATGCCCAGGGCTTCAAGGCCGTGAAGCCCGATGGCAAGGTGCTGATCAACTATACCGGCACAACGCCTGCGGCATGGAACGACCCGGTGAAGGGCGGCGAACTGGCCAAGGCGCAGATCAGCCAGGGCGCGGACGTGATCTATGCTGCCGCCGGCGGAACCGGCATCGGCGTGCTGCAGGCGACGGCGGATGACGGCAAGCTGGGCATCGGCGTGGACAGCAACCAGAACTACCTGCATCCGGGTTCGATGCTGACCTCGATGGTCAAGCGCGTGGACAACGCCGTCTACGACGCCTTCACCGCCGGACCCGATCTGGAGCCCGGCGTCAAGGTCATGGATCTCAAGGCCAATGGCGTGGGCGTCGCCATCGACGACAACAACAAGGATCTGGTCACCGCCGAGATGCAGGCCGCGGTGGACGACGCAACGGCCAAGATCGCCTCGGGCGAGATCAAGGTCCACGACTACATGACCGACAACGCCTGCCCGGTCGAGTAGCAATGGCCATGACGGCACAAGACGCAGGGGGGCGGCCGGAGACGGCTGCCCCCTACGCCATCGAGCTGAAGGGGATTTCGAAAGCCTTCGGTCCGGTGCAGGCGAACAAGGATATCGATCTGCGCGTTGCCAAGGGCTCGATCCACGGCATCATCGGCGAGAACGGCGCCGGGAAATCGACGCTGATGTCGATCCTTTACGGCTTCTACAAGCCCGACCGGGGCCGGATTCTGGTCAATGGCGAACCGATCGCCATCGCCGACAGCCAGACCGCCATCCGTGCCGGCATCGGCATGGTGTTCCAGCATTTCAAACTGGTGCAGAATTTCACGGTTCTGGAAAACATCATCCTCGGCGTCGAGGACGGCCGCCTGCTGCGCCCTTCGCTGGCCAAGGCGCGCGGCGTGCTGAAGCAACTGGCCCACGAATACGAACTGAACGTCGATCCAGACGAAACAATCGAGGAATTGTCGGTCGGCCATCAGCAACGGGTCGAGATCCTGAAGGCGCTGTATCGCCAGGCCGATATCCTGATCCTGGACGAACCGACCGGCGTTCTGACCCCGGCCGAGGCGGACCATCTGTTCCGCATCCTCGAGGGACTGAAGGCCGAGGGCAAGACGATCATCCTGATCACCCACAAACTGCGCGAGATCATGGACATCACCGACACCGTCTCGGTCATGCGGCGCGGCGAGATGGTGGCCTCGGTCAGCACCGCCGAGACCAGCCCCGAGGCGCTGGCCGAACTGATGGTGGGCCGCAAGGTGCTGCTGAACGTGGACAAGACCCCTGCCCGGCCCGGCGCCCCGGTGCTGGAAGTGCGCGATCTGCACCTGATCGACCACGAGGGCGTGGAGCGTCTTCGCGGCATCAGCTTCGACATCCGTGCAGGCGAGATCCTGGGGATCGCGGGCGTGTCCGGCAACGGCCAGACCCAGCTTCTGGAATTGCTGGGCGGCTATCCCGAAAAGGGCGCCAGGGTCAGCGGCGCGATCCGCATGAACGGAGAGGCGCTGGACCTGACGGGTGCCGGTTCCGACGCGCGGACGCGGCGCAGGCGCGGCATCGGCCATGTGCCCGAGGATCGGCAGACCGAGGGTCTGATCATGGATTTCACCGCCTGGGAGAACATCGCCTTCGGCTATCACGACAAAGCCGAATACCAGAAGGGGTGGCTGATGGACAATGACGCCATCCGCCGCGATGCCAAGAAATACATGGAAGATTTCGACTGCCGCCCGCGCAATTGCGACCTGGCCGCACGCGATTTTTCCGGCGGCAACCAGCAAAAACTGGTGGTGGCCCGCGAGCTCGAGCGCAATCCCGACCTGCTGCTGATCGGCCAGCCCACGCGCGGCGTCGATATCGGCGCCATCGAATTCATTCACAAGCGGATCATCGAGTTGCGCGACGCGGGCAAGGCGGTCTTGCTGGTCAGCGTCGAATTGGACGAGATCCTGTCGCTGTCCGACCGCATCGCAGTCATGTTCGATGGCCGCATCATGGGCGAGCGGCTGCCCGATCAGACCACGACGGGCGAGCTTGGCCTGCTGATGGCCGGCGTGACCGATACCGAACATCACGCCGCCGAAGATGGCATCCCGCCTGAACACAGGCATGTCGATGACCTGCCGGACGAGACCGCGAACGGGGGGCCGCGCTGATGGACAAGATGCCGAAATGGGCCGACGTGATCCTGACGCCGCTGATTTCGCTGGTTCTGGCCATGGCGATTTCGGCCCTCGTGATCCTGGCCATCGGCGAAAGCCCCGCCGCGGCCCTGAAGACGATGGTCGATGGCGCGCTTGGATCCAGCTATGGCTGGGGCTTCACGCTGTATTACACGACGAATTTCATCTTCACCGGCCTTGCCGTCGCGGTGGCCTATCACGCGCGCCTGTTCAATATCGGCGGCGAAGGTCAGGCGATGATGGGGGGGCTGGGCGTCGCGCTGGTCCTGCTGTCGGTGCCGCTGCCTCACTGGCTGCTGGCCCTGCCCGCCGCGATGATCGGCGCGGCCCTGTTCGGCGCGGCATGGGCGCTGATCCCGGCATGGCTTCAGGCGAAGCGCGGCAGTCATATCGTGATCACCACGATCATGTTCAACTTCATCGCCGCGGCCCTGCTGAATTATGTCCTGGTCAACATCCTGCGGCCGGTCGGCAGCATGGACCCGGCCTCGGCCCGGTTCCCCGAAAGCACCTATCTTCCGGCGCTGACCGACATCGCCGCGGCGATCGGAATCCAATGGGGCAAGAACACGCCGGTCAACATCACCTTCCTGATCGCGATCCTGGCCTGCCTGCTGGTCTGGCTGCTGATCTGGCGGACGCGCCTGGGATACGAGATCCGCGCCCTCGGCCGGTCCGAGCCGGGCGCGCTCTATGCCGGCATCAGCCCGGTGCGCATCATCGTGATCGCGATGCTGATCTCGGGCGGTCTGGCGGGACTGATGGCGATCAACAACGTCATGGGCGAAAGCGAAAGGCTGGTGTTGAACGCGGTCGAGGGTGCGGGCTTCATCGGCATCGCCGTGGCCCTGATGGGCCGCAACCATCCTTTCGGTGTCTTTCTGGCCGCGCTTCTCTTCGGCTTTCTTTATCAGGGCGGAGGGGAGCTGGCGCTGTGGACCAGTATCCCGCGCGAATTGATTGTCGTCATCCAGGCGCTGGTGATCCTGTTCACCGGCGCGCTGGACAACATGGTGCGGATGCCGCTGGAGCGGATGTTCCTCGCGCTGCGCAAGCGGAGGGCTGCATGATGGATTTCAACACCGTCCTGCAGATCCTCGACAGCGCCGTGCGGCTGATGACGCCGCTGCTGCTGGCCTGCCTGGCGGGGCTTTATTCCGAACGATCCGGCGTGTTCGATATCGGCCTTGAAGGGAAGATGCTGATGGCCGCCTTCACCGCCGCCTCGGTCGCCTATGCGACGGGCAGCGCATGGCTGGGCCTTCTGGCCGGTATCGGCGGGTCGATGGCGATGTCGCTGATCCACGGCCTCGCCTCGATCACCTTCATGGGAAACCAGCTGATTTCCGGTGTGGCGATCAATTTCCTGGCTTCGGGGATGACCGTTCTGCTGGGCCAGAAGATTTTCGGCCTCGGCGGACGGACGCCGTCGCTGCAAGGCGCCGCCCGCTTTCAGGAAATCACCCTGCCGCTGGCCGATACGCTTGGTCAGGTGCCGGTCATCGGACCGATCTATGCGCAGCTCATTTCGGGACACTCGATCCTGGTCTATGTGGCCTTCCTGGCAGTGCCGCTGACCTGGTGGGTGCTGTTTCGCACCCGTTTCGGCCTGCGCCTGCGCGCGGTGGGCGAAAACCCCGCCTCGGTCGATACGGCCGGCGTGTCGGTGACGCGGCTGCGCTATGCCGCCATCGGCATCTGCGGCGTCCTGACCGGCATCGCCGGCGCCTATCTTGCCACCAGCCTCTCGGCGGGCTTCGTCAAGGAAATGACGGCGGGGCGGGGGTTCATCGCGCTGGCGGCGCTGATCTTTGCCAAATGGCGGCCCTGGGGGGCGCTTGGCGCGACCTTCCTGTTCGGGCTTCTGGAAGCCATCGCCAACCGCTATCCCAATCTGGATCTCGGCATCGTCACGGTGCCGTCGATGTTCATGAACGCGCTGCCCTATATCCTGACCGTGATCATCCTCGCGGGCTTTGTCGGTCGCGCCATCCCGCCCCGCGCGGGCGGAGAACCCTATGTCAAGGAACGCTGAACTTGCCGCCCTGATCCGGTCGCGCGCCGGTGCGGCGGCGCCCGAATACGGCTTCATCCTGGGCTCTGGCCTCGGCCACCTGTCGGCGCAGGTAGACGGCACCGCCATTCCCTATGACGAACTGCCGGGCTTTCCCCATGCGGGCGTATCGGGCCATGTCCCGCACCTGGTGATCGGCGATCTCGAGGGGCGCCGCGTCGCGGTCTTCGGGGGACGCGCCCATTACTACGAATCGGGCCGCGCGGATGCGATGCGTCTGCCGCTGGAGGTGCTGGCCGAGCTTGGCTGCGACCGGCTGATCTTGACCAACGCGGCCGGATCGCTGCGCGCCGACATTCCGCCCGGCGGGTTGATGCTGCTGAACGACCATATCGCCTTTGCCGGAACCAACCCACTGATCGGAGAAGGCACCGATGCCCGCTTCGTGCCCATGACCCGGGCGCATGATCCCGAAATCCGCGCCGGACTTGGCGCCGCGGCGCGCGACGAGGGTGTCGATCTGCCCGAGGGCGTCTATTGCTGGTTCTCGGGCCCCAGCTTCGAAACCCCCGCGGAAATCCGCGCCGCGCGGACGCTGGGCGCCGACGCAGTCGGCATGTCCACGGTGCCGGAAATCATCCTGGGACGGTTTCTCGGGCTGCGCTGCGCGGCGATTTCGGTCATCACCAATATGGGCGCGGGCCTGTCGGACGAGGCGATCAGCCACGAACACACCAAGGCCATGGCCCCGCAGGGCGCCGCGAAACTGGAGGCGGTGCTGCGCCGCTTCCTGCGCGATCGGCACGGATGACATTTTGCCATTCCGGTTCCGGGCGCGACGTTCTGCGCCGGCACAACGGCAGGGGTCGCGGCGGCTTTCATATCCCCGTCGCCCTGCCAGGACCAAACGCTCTTTCAGAGGCGAAGACCGGCCAGGGCAGCCTCGACCGCCGCCGCCGCCGCATCCGTGTCGCGCAGATCATCCAGCGCAACGACCGCCCGTTCGCGCTGCGCATAGCGCGAACGGTGTTTCCGATAGCGCGGATCGTAATGGTCGCGCATCAGCCCCTCGGCCAGTTCCACCCAGGCACCGGCCTCTGCCAGCGCCTGCCATGTCGCGATGCGTTCGGCCGGATGCTGCCGGGACAAGGCCGCGATGATCGCCGCCAGCCGTTCGGAATCGGCGACCACATCGGCATAGTCGCGGGCCGAATAGGCTGCCCGCGCCGCGACCGGGACATCCAGCCTAATGCGGGGCGCCGCGCAGATCGCCTGCCACATCGCCTTCGGGACCGAGATCTGTCCGATCCGGCTGCTTTCGGCCTCGACCATCACAGGGCGGCCGGGATCCAGCCCCTCGATCGCGATGGCCAGACGGCTCTCGAACCATTTCTGGCTGGGCTGACCGCCCTCGATCGCCCCGAACAGGCTGCCGCGGTGGCGCGCCAGACCTTCCAGATCGATCACCTGAACGCCGCGCATGGCCAGCCGGTGCAGGATTGCCGTCTTGGCGCTGCCGGTATTGCCGTCCAGAACCACGACAGGCGCGGCGACCGGCCCGTTCTGCACGCGATCCACGACCAGCCCGCGCCACGCCTTGTAGCCGCCTTCCAGGCGCGCCACGCGCCAGCCGATCTGCGACAGGATCGTCTGAAAGCTGCCTGAACGCTGCCCGCCGCGCCAGCAATAGACCAGCGGCCGCCAGCCGCCGCCGCGATCGGACAGCGGACCCGCCAGATGCCTCGCGGCGTTGGCGGCGACCAGGGCCGCACCCATCCTGCGCGCGTCAAAGGGTGATACCTGCTTGTAGATCGTGCCGACCTCGATCCTTTCGGCATCGTCCAGAACCGGCAGGTTGATCGCGCCGGGCAGATGATCCTCGGCATATTCGGCGGGGGCGCGGACATCGATGATGTTGTCAAACCCGGCAAAAGCCGGATCGGCAACGCAAGCGGGCTTCAGTATCAAGTCAGTAGACGTAAACGGGTGTTCCCACCGGAACCCGATCGAACAGGCTCATCACCGATTCGTTGCGCATCCGGATACATCCGTTGGAGACCGCGCGACCGATCGAGCCCGGCTCGGTCGTGCCGTGGATGCGGATCGCGGTATCCTGACCCTTCGCGTTATAGAGATACAGCGCGCGCGCCCCAAGCGGATTGGTGGGCCCGCCCGGCATGCCGCCCGCCCATCTGGCATATTGACCCGGATTGCGCTTGATCATGTCCTGCGTGGGCGTCCAGCTGGGCCATTCGACCTTGCGGCCGATACGGGCACGGCCCTTCCAGACCAGTTCGGCCTTGCCGACGGCCACGCCATAGCGGATCGCCCGTCCCGGCGCGATCACATGATAAAGAAAGAAGTCGTCACTGACGACGACGATGCTGCCGACCTCGAAATCGTTGCGGATGGCGACTTCTGTCGGCGCATAGGGGTCGCGGGTCGAAGCCGGCGCGGTGACAGCCTGCGCCAGTCCCAGCGACGGGGCGGCGATCAGCGGCAAGGCCAGCGACATCAACTGACGGCGGTTCATGGCGATCATTTCCTGCAGGCTGCTCGGGTTCGTCTTTTCCTTGTCTGAATACAGCAAAAGAGGGGCATCCTGCAACTGATCTGCACGCATCTGACGTATTCGTGGCTTGATTCGCGGCCCGCCGGGCGACATTCCGCTGTCATGACATCACGCCACCTCCCCCGCCCCGATCGCCGCCGCGTCCTTGCCATGGCGGCTGCGGGCGCGGTCGCAATGCCCGCGCGCCTGTCGGCTCGGCCTGCCGGTCCAAGCATCCTCGCCTTCGGGGACAGCCTGACCGCGGGCTTCGGTCTGCCGCCCGAAGAGGGGTTGGTTCCCGTGCTGTCGGACTGGCTGGCGCGGCGCGGAACGCCCGCGCGGCTGACCAATGCCGGGCTATCGGGCGAGACGACTTATGGCGGCCGGGTGCGGATCAACTGGGCGCTGCGCGGTGGCGCCGATGCGGTGATGGTCGAGTTGGGCGGCAATGACATGCTTCTGGGCTGGACCGCCGCGCGGGCCGAGGCCAATCTGGATGCGATCCTCTCGAAGGCCACGGCGCGCGGCCGTCCCGTTCTTCTGATCGGCATCAGCGCCCCGGCCGGGGCGCGCGAATGGCGACGGGCCTGGGCCGGGCTGTGGCCGCGCCTCGCCCGCCGTCACGGCACGCTGTTGCTGCCCGATCTCTATGCACCGCTGGCTGCGATCGCCCGCGACGACCGGGCGCCGCTGTTGCAGCGCGACGGCATCCACCCGTCGTCACAGGGTATCAGGCTGATCGTCGATCACCTGGGACCGAAGGTGCAGGATCTGGTGGCGGCGACGCGCGCCGCACAGGCCCCGGGCTAGCGCCAGGATCCGCGGGCATCCGCGTCTGCATCACAGGCCAGGACTACGGAAGGCGTGAGGACGCCCTATTAGCTGGCGCACAGTCAAAAGCCCCGCCGAAGCGGGGCCGATCGGGCCACAATGGCCAGGGCTCAGGCCTGCAGTTCCGCCGGGCCGTCCTTCTTGGCAATCTCGCGCTTCAGCTTCAGCGCGCGGGCCGACAGATCGCCATCCTTCGCGCGGGCCAGGAATTCGTCCAGCCCGCCGCGATGATCGACCGAGCGCAGGGCCGCGGCCGAGATCCGCAGAGAATAGCTGCGGCCCATCTTCTCCGAGGTCAGCGTGACGTCGTTCAGGTTCGGCAGGAACCGGCGACGGGTTCTGTTGTTGGCGTGGCTGACATTGTTGCCGGTCATCGGGCCTTTGCCGGTCAGTTCGCAGACGCGCGACATGATGTTGATCCTTCGTCTCAGCTTGGCGGGCGTTCCCGACGGATGGGTCCGGCCCAATTGACAAGGGCGCCGCGAGGCAGCGCCCGGAAATTCCGTTCGCGGGTGATTACAGCGACGCCCCGCCTTCGTCAACCCCCCTGAGACATCGGCCGCGACGCGATCGGTCCGGATCGGTCAAGGGTCTGCGTCCTTGCAGGCATGTCGCAGCTGACCGATCGGACCGGGAATACCGGGCGCTTGCGGCATCCCGAAGACCGAACGGCACCGGCGGCGCGCCGGCCGGGATGGGACGCGGAAAAAGCCTTGAATCAGGCATAGGCGGCCTCGATCCGGATCAGCTTTTCCTTGCGCCACAATCCGCCCGCATAGCCGGTCATGCGGCCGTCGGCACCGATGACGCGGTGGCAGGGCACGATCAGGGCCAGCCGGTTGGTCGCGTTGGCACGGGCCACGGCGCGAACGGCCGAAGGGCGACCGATCTGCCCGGCCAGCGCCGCATAGCTGCGAGTCTCGCCGGCCGGTATTCTCTGCAAGCCGCGCCAGACCTGCTGCTGGAAATCGGTGCCGTGCAGATGGACGGGTATCGAGAAGCGCGGATCGCGGCCCTCGAAATAGGCGGCAAGCTGGGCCTGGGTCTGGTCGATAACGGCGTTCCGGCCCAGACCGATCCGACCGCCGACATGGGCCGACAGGCGGCGCAGCCCCTGGCGCAGCGCCTTGCGATCGGTGAATTCCAGCAGATGCAGGGACCGGTCGTCGGCAATGGCGATCATGCCGCCCAGCGGCGTCTCGATCCAATCGGCGCGCAGATCCGCAGGCCCGCGCCAGCGATGCGGTGAATGGCCGAAAAGCCGGGCAAAGGCATTGCGGAACCCGGAAGCCGATTCGAATCCGGCATCAAGCTGTGCCTCGATCATCGGCGATCCCTCCTTCAACGCCTGCATCCCGCCCAGGATCCGCCGCTCGCGGGCCATGGCCAGAAAACTCTGCCCGAAATGCCGCTTGAAGGCCCGACGCACGGTCGAGGGGTCGAACCCCAGTGATACCAGATCGCCCTCGGACCAGCGCCGTCCCGGATCGGCGCCAAGCCGCGCCACCAGATCTCGGACCAGCGGTTCGCCCTCGGCGCTCAGACCTGCGGGGTGGCAGCGCCGGCAGGGACGGAAACCCGCCGCCATCGCGTCCTCGGGCCGGCTGAACCAGCGGCAATTGCGCGCCAGAGGCTTGCGCGCCGGGCAGGTCAGCCGGCAGAAGATCCCGGTCGTGGTAACGCCGACCAGGGCGCGTCCCTCGAAGGTCGCATCGCGCGCGATCAGCGCGGCATAGAGCGTATCGGCTTCGGGCAGATCCAGCATGGCGACATCCTTTCCCCTACTTTCTTCTAGCCGATTCGGCGCGGCTTCGGGACACCAAAACGGGCGTCTATTTCCCGTCCTCCCGGTGCAGACGATCCAGCATCCGCGCCGCCGCCAGACCCGGCGGCAGATCGCCCGCGGCAACCGCCTCGCCCAGCCTGTCCAGTTCCTTTCGCAACCGGGGCTGATTCAACCGCGCCAGAAGGCCGGCGCGCACATCGGCCATGAACCAGTGACGGGCCTGCTGCGCCCGGTTCCGGTCGAAATGCCCGTTCTTGCGCCGCCAATCGGCAAGTTGCCGGATTTGCGCCCAGGCTTCGTCCAGCCCGTCGCCCGTCGCGGCCGAGACGGGCAGCGCCTTGGGAAAACCCTCGGGATCCTGCGGTCGCTTGCGCAGCAGGCGCAGGGCGCCCGCGTAGTCGGCGACGGTGCGTCGCGCCGTGGCCAGCAGGTCGCCATCCGCCTTGTTGACAAGGATCAGGTCGGCCATCTCCATGATGCCGCGCTTGACGCCCTGCAATTCGTCGCCGCCGGCGGGCGCCAGCAGCAGCACGAACAGATCCGACATCTCGGCCACCATCGTCTCGGACTGGCCCACGCCGACCGTCTCGATCAGGACCAGATCGTAACCTGCGGCCTCGCAAAGCCGGATCGCCTCGCGCGTGCGGCGCGCGACGCCGCCCAGCTCGCGACTGGCGGGCGTGGGCCGGATGAAGGCTTTCGGGTCGCGTGACAGACGTTCCATCCGGGTCTTGTCGCCAAGGATCGAGCCGCCCGAACGCGCCGAAGAAGGATCGACGGCGAGAACCGCGACCTTCATCCCCTGTCCGGTCAGCATCGTGCCGAAAGCCTCGATGAAGGTGGATTTTCCGACGCCGGGCGTGCCCGACAGTCCGATCCGCAAGGCCGTTCGTTCGGGCAGCCGCGCAATCAGATCCGTAGCCTGCGCGCGATGATCCGCGCGCGTCGATTCGATCAGGGTGATCGCGCGTGACAAGGCGCGCCGGTCTCCGCCTGTCAATCCGTCGAGAAGTTCGTCCATGCAGCACCGTGGCAGGCGGGGGCCGACTGCCCCCGCACCCCCGTGGATATTTGCACCAAGGCAAAATGCCAAGCGCGCGCAACGCGCCGGGCATGGGATGATGCAGCGGCTGGCGGTGGCCTGCGGGAGGTATTCGAAGACCGGATCAGGCGACGGGCTTTTGTCCGGCGCGGGCTTGGGTTAGGCAAATCTCAGACATTTTGCCACGGTGAGTCCCATGCATGACATTCGCGCCATTCGCGACAATCCCGACGGTTTCGAAGCCGCGCTGCAACGACGCGGCCTGTCAGGCGTGACCGAGGCCATCCTGGCCCTCGATGGCGAGCGCAGGGCCAAGATCGCCGAGGCCGAGACAGCGCAGGCCGAACAGAACCGCGCCAGCAAGGAAGTGGGCGCCGCCAAAAGCCGCGGCGAGACGACCGAATTCGAACGCCTGCGCGCGCTGGTGGCCGAAAAGAAGACCGATGTGGCACGAATGCAGGCCGAGGCCGCGGCGCTGGACGGGCGCCTGCGGGACATGCTTCTGGGGGTGCCGAACCTGCCGCTGGAGAATGTGCCCGATGGCGCCGACGAAAATGACAATGTCGAACTGCATCGTCGCGGGACGCCGCGCCGGTTCGACTTTGGCCCGGTCGAGCATTTCGAGATCGCCGGTGTCCGGCCCGGCATGGATTTCGAGACGGCGGCGAAGTTGTCGGGCAGCCGCTTCGTGATGCTGAAGGGCGCGGTGGCGCGCCTGCATCGTGCGCTGGCCCAATTCATGCTGGATCTGCATGTGACCAGAAACGCCCTGCAAGAGACCTGGACGCCGGTCCTGGTGCTGGAGGACATGATGGTCGGCACCGGCCAACTGCCCAAATTCGGCGACGACAGCTATCAGACGCGCGACGGCTATTGGCTGATTCCCACGGCCGAGGTGACGCTGACGAACATTGTCCACGGCGATCTGGTCGATCAGGCCAGCCTGCCGCGCCGCATGGTCGCCCACAGCCAGTGTTTCCGGTCCGAGGCGGGCAGCGCAGGCCGCGACACCACGGGGATGCTGCGCCAGCACCAGTTCGAGAAGGTCGAGATGGTCTCGATCACCGATGCCGACAGCGGTCTGGCCGAACATGCCCGCATGACGCGCTGTGCCGAATCGGTGCTGGAGGCGCTGGACCTGCCCTATCGGACCATCGTGCTGTGCACCGGAGACATGGGTTTCAGTGCCCGCATTACCCACGACATCGAGGTCTGGCTGCCCGGCCAGGATCGCTATCGCGAAATCAGCAGCGTCAGCTATTGCGGCGATTTCCAGGCGCGCCGGATGAATGCCCGCTATCGCCCGGAGGGCGGCGGGAAGCCGGAATTCGTCCACACGCTGAATGGGTCGGGTCTGGCCGTGGGCCGGACACTGATCGCCGTGCTGGAAAACGGTCAGCAGCCCGATGGATCCGTCGATCTGCCCGCCGCGCTTCATCCCTATCTGGGCGGGGCGAGCCGGCTGAGCGCCGACGGCACGTTGGCCTGAGCGGTCTTCCCGGCGCGAGGGCGGTGCCGGGCGGCAAAGCGGCGGCAGCGAAACAAATTCGCCCGCCGCCGCGTTCTGCCGCCATGAAACGCTTCGGCCAGATCATTCACGGCTCCGCCACGCTGCTATTCGTCGGCAGCAGCTTCGCCTATGCGGTGCAATCCCGTCCCGCGCCGCTGCTGGCAGCGTTTCAGGGCTCGGACGGCGCGGTGGTACTGCCGGGCGTGCCGGCAGCAAGCGACGCCGCCCAAACGCTTGCGTTGCCGCAATTGTACATGAGCCCCGAAAATCCGCTGATGTGGGCGCTGCTGATCGTTCTGTGGCTCAGCCTCGCCCTGGACGCGATCACGCAGCTTCGCGAATCGTCCGAGGATTATTCTTTCGCCGCCGCAGCGGGACCGAATGTCGTCTGGCCGGCCCTGTCGCTGGCGCTGCTTGCAGGCGCAGCCTGGCCCTGGATGGTGGACCGGCAGAACGAGCCCGTCCTGCTGGGCGCGCTGTTCATGGTGCTGGCCACGGTCATCGCGGCCAGGCGCGCGCGACGTTCGAACCGGCCAGCGATCGGCTTTCTGGCGGGGTGGAGCACCGCGACCGGCATCGCGGCCCTGGCCGCCATCCTGGCCGAACGCCTCGGCCTGACCATCGCCCAGGCCGCGGTTCTGGCGATTTTGCCGGGCGTGCTGATCGGCCTTGCGGCGCAGGGCAGGATCGGACCGTCAATCACCTATCCGACGGCGCTTATCTGGGCCTTCGTTGCGCTGGCGACCACGACCATGGGTTCCAGCCCGATGATCGCCATGGCCGCGATCGTGGGCGTCTCGGCGATGGCGATGGTGCTGATCGAGGCCGCCAGCTAGGATCAGCCGCCCTTGGGTTTCTGCCGCACCCTGTGTTTCGAAAGCGCGCCGGACTGGCTGATCTTGCCGGCCTTTGCGCGATAGGGGTTGTCGCCGCCCTGATCTCGGAAGAACAGCCGGATCGGCGTGCCGGGCATGTCGAAATCGACGCGCAAGCCGTTGACCAGATAGCGCTGATAGCTGTCGGGCAGCTTGTCGGTATGCGTGGCCTTGACGATGAAGGCGGGGGGGCGGGTCTTCACCTGGGTCATGTAGCGCAGCCTGATCCGCCGCCCACCGGGCGCGGGGGGCGGATGGCTTTCGGTCATCGCCTCCAGCCAGCGATTCAGCTTCGCGGTGGAAACGCGACGGTTCCAGACCTCGTGTGCCTTGATGACCGCCGCGTGCAACCGGTCCAGTCCCTTGCCGGTCCTGGCCGAGACGGTGACCAGCGGTGCCCCCTTCAATTGTGGCAGCAGACGTTCGAAACTGGCGCGCAGTTCGTTCAGCTTGTGGGGCTTGTCGTCTTCCAGATCCCATTTGTTGGCGGCAACGACGACGGCGCGGCCTTCGGTTTCGGCGAAATCGGCAATGCGCAGATCCTGCTGCTCGAAGGGAATCGCCACGTCCAGCAGGACGACCACCACTTCGGCGAACCGCACCGCGCGCAAGCCGTCGGCGACCGAGAGCTTCTCGATCTTGTCGGTAATTCTGGCACGCTTGCGCATCCCGGCGGTGTCGAAGATCCGCATGGGCGTGCCCATGAACGTCGTCGCCACGCTGATCGAATCGCGGGTAATCCCGGCTTCGGGGCCGGTCAGCAGACGAGTCTCGCCAATGATCTTGTTGATCAGCGTGGACTTGCCTGCATTGGGACGCCCGATCACCGCCAATTGCAGCGGACGCGCATCGGAGGGGCGCCATTCTTCGGCGCCTTCACCACTTGCGGCATCGGCTTCGGACAGGTCCACATCGGTCAGCGCGGCGACGGGTTCGGGCCGCTCGGCCTCGACCCGGTCGGCCAGCGGCATCAGCACCCGATAGAGATCATCCATCCCCTCGCCATGTTCCGCCGAGATGCGCAAGGGTTCGCCCAGACCCAGCGACCAGGCCTCGAGTGCGCCGGCTTCGCCCGCCATCCCCTCGGCCTTGTTGGCGGCCACGATGACATGGCGCGCGCGCTTGCGCAGGATTTCGGCGAAGTATTCATCCGCGGCCGTCACACCGACGCGGGCATCGACCACGAAAAGGCAGATATCGGCCTCGTCCACGGCGCGCTCGGTCAGACGGCGCATCCGGCCTTGAAGGCTGTCGTCATCGGCCATTTCCAGCCCCGCGCTGTCGATCACGACGAACCGCAGATCGCCCAGGCGGCCGGCGCCTTCGCGCAGATCGCGGGTCACGCCGGGCTGGTTGTCGACCAGCGCCAGGCGCTTGCCGACCAGCCGGTTGAACAGGGTTGATTTGCCGACATTGGGCCGACCGACGATGGCGAGGGTAAAGCTCATCGGAAGGCGTGCAACTGTCCCGCGCGCGAGACGACATACAGCGTCTGTCCCGCCACGACCGGGGCCGAAGCCGCTCCGCCCGGAATGTCGCCCTGTCCGACCAGACGGCCCGAGGCCGGGTCGAAGGCGCGCAGGACGCCGTCCGACGAGGCGACGAACAGCCGCCCCCCGGCAAGCACCGGGCCGAAATGGGAATAGATGCGGTCCTGCTTCTTCACGCGGGAATCGGTATAATAGGGCAGATCGACGCGCCAGATGACGCCGCCGGTCGCGGCATCGAGTCGAACCAGATCGGCCTCGTCGGTGACCGCGAAAACCGACCCGCCCGCGACCGCGACCGGGCTGTTGGCGCCGTCCTTCGCGGACCAGTCCTGAATGCCCGAACCAAGATCGACCGCGTCGATCCGTCCGGACGAGGTGCCGCCATAGACCGTGCCGTCCGAAATCACCGGATCGCCGGTCACGTCGCGGATCACGGCGATGGCGCGCCCGGTGCGCGTGCCGGCGATCTGCGCGTTCCATCTGGTCGCGCCGGTCTGCGTGTCGGCGGCGGTCAACTGGCCCGACGAGAAGGGAAAGACGACGGTGTCGCCCTGCACCGCGGGCACCGAGACGCCCATGACGCCTGCCTCGGACACGATCCCCGATGTCTGCCACAGGACCTTGCCGTCCGCGGCGCGGACGGCCCAGCCGACATTGTCGCGCGCGGCCACATAGACGACGCCGTTCGCGACCGCCGGGCCGCCGCCGATGGGCGCACCGACGCGCTGCCGCCACAGCACCGCACCGCTGGTCGCGTCCAGCGCGACCAGTTCGCCGAAGCCGGTGGTGACATAGACGCGGCCGCCCTCATAGGCCAGCCCGCCGCCCGAGGCGCTGTCGCGGTTTTCCAGCGCCGGTGTCACATCGGTTGACCATGCGCGGCCGCCCGAAAGCGCCGTCGCGGTGACGCGGGCGCGGCTGTCCAGCGTGAAGACGCGACCACCACCCACGATGGGATCGGCGGCGATCCGGTGGCGGCGGTCATTGCCCTCGCCGATATCGGCGGTCCAGACACGGCTGGTGCCGCCGCCAAGCGCGACATGGCCCGGCTGGTGGGCGGCGTTGCCGCCACGATGGGTCCATTCGGAGTTGAGACGCGGCGGCGCCAGCGACAGCGCGGTCGAGGTGACGGGCGCCGGGCCCTGGACAGCGGGTCCGTCGGGCGAGGTCACCGCAAGCGGGTCCAGCCGTTCGCCGGGCAGGATGATCTCGCGCTGGCAGGCGGCAAGGCTCAGCGCAGCAGCAAGGGCCATGGTCAGTCGCAGCGTGGCATCCATCCTCGCCTCTCCCTCGTTTCGCATCTCGGCCGCGGGCGATCAGCCCGCATTGGGCGTGGTTTCCGTCGGCATGGCTTCGTTCGGCATGGTCTCGGCCGGCTGGGGCTCGACGCCCAGGGCGATCATCATCTCCGAAAGCCGGCGGCGCAAGGCTTCGCTAAGCCCGTTCTTGGCCTGGATTTGCCGGATCAGCGTGATCGCGTCGTCGTTGCGCCCGGCCTCGATCAGCGCCACGGCCTTCTGTTCCAGCGCCAGCAATTCGAACGGCGCCCCTGCCCGCGACAGCCGCGACAGGATCTGGTCGCGGATGGCGGGGTCCATGTCCTGCCCCGCCATCATGACCAGTTTCAGATCGGCCAGATCGCCCAGCACGCTGTCGCCCGCATTGTCGCCTGCCGCATTGCGCAAGGCCTCGGCCGCGGCATCATTGCCACCGTTCTCGGCCCAGGCGCCCGCGGCCAGCAGCGCCGCCAGCGCCTTGCGGCTTTTCGACCCGTCGGGATCGACCTTCATGATCGCCGCCGGATCGCCCGAAGTCTCGGCCGACAGGATCGCATCGCCCCAGGCGCGGGCCTCGGCCTGGTCGCGCGACTGCGCGTATTCGCGCCAGGTCACGCCCGCCACCAGCGCCACGATCAGGACGACAGCAACCCAGCCCCAGCGGCGGAACAGCCGGAACAGCCGGTCGCGCCGCAACTCCTCGGTCACTTCGTCGATGAAACTGTCATTCTGGTTGGCCATGGCCGTCTTCCGCGCTGTCGTTCTTGCCGCCCGTCTTATAACGACGGCGATGGGAATGCCAATGCCGGGCGGGCGGATCGCCGGGCCGCGCCAGCCGCAAGGACCGGCGTCGGACCGGTTCGATCAGCCGCCTTCCGGCACCAGCTGCCCCGCGCGGCGCATGGCCTCGTAGCGTTTGCGTGCCTCTCTCTTTTCGCGGCTGGCATCCTCGTCCGGCGGCACCAGGTCGATCACGGTCAGTTCGGGCGGCACACCCAGCCGCATCGGCAGGACCGAACAGCCGATGCCGCCGGACACGATCAGGCTGCGCCCGGCATCGTCGTCATAGCGTCCCCAGCTCCAGGTCTCGTTGTCCGAGGCATTGATCAGCGGCGCCCCGCCCATGATCCGGACCTGACCGCCATGGGTATGTCCCGAAATCGTCAGTGCGACATGGCGGTCCGCCGCGCCCAGCAATCCGAAGATATCCGGTTCATGGGCCAGCAGGACGACGGGCGCGTCGTCGGTCACATCGCGCAAGGCCGCCGGCAGGTCGTCCATGCCATCGCTTTGCGGCCCCTCCTGGAAGGGGCGCTGATCGCCCAGACCGGCCAGCCAGAACGCTTCATCGCCCCGTCCGATCCGCACGGCGCGGTTTTCCAGACAGGGTATCCCCACCCGCGCCAGTTCGCGATGCGCCTGGGTCGGACCGGCGCGGCGTGCCTGGGCATCGGCATCCTGCCACCAATCGTGATTGCCCAGCACCGCATAAAGACCGTTGGGAGAGGTGAAATCCCGCAGCCTCTCGATGATGTCGCGCTTGCCGGTGCCGCTCCAGGTAAAGGGATGGGCTGCGGCATAATCGCCCAGCAGGATCGCCAGATCCGGCTGCAAAGCGTTGGCCCGGCGCACGATCCGACGGACCCGGCGCAGTCCGATATGCGGCGCGCCCGCGTGAAGATCCGATATGATGACCAGCCGGAACGGCCGCCGGCCGTGCCAGCCGGGCAATGCGACCCGCCACCGGACAAGACGCAGGCACATGGCGGGTTCGTACCACAGGGCATAGGCCGCCAGGCCCGCCAGACCGGCCAGAGCCAGAGATCCGACAGCCAGCGGGCGCTGGCGGTCCGGAAGGCGGCGCCGTTTGACCATCCTCTCCTCCTTGTCCGAATCGACAGAGAAAATCCCGCCGGATCATCTCCGGCGGGATTTTCCCTATATCATCATCGTCCCGCCGGCTACATGCGCGAAGCGACGTTTTCCCAGTTCACAAGATTGTCGAGGAAGTTCGACAGATATTTCGGGCGCGCATTGCGGAAATCGATATAGTAGCTGTGTTCCCACACATCGCAGCCCAGAAGCGCCGTCTGTCCGAAGCACAGCGGGTTGACGCCGTTCTCGGTCGACGTGACGTCCAGCGAACCGTCAGATTTCTTGACCAGCCACGCCCAGCCCGAGCCGAATTGCCCGCCGCCCTTGGCCGCGAATTGTTTCTTGAATTCATCGACCGAGCCGAAGCTGTCGGTCAGCGCCTTTTCCACCTCGGAAGGCATCGACGACGACGACGGCGCCATCATTTCCCAGAACTGGCTGTGATTCCAATGCTGGCTGGCATTGTTGAAGATGCCGTTCTGCGCCACGGCACCCTTCTGATAGGTGCCCTTGACGATCTCCTCAAGCGACTTGCCCTCCCATTCGGAACCGGCAATCAGTTCGTTCAGCTTTTCGACATAGGCATTGTGGTGCTTGTCGTGGTGGTATTCCAGCGTCTCTCTGGACATGCCCGCGCCCGCCAGCGCGTCGTGGGAATAGGGAAGATCGGGAAGCGTGAAAGCCATTTTCCTCTCCTTTCTGAAAGGGTTGAGCTTGCAGGTCGGGGCGCACCGTCCCGCATTCGCCGGATCAACGCAAGGGGTGCGGGCAGGTTCCTGCAAAGGCTGAGAAATGCCCGCCCGATCGTCGCGGAAAGCCGGCGCCGATCGACAGCCGATCAGCGCGGCGCAAGCCCGCTTCCCGGTATGGCCGCGTTCCGCAGCACCAGGCCAAGATAATCGGCGGTCGAACGAAAGCCGATGACGCGAAAGCCGCCGTCGATGCGCCAGAATGCGGCGGCCACCTGGGCCGCCCGCGACCGCCGCAGCCCGTCGCCAGGCATCGCGTCCAGGTTGGCGGGGCTCAGCTTGGCGATCACGTCGCCGGCATGGGGCCCGGTCACGTCGAAGACCGCGCGCGCGTCGGACAGATCGACGACCAGCGCGTGTTCGCCGGTCAACGCATCCCTCAGCGCGGTCAGTGCCGAGGCCAGATCCGCGCCGGGCAGGACCAGCAGCAATTCGTCGGGCGACATCCATCCCAGGGCGCGGTCGCCATCGGTGACGATGCGCGTGGTCAAGGGAATCGCAAGGCCCGCGGCCTCGGCGATGGCATCGCCCGACCGCGCCAGATCCGCGCGGATGGCGATCATGCCCAGCCCGTCCACGCGGGCCACATTCGCAAGCGGCTCAGCCATTCAGACGGCTCCCTTCCTTGTCGTAAAAGACCGGCTCGACGATCCGGCCCTTCATCACCTCGCCCGAGGGCATGGGAAATTCCAGCACCTGCCCCATCCGCGAGGGGCCATGGCGCACCAGCGCCATCGCGATCGGGCGGTCCAGCGTCGGCGAATGATAGCTGGAGGTTACACGCCCCTGCATCTTGCGCTGGCCATTCGCGTTCCTGCCTTCGTCCACCGCATGGGCGCCATCCGGGATGACCCGGCCGTCAAGGCTTTCCAGCCCGACCAGTTTCCAGCGCGCGCCGTCGGTCATGTGGCTGCGAGCCTGCGCCCGCTTGCCGATATAGTCGGACTTCTTCTTCGAGATCGCCCAGTCCAGACCCAGGTCCTGCGGGATCACGGTGCCGTCGGTCTCGTCCCCGATCATGATGAAACCTTTTTCCGCGCGCATCACATGCATCGCCTCGGTGCCATAGGGGGTGATACCCAGATCGCGGCCGGCCTCGTGCAGCTTGGTCCACAATTCCAGCCCGCGCCCGGCCGGCACGGCGATCTCATAGGACAATTCGCCCGAAAAGCTGATGCGATAGATGCGCGCCGGAATGCCGGCAATATCGCCCTCGGTCCATTGCATGAAGGCCAGTGCGTCCTGCGACAGATCGATGCTGCCGGGCAGCCGCTGCAACAGGTCGCGCGCCCTGGGGCCGGCCACGGCAATCTGGGCGAATTGTTCGGTGAGATTGACGGTATGGACCTGCCAATCCCACCATTCGCATTGCAGCCAGTCCTCCATGTGACCATGGATCCGTTCGGCCCCGCCGGTGGTGGTGTGGCACAACCAGCTATCTTCGGTCAGCCGCGCGACGACGCCATCGTCGATGAGAAATCCGTTCTCGCTGCACATCAGGCCATAGCGGCATTTTCCGACCGGCAGCGTGGACATCATGTTGGTATAGAGCATGTCGAGGAAGCGGCCCGCATCCGCCCCTTTCACAAGGATTTTCCCGAGAGTCGAGGCATCGAGAGTGCCCACCCCGCCGCGCACCATCCTGATTTCGCGGTTGACGGCGGCGTGGCGGTCCTCGCCCACCTGCGGATAGCAATAGGGTCGGCGCCAGTGGCCGACGGGCTCCCACGAGGCACCGTGACGCTGGTGCCAGTCATGCATCGGCGTCTTGCGCAGCGGCTGAAACGCCTCGCCCCGCGCCTCGGCGGCGATCGTGGCCAGCGTCAGCGGCGTGTAGGGCGGGCGGAAGGTTGTCGTTCCGGTTGCCGGAACGGGTTGTCGCAACGCATTGGAAAGAACGGCAAGTCCATTGATATTACTGACTTTACCCTGATCCGTCGCCATCCCGAGCGTGGTGTATCGCTTGGTATGTTCGACACTGGCATAGCCTTCGCGCGCGGCCAGTTCGACGTCGCTGACCTTCACGTCGTTCTGGAAATCCAGCCACATCTTCGATCGCAGCTTGTAGGGCGCCTCCTGGGGCATGCACCAGACCGGAAGGGTGGCGCTTTCCTCGCGCTCCGGATCGCCGGCGCAGCGCAGATCGCCGTTTGCGGCGCCGGTGGCGGTGACATTGCCCTGACCGTCGGCACCCAGCGGCGGACGGTCGGGATCGGGGCGGAACATGGCCTGGCCTTCGTCCCAGATCAGCTTGCCGCCGCAATGGCTGTAGAGGTGGACGACCGGCGACCAGCCGCCTGACATCGCGACCACGTCGCAATCGAGCGACCCGATCGGTGTGCCGTCACCCGCCTGATCGCACAGGACCACGCTTTCCACATGCCGCCCGCCCCTGACCCTGGCGATCGCGGTGCCGGTCAGGACGTTGATGTCCTGCGCCCGCGCGGCCTGCGGCAGATCGCCATCGGCACCGGTGCGGGCATCCAGAACCGTGACATCCAGACCTGCCGCCCTGGCGGTCAGGGCGGTGCGATAGGCGTCGTCGTTGTTGGTGACCACGACGATCCTCTGGCCCGGTGCGACGCCGTAATCGGTGATGAAATCCCGAACGGCCGATGCCAGCATGACACCAGGCAGATCATTGCAGGCAAAAGCCAGCGGCCGTTCCAGCGCGCCGGTCGCGGTGATGACCCGTCCAGCCCGGATGCGCCACAACCGCTGACGCGGGATGGCTGCCTCGATGTCGTGGTCGGCCAGCGCCTCGCGCGCCAGAAGATAGCCGTGATCGTAAAGTCCGGTCGCCATCGTATTGCGGCGCAGGGTGACGTTCTTCATCCCCCGCAACCGGTCCAGCAGCATGTCCACCGCCTTCTGCCCGCCCTTGTGATCGACGGGCGTCCGACCGCCCCAGATTGCGCCCTGTTCCAGAACCACAACGCTGCCACCCGCCTGCGCGGCGTCCAGCGCCGCCCGCAGACCGGCGATGCCGCCGCCGACAACGACCGTATCGACATGTCCGTAGGCCTGTTCGTAGCGGTCGGGATCGGCATCCGTCGGCGCGCGACCCAGCCCGGCGCTGCGGCGGATGATGGGTTCGAACACATGTTTCCAGAAGGGCCGCGGATGGATGAAGGTCTTGTAGTAGAAGCCGGCCGGCAACAGCGGCGCAAGCCACGTGTTCACCGCACCGATATCGGCATCCAGCGATGGCCAGCAATTCTGGCTGCGCAGCGTCATGCCCGGCAGAAGGGCGGTGGTGGTGGCGCGCTGGTTGGGCTCGAACCGGCCACCCTCGCCCAGACCGAACAGGGCGTTGGGTTCCTCGGCGCCCGAAGCGAGCGGCCCGCGGGGGCGGTGATACTTGAAGGACCGGCCCATCAGCATCTGGCCATTGGCCAGCAGCGCCGAGGCCAGCGTATCGCCCTGAAGCCCGCGCAACTGGCGATCGTCGAAGCGGAACGGAACCTGATAGGCGCGGTCGATCAGGCGGCCGCCGCCGGGCAGACGGAAGGGGGGCGTGTGCGTCATTCGGCGTCGGTCCAGTCAGATTGCCAATCGGGACGAGCGGCGCGAATCGCCTTGACGATACGCGCCGGGGGTCGGGTGTTCTGCGCCTCGTATGTGCCATAGACCTGCAAGGTTGCTGTATCGCGGGCCGCAAGAAACCATTTGCCGCAGCCATAGGCGTGCCGCCAGCGTTCGAAATGGACGCCTCTCGGGTTCTTCCTGGCAAACATGTAGGCCTCGAATTCGGTATCGGCACCGTTGGGGCCTATGCGCGTCAGATGTGCCTCGCCGCCGGGGGCAAGCTCGGTTTCCTCGGCGGGAATTCCGCAATAGGGGCAGGTCAGGATCAGCATTCAGATGTCCTTGGGCGGCAGGGTCATGACATGGGACAGGGCCATCCGCGCCAGGCGGATGCGAATCGTGTCGTCGGAAAGCGGCGGGCCGGACAGCCAGACATATCCCGGCATCTCACGGTGCCGCTGGACCATTCGCCCGGTTCCCGGCAAAGACAATGCTGCGGGCTCGGCGGTCCTGCCCACCCGAAACATTGCGCGCCCCTGACGCGCAGCGCAGAGCATATGACCGTTGATCATGTGACAATA
>DBFD01000041.1:68480-91186 GCA_002294185.1 Paracoccus sp. UBA889
ATCATGTGACAATAGCCGCCGAACTTCGCGTGGCCAGTCACCCCGACAGGATGGCCCAGATCATCCAGAAGCTGCGCTTCAAGCGCCGGATCGCGCGTCATCGGGGCGGTTCTCGGCGTGCAGGGGCCGGGGACTGCGCGCCCCCGGACCCGATCTTGTTTCGCGCGACGGACCGCGCCGGATTCGGCTCAGTTCGACGCGGGTGCAGGTTCCCCGGCAGGGGCCGTGTCGGCCGGAGCGGTGTCCGCAGGAGCGGTATCCGCAGGAGCAGGTGCCGTGTCGGTGGTGGTGGTTGTGTCGGCCGTGGCCGGGGCAGTGGTGGTCTCTGCCGCGGGCATCGTTGCGTCTGCCGCAGGGCTTTCCACGTCGCCTCCGGACATGAAGAAAAACAGGAGTGCCACCACGACGACGATGCCGCCGACAATGAAATAGAGGTTGTTATTGTTGTTGTTGCCTTCAGCCATGATCTTTCCTTTCGGATTTCAACCGTATGGAGAGGCAATTCATGGCCCGCATGACTGGTTCCGGGTAAAATCAACATAAGCGGGTTCATGCTAGTGGGCCACGCCGGCCGCGACCGATTCGTCGACAAAACGCCCTTCGCGGAAACGGTTCAGCCCGAACCCCGCGGCCAACGGACCGGGACGGCCCCGCGCCACCAGTTCGGCCATGGCCCAGCCGGATCCGGGAATCGCCTTGAAACCACCGGTGCCCCAACCGCAATTGACGAAGATTCCGTCCACCGGCGTCGTCGACAGGATGGGCGAGCGGTCGCCGGTCATGTCAACGATTCCGCCCCATTGCCGCAACATCTTGAGACGCGAGATCATCGGAAATGTCTCGACCAGGGCGCGGACGGTTTCCTCGACGTGATGCCAGGAGCCGCGCTGCGTGAAATTGTTGAAACCGTCGGTGCCGCCTCCGATCACCATCTCGCCCTTGTCGGATTGCGACATGTAGCCGTGCACGGTGTTGGCCATGACGACCACATCCATGCAAGGCTTGATCGGTTCGCTGACCAGGGCTTGCAGGGCGACGCTTTCGATCGGCAGGCGGAAACCGGCCATCCCGGCAAGCTGGCTGGAATGACCCGCCACGACCAGGGCCAGCTTCTCGCAACCGATGCGGCCCTTGCTGGTATTGACGGCCTGCACCGCGCCGCCATCGGTTTCAATCCCCGTGACCTCGCAGTTCTGGATGACGTGCATCCCCATGTCCGAACAGGCCCGGGCATAGCCCCAGGCCACCGCATCATGGCGCGCGGTGCCGCCGCGCGCCTGATACAGACCGCCCAGAACCGGATAGCGCGGCCCGTCCAGATTGATGATCGGCACCAGTTCCTTCAGCCGTGCGGGTTCGATCCATTCGGTGCTGACGCCTTGCAGGTTGTTGGCATGGACGGTGCGCTTGTAGCCGCGCACCTCGTGTTCGGTCTGCGCCAGCATGATCAGGCCGCGCGGGCTGAACATGACGTTGTAGTTCAGATCCTGCGAAAGGGTCTCGTACAGTTTCAACGATTTGTCATAGATGGCAGCCGAGGGATCCTGCAGATAATTGCTGCGGATGATGGTCGTGTTGCGACCGGTATTGCCACCGCCCAGCCAGCCCTTTTCGATGATCGCGATATCGGTGATGCCGAAGTTCCGGCCGAGGTAATAGGCCGTGGCCAATCCGTGCCCGCCCGCGCCCACGATCACCACCTTGTATCTTTGGCGCGGCTCGGGGCTGGCCCATGCCCTGGACCAGCCGCGATGTTCGCGAAACGCCTCGCGGGCGATGGCAAAGACCGAATAGCGGCGCGATTGAGACATGCCCACCCCCTGACAGACGTTGCGCGCAGCATGGCGACTGGCCGCGCCGGCCTCAAGAGTGGATGCGGCAGATCGGCGCCAAATGCGACATGCGGTCGCCTGGCGCAGCGGGCAGGCGGGCTCTGGCGCGGACGTGAATGACTGCGACCTTGCGACACTTCCGCTCGGCCGCAAAGAACTTTAGGAAGAAAGGCGATTTTGGGGGGCACGCGATGTTCTGGATATTCTCCGCCGCACTGACCTTGCTGGTCGCGGTTGCGATCTTCTTGCCGATCTGGCGCGCCCGCGACGGTGCCCGGGCAGAATCGTCCGCGACCTATGACCTGCGCGTCTATCGCGATCAGCTTCGCGAGGTGGATCGCGATCTGGAACGCGGCGTGATCGCCCCCGAGGATGCGCAGCGCCTGCACACCGAGATCGGCCGCAAGGTGCTGGATGCCGACCGCCGCATGGCCGATGCCCCTGCCCCCGCCCGCGGCGGCACCGCACTCTGGGCCGGGGTGATCCTGTTGGTGGCCCTTGGCGGCGGCATGGCAGTGTATCTGCGCGAAGGCGCGCCCGGCGTGGCCGATCTGCCGCTTGCGCGGCGCCTTGCGCTGGCCCAGCAGGCCTATGAAAGCCGGCCCAGCCAGGAACAGGCCGAAGCCCAGGCACCCGCGGCCCAGGCGCCGACCGTCGATGCCGAATACGAGAATCTGGTTCAGAAGCTGCGCGAGGCGGTTGCCAAAAATCCGCAGGATCCCGAGGGCCTTTCGCTTCTGGCCACGCACGAGGCGCGGCTGGGCAATGTCCGGGCCGCACGCGAGGCCCAGCAGCGGCTGATCGAGGTTCTGGGCGACCGCGCCAGCGCGGAACAACTGATGCGTCTGTCGGCGCTGATGACCGAAGCCGCAGGTGGCCTGATCACGCCCGAGGCCGAGGCGGTTCTGGCCCGGTCGCTGCAGACTGACCCGACGCAGCCGCAGGCGCGCTATATGCTGGGCATCCTGCAACTTCAGAATGGCCGTCCCGACCGTGCCTTTCCGCTGTGGCGCCAGCTTCTTGAGGAAGGACCGCCCGATGCGCCCTGGATTCCGCCGATCAGCCAATCCATCGCCGATCTTGCATGGCTGGCGGGTCAGCCGGACTATACGCCGCCCTCGGCGACGGCCCCGGCTTTGCCCGGTCCCGACGCCGAGGCGATGGCCGCAGCCGAGAACATGACGCCCGAGCAACGCCGCGAGATGATCGGCGGCATGGTCTCGCAGCTCGAGGCGCGGCTGGCCGAACAGGGCGGTTCGCCCGAGGAATGGGCCCGGCTGATCACGTCCCTGACGGTGCTGGGCAATGCCGATCGGGCGCGCGCCATCTGGGACGAGGCGCAGCAGCGTTTCGCCTCGGCGCCTCAGGCTCTGGCGACGGTGCGTGCGGCGGCGCAATCCTCGGGGCTGACCGAGTGATCCACGAGGATATCGCGGATTTTGCCGCGACCCTGCCCCGCACCGGCGCGCTGGCCGGGCTTGATCTTGGCACCAAGACCATCGGCGTGGCGGTCAGCGACGGCTTGCGGCAGGTGGCCTCTCCGCTGACGGTAATCCGCCGCCGGAAATTCACGCTGGACGCGGCCGCGCTGCTGTCAGCCGCAGCCGAGCGCGGCCTTGCCGGCCTGGTCCTTGGCCTGCCGCGCAACATGGATGGCAGCGAGGGTCCCCGCGCCCAATCCACCCGCGCCTTCGCCCGCAACCTGTCGCGCCTGACGGACCTGCCTATCGGCTTCTGGGACGAACGCCTTTCGACCGTCGCTGCCGAACGGGCGCTGCTGGAGGCCGATACCTCGCGCAAGCGGCGCGCAGAGGTCATCGACCAGGTGGCGGCGGCCTATATTTTGCAGGGCGCCCTGGACCGGCTGCGCAATCTGCCCTGACGTCGCTGGCAGCCGCATCCGGGCGCCCGGCGAATCCGGTCGGGGTCGGCCGCGGATTTCAGCTCAGCCGGATTCCGCAACGACGTGCGGTGGGCGGCTCCTCACGGCCCCGCTGCCGGCCTCGGGACCGCAATCAACCGTCCAGGAACGGCACCGGTATCCCGAAGGCATCGCCCAGCAGCACGAAATTCAGCCCCAGCACAATGATCGCCGCCATGGCGGCCAGCGAACCCAGCAGCTTTCCCACCGCGAATTCGCCCATGATGTCCTTGCGCATGGAAAAGATCAGAAGCGCGATCATGGGGACGGGCAAGGCGATGGAAAGCACCACCTGGCTGAGGAAAAGCGCCTGCGTCACGTTCACGCCCATCGCGACAACGACGAAGGCGGGAAGCATCGTGACCAGTCTTCGCAGCCAGATCGGGACGCGAAACCTCAGGAAACCCTGCATGATCATCTGCCCGGCCATCGTGCCGACGACCGAGCTTGAAATGCCCGAGGCGATCAGCGAGGCAAGAAAGATGCCGGCGGCCGCGGCGCCAAGCAGCGGCGTCAGCGTGTAATAGGCGGTCTCGATCTCGGCCACCTCGGGGTAGCCCATGTGAAAGGCGCTTGCCGCCATCATCACCATCGCCATGTTGACCATGCCGGCGATCGCAAGCGCGACCACGACCTCGATGTTCGAGAATTTCAGCACCCGGCGGCGGTCCCTTTCGTCGCGGATTTCAATGCGGTTCTGGGTCAGACCGGAATGCAGGTAGATGGCATGGGGCATCACGGTGGCACCGATGATGCCGACCGCGATGATCAGGGCATTGCCGTCCGGCAGGGCCGGCTGAAACATGCCGATCCCGGCGGATTTCCAGTCGATGGGCGCGATCAGCGTTTCGGCGAGATAGGAAAGGCCAATCACAATGACCAGCGCGCCGATGATCAGCTCCATCGGGCGAAATCCCTGACGTTCAAAGATCAGGATGGCATAGGTGATGATGGCGGTGATCGCCATGCCGACGATCAGCGGCAGATCGAACAGCAGCGCCAACCCGATCGCCCCGCCCAGGAATTCCGCCAGGTCGGTGGCCATGGCGGCGATTTCGCTGACCACCCACATGACCCATACCACGGGCTTTCGAAAGTTGTCGCGGGACAGTTCCGCCAGGTTCTTGCCGGTGACAATCCCCAGTCGGGCCGACATCGCCTGAAACAGCATGGCGATCAGGTTCGCCAGCAGCACGACCCATAGCAACTGATAGCCATAGCCCGCGCCCGCCTGGATGTTCGTCGCGTAATTGCCCGGATCCATGTAGGCGACCGAGGCGATCACCGCCGGCCCCGCGAACAGAAGACGGCCGCGCCAATCCTTGCGGTGGCCGGTCAGGACATCTGTCATTCCACGTCGGGTTCGGTAGGTCAGTTTTTGCATGGACTAACAATGATTGCGTGATCAATGGAATATAGCCATTGCTATGCCCGGCGCAAGGGGGTGCCGTCCGGCTGCCGCGATCACGCCGATTATCGGTTGGTAAAACCGAATAGCTTTGGCTATAAATCCTCTTCACGCTTTCGAAAGAGCCTGCCCATGACCGACAGAACGACGCCGGCAAAAAAGCAGGCCGACCGCTTTGCGAGGGCGCGGGAAAAGCAGTCGCGCGCCCTGCTGGAAGATTACGCCGAACTGATCGGGGATCTGATCGCGGAACTGGGCGAAGCGCGGGTGGCCGATATTGCCGAACGGATGGGGGTCGCCCAGCCGACCGCAACAAAGGCGATTTCGCGGCTGAAGCGCGAGGGTCTGGCGACGGCGCGCCCCTATCGCGGGGTTTTTCTCACCGACGACGGGGCCGATCTTGCCGATCGCGTCCGCGCCCGTCACCGCACGGTGGCCGAACTGCTCATCGCCGTCGGCGTTCCCGAAGATGTCGCCGAGATCGACGCGGAAGGGATCGAGCACCATGTCTCGCGCCGGACCCTGTCGGCCTTCGAGGCGTTCCTGAAAGCACAGGGATCGACCTCGGACCAGGCGCGTGCCGAAGACCCGATCGGGCGCGACCCGGCCGGGCATGGCCCGGTCCGTGACCCGAGGTGACATTGCGTCACGAAAGCGTCGCTTCCCGGCTTGCCCGGCTGCGGACCCGCGCCTAGCGTGCCGCCATGACCGACGCCCCGCCCATATGGACCCGCACCGAACCGCAAAGTCCGTGCATCAACATCTGCGTGATACACCCGCACGAGGGTATCTGCGTGGGCTGCTACCGCACGCTGGACGAGATCGCCGGCTGGGCCTCGATGCCCGCCGAGACGCGGCGCGCGGTCATCGCCGAACTGCCGGCCCGCAAACCGCTGCTGAAAAGACGCCGTGGCGGCCGGAATGGCCGGCGCGACGGGTAGCGGCTCGGTCGTCCCGGAACGACCAGAACAGCGCCTTGCCCGATATGTCCCTTGCCCCGCCATTCCGAGCCCAGCCGGGCCGGGCGCGGCCTGGCACAGCGCAGGAAGCGGGGCCGAAAGAATTCGCATGGGAAATCCGGCCTGATGGATCTCCGGATGACTGACGCCGCACCGCAAGGATCGCGCGGCGATCTGGCGCCTCAGCCGCGCCTGCCGCGAATGCTGCGGTGGATGCGAATGCGAACCTCGTCGGGTTCGGCCGCGACCGCCTGCATCAGCGCCCGCATGTCGCCGCGGGCGGTGTTCAGCTGGTCGATCAGCGACATGACCATGCGCAACCCGTCCTCGGGCAGGTTGTGGCAATCGGCCAGATCGCACAGCAATTGCAGGCGCGCCAGGTCGGCCTCGCGGAAACCGGGGCCATCGGGCGTCGTCACCGGCTGCACGATGCGCGCCCGGCAATAGCGGCGCAGGCGCGGCCGGGTCAGTTCCTCGACCATCGCGATGACTTCGGTTTCGGTGTAATAGCGGCTCATATCGTCATCCCCCGGCGTGGGTCGTAGCCATGCGACTTGCGCCATCCCTCCATGAATTTCGCCAGATCGCCGTCCACCTTCGGCGGCATCACGATCTTCAGTTCGACCTGCTGGTCGCCGCCATTGATCCCGCGCCCGCGCAGGCGCAGCTTCTGGCCCGTGGTGGCGCCTCTGGGGATGGTCAGGTTCACCGGCCCGTCCACTGTCGGCGCCGCGACCTTGGCGCCCAGAACCGCCTCGTCCAGCGTGATCGGCAGCGTCAGGAAGATGTCGTCGCCCTCGCGACGGAAATCGGGGTGGGGCGCGACCGAGACGGTCAGATAGGCATCCCCCGGACCGCCCTGGCCCATGCCCGCGCCGCCCTTGCCCTTCAGCCGGATCGTCTGCCCGTCACGCACGCCCCGGGGGATCGTCACCTCGAGATCGCCGCCCTCGGGCAGCGAGATCCGGGTCTTGCCGCCCCTGGCCGCGGTCATGAAATCAACCTCCAGGGCGAAACGGTAATCCTGTCCGCGCATGTGGAATTCGCGCCCGCCCTCCTGCCGGAAACCCTGCCCGAATCCTCCGGCCGCCCGGCGCCCGAACAGATCCGAGAACACATCCGACAGATCCGGATCGCCCTCGAAACCATAATTCTGCGCATAGGGATTGCCGGCCGCCTCCGCATGATCGCGGTAATAGCGGCGCTGTGGCCGTTCGTGACCCTGTTCGTCGATCTCGCCGGCATCGAAGCGGCGGCGCTGTTCGGGGTCTTTCAACAGATCATAGGCCGCCGATGCGGCCTTGAAGCGTTGGGTGGCCGCCGGATCGGGGTTCAGGTCCGGATGATCGGTCTTGGCGATCTTGCGATAGGCTTTCTTGATCTCGGCCTCGCTGGCCGATCTGGTCAATCCCAGATCTGCATATGGATCGCCTGCCATCTTCTGCCCCCTTTGCCCGTCTTTCGGATCAACAAGATAGAACCTGCGCCGGTTTCATCAAGCCTCGCCCGGCCGGCTGTGCGGGGGGCGGCTTCGTCGCCCTGGCCCGGCCCCGGGACGATGCCCGACCGGGCGCGGTTGCGGACGAAAGCGCGACGCCGGCGTCAATAGGGTTGCGGGTGATCCCTGTGCAGCCGGTCGATGGCGCGGACCAGATCCTCGGGCAACGCCTGGTCCATTCCGGCCAGCAGGTGATCGAGCTGTGTCACCGAGGTCGCGCCGATGATCGGGATCGCCTTGAAGGGCCGCGTCGCTTGCCACAGCACGGCCATGTGAACCCGATCCCAGCCGTGACCCGAGGCCAGCGCGCCGAAGGCGTCGGCGGCGGCGATGGCTCGGGCGGTCAGACGCCCACCCAGCCGGCCCTGACCGCCATGCGCCTTGTCCACCGACGCGCGGCTGCCCCCGGGGACCGCGCCGCCGGAATATTTTCCCGTCAGCAGGCCCGCCGCCAGCGGCGAAAATCCCAGCAGGGTCACATCCTCCTGGACGGCCGTCTCGGCCAGATCGGTGTCATAAAGCCGGCAGAGCGGCGAATATTCGTTCTGGATCGCCACGGGTCGGGGCGCGCCGGTCCGGTCCGCCACGTCGCACCAGCGCGCCAGCCCCCATGCGGTTTCGTTCGACAGGCCGAAGGCGCCGATCTTGCCCGCCCGCCGCGCCTGGGACGCGGCCGCGAGAATGTCGGCCATGTGATCCAGTATGCGGGTCTTGTCTGCCTTCGGCGCATGGGACCAGTTCTGCCGGAACGCCCAGGTGCCGCGCACCGGCCAGTGCAATTGGTAGAGATCGATCCGGTCGGTCCGCAACCGCCGCAGCGAACCATCGATGGCCGCGCGCATCGTGGCGCCGTCGCAGGGGGCGCCATCGCGGACCATCTGGCTGGGTCCGGTCATCTTGGTGGCGATTTCGACGCGCTCGCGCCGGCCGGCCCCGGCCAGCCAGCGGCCGACGATCTCTTCGGTGGCGCCGATCGTCTCGCGGCGGACCGGATTGACGGGATACATCTCGGCGCTGTCGAAAAAGGTGATCCCCGCGTCCAGCGCGCGATCCATCTGCCTCTGGGCATCGCCTTCGTCCGTCTGGTTGCCGAAGGTCATCGTGCCGAGGCAGATCGCGCTGACCTCGATGTCGCTGCCGCCCAGTGTGACCCGTTTCATGACCGCTCCGCTTCGTTGACGCGCTGCGGACGGTAGCGATAACCAGGCCGGGTGCAACCCGGCCCGGCGCCATTGCTCACTCGGCCTCGATCCAGCGCGAAAGGGCGTCGATCTCGGCCCGGATCGCGCGGCGGGCGCGCATCAGCCCCGCCAGCTTGCCCGCAACGCCGCCAAGGCTGGCCAGCAGCAGCGCACCGATCGCGGCATGGGCCGCGCCCTGCCCCGGCAGCCAGCCCGTCAGCCCGGCGATCGGCGCCAGACAAAGCCCGGCCAGCAACCCGACCGCGCCCGCGGCACAGCCGCAGGCGCTCAGAGTTGCGGACAGCCGCGCCTGCCGCGCCGCAACCTCGTCCCGCGGCTTTCCGGGCAGGTCCAGGATCAGCCGCGCGGGCGGGGCGGCATCCGTCAGCAGCCGCAGATCATCGGCCGAACGGATCACGCAGGTTGCCGGTTTCATGTCAGCGCCAGGACCAGCACCGCCGCGACCGCGACGATGGCGGCGGCTATGGCCAGCCCGAAAAGCGGATGGGGTGCGCCGCAGCCGCGGCCCTTGCCATGGTCGTGTTCGTTCTTGTCGGTCATGGAAACCTCCTACAGATAGGTGACGTGGCGCGAGCCCCGTACGATGGCGACTTGCAGGTTCGACAGCACCGGAAAGGCCGCGCCGACGACACTGGCGTTCATCAGATTGCCGGCCGATTCGTCGTGCGGCAGCAGGCAGGCATGGCCCAGTTCATGCGCCAGTGTCGCCCGCGCCACGCGCGGCTCGATGGTGACGTAATTATGGGTTCCCGCCATCGAACAGCCGATGGTCGAGGGCGGCTGGATGTCGTTGACGACGATGCCGATCAGCTCGGCGCCATAGCCGATGATCCGCCGCCAGCCGCTTTCGAATTTGCACAGGCTCTGGACCAGTTCGAACCACGAGCCATCCACCCACCAATCGGCGAAAAAGCCGCCCGCGCCGCATTGCACGCTGATGCTGCCACCCGGAGGCGACACACGGGTCTGGCAGAAACCGGTAAAGCGCGCATCGATGTTGCAGGTGCGGTCATAGATCTCGATCACCGCATCGACCTGCGGCTGCAAAGCGGCCTCGGTGGCCAGGGGCGTGCCGTCGATGACCGGAATGATGATCCCGAAATACATCTTCTTGCGCGGCCGGATACCCGCGAGGCTGGCCACGAAATCCAGGATGCCCACCAGCCGCCAGACGATTTCGGTCAGCCAGTTCAGCACCGTCCGGATGATCCCGCCGATCACCGGGATAGACAGGATCAGCCCGATCACGAAGGCGATCACGTCGAGGATGACATTGACGATCGTGCAGACGACGCGCACGACCCATTTGCCGATTGTCACGACGACCCAGCGGACCACCTTGACCGCGACCCAGACCAGCCAGCAGAACAACTTGTTCAGGCACAGCATCCACCATTTGCATGGCTCTTCGCGGCAGCGTTGTTCCTGCCGCTGTTCCCATTCCTCGATCGGCCTTTCGACCTGTTCCTCGACCCATTCCTGGATCTCGCGACATGAGCGACCCATTTCAAACCCCTGACGATATGACACGCCGCGACATGCGGCGCGGTACCAGGTCTAGGAGTTCGGCGTGAATTCGCCATGAGGG
Organism: Paracoccus sp. UBA889; assembly: GCA_002294185.1. Taxonomy (GTDB): domain Bacteria; phylum Pseudomonadota; class Alphaproteobacteria; order Rhodobacterales; family Rhodobacteraceae; genus Paracoccus. Next base: position 78,889 of record DBFD01000041.1, read on the forward strand.
CGGCGTGAAAGGCCCTCAGCCCCGGATGTAGCCTGCCGAGGCTTCGATCAGGTGGCGGGTGTAATCCGTCTTGCCCGCGCCGCGGCGCAGGGCATCGACATCCATCACTTCCAGGATGCGGCCATGCTGCATCACCGCCAGCCGGTCGCACATATGCCCGACAACGGCCAGATCGTGGCTGACCATCACATAGGTCAGGCCATGTTCCGCCCGCAGATCGGTCAGCAGGTTCAGGATCTCGGCCTGAACGCTGACATCCAGGGCGCTGGTCGGTTCGTCCAGCAACAGCAGGCGCGGTTCGGCCGCCAGCGCGCGGGCGATGGCCACACGCTGACGCTGCCCGCCCGACAATTGGTGCGGATAGCGGAAGCGGAAGCCGCGTCCCAGTCCCACATCCTGCAGCAGCCGGGTGATGCGGGCGTCGATATCGTCCATGCCTTGCAGCTTCAGCGCCTCGGACAGCACCGCATCGACCGAATGGCGCGGATGCAGGCTGGCATAGGGATCCTGAAAGACCATCTGGACGGTCTTGTGAAAGGCGCGGCTGCGGCGGGTTCCGGTGACGGCCTGCCCGTCCACCTCGATGCTGCCCGACCAGGTGTCGATCAGTCCCGCAATGGCGCGCAGGATCGTCGATTTGCCGCTGCCCGATTCGCCGACCAGACCGAAGCTTTCGCCGCTGGCCACGGTGAAGGCGGCGTGCTGGACCGCGTCCACACGGTCGGGCGCAAAGCCGAACCAGACATTCAGATCGTCGACCGTCAGCATGGCGGCACCGGCGCGGGCCGGGATATTGCACCCCAGCACCCCCGCAGGATATTTCCGGACCGAAGCAGGACCATGTCACAAGCCTCCGGGAAGTTCGGTTTCAAGGCTTTCGGTGATCGGATCGCCGTCGCGCCACGTGTCCTGGCGTTGCAGCACCGGCAGGCGTTCGACCGGCGCATCGAGGCGCGGCAGGCTGTTCAGCAGGCCCTGCGTATAGGGGTGGCGGGCGGCATGCAGATCCTTGGCGGCCAGCGTCTCGACGATGCGTCCGGCATACATGATCAGCACCCGGTCGCAGAATTGCGCGACCAGGTTCAGGTCGTGGCTGATGAAGATCAGTCCCATGCCACGATCGCGGACCAGCCGGTCCATGATGTTGAGCACCTCGGTCCGGACCGATACGTCCAGCGCCGATGTCGGTTCGTCGGCGATCAGAATCTCGGGGTCGGGCGCCAGCATCATCGCGATCATGATGCGCTGACCCATCCCGCCCGAGACCTCGTGCGGATAGGCGCCCATGACCCGTTCGGGGTCGCGGATCTGGACCGCCTCCAGCATTTCCAGCGCCTTGGCGCGGCCCGCGCCCTTCGGGCCGCCGGCATGCAGCCGATAGGCCTCGATGATCTGGTCGCCGATGGTCATCACCGGATTCAGGCTGAATTTCGGATCCTGCATGACCATGCTGATCCGGCTGCCGCGGATCTTGCGCATCTTGCGTTCGGACAGATTCAGGATCGGCTGGCCATGCAGGTCCATCCGCCGGGCGGTGACCCGGCCCGGCGGACGGACAAGGCCAAGGATCGCGCGGCCGGTCATGGATTTGCCCGACCCGGATTCGCCCACCACGCCCAGTCTTTCGCGCCCCAGGTCGAAGCTGACGCCGCGCACCGCCTCGAACATGCCCTGCCGCGTCGGAAAGGCCACCCGCAGATCCCGGACCGAGAGCAACGGCGCGTTCATTCCTTTGCGCCCTTCGGGTCCAGAACGTCGCGCAACCCGTCGCCCAGCAGATTGAAGGCAAGGCTGACGATGAAGATGGCAAGCCCGGGCATCGCCGCGACCCACCAGAAATCCAGGATATAGGTCCGCCCGTCCGAAATCATCGCCCCCCATTCCGGCATCGGCGGCTGCGCGCCCAGACCCAGAAAGCCCAGTCCCGCCGCCGACAGGATGATCCCCGCCATGTCCAGCGCCACCCGCACGATCAGCGACGAAAGGCACAGCGGCCAGATGTGCCGGATCAGCAGCCGCATGCGCCCCGCCCCTTGCAGGCGGGCGGCGGCGATGTAGTCCGCGTTGCGGATGGTCAGCGTCTCGGCCCGGGCAAGGCGGGCATAGGGCGGCCAGGCTGTCAGCGCCAGCGCCAGCACCGCGTTGCCGATCCCTGCACCAAGTGCTGCCACGAAGGCCAGCGCCAGGATCAGCTTGGGGAAGGCCAGGAAGATATCGGTAATCCGCATCAGCACCTGATCGACCCAGCCCCCCGCGAAGCCCGCCACGGTGCCGATGAACAGTCCGATGATCGGCGCGATCAGGGCCACCGTGCCGACGATGAACAGCGTGATCCGCGAGCCGTGGATCAGGCGCGACAGGATGTCCCGGCCAAGCGCATCGGTGCCCAGCAGGTTCTGCGCCGATGGCGGTTTCAGCCGGTTCGCGAGATCCTGCGCAAAGGGGTTTTGCGGGGCCAGCAGCGGCGCGAAAATCGCCATCGCGATCAGCAGGATCAGGATCACCAGCCCGAACATGGCCAGCTTGTTGCCGCGAAATGTCAGCCAGCCCTGATAGATCGCGCCCAGCCGCGCCTGGTTGCGGGTCTGCGGCGCATCGGAAAGCAGCCATGCGCGGCGGGTCATCTGTCGGCTCATTCGGACCTCGGATCCAGCACGCGATACAGGATGTCGCTGAGCAGGTTCAGCGCCACGAAAGAGGTCCCGACGACGACCGTGCCGCCAAGGACCGCGTTCATGTCGCCGGCCAGCAGCGCCTTGGTGATGTATTGGCCCAGGCCCGGCCACGAGAAGATGATCTCGGTCAGCACCGATCCTTCCAGCAGCGAGCCGAAGGACAGCGCGATGACCGTGACCAGCGGGATCGAGATGTTGCGGAAAGCGTGGCGCCAGATCACCGCGCTCTCGGACAGGCCCTTGACGCGGGCGGTGGTGATGTATTCGGCCGAAAGCTGTTCCAGCATGAAGCTGCGGGTCATGCGGCTGATATAGGCGAGGCTGAAATAGCCCAGCAGCGAGGCGGGCAGGATGATGTGGCTGAACGCGTCCTTGAACGCGCCCCAATCGCCCGCGACCAGGGTGTCCACCAGCAGAAGCCCGGTGACCTTGGGAACCATGCCGTCATAGATGATGCCCTGGCGACCCGGCCCGCCGACCCAGCCCAGAATACCGTAGAAGATCAACAGGCCCATCAGGCCCAGCCAGAAGATCGGCATCGAATAGCCGACCAGCGCGACCACGCGGGCGACCTGATCGACGATGCCGCCGCGCCGGGCGGCCGCGATCACGCCCAGGGGCACGCCCGCGAACACGCCGATCAGCGTGCCCAGCGTCGCCAGTTCCAGCGTCGCGGGAAAGACCCGCCTGATGTCGTCGATGACCATTTGCCCGGTCGAGATCGAGCGCCCGAAATCGCCGGTCAGCACCTCGCCCACGTAGCCTGCGAACTGGACATAGAGCGGCCGGTCCAACCCCATCGCCTGATAGGCGGCGTCGTATTGCGCCTGGGTGGCGCGATCGCCGACGACCTTCAACACCGGGTCGATGGGCATGACGCGGCCGATCACGAAGGTGACCAGCAACAGACCCAGCATCGTCAGCAGCAGCGACAGCAGGACGCCGCCGATGCGTCTGGCCTTGCGCCGCGTCGCCGCGGCGCGGTGACCGCCCGGTTCCGGCGGGGTCTTGCCCCGTCCGGTCCCGGTGTTCAGGTCGGCCGCGGAAGACAAGGCCTATTCGCCCTTCGTCACCTGTCGATACATGACCGAGGTGACCGAGCGTCCGGAATTCCAGTTCTGGATATTGTCGCGCAATCCGGTCGGTTCGATGCGCTGGAACAGCGGGATGATCGGGGCCTCGGCCTGATATTGCTTCTGGATGTCGCGATACATCTGGGCGCGCTTGTCGGTGTCCTGTTCCAGCGTCGCGGCCACCGTGGCCTCGTTCATCGACTGCGGTACCGCATAGGCGTTGCGCCAGGCCAGCAGGCCGGTCGCCCGCGCCTCGTCGCTGTTGTCGGGATTATAGGCGAAGGTCGCGGCATTGGTGTTCGGGTCGGAATAATCCGGGCCCCATTCGCCCAGGAAGATCGGCACCTCGCGGGCGCGATAGGCGTCCAGAACCTGCGCGCCGGTCATCTGTTCGATGTTCAGCGTCAACCCCACCTCGGCCATCGACGCCTGCAAGGTCTGTGCCGTATCCACATATTCCCGCAGATCGCGGATCTTGGTGGTGATGGTGCCGCCCTCGATCCCGGCATCGGTCAGAATCTTCCGGGCCTTCTCGACGTCATAGGTCCAGGGGTTTTCGTCCAGCGCGCCCAGATAGCCTTCGGGCAGGAAGGCCTGGCGCACCTTGAACTGGCCCTTCAGGAAGCTGCCCGCGATGCCGTCGTAATTGACCAGGTATTTCATGGCCTCGACCACGGCGGGGTTCGACAGCAATTCGTCCTTCTGGTTCAAGCCCATATAAAGAATTCGGCCGCGCGGTTCGTCCTGGATCTTGACGCCGTCGGCGGTTTGCAGCGCATCGACATCCGTGGGCGACAGGTTGCGGGCCACGTCGATGTCGCCCTGTTCCAGTTGCAGGCGCTGCGCGCTGGATTCGGCGACATTCTTGACGATCACGCGGCTCATCGCCGGCGCGCCCTGGAAATAATCCGGGAAGGCGGTCATCTGGACCGCCTCGTTCGGCCGCCAGGCATTCAGCACGAAAGGCCCCGAACCCGCGTCGTTGTTGGACAGCCAGGTATTGCCCATGTCGTCGCCCTCGGCGTTGCTCATGACCAGTTCCTTGTCCACCACGCTGCCGATATTGGCGGTCAGGCAGTTCAGCACGAAGGATTGGGCATAGGGCTTGTCCAGCTTGATGGTCAGCGTGTTGCCGTCGGCCTTGACCATCTCGTCGACGTTTTCGGGGGTAAAGCCGAACTGCGTCAGGATGAAGGAAGGCGTCTTGTTCAGCTTCACGGCGCGCTGGATCGACCAGGCCGCGTCTTCTGCGCGGACCGGATTGCCGGAATGGAACTTGACGCCGTCGCGCATCTTGAAGGTGATGGTCTTGCCGTCCTCGCTGATCTCCCAGCTTTCGGCCAGGCTGGGCTTGAAGCCGGCTTCCATGTCCATCGGATCGAAATCGACCAGCCGGTCATAAAGGTTCTGGGTGACGTCGTTGCCCGAGAACTCGAAGGACTGCGCCGGGTCCAGCGTGATGATGTCGTCGATGGTGGCGGCGACGACCAGCACGTCGGCCGGGGTCTGGGCAAAAGCGGCGGGCGCGACGGCGATGGCCGATGCCAGAAGAATCGCACGCGAAGTGAGCAAAGCTTTCATGGTCGTTTTTCCCTGTCGGTTGGTCATGCCCCGTGAGCCGGGTTTCATGCCGATCAACGTGGCGCAATGTCGGAAAAGAGACAAGGCCCCGCTTGCGCGACGGCGTGCCGGGCGTTTCGCCCGGTGGCGTATCCCCGAACCTGCGGCCGCGCCTGTCAGCGACGGATCCGCGATTTCAGCGCCTTGCGAAATGCCGCCAACCAGGCCCGCGCGTCGAAACCCGCCGGCGGCGCGGCAGCATAAAGCTGATCGTCCAGCCGCGCCAGGATCACCGGAGCGGGGCGTCCGTTCCAGCGCAGATGCCGCTGGGCGGCTGCGCGCAAGGCGGGCAGATCGCCGGACCTTGCGGCGCGTCGCATGGCGCGTCCATGCGGGCTGGGCAGACTTTGCCGAATGCGCCGTCGCAGCCGGCCAGAACCCGCGATCCCCTGCCCGCGCAGCAGCAGCGCCAGCGCAGACGCCATCCCCGCCCCCACCAGCATGACCGCGGCCGCGTCCTGCCGTGCCGCCGCCTTGTCCGCGGATCCGGAATTCGCGCCGAACCCGGCAAAACCGAAAGGAATGGGTTTCATTGCCGCGACCTCGATCCGACGGCTGTCGGTGTCGAACCACGGAAATGCCGCGGCGCGCAGGATCGCGGGCTCGCCGGTGGTCGGGCGCAGTTCCCATTCCCAGACGACGCGGGCCACCGGACCCTTTTCCGTCAGGACCGTCTCGCGGATTTCGGGCCGGGTAAAGCTGATCAGCCACGGCTCGCTGAGGTCGGGACGCGGCGGCAGGTCATGGGCCATCGCGCCAAGCGCCTCGATGGTGACGCGGCGGGTCAGAACCTGATCCTTGCGCAATTGCCCCGGCTGGGCCGACAGGTCGTCGGTCAGCGTCAACTGGCTGGCCGCCAGCGGACGATAGCCGCCGGGAAACGGCTTGACGCCGATCTTGACGGGCGGCGCGGTCACGTCCCGCGTGGCGCGCTGGCCGTCCGCAGTGACATAGGTCAGCCGATGTGTCACCGGGCCGATCCTGACCGGCCCGTCACGGCGCGGAAACACCGCGATCCTGCGTTCGAAGATTTGCAGAAGCTTGCCGTTGACCCGCTCTTTCCGCCAATCGTCGCGAGCGGTCTGAATCCAGTCGTACTCGCGCGAATCGGGAAACTGCATCTGCTCCAGCGACACGGTCAGGTCATATTCGCCGCGCACCGTCAGCGCGATCATCTCGGCGACGACGGGATTGCCGCGATCATAGAGCAGCATCAGCCGCGCCATCGGCTGTTCCGCACGCGCCGCCGAAGCCATCGCCAGCAGCAGGACAAGGAAAAGGCGCGTCACCATGGATCGCCCTCTACCGGCCGGATCAGACCCATCCGGGCGCGGCGGTCGAATTCGGCCCGGATGCGCAGCTTCAGGAACGCGCCCGGATCGTCGGCGATCGTGTCCAGCCACTCATCCGTCGCGGCCAGGCCCTTGGCGTCAAGCCTGCGCTGCCATTCCGGGCCGGACAGGTTGGCCAGCAGATCGGTGATCGGCCTGTCCCCGGCGGGTGCGCCGCCCGCGCCCTTGATGCGGCCCGGCGCCGTGCTTTCGCCCACCACCACGGGCGCCAGCGCCGCCACCAGGTCACGATTGGAACGGGCCTGATCGTCGGTCGGATTGGCAAACAGCGTCGCGTCGAAATAGGCAACCGACAGCGCGTATTCCCGGGTCGCGGCCAGGCTGAGGCCGCGATTATAGGTCTGGCCGCGTCCCGCCGCCGCGAAAGCCTCGTCGGCGGCCTTGTAGTCGCCCAGCCGGAACAGGGCGACGCCGCGCGCCGCCGGATCGTCCAGCAACCGCACCGCCGCGCCGTCCCAGCCTGCGCGCAGGGCCAGCCGCCCAAGCGCCGACGGCCCCGCAACCGCCAGCGCGGCCAGACCGGCCGCAAGGATCAGCAGGGCCGCCGGCCTCACCGCTGCCTCCGCAGCATCAGCAACAGCGGCAGACCTGCAAGGGCGGCCAGAAACGGACCAAGATCGCGATATTGCAGCGATCGCAGCACCGGATCGCGCCGAAGCGCACCGCCACGGCGCAACCGAGCCGCCAGACCCGGCAGATTCGCCAGCGTCGCGACGGCGCCGCCCCGGACCAGCTCGGCCAGAGCATCGGGCGGCGGGACCGATGCGCCCCGGGCCAGCCCCTCGACGCGCAGGGCCGAGATGCGCACGCCCCGGTCGGCCAGTCGGTCGGCCTCGGCCGTGGCGGCGGCGTCGATGCCGCCGCCGTCCGAAATCAGGATCAGATCGGCACGCTGCAATCCCTCCAGCATCTGCCCCGCCCGTGCCAGCGCGGCGGCGGCGCGCGTGCCCTGTCCCGGCATGGTCTCTGAATCCAGCACCCCGATCTGCGTCCGCAGGCTGGCGATATCCAGCGTCGGAGCCGAGGCCGTGAATCCCTCGCCGCCATACAGCACCAGGCCGACCGGCCGTCCCGCCAGCGCCTGCGCCAGCCCCGCCGCCGCGAATTTCGCCTGGCTCAGCGCGCCTCCCTGCGCAACCGATGGCGACAGATCGACCGCCAGCACCACCGCGTCGGTCTGCACCAGCACCGGCGCATCTCCGCGGGGCAGCGCCGGCCCCGCCAGCCCCAGGACCAGCGCCGCCAGGCCGGCGGGCGCCAGCAGAAGCTGCCACGGCCTCTGTCGCCCGGTCAGCGCCCCAAGTGCCTGCATCGCGCGCAGCATGTCACGTGGCATCACCTGTTGCCAGCCGCCGGCATCCGGTATGCGCAGCAGGATCAGCGCCACCAGCCCGGCCAGCGGCAGCAATCCGATCAGCCAGAGCGGCCGCAACAGGATCAGCCCGTCCAACCGCGCCTCCTGATACCGATCAGCAGCAGGCAAAGGGCCGCGCCCGTGGCGGGCCAGACCCACAGGGATCGCCAGACCCGCATCGACGGCCGGTCCGACGGGTTCGGCTCCAGCCGGTCCAGGCTGCCGGCCATGTCGCGCAAGTCGCCGGTCGTGCGGACACGAAAGCTTTGACCGCCAGCCTGCCGCGCGATGGCGCGCAGCGTCGCCGTATCGACGGCATCGCGCGAGGCGGGGCGGTTTTCCAGATCCTCGGGGCCAAGGGCGATGGAATGGATGCGGATGCCGTGGTCGCGCGCCAGCCGCGCCGCCTCGACCGCCGGAACCCTGCCCGAGGTATCCACCCCGTCCGACAGCAGCACGATCACCCGCGAGGGCGCATCGCTGGCCGCAAGCCGTTTGGTGGCCAGCCCGATCCCGTCCGAGATCGCGGTGCCGCGGCCCGAAATGCCGATCTGCGCCTCGTCGATGGCCCGCGCCACGGCATTCACGTCGAAGGTCAGCGGCGCGGCGAAATAGGCCCTTTCACCGAAGATCACCAGCCCGATCCGATCGCCGCGGCGCGACGCGACGAAGGCCGCCGCCGTGCGCTTGACCGCCTCCAGCCGCGTCACCGGCCCGCCGTCCAGCGTGAAATCCTTTTTCATCATGCTGCCCGACAGATCCAGCGCCAGAACGATGTCGCGCCCCGAGGCCGGAACGATGTCGCTGACCGCCTGAACACGCGGGCCGGCCAGAGCCACCACCAGCAGCAGCCATCCCAGCCCGGCCAGCCAGACACCGCGACGTCGGTTCGCGACGCCGGCTGCCGCGGCCGCCGCAGCCAGATGCGCAGGCAGGATCAGCGCAGGCCGAGGCACGGCGAGGGGCGGGGTCAGCCAGCGCACCAGCAGCGGCAGCGGCAGAAGGATCAGCAGCAGCGGCGCGGACAGGCTCATCCCCGCTTCCTGCGGCTGCGCAGGGCGACACGCTCGATCCGGCCGTCATCGGGGGGCGGCGCGGCACCATAGGCGGCGGCGCGCAAGGCGTCGGGCAGGTGGCCCAGGATCCGGGCCACGGCAAGGATCCGCTCGGGGCCGGGCAATCCGCGGGTGGCGCGGATCAGCGCCCGGCGCGAGGGGCGGCGGTCGAGACAGGGCCGCAGCGCCAGAAACAGCGCCAATCCGACCAGCAATCCCAGGCCCAGCAGGCCCAGATCCTCGCGCCAGTCCATGACCGCCATGCCAGCCGGCAGGCGCGGCGGGGCCAGGGCCGCCAGCAACTGATCTTGCGTCACGGCCGGACCTCGAACGGGCTGGCGCCAAGGGCGCGCAGGCGCGCGATCTCGGGCCGCAGATCGGGCGCCAGCAACCGTGCCAGACGGCTGCGCCGGCCGTCGCTGATGGTCAGGGCCGGGCGCGGGGGCGCGATTTCGGCTTCGTCCAGCACCAGCGCGACGCTGACCATGCGCCGCCGCGACAGCCCGGTCAGCGCCGCCTCGGCCTGCAACCAGCCGCCCGGCAGAGTCGCCAGCACCACGCGCCCGCCGGCGGGCGCCAGCCGGGCGGCATGGGACAGCGCTTCGGTCAGGCCGGGCGCGCCCGGTTCGGCCAGCGCGCGATCGTGCTGATGCGCCAGCAATCGCGCGATCGCGGCCATCTGCGCCTCGCCCGTGGCGGACGGCATCTCGGCCAGTCCCGCACCCGAGACCGACAGGACCGCGACCGAGCCGCCGCGCCGCGCCGCAAGCCATCCGGCCCGCGCCAGCAGCCGCGCGGCGCGGACCGATCGCAAGGCCGCGCCGGTGCCCCACAGCATCGGCGCGCGGAAATCGGCGACCAGCAGGGTGGTGTCGTCGCGATCCTCGTGCAGGCTGCGCACATGCGGCTGGCCGGTGCGCGCTGTCGCCGCCGGGTCCAGCCGGCGCGGATCGTCCCCCGCGACATAGGCGCGGATCTCGCGCAGATCCATGCCGCTGCCGGGCAGTCGCGCCGCCACCGCTCCGGTCCGCCGGGTGGCAGGACGCTGTCTTTCGGGGGCCGTCGCTTCGTCGCGCAGGGCCAGCAGTTCGGCCGCTTGCAGCCGGATCCCCGCGACATCGGGCAAGCCGGCCGGAACTACCACGGTCGCACCGCGGCTAGCGCATCGGCAACGAGGGACCGCCTGCTTCGCCCTTCGCTGACAGCCTGCCACGCAGGCACCATCCGGTGCGACAGTGCATCTGCGGCCAGCGCCTCGGCATCCTCGGGCAAGCCGTGATCGCGGCCATGCAGCCAGGCACGCGCGCGCACCCCTGCCGCCAGCGCCAGCGAACCACGCGGCGATACCGGATGTTCAACCCATTCCGCCACCGCGCCGCCGGGTCGCGTCGCCATGACCAGCCGGACGATGAAATCCTTCAGCGCCGGAGCCAGATGCACCCGCGAGACGCGGTCACGCGCCCGCGCCAGATCCTTGGCCGTGACGACATTCGGAACGTCAGAGGGCGGCGCCATGCCCTCGGCCTCGACCAGATCGAGGATCGCGCGTTCGGCCACCGCATCGGGAAGATCCAGCCGCAGATGCAGCATGAAGCGGTCAAGCTGCGCCTCGGGCAGCGGAAAGGTGCCCTCGTGTTCGATCGGGTTCTGCGTGGCCACGACCATGAACGGATCGGGCAGCGGTCGCGTGATGCCGCCCGATGTCACCTGACGCTCGGCCATCGCCTCCAGCAGCGCGGATTGCACCTTGGGGGGCGCGCGGTTGATCTCGTCCACCAGCACGAGACTGTGGAAGATCGGACCGGGCATGAAGTCGAAATGCCCGGTTTCGGGACGGAAGACCTGCGTGCCTGTCAGATCCGATGGCAGCAGATCGGGCGTGCACTGGATGCGCGCATGGCTGCCCGGAAGATGCGCGGCCAGATGTTTGACGGCACGGGTCTTGGCGATGCCCGGCGGCCCTTCGATCAGCACATGGCCGCCGGCCAGCAGCGCGATCAGCAGCCGTTCCACCAGCATGTCGTGACCGATCAGCGCCGCGCCGATCTGACCGCCCAGACGCGCGATGGCATCGGTTTCAACCCGGACGTCGTTCATCGCCTCCTCCTTGCGCTGAACGGGGCCAGTCTGCCGCGCAAGCGCGCGCCGCGCCAGCCCGGATCGACCAATCGCCCATGCCACTTTGGTCTGATCGGCGCGCGGCCCGGCGCCGGTCCGACCGACCGGGCGAACCTGTCTTGATGCCACGAGAAACCGGGTGAAAACCGCTTGACGCCCCCTGCGCCCTCCCTTACATCGCCCCCACCCGTGGCGGAGTAGCTCAGTTGGTTAGAGCAGAGGAATCATAATCCTTGTGTCGGGGGTTCAAATCCCTCCTCCGCTACCAGAAACCCCGACTTGATTGCGAAAGCGGGAACACCGTGCGGAGGTCCGGCGGATGTCGGATCCGAGCCACCCTCGATCACATTCTCGGGCAAACGGCCCGGCAATCCGGACCGATCCGAAATATGGCGGTCCACCAGGGCGCAGACCGGTGTTCGTCGGCCCTACCCGGCGGCCTGAGAGCCATCCGAATTCGCCCGCCGGCGCCTGCGCAGGAAGGCGAAAGCGCCGATCCCGACAGGAACGAGGGCGGCGCCAGCCGGCACGGGAACAGGGCTGGGCGAGAATGACACGGCCCACGCAGAGAGATACGGCGTTTCGTCGCCTTCGTAGCTGAAAAGACCCGACATGGTGTCCCAGTCGATGTCGATGCGCCAAGCAGGAGCGGCGCCAACAGTCCAGTATACGCCTTCTTCCCACTTCGCGAGGCGACCAGGCGAGCTTATTTCCTGACCGTTTCCATATTGCATGTCGATGGCCATCGAGTCGTCATCGAAAGTGAATGTGACGATCCCGGTGGCAGGATTCCCGGTGCTTAGGCCATTCAGAATTCCTGCCACCGGCTTTACCTGGCCGGGTTGGCAATAATTGCAATCATACTCATGCCTGACGAGAGTGATCGTCGAAGGTTGCTTGATGACGGTGGCGGCAGAAGCCATGTGCCCCGTCCCGACCAGCATCACGAAAGCAGCAATCGCGGATCCGATACGCATCTCAATCTCCAATCAAATCATCACACTCACGCTATACTCAGCGGCGCGTGATCCTGTCTACGCGAAACGGAGTG
>DBFD01000041.1:91526-100524 GCA_002294185.1 Paracoccus sp. UBA889
AGTGTTCGCCCTGCCTGCCGATCCCGACCGGGAGCCTTCATGCATCGCGGGAAAAAAGCAGGCTTGCAGACCATGCCGCAGCCAGCCTTGTGACCACGTCGCCCATGCGATTGCGCTCAGCCAGTCTCTGTCATCGGCTGGGACGAGGGTGTCATGCCGTTCCGCCTGATCTTGGGTGCCGCCATCGAAGCCGCGACGGCAACTGTCGGACCATCGCCTCAGCCCCGCGCCCTGACCACCTGCAACAAGGGCATCACCTCGGCCATCTCGGGGCCGTGGGCCTGGCCGGTCACGGCCTTGCGCAGCGGCATGAACAGGCCCTTTCCCTTGCGGCCGGTCGCCTGTTTGACGCGCGTGGTCCATTCGTCCCAGGTCGTCTCGGTATAGGGCGGTGGCGGCAGCAGTTTCATCGCTTCGACAACGAATTCCGCGTCGTCCGGGTCGATCTGCGGCTCGGCGCCTTCGCTGAAGATGCGCCACCAACCGGCCAGATCGTCCAGCACCGTGATGTTCTGCGAGGCCACGCGCCAGAACCGTTCGGCCTGCTCTGCCGGCACGCCAAGCGCGGCGATGCGGTCGGCCACGGCCTCGAGGGGCAGCGCCTGATTCTTCTCGCGGGTCAGCGGCCACAGGTCTTCGGCGTCGAACTTGGTCGGCGAGGCGCCGAACTGGGACAGGTCGAACTCGGCCGCCAACTCGTCCAGGCTGGCCAGCCGCACCGGCTGACCCGAGCCCAGCCGCGCCATCAGCGAAATCAGCGCCTCGGGGGCGACGCCGGCCTCGCGCAGATCCTTCAGCGACAGCGCGCCGATGCGCTTGGACAATTCCTCGCCTTGCGCACCGGTCAGCAGCGAATGATGGGCGAAGGCGGGCGGCGTGCCACCGAGCGCCTTGATGATCTGGATCTGGGTCGCCGTATTGGTGACGTGATCGGATCCGCGCACGATATGGGTGACGCCCATATCCACGTCATCGACGGATGAGGCAAAGGTATACAGCACCTGCCCGTCGGCGCGGATCAGCACCGGGTCGCTGACCGAGGCGGCGTCGATCGAGATGTCGCCCAGAATCCCGTCCACCCACTCGATCCGTTCCAGATCCAGCCGGAACCGCCAATACCCCTCGCGGCCCTCGGCCCGCAGCCTGTCCTTGTCGGCATCCGAAAGCGCCAGCCCGGCCCGGTCATAGACCGGCGGGCGCCCCATGTTCAGCTGCTTCTTGCGCTTCAGATCCAGTTCGACCGGGGTTTCGAACACCTCGTACAATCGGCCGTCGGTGCGCAGCCGGTCGGCGGCCTCGGCATAGCGGTCCAGCCGCAGCGACTGGCGTTCCTCGCGGTCCCAATGCAGGCCCAGCCAGTCCAGATCGCGCTTGATGCCGTCCACGTATTCCTGCTTGCTGCGCTCCTGATCGGTATCGTCGAGGCGCAGGATGAAGCTGCCGCCGGCCTGGCGCGCGATCAGATGATTGAACAGGGCGGTACGCAGGTTGCCGACGTGAATGTGGCCGGTGGGCGACGGCGCGAAGCGGGTGGTGGTCATGAAACGTCTCCTGTTGCCGCTGCTCTTTCACAGACCGCCTTTTTTGTCCATATCGGTGAGGCGCGCGGCGACGGAGATGCGGATGAGCGACTGGAACGAACTGACGGCCCCGGATGCGACCGAGATCGAGGCGATGGCCCGCGCCGCGCTGGCCACGCTGCCCGCGGAATTCGGCGGCCCTGCGCAGGATGTGGCGATCCGGGTGGCGGAATTCGCGCCCGACGAGGTTCTGGACGAATTGCAGATCGACGATCCGTTCGAACTGACCGGCCTCTATGACGGCATTCCGATGACCGAGAAATCGGTGGCCGACCAGCCGGGCGGACCGGATATCGTCTGGCTGTTCCGCCGACCGCTGCTGGACGAATGGGCCACGCGGGGTGACGTGACGCTGGGCCAGTTGATCGCCCATGTCGTGATCCACGAATTCGCGCATCATTTCGGCTGGTCCGACGACGACATCGCGCGGATCGACCGGTGGTGGGAATGACGGATCAGGCACCGATCCTGACCGTCACCCTGAACCCGGCGCTGGATCTGTCGACTGCGGCCGACGCGGTGCGTCCCGACCTGAAACTGCGCTGCGACAAGCCGGTGGCCGATCCCGGCGGCGGCGGCATCAATGTCAGCCGCGCGATCAAGATCATGGGCGGGACATCGACCGCGATGGTGGCGCTTGGCGGGGCGACGGGCGCCCGGATCGCCGGTATGCTGCAGGCCGACGGGCTGTCCGTGGTCCGGCTGACCGCACCGGGCGAGACGCGGCAATCGCTGGCCGTCACCGACCGGCGCCACGGCGGGCAATACCGGTTCGTCATGCCGGGGCCGGAATGGCACATGGCACAGGTCGCCGACATGATGTCGGCCATCGCCGAACATGCGCGCGGCGGTGGCTGGGTGGTGGTGTCGGGCTCGAACCCGCCCGGGGTCGCGCCGGGATTCGAACAGATGCTGACCGTGCGGCTGCAGGACGGGCGCGCAAGGCTGCTGGTGGACACGTCGGGCGACGCCTTGCGCGCACTGGCGGGATCATCCATCCCCGTCGATGTCCTGCGCATGGACAGCCACGAGGCCGAGGCGCTGGCCGGCCGCGCCCTGCCCCTGCGCGCCGACAGCGCCGCCTTCGCCGCCGGGCTGGTCCGCGACGGGGCCGCGAAATCGGTGATCGTGGCGCGCGGCGCGGACGGGTCCGTCATCGCCGGTCCCGAAGGCGCATGGCACGCCCAGGCGGCTCCGGTGCCCGTCGTCAGCGCCGTCGGCGCGGGCGACAGTTTCGTGGCAGGCTATGTCCTGGCCATGGCACGCGGCTGGGCCGTCCCCGAGGCGCTGGCGCTTGGTGCGGCGGGGGCTTCTGCTGCGGTGATGACACCGGCCACCGAATTGTGCCACGCCCATGATGTCGAAAGGCTGTTTGCGCAGCGATCGGTCTCGCGGCTCTGATCCGGGAAACGGCGCCGCCGGCGCAGGTTCCGTCCGGCGCCCCGCCGCGACCCCCCCCCCAGGCAGGCAAGGCAATCCGGCGATCACATGCCGGAATACAGCGGGAACCGACCGCACATATCCTCGACCTCGGCCCTGACCTTTTCCTCGATCGCGCCATTGCCGTCCTCGCCGTTGCTGGCCAGCCCGTCGACGACCTCGACGATCCAGCGCGCGATCTGGCGGAACTCGTCCTCTCCGAAACCGCGCGTGGTGCCCGCCGGCGCGCCCAGACGGATGCCCGAGGTGACGAAGGGTTTTTCGGGATCGAAGGGCACGCCGTTCTTGTTGCAGGTGATGTGGGCGCGACCAAGCGCGGCTTCGGTGGCCTTGCCGGTGACGCCCTTGGGGCGCAGATCGGCAAGGCACAGATGGTTGTCGGTGCCACCCGAGACGATGTCGATACCACCTTTCATCAGCTCGTCCGCCATGGCCTGCGCGTTCTTCACGACCTGCGCGGCATAGGCCTTGAACGACGGCTGCAGGGCCTCGCCGAAGGCCACGGCCTTGGCCGCGATCACATGCATCAGCGGCCCGCCCTGAAGTCCGGGGAACACCGCGCTGTTGATCTTTTTCGCGATCGCCTCGTCATTGGTCAGCACCATCCCGCCGCGTGGCCCGCGCAGCGATTTGTGCGTCGTCGTGGTCACGACATGGGCATGCGGAACGGGCGAGGGATGCTGCCCGCCAGCGACCAGGCCCGCAATATGGGCCATGTCCACCATCAGGTAGGCGCCGACCTCGTCGGCGATCTTGCGGAAGCCGGCCCAGTCCCAGATGCGGCTATAGGCGGTGCCACCCGCCACGATCAGCCTGGGCTTGGCCCGGCGTGCGCTTTCGGCGATCGCCTCCATGTCCAGAAGCTGGTCCTGCTGACGCACGCCATAGCTGACCACGTTGAACCACTTGCCCGACATGTTGACGGGCGACCCGTGCGTCAGGTGGCCGCCCGAATTCAGGTCGAGTCCCATGAAGGTATCGCCCGGCTGCAACAGCGCCAGAAACACCGCCTGGTTCATCTGGCTGCCGCTGTTGGGCTGCACATTGGCGAAACCGCAATCGAACAGCTGCTTGGCGCGTTCAATGGCCAGTGTTTCGGCGACATCGACGAACTGGCAGCCGCCGTAATAGCGCTTGCCCGGATAGCCTTCGGCATATTTGTTCGTCAGGACCGAGCCCTGGGCCTCGAGCACCGCCTTCGAGACGATGTTTTCCGATGCGATCAGCTCGATCTCGTCGCGCTGCCGGCCCAGTTCCTGACGGATCGCCTTCGCGATCTCGGGGTCGCTGCTGGCCAGATCATCGGTGAAAAAACCGGATTCGCGGGTGGGGGCGTTCATCAGTCTCGCGTCCTTTGCATGGCTGAGGGGCGGCGGGAATGGCGCTGTCTTATCGCATGGCCAGACCTGCGGAAAGTGTCAAAACGACCGCGCGCGGACCCGCTGCGACCTGCGCTGCGGGGCTTGTCAACGGCTCGGCCGCGGCCGATGCTGCGCCCGCACGAGGGGACGGAACGCGGATGACGCCACGAATTCATTTCACCGCCAGCCAGGCCGGGCCGGCCCAGGCGGCACTGGCGACGCTGGGCGCGCGCTATGGCGACGCACCGCTGGAGCGGGCGCAGGTGGTGGTGGCGCTTGGCGGCGACGGCTTCATGTTGCAGACCCTTCACGCCACCGAGGGCCGCGACCTGCCCGTCTATGGCATGAACCGCGGCACGGTCGGCTTCCTGATGAACGGATTCGCCGAAGAGGGTCTGCCCGAACGGCTGGCGGCGGCCGAGGAAACCGTCATCAACCCGCTGCACATGCGCGCCACTTGCGCCGACGGATCGATCCACGAGGCGCTGGCCATCAATGAGATCAGCCTGCTGCGCGAGGGTCCGCAGGCGGCGAAGCTGCGGATTCACGTCGATGGCAAGATGCGGATGGAGGAACTGGTCTGCGACGGCGCGCTGCTGGCGACGCCGGCGGGTTCCACCGCCTACAATTACTCGGCCCACGGCCCGATCCTGCCCATCGATTCCGAGGTTCTGGCGCTGACCGCCATCGCCCCCTTCCGTCCCCGCCGCTGGCGCGGCGCGCTGCTGCCCAAGACAGCGCGAATCGCGATCGAGGTTCTCAGCCCCGAACGCCGCCCGGTCATGGCAGACGCCGATTCACGATCGGTCCGTCACGTCGTCTGGGTCCAGATCCGCAGCGCCGCAGAGATCCGGCACCGGGTTCTGTTCGACAGCGGTCACGGACTGGAGGAACGCCTGATCCGCGAGCAGTTCGTCTGACGGCAAGGGCCGGGCGGGCTATCCGGCCTGTCGCAGGGCGGCGGTCAGCGCCGCGAGGTCGCCCCTGTTCTGCGCCAGCATCGCGGACATTTCGGACCGTTCGCTGGCCAGCATGTTCACGCCCTCGATGATGATGTTGAAAAAGCGGATGCCGCCGCCCTTGTCCGAGACGTGCCATTCCACCTCCATCGGCGCGCGGCCGTTGAGATAGGCAGTCGAGCGGACCGCGAAATAGCTTTTCAGCGGGCGTGCCGCCCCCACCTCGACCCGGCCGCCGACGAATTCGCGAAACCGCTTGCCGTATTTTCGGCCCATATAGCCTTGGAAAGCCTGCTCGTAGGCGGCGTATTGCGCCGGGCCGGCCTGACGCGCGGCAGGGCCCAGCACGGTGCGGGCGATGATGTCCACATCGGCGCGGCGCGCGAAGATCGCCTCGAACTGGCGATACAATTGCGCCGGCGGCTGGCCGCTGTTGATGACGGCATAGACCTCGGACACGGTCTTCTGGATCATCGCCTGGGCGGCGTCGGCACTCAGCGCCAGCGCCGGACGCAGCGGAATCAGCGCCGCGCCACCCGCGATCAGCGCCAGGACGTTGCGTCGGTCAGGGCGCATAGGGGTCGATGAAACCTGCATCCGCGCCGGCCGCCGCCTGGCTGTCGTCATAGGGGTCAATGGTCGCCTCCTGTTGTCCGATCTCGTAGCGGCGATGCATCAGGTAGATCAGCCGCGTCTGCGCATAGCTATCAGCACTGCCTTGCAATACGCTATCCACCGTGTCTCCGAAACGGGCCCGCTCACCGGCTTTTGAGCCGAGGCGCAGCCCGAAGCCCAGCGCAAGTTCGTCCCGGTTCAGCACCTGGCCCAGCGGGTCGATCAGCGCATCGACCAGCTTGCCCGCCGTGTCGCGCTGCGTCGAGGGGCCAAGGACCGGCAATTCCAGATACGCGCCCTCGGGAACGCCCCAGACGGCCAGCGTCTCGCCAAAGTCGGTGTCGCGTTCGGGCAGGTTGAAATCGCGGCCGGCGGGGTCGAAAAGGCCCAGGATCCCCAGGGTGGAATTGACCGAGAACCGGAAGGTGTTCTGCACGGCCGGGCCGGGTCGCCCCTGAAGCAGCTGATTCAAGACCTTGCCCGGCAGCGACAGGTTCGAGCCCATGTTGATGACCAGATCGACGGGCTTGGCGCGGCCCGCGCCGGCCGGATCCCCGGCGCCCGAGGACGCCAGCCTCGCCACAGGCCCGACCACGCGCGCATCCAGCGCCTTGTTGAAATCATGGACCCGGCGGTTCTGCGCCTCGTAGGGGTCGTTGATCACGATTCCGTCCTGGATCCGGGGCGAGGCGGCGCATCCGGCCAGCGCGACCGCCGCGATCAGGGCGATACCGGCGTTCTGAAAGAGGGTCATCGGGCGCAAATGGATTTCTAACCTTCTTGTTTTACGGCATAAGGGGCCGTCCGGGGATGACAGGAACCATCCAGTTCGGATAATCGTGCCGCGAGCCTGCGGCAAGCCGCCCGGTTCCGATGGCAGCAGTTCCGAACGTGAAGGACGGCAGATCAATGAGCAAGCCGCCATATCCCCTTTCCGGCAGCAAGGAGCTGCGCAAGGCCAGATCGGCGGGTTTCCCGCTGTTTCTTGCCGTCGCGCTGTTCTCGGCCGTGGTGAACCTGTTGATGCTGACCGGACCGCTGTTCATGTTGCAGGTCTATGACCGGGTGCTGGCCTCGCGCTCGGTCGAGACGCTGACGGCGCTTTTCGTGCTGGTCGTGTTCCTGTTTCTGCTGATGGGCGTGGTCGATCTGGCCCGCAACCGCGTGACCCAGCGGATCGCCGCGCGCTTTCAGGACCGGATGGAAGGTCGCGTCTTTACCGCCGCCCTGCGCGAGGGCGCCATCACCGGCGACGAATCGGCCGCCGCTGCCAGCGGCATGCGCGATCTGGATTCGGTGCAGCGATTCATCGGTTCGCCGGTGCTGCTGGCGATGTTCGATCTGCCGTGGGCGCCGCTGTTTCTGGCCGCTGTCTTCATGTTCCATCCGCTGCTGGGGGCGGTGGCGACGATCGGCGGGCTGATCCTGATTGTCTCGACCATCGCCAACCGGATCATGACCAAGGCCCCGTTGCAGCAGTCGAACGCCTCGTCGACGCAGGCGCAGCGGATGGCCGATCTCTATCGCGACGAGGGCGAGGTGATCGGCGCCCTGGGGATGCGCGGCGCCACCTTTGCGCGCTGGCGCAAGGCCCGCGAAGAGGCGCAGGTGCAGTCGGTGCGCGGGGCCGACCGGGCCTCGGGTTTCACCGTGTTTTCGCGCAGCTTCCGGCTGTTTCTGCAAAGCGCGATGCTGGCGACCGGCGCGCTTCTGGTGCTGCGCCAGGAGGTGACGCCGGGCGCGATGATCGCCAGTTCGATCATGATGGGCCGGGCGCTGGCCCCGATCGAGCAACTGGTCGGCGGCTGGGCGCTGTTCCAGGCGGCGCAGGACGGATGGGACCGGCTGTCGCGGCTGCTGACCCGGCAGCCGCCGCAGGTCGAACACACCCCCCTGCCCCGCCCCGAGGCGCATATCGACGTCCGGCAATTGTCCGTCGCCCCGCCGGGCCAGAACATCGCGACGATCCGCGGCGTCAGTTTCGAGATCCGGCCCGGTCAGGCGCTTGGCGTGATCGGCCCGTCCGGCGCCGGCAAGACCACGCTGGCGCGGGCGCTGATCGGATCGTGGCCGGTCGGCGCCGGCTCGGTCCGGCTGGGCGGCGCGACGCTGGACCAGTATGATCCCGACGTTCTGGGCAACCTGATCGGCTATCTGCCGCAGCAGGTGACGCTGTTCGACGGCACCATCGCCGAGAACATCGCCCGCCTGTCGCCCGAACCCGACCCCGCCCGCGTGGTCCGGGCTGCGCAGGCGGCGGCGGCGCATCAGATGATCCTCGATCTGCCGCAGGGTTATGATACCCGGATCAGCCAAAGCTCGGGACGGCTTTCGGGGGGCCAGATCCAGCGGATCGGCCTTGCCCGCGCCCTGTATCCCGATCCGGTGCTGCTGGTTCTGGACGAACCGAACTCCAATCTCGACAATCAGGGATCCGAGGCGCTGAATGCGGCGATTCGCAGGGTCAAGGCGCAGAACGGCGCGGTCGTGATCATGGCGCACCGGCCCGCCGCGATCAACGAATGCGAACTGCTGATGGTAATGGAACAGGGCGTCCGCCGTGCCTTCGGGCCGCGCGACAAGGTGTTGCAGGAGATGGTGC
The DNA here is from genome assembly GCA_002294185.1 of Paracoccus sp. UBA889. Taxonomy (GTDB): domain Bacteria; phylum Pseudomonadota; class Alphaproteobacteria; order Rhodobacterales; family Rhodobacteraceae; genus Paracoccus. The sequence goes on from DBFD01000041.1 coordinate 100,084, forward strand.
AGAACTCGGCCCAGATCAGGAAGGCGCAGGAATCCGGCCGCGTCGGAGGTGTGTCATGAGCGACGAGAACGGCGACGACGACCGCGAGGATCGCGAGAACGGCAGGCAGAAGCCGCTGCTTCTGACGCCCGATCAGCCAGCGCCTTCGCCCGATCCGGGCAAGGACAGTGACGAGGACGAAGGCCGGCGGAAAGAAGGCCGGCGGGACGAAGACAGGCCCGAAACCGCCGCGGATCAGGCCGGGCCGCGCCAAGGCAGCGGATATTCGCTGGCCGGGATCGGAATCGGCGTCGGCGCCCAGGCGCAGGGCGCCGCGCCGCAGCAGGCGAAGCCACCGGCCCCCGAACCGGCGCGGGTGCGCGACGATCAGCCCCGCGAATCTCGCGAACTGGTCCGAACCCGCGAAGCCCAGACCCCCGCGCCGCCGCCGCCGCCCTCGCC
>DBFD01000041.1:100833-116626 GCA_002294185.1 Paracoccus sp. UBA889
CCGCCGCCCTCGCCGCCACCACCACCGCGCCCGATCGCGGCGCCCGATCCAGGCCGCTGGCCGGTGCGCGGGCCGCTGATGGTCGGCCTTCTGGCGATCCTGATCCTGTTCGGCGGATTCGGTCTCTGGGCGATGGAAAGCCGCATCGCGGGCGCGGTCGTCGCGCCGGGCCAGGTCGAGGTCGAACAGCAAAGACAGGTGGTCCAGCATCCCGATGGTGGCGTGGTCGAGGAAATCGCCGTCACGGACGGGCAATCCGTCGCCGCCGGCGATCTGCTGATCCGGCTGGACGGCTCGCTTGTGAAAACCGAACTGACCATCGTCGAGGGTCAGTATTTCGAAATCCTCGCCCGACGCGGCCGGCTCGAGGCCGAACGCGCGGCGGCGCAAGAGATCACCTTTCCGCGTCCGCTGACCGAGGCGGCCGCCAGGGACGCAAGCCTTGACGACCTGATCGCGGGCCAGCGCAGCCTGTTCGAGGCCCGCCGCGATACGCAGGCGCAATCGCTGGACCAGCTTGCCAAGCAATCGCAGCAGGTGGCCCAGCAGGTCGAAGGGATCGACGCGCAGATTGCCGCGATGGGCCAGCAGCGCGACCTGATCGGACAGGAACTGAAGGACCAGCAAAGCCTGCTGGATCGCGGACTGGCGCAGGCATCGCGCGTGCTGGGTCTTCAGCGCGAGGCGGCCCGGATCGATGGCCAGATCGGAGAGTTGAAGGCCAGCCGCGCGGCCTCGGAAACCAAGCAGACCGAGATCGACGTCGAAAGGCTGCGGATGACGGCCCAACGCCGCGAGGATGCCGAAACCCAGTTGCGCGACCTTGGCTATCGCGAACTGGAACTGGCCGAACGCCGCCGCAGCCTGACCGAGCAGATCAGCCGGCTGGACATCCGCGCCCCTGTCGCCGGCCTGATCTACGATCTGAAGGTGACGACGCCCCGCTCGGTCATCCGGCCGGCCGAGCCCCTGATGTATATCATACCGCAGGACCGCCCGCTGGTCATCGGCGCACGCATCGCCACGATCAACGTGGACGAGGTGATGATCGGCCAGCCGGTCGTGCTGCGCTTCTCGTCCTTCTCGTCGCGCACGACGCCCGAAATTGACGGACGGCTGGGCCGGATTTCGGCCGACGCACTGGTCGATGAGGGCACCCGGACCCCTTACTACCGCGCCGAGGTCACGATTCCGCCCGAAGAACTCGAGAAGCTGGGCGACATGGCGCTGATCCCGGGGATGCCGGTCGAGGTATTCATCCAGACGGGCGAACGCAGCCCCATGGCCTATCTGCTGAAGCCGCTGGCGGACTATTTCAACCGCGCCTTCCGCGAAAGCTGATCCGGCCATCCTCGAAGGTCCCGTCAAGGCCGGCCTCTGATGATGGCGGCTGGCCTCGGGGGCCGCGACCGGCCCGGCGGCCTGACCGAACATCACCCATGGGTTGCGCCTGCGCCCCGGCTGACGCAGCCTCGGACCTCGATACAAAGCAAGGAGCCAGCATGTTGAGAGCCCTGTCCCGCCCCGCAACCCGGATGATGGAGCGCTGGCTGCCCGATGCCTTCATCTTCGTCATCGTCCTGACGCTGATCGCGGCGATCGCGGCGGTCGCGACACAGGGCACCAATCCGGTGACGCTGATCCGGATCTGGGGCGACGGTTTCTGGGAGCTTTTGCAATTCTCGATGCAGATGCTGCTGGTGCTGGTCACCGGCTTCATCCTTGCAAGTTCGCCTCCGGTTCGCCGCGTCCTGCAATGGATCGCCGGCTTCGCCGGCTCGCGCGGCTCGGCGATCGTGCTGGTCAGTGTGGTGTCGCTGGCCGCGAGCTGGCTGAACTGGGGCTTCGGATTGGTTGTCGGCGCCATCTTCGCCAAGGAACTCGCACGGCAGGTCCGCGTCGATTATCGTCTGCTGGTGGCGGCGGCCTATTCCGGCTTCGTCATCTGGCACGGCGGCTTGTCCGGCTCGATCCCGCTGACCATCGCGACGCCGGGCCATTTCACCGAAAACCAGATCGGCGTGATTCCGACCTCGCAGACGATCTTCTCGGCCTGGAATCTGACCATCGCGGTCGCGATCCTGATCACCGTTCCGCTGGTCAATCGTGCGATGCTGCCGACCGAAGAGGAACAGGTCCTTGTCGATCCGGCGCAACTTGGCGAGGATGCCGGACCGGCCTCCGCGGAACGCAGGGCCACACCCGCCGAGCGGCTGGAAACCAGCCCGATCCTGATGTGGCTGATCGGGTTGCCCGGATTGGTCTGGCTGGCGATCTATTTCCTCGGCGGCGGCGGCATCAACCTGAACACGGTGAATTTCCTGTTCCTGTTCCTGGGCATTCTCTGCCATGGCACGCCGCGAAACCTGCTGGCGGCACTGGACCAGGGTGTGCGCGGCGGCGCCGGGATCGTCATCCAGTTTCCCTTCTATGCCGGGATCATGGCGATCATGACCGGCAGCGGCCTGGCCGCCAGCATGTCGGAATGGTTCGTCTCGATCTCGACCGCCGAGTCGCTGCCCTTCTGGGCCTTCATCAGCGCGGGAATCGTCAACATCTTCGTTCCCTCGGGGGGCGGGCAATGGGCGGTTCAGGCGCCCGTCATGCTGCCCGCGGCCGAGGCGCTTGGCGCCGATATTCCGCGCGTGGTGATGGGCGTGGCCTGGGGCGATGCCTGGACGAACCTGCTGCAACCGTTCTGGGCGCTGCCGATGCTGGGCATTGCCGGGCTGAAACCGCGCGACATCATGGGCTTCTGCGTGGTGCAATTGCTGATCACCGGCCTGGTGATCGGGGGCCTTCTGTATCTGCTATAGCCTCGGGGCCCTTGGCCCCTTCGCCCCCGGTCCAACTCGGCAGGTTCGTCGCAAAAAACGCGCCGGGCCGCGGCCATTGCGCTATCGTTTCCTGCGTCGGCTGGACGCGCGCCTGACCTCGGACAGACGTGCCTGAGTGGACATGCGCCGGGCGCCGCCGCCCTTGTTCTTGCCCTTTCGCGGACCTGCGGGCAGTGCCTTGCCGTCCAGTTCCAGCAATTCCAGCGTCAGCCCGCCGGTGACCGGCACCGCCTCGGTCAGGCGCACCGTGACACGCTGGCCCAGGGCGATTTCCAATCCGGTATCGGCGCCGAGAAGTCTCTGTGCATCGGGATCGAAATGGAAATATTCGCGGCCCAGGTCGCGGATCGGCAGCAGGCCGTCGGCTCCGGTCTCGTCCAGTTTCACGAAGGCGCCAAATCGCTGGATGCCGCTGATCCGACCCGTCATCTCGGTGCCCACACGCTCGGACAGGTAGGCGGCCAGATAGCGGTCGGTGGTGTCGCGTTCGGCCGCCATCGACCGGCGCTCGGTCTCGCTGATATGGGTCGCGGTCTCTGACAGGCGGTCCATGTCGCCATCAGACAGCCCGTCCGCCCTGCCCCCGCGCCCGCCGCCCCAGCCATGCGCCGAAATCAGCGCGCGATGCACGATCAGGTCGGAATAGCGGCGGATGGGCGAGGTGAAATGCGCATAGCTTTTCAGCGCCAGCCCGAAATGGCCGAAATTTTCCGGGTGGTAATAGGCCTGCGTCATCGACCGCAAGGTCGAGATGTTGATCAGTTCATCGAAATCGGTGCCCTCGGACTGGGCCAGAAGCCGGTTCAGGTGGCTGGTATGCAGCACCTGCCCCTTGGCCAGGTTGAAGCCGGATGCCTGCGCCACCTCGCGCAGCGCGTCGATCTTGTCGAGGCTGGGTTCCTCGTGCACGCGGAACAGCAGCGGCCGTCGGCGCCGGGTCAGTTCCTCGGCCGCGGCGACATTGGCCAGGACCATGAATTCCTCGATCAGGCGATGCGCATCGAAGCGGTCGCGGAAATTCACCGATCTAACGCGACCATCCGGGGTCAGCTCGATCCGCCGTTCGGGCAGGTCCAGATCCAGCGGCTGGCGGCGCGCGCGCGCATCGCGCAACAGGCCGTAGGCATGCCAAAGCGGTTTGATCACGCTGTCCATCAGCGGTCTGGTCTGTTGATCGGGATCCCCGTCCGCGCCCGCCTGCGCCTGTTCATAGGCCAGGCTGGCGCGGCTGTTCATCATCCCGCGATGAAAATTGTGGCTGATCTTGTTGCCCTGGGCATCCAGCCGCATCCTGACCGCAATCACCGGGCGGTCCACGCCTTCGTGCAGCGAACACAGATCCGCCGACAGCGCCTCGGGCAGCATCGGGACCACGCGGTCGGGAAAATAGGTCGAGTTGCCGCGCGTCCATGCCTCGCGATCCAGCGCCGAGCCGGGCCGGACGTAATGGGCCACATCGGCGATGGCGACCCAGATCGTCGCGCCGCCGTCATCCTCGATCATGGCCGCCACCGCGTCGTCGTGATCGCGCGCATCCGACGGGTCGATGGTCACAAGCGGCAGGTCGCGCAGATCCTCGCGCCCCTTCATCGTGGCGGGCTTTTGCGATTCGGCTTCCTCGACCACCTTTTCGGGAAATTCGTCGGGAATCCCGTGCTGATGGATGGCGATGAGGCTGACCGACCGCGGGGCCGACGGATCGCCCAGCCGTTCGATGATCCGCGCCTGGGGCAGGCCCATCCGCGCCCTGGGCCCGACCTGTTCGGCCTGCACCAGTTCGCCGTTCTGCGCGCCCTGGGTGGCGTCGGCGCGGATCCGCCATTCCTTGTCCTGGCCCTTGTCGATGGGCAGAATGCGGCCGCCCTCGGTGTCCTTGCGGAAGATGCCGGTGATACGGTTGGGTGCGGCGGTGATGCGGCGCATCAGACGGGCCTGATATTGATGATCCTCGCCGTGGACCTCGACCAGCCGGGCCAGGAACCGCTCGCCCCGCCCCAGTGCCGGGTCGGTCTGGCGCGGCGTATACAGGATCCTGGGCACGGGCCCCTCGCCGCGCCATTCCAGCGGACGCGCGAACAGATCACCCGAGCCGTCCGGGGCCAGCAATTCCAGAACGGTCACGGCAGGCAGCTTTTCGGCGTCCAGATAGTGACGGCGGCGGCGTTCCAGCTGGCCTTCGGCCTCCAGTTCCTTCAGCAGGCGTTTCAGCTCGATCCGCTGCGCGCCCTTGATGCCGAAGGCTTTCGCGATGTCGCGTTTGGAATTGGCGTCGGGATGGTCCGAAACCCAATCCAGGATCTGCTGCTTGTCGGGTAGCTGGGTCATGAAGATCGCCCTGTCAGGATGGCGGAAGAAACGCAATCACAGATCGCGGCTCATGTCCCGGTGCGGGATGCCGGCATCGTCATAGATGGGACCGCAAACCGAAAACCCAAGCTTCTGGTAAAAGCCGATGGCATGGGTCTGTGCCCCCAGCATGGCTCGCGTGATGCCGGGGCGGGCTTGCAGCATCGTGACCGCCGCCCGGATCAGCGCCGCGCCATGGCCCGCGCCGCGCGCCTCGGGCAGGACACAGACGCGGCCGATCTTGCCGGTGCCGTCCTTGATCAGGATCCGCGCGGTGCCGATGGCGGTGCCGTCCTGCCAGACCAGAAGATGCAGCGCCTGCCCGTCCAGCCCGTCCCATTCCTCGGCCTCCGCGACACCCTGTTCCTCGATGAAGACCTTTCGGCGCAGGGCGCGGCAGCGGTCCAGATCGCGCGTCTCCTCGATCTTCATGCGAAAAATCTTTCCAGAATGCGTTGGTAGATCATCTTCAACTGACGGACCTGCGCCTGAGGCACGCGCTCGTCGACCTGGTGCATGAAATGGCCGACCAGTCCGAATTCCACGACCGGGCAAAGATCCTTGATGAACCGTGCGTCCGAGGTTCCACCCGAGGTGGACAGGATCGGCCGGCGTCCCGTCTGCTGTTCGACCACGTCGCGGACCAGATCGACGAAGGGGCCGGGTTCGGTCACGAATGCCTCGCCCGAAACGTCGGCATCGATGTTCAGGACGACGCCGGTTTCGTCGCCCAGCACCGCGGCGCGCCGGGTCAGCTCCTCGGCCAGCGAGGCGGCGGTATGCAGGTCGTTGAAGCGGATATTGACCACGGCCGAGGCACGTTCGGGGATCACGTTCGAGGCCGGGTTGCCGCAATCCACCGACACGATCTGAAGACCGCTCGGCTCGAAATGGTCGGACCCCGAATCCAGCGGTGCGGCGATCAGATCGTTCAGATAGCGGGTCAGCGTGTGAAGCGGATTCCTGGCCCGATGCGGATAGGCGGCATGGCCCTGCAACCCCGTGGCGCGGATTCGGTAGGTGGCCGATCCGCGCCGGCCGATCTTCATCATCTCGCCCATCGCATCGGGGTTCGATGGCTCACCGACGATGCAGGCCTGCATTCGTTCGCCGTTTTCTTCCATCCAGTCGATGATCGCACTGGTGCCGTGTGTCGACGGGCCCTCCTCGTCGCCGGTGATGGTCAGGATCACCGCGCCGTCGGGGGGTGTTTCGGTGACGAAATCGATGGCGGCCGCGGTAAAGGCCGCGACGCCCGATTTCATGTCGGTCGCACCGCGCCCCCAGATCAGGCCGTCCTCGACATGGCCGCTGAAGGGCGGATGGGTCCAGGATCCAAGATCTCCGGGCGGCACGACATCGGTGTGGCCGTTGAACCCCAGAGCCGGCCGGCCTTTTGCGCCCCAGCGGGCGAACAGGTTCGGCGTGCCCCCGCGATCGATGCGGTGGGTCTCGAAACCCGCCTGGTGCAGCATGTCCCCCAGCAGGACCAAGGCGCCGCCCTCTTCCGGCGTGACCGAAGGGCAGCGGATCAGGCGGGCGGTCAGGTCGGCGGCGTCAATCATCTCATATCCCGGTCTCGAAGGCGCGGCGGACCAGGTTCAGCCCGGTCACGACCAGCAGCACCAGCGTCCAGCGCCGAAACTGCACCACATCAAGCCGGTCCTGCAAGGCGAAGCCGGCCAGCATTCCGGCAAAGGCGGGAAGCACCAGCAGCACCGACAGCGGCAGCGTCCGCGCGTTCAGCACCCCCGAGGCCAGATGTGCGCCCGTCAGCACCATCCCGCCCAGCAAAAAGACGACGCCCTGGACGCGGACCTGTTCGCGCTTGCTGACACCCAGCGACATCAGCAGCACGATCAGCGGCGGTCCCCAGATCCCCGAGATCCCGCCATAAAGGCCGCCGATAATGCCGGTCGCGATCTCGGCCCTTCGGCGGTGATGCGACGGCACGACCAGCGGACGCCCCGACAATTGCCAGATCGCAAAGCCCACGATCGGCACGCCCAGCAGCGCATACATGATGCTTTGCGGAATGGCGCGGGCAAAGCCGGCCGAGACGGCGATGAAGACCAGCAGCATCGTGATATGCCAGCGGAAATCGCGGACCGAACGCCAGGCCTCGCGCGGCCCCTGCCGCAAGGTTTGCTGGATGTTGGTCACCAGCGTCGGAATGATCAGCGCGGCCAGCGCCGTGGTCGGCGGCAGGATCGAGCCGAAGGCCGACAGCATGATCACCGGCATGGCGAAACCGATGGTTCCCTTCACGAAACCCGCAAAGGCCGTGACTGCGACGACGGCCAGCATCTGCCATGGTTCGACCCCGAACATGACCGCGACGCTAGACCCGCGACACGGGAATGGAAATGGCACGTCGCGGCAAATTCATCAGACATTTTCGTTCTTTCAAGACTGGGTTTGCGCATTATAGTTGCGCTGCGCCTGCGAAGGCTCTAGCTATGCCGCGACGCCGCAAGAGGATGCCCCGATGAAAGACATGCAAACGACCGCCACCGTCCTGTCCGAGATCGAATCCCTTCAGGCCCGCGCCGTCGAGACCCTTTGCGCAAGGGTCGCACCGACGGGCAAGGTGGATTCGGCGCTGCTGGAGGTCCATCAGCACGCGGCTCATGCCCTGTCGTGGCTGGCCACCTACGTCGAATCGCTGTCGCAATTGTCGGCCTGGTCGGCCCGCGTATCGGGCGAGATGGAGGATTTGATCGTCCGGATCGGGTTCGGCGAATACCTGACCCAGATCGCCGGCGGCATCATGATGAGCCAGAACGAATTCGCCCGGCTGTCGGATCTGGGGGTGACCTGGCAGCCCTCGGACGCCGCCCGCGCCCTGATGAACGGCAACACCCCCGAGGCGCGCGCCAGCCTGGCGCGGATGATCGCCGAACGGCAAGGCAGCGCCACCTTCGGTGCAACCGGCCTGGACGAGGACCTGGAGATGATCCGGGACCAGTTCCGCCGCTGGACCGATGACAGGGTCGTTCCCCATGCCCATCAATGGCATCTGCAGGACGCACTGATCCCGATCGAGATCGTCGAGGAACTTGCCGGACTGGGGGTCTTCGGACTGACCATTCCCGAAGATCTGGGCGGTCTGGGCCTGTCCAAGGCGGCGATGGTGGTGGTTTCGGAGGAATTGTCGCGCGGCTATATCGGCGTGGGCAGCCTTGGCACGCGCAGCGAGATCGCGGCCGAACTGATCCTTGGCGGCGGCACCGCCGCGCAGAAGGAACATTGGCTTCCGAAACTGGCCAGCGGGGAAATCCTGCCCACGGCGGTCTTCACCGAACCCAATACCGGCAGCGACCTGGGCGCGCTGCGGACGCGGGCAGTCAGGGAAGGCGATGTCTGGAAGGTGACCGGCAACAAGACCTGGATCACCCATGCCGCGCGCGCCCATGTCATGACGCTGCTGGCCAGAACCGATCCTGACAGCGACGATTATCGCGGCCTGTCGATGTTCATCGCCGAAAAGACGCCGGGCACCGCCGACGATCCCTTCCCCACCCCCGGCATGACCGGCGGCGAGATCGAGGTGCTGGGCTATCGCGGCATGAAGGAATACGAACTGGGCTTCGACGGATTCGAGGTCGGCGACGAGAACCTGCTGGGCGGGTCCACCGGCCAGGGCTTCAAGCAATTGATGCAGACATTCGAATCGGCCCGCATCCAGACCGCCGCGCGGGCCATCGGCGTTGCCCAGAACGCGCTGGAACTGGGCCTGAAATACGCGCTGGACCGCCGGCAATTCGGCAAGGCCCTGATCGAATTTCCGCGCGTCGCCGACAAGTTGGCGATGATGGCGGTCGAAATCATGATCGCGCGGCAACTCACCTATCACAGCGCCTGGGAAAAGGATCACGGCCATCGCTGCGACCTGGAGGCGGGGATGGCCAAGCTGCTGGGCGCGCGGGTGGCCTGGGCCTGTGCCGACAATGCTTTGCAAATCCACGGCGGCAACGGCTTTGCGCTGGAATACCCGATCAGTCGGGTGCTGTGCGATGCCCGGATCCTGAACATCTTCGAGGGCGCGGCCGAAATACAGGCCCAGGTCATCGCGAGACGGCTTTTGACCCCGGCCGTTTCAGGCTAGACTTCGGAAACCAAAGCGGTTTCGAAGCGTTCGTTTCCGATTCCGGCCCGAAGGAGATCGCCCATGTCCCGTCCCGCCCGCCGTTTCGCCCTTGTCGGCGCCCTGACATTCGCCGGTGTGGCGCTTGCCGCCTGCGCGCCGGCCACCGCGCCCGGCGGCTCCGCGCCCGGCGAGGATCGCGGCTTCATTCCCGGTGGCAGCTATGTGCTGGTCGGCATGGATGGCAAGACCGTGCCGCTGCGCAACGTGACGCTGGTGGTTGAAGAGAACCGGCTCTCCGGCCAGGCGCCCTGCAACGGCTATTCGGCCACGAACAATGCGGAATTGCCCGCGATTGCGCTGTCGCCGATCGTGGCGACGAAGGTGGCTTGCAAGGACATGAAGCTGGAAACCCGTTTCCTTTCGGTGCTGCAACAGGCGAATTCGGCCGATTTCTACGGCGGCGTGCTGCGGGTCAAGTCTCCTTCGACCTGGCTGATATTCGAACGCGGGATGCGCGACACCAGCGGCGTCAGCGCACTGGAACAGGCACGCGGCACTCAGTAATCCGTGCCAGCCGGTGGCGGCAGCAGGCGCGTGACAAGCCGGTCGCGCGCGGCGGGCAGCGGCCGCCCCACCAGTTCGGCGGCGATTCGGCTGCGCAGGAAGTGACCGGTAATGGCCAGGCCCTGCGTCAGCCCCCGCGCCCGGCCTTCGGGCCGGTCGTCGCCCGTCCGGCCCAGAAGCGGCGGCAGCGGCAACAACCGGTCGGCCCATTCCCCCGCGCCGGCAAGGCTGACCGCGCGGCCCGAACGCGGGCTGACATAGGCCAGCCCCTCGGTCGCGCCGGTGACCGCGCAGGATGACAGGTCCAGCCCGAAACCCATCTCGTCAAGCAGCCGCATCTCCCATTGCAGATAGGCGACGCCCCAGTCAGAGCCGGTTTCGATCGCGTCCAGCAGCGCCTCGGTCCGGAAGAAGAGATCGGGATGGGGATCGCGTTCGGGCAGCGCGAAGACCAGCAGCGCGCAGATCGCGTTCAGGCCGGCCAGCGCCAGCGGATCGCCCATGATCCCCGCGCGCAGCCGCACCGGCTCGACCGCGAAATGGCCAAGCTGATCGTCCCGGCGTGCCCGCCAGCGCAGATCCAGCCGCGCCCCCGGCTGCAGCATCGCCGCGCGCGTGCGCGAGACGCCGCCGGGCACAAGACCCGCGTGCCGACCATGCCGCGCCGTCAACACGTCAAGGATCACCGCGGATTCGCCATGCGGCCTGCGCGCCAGCACCGTGCCCTCGGCTTGCCATTCCATCGCCCCGTGTCAGCCGGGCTGCGGCAGGGTCAGCCCGCCATCTTCGGCCAGCGGCCAGAACGGATTTGTCGCGATTTCCCAGACATGGCCGTCGGGATCGGCGAAATAGCCGGAATAGCCGCCCCAGAACACCTTTTCGGGCATTTTCAGGCAGCCGGCCCCGGCTGCAAGCGCGGCCTGAAAGACCGCATCCGTTTCCGCGTCATCACTGCAATTCTGCGCCAGCGTGATCGCGCCGGTTCCCAGATCCGCATCGGGGCGGCCCTGATCGGCGGCAAGGTCGGAGCGTCCGAACAGCGCCAGAACCGCGCCATTCATCTGAAAGAACAGGACGCCCTCTTGCGAGGCCGGATGCGGCGTCCAGCCCCAATCGGCATAAAAGGCCGCCGACCGGTCCAGATCGGTCACGCCAAGCGTGATCAGGGTGACGCGCTGTCGGGGTAAGGTCATGGCTCTCTCGCTTGGACAAGGTATCAGGCTGTCACGGCGCCGGCGCATCGGCAAGACCCAGGGCAAGGCCGCGTGCAGGCGGCGCAAGACGATTTCAGACGCCTCGCAACCGCGCGCGCCGCCTGTCGCCCGCCTCGCGCAGCAGCGACAGGGTATAGACCGCAAGCGCGATCCAGATCATCGGGAAGGCAATCATGCGCGCGATGCCAAAGGATTCCCCGAACAGCAGGACCGCGACAAGAAAGATCATCGTCGGCGTGATGTATTGCAGGATACCGATGGTGGACAGGCGCAGCAGCTTGGCGCCGTTGGCATAAAACAGCAGCGGGATGGCGGTGACCGGACCGCAGCCCAGCAAAAGCAACATGTCAAGGCCCGTGCCGGTGCCGAAGAACGCCCCGCCTTGCGCGGATCGCCAGACCAGCCAGGCCAGGGCAAGCGGGCTCAGCAACAGAACCTCCAGCGTGAAGCCCTGATTGGGACCCAGCGGCAGGCTTTTCTTGCAATAGGCGTAAAGGCCCCAGCTGAGTGTCAGCACCACCGCCGTCAGTGGCAGCCGCCCGGCTTTCATGCTCAGGACCACGACCGCGGCGAAAGCCAGCCCGATCGCGATCCATTTCAGCCGGTTCAACCGTTCGCCCAGCAGCGCCGCGCCAAGCGCGACGCTGAAAAGCGGATTGATGTAATAGCCAAGCGCCGCGTCAAGGGCATGACCGTTTCCCACCGCCCAGACATAGGTCAGCCAGTTGATCGAGATCAGGACAGCCGTCACCCCGGCCATTGCCAGCAGACGCGGATCGCGCAGCGCCACGCCCAGATCCCCGGTGCGGCGCTGCCAGATCAGCACCGCGGCCGCAATGGGCAGGGACCACAGGATCCGATGCGCGATCACGTCGATCGCGGGCAGATGCGCCAGCGCCTTCATGTAGATCGGCAGCAGGCCCCAGCTCAGATAGGCGGCCAGCGCATAGGTGAAGCCTTGCGGCGAATCGATGTTCGAGGATCTGCCCATGCGAATTGCATATGCTGCAGATCGCGGTAACGCCAGACGGGACCGCGAGGCGGCCCGGTTGCGGACCCGGCAAGGCACAGGCGCGAGGGCGTCAGTCCAGCCCGACCTCGTCCAGCAGGGTTCTTCCATCGCGGCTTTCGATTTCGATCACCCACAGATCGGGATCGAAACCGCGCTGGCGGCGGATGGTCTCGTCTATCCGGGCCTCGGGCCCCTCGCCGGTCAACTGCCAGGGCCGGGTATCGGTGTCGAAGTCCCATTCGCGGGCGTAAAGCCGGGCGCTGCCATCCGGACGGACGCATTTGACCAGCACCGCGCCGGCGGTGTCATCGCCATGGGCGATCACATAGGCGGGGATGTTCGCCAGCCCCAGCCGCGCCAGATAGGCGGATACCCAGATCCCCGCCGCAAGCCTGGGCTCGGGCATCAGCGGCCCGGATCGCCGTCGCGAAAATCGAGGCCCATCTCGCCATAGCGTTCAGCCTCGTCCTGCCAGTTCTCGCGGACGCGGACCTGCAGGAACAGGTGAACCCGGCGATCCATGAATTCCTCCATCTCGGCGCGGGCCGCCTGACCGACCGCCTTGATCGTCTCGCCACGCTTGCCCAGAACGATGCCCTTGTGTCCCTGCCGGGCGACATAGATCACCTGATCGACCCGCGCGCTGCCGTCCTTCTTCTCCTCCCAGCCCTCGGTCTCGACCGTCAACTGATAGGGAATTTCCTCGTGCAGGCGCAGGGTCAGCTTTTCGCGCGTGATCTCGGCCGCGATCATGCGCATCGGCAGATCGGCGATCTGGTCCTCGGGATAGAGCCACGGTCCGGCAGGCAGGGTCGTGGCCAGCCAGTCGCGAAGATCGTCGCAGCCATGTCCCCTTTCGGCCGAGATCATGAAGGTTCGTTCAAAGCCGAATTCCGCGTTCAGCCGCTGCGACAGGGCCAGCAGCGCCTCGGCCTTGACCCGGTCGATCTTGTTGATGATCAGTGCGACCGGCGTCCTGACCTCAAGCGCCTTCAGGTTGTCGATGATCGCCTGCGTACCCTCGGTCAGGCCGCGATGAGCCTCGACCAGCAACAGGATGATGTCGGCATCGGCGGCCCCGCCCCAGGCGGCGGCGATCATGGAACGGTCCAGCCTGCGGCGCGGACGGAAGATGCCCGGCGTGTCCACGAAGACGATCTGGGCGGCGCCGGCGACGGCGATGCCGCGGATGCGCGCGCGGGTGGTCTGGACCTTGTGGGTCACGATGCTGACCTTGGCGCCGACCATGCGGTTCAGCAGCGTGGACTTGCCGGCATTGGGCTCGCCGATCAGGGCGACGAAACCCGCGCGCGTGATGGGATCTGTCATCAGCGGTCCTCCAGCCTGGCAAGCAGGGCCTGGGCCGCGGCCTGTTCCACGCTGCGTTTGGTTCCCACACCCTGCGCCTGTGCCTCGCGACCATCGGCCAGCCGCGCGGTCACGTGAAAGACCGGCGCGTGATCGGGACCGCTGCGCGCGGTCTGTTCATAGACGGGCGGCGGCATCCCGTTGGCCTGCGCCCATTCCTGCAGCGCGGTCTTGGCGTCGCGGGGATCGTCTTCCAGCGTGTCCAGCCGGTCCCGCCACAGGATCAGGACCACCTGCCGGGCGGCATCGAAACCCGCATCCAGATAGATCGCGGCGATCACCGCCTCCATCGCGTCGGCCAGCAGGGCCTCCTTGCGGCGGCCGCCCGACATCATCTCGGACCGGCCCAGCTTCAGCACCTCGCCCAGCCCGATCCGACGCGCGATGGCGGCGCAGGTCTCGCCCCGCACCAGCGCGTTGTAGCGCGGCGCGAGCTGGCCCTCGGTGGCGGCCGGATCGGCCTGAAACAGCGCCTCGGCCATCACCAGGCCCAGCACGCGGTCGCCCAGAAATTCCAGCCGCTGGTTGTCGGGCCGCGTCGCCGTGGCGATCGAGCCATGGGTCAGCGCGCGCACCAGCAATTCGGGACGCGCGAAATCATGGCCCAGCCGGGTCATGAAACCCACGATATCGGCGCCCGGTCTCAATCGACCGCCTTGAAGAACCGGTCCGGGCGCCAGGTCCAGAAATACAGAAGCGAGCGTCCGGCCGAGGAGAACATGATCCGATCGGCACGACCGATCAGGAATTCGGCCGGTACGAAACCCAGTCCGCCGACCTCCTGGGGAAAGCGCGAATCCTCGGAATTGTCGCGGTTGTCGCCCATGAAGAAATACTGCCCCTCGGGAACGGTGAAGGTGGGTGTGTCGTCGGCGACCCAACCATCGACGATGTTCAGGATGTCGTGACTGACACCATTGGGCAGGGTTTCGGTAAAGCGTTCCTTGACGCATTCGCCGCCCTCGGGGACCGGATCGTTGGTGCAACGCGGGATCAGGCCCTGCGGGCCCTGCTGTTCCTTGATCTCGATGAAATCGTCCTGACGCTGAAGCGGCACCTCCGCGCCGTTCAGCCACAGGCGCCCGCCACGGACCTGCACCGTATCGCCCGGCAGACCGATCACGCGCTTGATGAAATCGACGCCACGCGTGGGATGGCGAAAGACGACGACATCGCCGCGTTCGGGTTCCGAGCCCATGATCCGGCCATTGATCGGGCATAGCGAGAAGGGGCAGGAATACCGGGAATAGCCATAGGCCATCTTGTTGACGAACAGGAAGTCGCCGATCAGCAGCGTGTCCTTCATGCTGCCCGAGGGGATCCAGAAAGGCTGAAAGAACAAGGTCCGGAAGATGCCCGCGATCAGAAGCGCCCAGAAGATCGTCTTGACCGTCTCCCAGATGCCTTCCTTCTTCTTGCCCGCCGCGCTGTCGGCCATGATGTCGTCCCCTGTCCTGTCGTGGCACGGCGGCCGCGTTCGGCTGCGTTGATGGTCCGCCGCAGGGGGCAAAGTCAAGCGATAGACGGGCTTTGCGGCCGCGCCTCGATCACCACGAAGGCCTGCGCCCAGGGGTGATCGTCGGTCAGCGTGACATGGACGATGGCGGTATGGCCGGGGGGCGTCATCCGCGCCAGCCTGTCGGCCGCCCAGCCGGTCAGTTCCATGACGGGCTGGCCGCTGCGCAGGTTGCTGACCGCCATGTCTCGCCAGCTGATCCCCATCGCAAGCCCGGTGCCAAGCGCCTTGGAACACGCCTCTTTCGCGGCCCAGCGTTTGGCCAGCGTCCCGGCATCGTCCTTGCGTCTGGCCGCCTTGGCCAGTTCGACGGGGGTGAAGACCCGGTTGCGAAAGCGGTCGCCGAACCGGTCCAGCGTGTTCCGGATCCGTTCGATATTCGCCAGATCGGTGCCGATCCCCAGGATCATGCGCCTGAAATCCGCGGCGGGACAACGGGTATTTGGACAACGGAGAAACGCACGATGATCACTTGAAACCCTGCGTCGCGATCGCGCCGGTCTGCCGGTTGACGGTGACGGAAAGCCGGAACCAGCCATCATCGGCACCGGTTTCACCATCGACCGGATAGTGGCGCGCGGGCAGCGTGATGGTCAGACCGCGCGCCGGGTCATAGCTGGCCTGATGCCGGGCGAAATCCATGTCGTAGAAGCCCAGACCGTTCTCGAGACCGACAATCAGGCATCGGCGCAGGCCCAATTCGTCGCGCGGCGGGCTGACGACCAGCAGACGCAGCGCGCCGCCTTCCGGTTCGACCATGTCCAGCAGGGCGATGCGGACCTGGCCGTCGGCATAGGTGGCGGTGTTCTTCTGCCAGGGTTCGGCGATGGTATCGACGCGGGCGGT
>DBFD01000041.1:117004-117626 GCA_002294185.1 Paracoccus sp. UBA889
CAAGCAGGGTCAGGACGACGGCGTGGCGGATCATCCCCTTGCCTCCTCCATATGGCGGCGCATTTCGCGGATCGCGGGGCCAAGACCGGTAAACACCGATTCGGCGATCAGGAAATGGCCGATGTTCAGTTCGGCGATCTGTGGCAGGGCGGCGATGGGACCGACCGTGTCGAAGGTCAGGCCGTGGCCGGCATGGACCTCCAGCCCCAGGCTGGCGGCAAGGCGGGCGCCCTCGGCCAGACCGGACAATTCGGCATCGCGTTCGGCGGTCCGGCCTTCGGTGTCGTGATCGCAATAAGCGCCGGTATGCAGTTCCACCACCGACGCGCCGATGCGGGCGGCGGCTTCGATCTGGGCGGCGTCATGGCCAATGAACAGCGACACACGGCAGCCCGCCTCTCGCAGCGGCGCAATGAAATCGCCGATCGCATTGTCGTTGCCGGCCACGTCCAGACCGCCTTCGGTCGTGCGCTCCTGGCGCTTTTCGGGAACCAGGCAGACAGCATGGGGACGATGACGCAGAGCGATCGCCTGCATCTCGGGCGTCGCGGCCATTTCCAGGTTCAGCGGCAGGGTCAGGTGTTCCATCAGCGCATCGATGTCGCGGTCGCTGATATGGCGG
>DBFD01000031.1 GCA_002294185.1 Paracoccus sp. UBA889
GACGCCGAGAGTTTTAGGCAGTCCCGCACCCAGATCGCCGCCGATATTGCCCGCGCTGTGTCGCTGGGGCGGCGCGGCCTCTGACCAAATCTTCATGAAAGGATCGCCAAGCGTGGCATTTCACGAGGTCCGGTTTCCGGACAATATCAGTCGCGGCGCGCGTGGTGGACCGGAACGGCGCACCCAGATCGTCGAACTTGCGAGCGGCGACGAAGAGCGCAACGCAAGCTGGGCCAACAGCCGAAGGCGCTACGACGTCAGCTATGGCATCCGCCGCGCCGACGATCTGGCGGCGGTGGTGGCCTTTTTCGAGGCGCGGAACGGTCGGCTTTACGGTTTTCGCTTCAAAGACTGGGCGGATCACAGGTCCTGCCTGCCTTCGCGGGCGCCAGCAGCAATGGATCAGCAGATCGGCACAGGCGATGGCGTGACGACCAGTTTTCAGCTGGTCAAACGCTATGCCTCGGGTGGACAAAGCTGGGTGCGGACCATCACCAAGCCTGTCGCAGGCACCGTCCAAGTCGCCTTGAACGGCGTCACGCAAGCCTCCAGTTGGTCGGTCGATCACAAGACCGGCCTTGTCAGTTTCGAGACCGCGCCCTCCACCGGCATTGCCATCACGGCTGGGTTCGAATTCGACGTGCCGGTCCGCTTCGACAGCGACGCGCTGGACGTGACGCTGGATATCGAACGGCTGGGATCCATCACCTCAATTCCGCTCTTGGAGATCCGGCGATGAAGACGCTCCCGCCCGCCCTGCAGGCGCATCTCGACAGCGGCACCACCACCCTCGCCTGGTGCTGGCGCATCACCCGCGCCGATGGCATCGCCTTCGGCTTCACCGATCACGATTGCCCCCTCAACTTCGACGGCACCGAGTTTGAGCCGGACAGCGGTCTGACGGCGAGCGAGATCAGGTCGGGCGCCGATCTCTCGGTGGACGCCCAGGATGCGGCAGGCGCGCTGCGCTCGGACCGGATCACCGAGGCAGACATTCTGGACGGACGCTGGGACAATGCCGAAGTGGAACTCTGGCGGGTCAACTGGGCCAGTCCTGCGCAGCGGGTGCTGATGCGGCGCGGCGCCATCGGCCAGATCCGGCGCGGGCACCATGCCTTTGTCGCCGAGATCCGGTCGATGTCGCATCTCCTCGGCCAGACCGTCGGGCGGACCTTTCAGGCGAGCTGCGACGCCGCGCTGGGCGATGCCCGCTGCGGTGTCGATCTGGAGGATCCGGCCTATCGGGGCACCGGCACCGTGATCGACAGGCTGCGCGACCGGGCCTTCACCGCCTCGGGGCTGGGCCGCTTTGCACCCGGCTGGTTCCGCTTCGGCACACTCACATGGACCACCGGGCTCAATGCCGGTCGCCGGGCTGAAGTTCTGGCCCATGATCCCAGCGATGGCATTGCTGTCATCACGCTGCTGGAAGCCCCGATCCGCCCAATCGGCACGAGCAACAGTTTCACCATCCATGCGGGCTGCGACAAGCGCATCGCCACCTGCGGCGCAAAATTCGGGAACGTCATCAACTTCCGGGGTTTTCCGCACATCCCCGGCCAGGACACCATTCTGCGCTATGCCACATCGGACGGTGGCCATGATGGTGGTGTGTTGTGACCCGGCTGCAGACCGCAGCCGATCCCGACCGCGTCATCGCCGCCGCGCGCCGCTGGCTCGGCACGCCTTATCACGATCAGGCCAGTTTGAGGGGCGTCGGATGCGATTGCCTCGGTCTGGCGCGTGGCGTCTGGCGGGAGGTCGTGGGCGACGAGCCTTTCCCGATCCCGCCTTATAGCCGCGACTGGGGCGAGACGGGGTGCACCGAAGTTCTGGCCGAGGGCGCGCGGCGGATGATGATCGAACTGCCGGTCGCGGATGCCGGGCCGGGAGCATTGATTCTCTTCCGAATGCGTCCCGGCGCCATCGCCAAGCATGTCGCGATCCTCACCACGCCGGACCGCTTCATCCACGCCTATGAACGGCTGGGCGTGATCGAAGAACCCCTGACCTCTGCCTGGCGCCGCCGCATCGCCTCCACCTTCCTCTTCCCCATCCTCTGAGATTTTTCCCATGGCAACATTGATACTGGCCTCGGTCGGCGCCACGATTGGCGGCGGCTTCGGCGGCGCGATCCTCGGCTTTTCCGGCGCTGCCATCGGCGGCATGATCGGGTCCACCATCGGCGCGGCCGTCGACAGCTGGATCGTCTCCTCGCTCGCCCCGGCCCAGCGTATCGAGGGCGCGCGGCTTGACAATCTGCGCATCACCGCCTCGACCGAGGGCGCGGTCATTCCGCGCGTCTTCGGCCGGATGCGCTTGGGCGGCAATATTGTCTGGGCGACGGATTTCCGCGAAGAGACCCGGACTAGCCGTCAGGGTGGCGGCAAAGGTGGCGGTCCCAAAGTCGAGACCACCGAATATCTCTACTATGCGTCTTTCGCGGTGGCGCTCGCCGAAGGGGAGATCACCGGCATCGGCCGAATCTGGGCTGATGGCAAACCGCTCGACACCTCGGGGATTACCTGGCGCTGGTATCCGGGATCAGAGACGCAGGAGCCGGATCCCTTTATCGCCGCCACGACGGGTCCGGATGCGACGCCTGCCTATCGCGGCACCGCCTATGTCGTCTTCGAGGATTTGCCGCTGAACGACTATGGCAATCGCCTGCCGCAGCTTTCGTTTGAGGTCTTTCGCCCCCTTGCCGATCCCGACACGGCAGAAGGGCTGACCCGCGCCGTGACCCTGATCCCGGCCTCGGGCGAATTCACCTATGCGACCGAGCCGGTGCGCAAGGGTGGTGATGGCGACAGCACATCCGAGAACCTGAACGCCACCCCGGGCAGTGCCGATATGATCGTGGCGCTGGATCGTCTGCAGGCCATGGCGCCGAAGGTCGAAAGCGTCAGTCTGGTCGTGGCCTGGTTCGGCAGTGATCTGCGCTGCGGTTCCTGCGCCATCCAACCCGGCGTTGAGGTCGCGGAGAAGGCCAGCAGCCCCAGGACATGGTCAGTGAATGGCGTGAGCCGGGCCGATGCCCATCTGGTCAGCCGTGACGATCAGCAACGTCCCGTCTATGGCGGCACGCCGGCCGATTTCGCGGTGGTTCAGGCGATCCGGGAGATGAAGGCGCGCGGTCTGCGGGTCACCTTCTATCCGTTCATTCTGATGGATGTGCCGCCGGGCAACGCGCTGCCGGATCCCTATTCGGACAACACCACCGACATCGGCCAGCCCGCTTTCCCGTGGCGCGGGCGGATCACCTGTTCGCCTGCCGCTGGTCAGGCGGGCACAGTCGACAAGACGGCAGCCGCCGAGGATCAGGTGGCGGCGTTCTTCGGCAATGCTTCCCCGTCGGATTTCACCGTCTCTAGCGATGATGTCCGCTGGACCGGCGATCCCGGCGATCATGGGCTGCGCCGCATGGTGCTGCATTACGCCCATCTCTGCGCGGCGTCGGGCGGCGTGGATGCCTTTCTGATCGGCTCCGAGATGCGCGGGCTGACCACGATCCGCGCCGCTGGCAAAAGCTACCCGGCTGTCGCGGCCTTCCGCGCGCTGGCCGCCGATATCCGCGCCATTCTCGGACCCGGCACGAAGATCAGCTATGCCGCCGACTGGTCGGAATATTTCGGGCATCAGCCATCGGACGGCAGCGGGGATGTGTTCTTCCATCTCGATCCGCTCTGGGCAGACGAAAGCATCGATTTCGTCGGCATCGACAATTACCTGCCGCTGTCCGACTGGCGCGACGGCTTCGATCATCTGGACGCCCGAGACGGCTGGTCCGCCATCCACGACCGGGCCTATCTGCAATCCAACATCGCGGGCGGCGAAGGGTTTGACTGGTTCTATGCCTCCGAGGCCGGTCGGGCTGCGCAGGTCCGGACCCCCAATACCGATGGTGCCCACGGCAAGCATTGGGTCTTCCGCCCCAAGGATCTTTTGGGCTGGTGGTCGAACCGGCATTTCGACCGGCCGGGCGGCGTGGAATCCGCGGCACCGACGGCGTGGCTGCCCGAGTCAAAGCCGATCCGCTTCAC
>DBFD01000027.1:0-76187 GCA_002294185.1 Paracoccus sp. UBA889
CAACGACATGATCGGCGCGGGCGGCCTGCTTTACTGCCTGGACCGGAATTACGACATCCCCAATCGGATCGGGCTGGCCGGCTTCAATGGCGTCGATCTGCTGGATGGGCTGCCGGTCAGGCTGACCACGACCGATGCGAGACGGGTCGAAATCGGGCGCCGCGCCGCCAGGCTGGTCGCCGGCAAGGATGCCCTGCCCGAAAACCGCATCGTCGAGATGGTCCCGACCTTCATGCCCGGCCAGACCATCCGCGACACGCTGTCCTGATCCTGCCGCTTGTGGCGGGAACGCGGCGCCATTATGTCGGGCCTCATGCATGTTCCGTTTCTCAGCCGCCTGATCCATCGCGGACCGCGCGTTTCGGTCGTTCGCCTGCACGGCGCCATCGGCATGGCCGGGCGCGGCGGCGGCGGCCTGAACGACGCGGCGCTTGCCCCGGTGATCGAACGCGCCTTTCGCAAGGGCAAGCCGGTCGCGGTGGCCCTGTCCATCAATTCGCCCGGTGGCTCGCCGGTGCAATCATCGCTGATCGCCGCGCGCATCCGGCGTCTGTCGGAGGAAACCGGAACCCCGGTCCATGCCTTCGTCGAGGATGTCGCGGCCTCGGGCGGATATTGGCTGGCCTGCGCGGGCGACCGGATCTGGGCCGATGACAGCTCGGTCCTTGGCTCGATCGGCGTGATCTCTGCCGGGTTCGGCTTTCACGATCTGATCGACCGCTGGGGGATCGAGCGTCGCGTGCACACCGCGGGCCAATCGAAATCGACCCTGGACCCGTTCCGCCCGGAAAAGCCCGAGGATGTCGCCCGTCTGCACAAGGTGCTGGAGCCGATTCACGCGGCGTTCAAGGCCCATGTCACCGCACGGCGCGGCTCGAAACTGGCCGATGGGCGCGATCTGTTCACCGGTGAATTCTGGGCCGGGCGCGAGGCGGTCGATCTGGGCCTGGCTGACGGGATCGCGCATCTGGTGCCCAAGATGAAGGCGCTGTTCGGCGACAAGACCCGCTTTTCCGTCCACACGCCGAAACAATCGCTGTTCCGCCGCCTGGGCCTGTCGGCCGAAGCGGTTTTCGACGCGGCCGCGGAAACGGCGGCGTTCCAGCGTTTCGGGACCGGCGGCTGATGGTCAAGCTGGTCATCGTGTTTCTGCTGGTCATGATGGCGCTGGCGCTGGTCAGCGGGCCGGGCTTTCGCAAATTCCTGTTCAGGTTGCTCGGGATCAAGCCTCGTGATCGTTGACATCGCTCTGGTTCTGGGCGGGCTGGCACTGCTGGTCCTCGGCGGCGACCTGCTGGTCAAGGGGGCGGTCAACCTTGCGCTGCGGCTGGGGATCACGCCGCTGGTCGTGGGCCTGACCGTCGTGGCCTTCGGCACCTCGGCCCCCGAACTGATCGTGTCGCTCTCGGCGGCGCTTGGCGGATCGACCGATATCGCGATGGGCAATGTCGTGGGCTCGAACATCGCCAACGTGCTGGTGATCCTCGGGGCGGCGGCGCTGATCTCGGGCATTCCGACCCGCGGCCACGATCTGCGCGAAAGCTGGACGATGATGATCGGCGCGTCCCTGTTGCTGATCGTGCTGGCCTTCACCGGCGAGATCGGCCGGATCGAGGGGGCCGTGCTGCTGATTGCGCTGATCCTGGTGCTTTGGCGCCAGCTCAGCGCGGGATCGACCGAAAAGGCGGAAGATCTGGAGGGCGTCGAGCCGGGCGCGCGCTGGCGCCGGATCGTGCTGTGGCTGGTGGGCGGGCTGATCGCGCTGCCGGCGGGCGCGCATCTGCTGGTCGGCGGCGCGGGCGATATCGCACGGCTTTTCGGCATCAGCGAGGCGGTGATCGGCCTGACGCTGGTTGCCATCGGCACCTCGCTGCCGGAATTGTCGGCTTCGGTCGCCGCGGCGATGCGCGGGCGCGCGGACATGGCGCTTGGCAATGTCGTCGGTTCGAACCTGTTCAACATTCTCGCGATCCTCGGAATCACCGCGCTGGTGAAGCCGCTGCCGGTTCCGGCGCAGATGCTGCAGCTCGATCTGTGGGTGATGCTGGCCGCAGCCTTGCTGATGGGACCGTTCCTGTTCCGCGCCATCCCGATCGGCAGGCTTGTCGGCGCGGGCTTTCTGGCGGCCTATGCCGCATATGTCGTGATCCTGCTATGAGCGTCGCGCTGATCACCGGCGCCGCGCGGCGTCTGGGCCGTTCCATGGCGCTGTCGCTGGCAAGCCGCGGCCATGATGTCGCGATCCACTACAACCGTTCGGAAGACGAGGCCCGTGACACCGCATCCCGGGCCCGCGCCTTCGGCGTCGAGGCGCGCTGTTTCGGCGCCGATCTGCTGGATCCGGACGCGGCCGCCGATCTGATTCCGCGGATTGCGGCCGCGATGGGGCCGCTTGCGGTGCTGGTCAACAATGCCTCGATCTTCCGGCACGACACCATCCACAGCGCCACGATGGCAGGTTGGGACCGACATCTGGGATCGAACCTGCGGGCGCCGTTCCAGTTGATCCAGGCTTTCGCCGCGCAGGCCCCGGCCGCCCTTCCCGACGACCGCGGCGAGCCCGTGGCGCAGGCGCTGATCGTCAACATGGTCGATCAGCGGGTGCTGAAGCCCACGCCCGATTTCATGACCTATTCACTGTCGAAGGCCGGATTGTGGGCGCTGACCCGCACCGCCGCGCAGGCGCTTTCGCCGCATATCCGCGTGAACGCCATCGGCCCCGGCCCGACCCTGGTCGGGGCGCATCAGTCCGCGACCGAATTCGCGGCTCAGCGCGATGCCACGATCCTGCGGCGAGG
Organism: Paracoccus sp. UBA889; assembly: GCA_002294185.1. GTDB lineage: Bacteria > Pseudomonadota > Alphaproteobacteria > Rhodobacterales > Rhodobacteraceae > Paracoccus. The sequence goes on from DBFD01000027.1 coordinate 2,799, forward strand.
GGCCGAACCTGACGATATCGTCGCCGCTCTGGGCTATCTTCTCGATGCGAAGGCGGTCACGGGACAACTGATCTGCGTGGATGGCGGCCAACATCTGGCCTGGCAGACGCCCGATGTCCAGGCCGGCTGAATGCGCCACACCGGTCCATTTGTGCACCTTGCCTTCAAATCTTGGGCGAACCGCCCGAAAACTCACAATGTTTCGGGTTTCGATCGCAGTCAAAAGAAAATATCGTTGTTTTTCAATGCCCCCATCCGCTGCCCAAACTTTCGGCAAAGTTACCAAACTGCAATAAATGCTGGTCCGACGCCTGCTGGCGCCGCCTCCACTCACAGCCTTATCCACAGGAATGGTGGACGGGTTCGCCCTTGCAATCGCCGATTGAAACTTGCAGCCGGGTGACGGAATCACTTTCTTTACGCCATGAGCCAGAAAACCGGCCACGTTCTGATCCAGGATTATCTTCGCACGCTTGATTCCAGTCCCGGCGTCTACCGGATGCTGGATGGGCAGGGCGCAGTCCTGTATGTCGGCAAGGCGCGCGACCTGAAGGCGCGTGTCTCGAACTATGCCCGCCCCTCGGGTCATTCGGGGCGGATCGCGCGGATGATCCGCGACACCCATTCGATGATGTTCCTGACCACGCGCACCGAGACCGAGGCGCTGCTGCTGGAACAGAACCTCATCAAGCAGTTGAAACCGCGCTACAACGTGCTGCTGCGCGACGACAAATCCTTTCCCAACATCCTTGTCGCCAAAAGCCACGACTTCCCCCAGATCAAGAAACATCGCGGCGCCAAGTCCGAAAAGGGCGATTACTACGGACCCTTCGCCAGCGCCGGCGCGGTGAACCGGACCCTGACCCAGTTGCAGCGCGTCTTCCTGCTGCGCAACTGCACCGATTCCGTCTTCGAAAGCCGCACCCGCCCCTGCCTGCTGTTCCAGATCAAGCGGTGCAGCGCGCCCTGTGTCGGCCGTATCGATCGGGACGACTATAACGGGCTGGTGCGGGATGCCGAGCTTTTCCTGCAAGGCAAGACCACCGCGATCCAGACCCAGCTTGCGGCCGAGATGGCGCAGGCGGCCGAGGCGATGGAATACGAACGCGCCGCCGCCTTGCGCGACCGGATCAAGGCACTGACCGCCGTGCAGTCGGTCCAGGCCATCAACCCCAAGGGCGTGGCCGAGGCCGATATCGTTGCGCTGCACATGGAAGGCGGTCAGGCCTGCATCCAGGTCTTCTTCATCCGCGGCAATCAAAGCTGGGGCAACCGCGATTTCTATCCCCGACTGGGCGGCGCCGAAAGCCCGGACGAGGTGATGCAGGCGTTCCTGCTGCAATTCTACGACGACAAGCCCCCGCCGCGCCAGATCCTGCTGTCCCACGCGCCCGAAGATCCCGACCTGACCGCCGAAGTCATGGCCGAACGCGCCGGCCGCAAGGTCGAGATCGCGGTTCCCCTGCGGGGCGAGAAGTTCGAGCTTGTGACAAATGCCCTGCGCAATGCCCGCGAAAGCCTGGGCCGGCGCATGTCGGAAAGCGCGGCGCAGGCGAAACTGCTGGAAGGCGTCGCCAAGGCCTTCGATCTGCCTGCGACCCCGCGCCGGATCGAGGTTTATGACAACAGCCACATCATGGGGACGAATGCCGTCGGCGGCATGATCGTCGCCGGTCCCGACGGCTTCATCAAGAACCAGTATCGCAAGTTCAACATCAAGGGGACCGAGATCACCCCGGGCGACGATTTCGGCATGATGCGCGAGGTGCTGACACGACGATTCACCCGCCTGCTGAAAGAAGACCCCGACCGGCAGACCGAGGCCTGGCCCGATCTTCTGCTGATCGACGGCGGCGCCGGACAGGTCAGTGCCGTCGATGGGATTCTGGCCGATCTGGGCGTCGAGGATATTCCGGTCATCGGCGTCGCCAAGGGCGTGGACCGCGAGCACGGGAAAGAGGAATTTCACCGCCCGAACCAACGTCCCTTTGCGCTGCGCATGAACGACCCGGTGCTCTATTTCGTGCAACGCCTGCGCGACGAGGCGCATCGCTGGGCCATTGGCACCCACCGCGCGCGGCGCGCGAAATCGGTCATGGCCAATCCGCTGGACGAAATCGCCGGCATCGGCGCCGCGCGCAAGCGCGCGCTGCTGGCGCATTTCGGCAGCGCCAAGGCCGTCAGCCGCGCGGGCCTGGCCGATCTGCGGGCGGTCGAGGGGATCTCGGCCGCGATGGCGCAGAAGGTCTATGACCATTTCCACGCGCGCGGCTGATCGTCCGACGACCCTCGCCACGTAGGGTGGCGTCCACGCCGTGAACCGGTCGGAGGCCGCACTGGAACGGCCAGGGTTCTGACAGCGACCGCGGCCCTGTCTGTTTCGACAGGATCGATGTGAATATCGTTGTCAAATGTTGCAGCACGGCTATTGACGGCTGGTCAGGGGCTCGCAGCGTGAGGGTGAGCGGCGAAGGCCGCTTGGCGGGTTCCCTGGCGCAACCGCAGGCACCCGCCTTGCGGTGCCTGGGTCCGCCGTTCCGTCCTGCCCGGGAATCGGCCATTCCCGGGCTCATCGCCAAGGCGTCGCGGGCTCAGCGCCGCAATGCCTTGGCCTGCTTGCGGCGGGCATGAAGCGCCGGTTCGGTATAGCCCGAAGGGCTTTCGGCACCGCCGAAGATCAGATCGCGCGCCGCCTCGAACGCCGGGCCGTCGAAATCCGGCGCCATGGGGACATAGGCCGGGTCACCCGCGTTCTGCCGGTCGACCTTGGCGGCCATGCGGCGCAGCGCGTCCTCGACCTCATCGCGCGAGATCAGCCCCTGTTCCAGCCAGTTGGCCATGTATTGGGCGCTGATCCGGCAGGTGGCGCGATCCTCCATCAACTGCACGTCGTTGATGTCGGGCACCTTGGAACAGCCGATCCCCTGATCGACCCAGCGGACGACATAGCCCAGAATCCCCTGGCAGGAATTTTCCACCTCGCGCAGGATCTGGTCCCGGCCGGCGGGTGCGCCATCCATCAGCGCGGGCGTCAGCAGCCGGTCCAGATCGGGCATGGCGCTGCCGGACAGGTCCGCCTGCCGCGCGGCGACATCGACCTGATGATAATGCAGCGCGTGCAGCGTCGCGGCGGTCGGGCTGGGCACCCAGGCGGTATTCGCGCCGGACCGGGGATGACCGATCTTGGTCTCCAGCATCTCGGCCATGGCATCGGGCTTGGCCCACATGCCCTTGCCGATCTGACCCTTGCCGCGCAGTCCGCAAGCCAGCCCGATCAGGACATTGCCCTGTTCATAGACATCAAGCCAGTCGGACGATTTCATTCCGTCGCGCCCGACGAAGGCACCGGCCTGCATCGAGGTATGGATCTCGTCCCCCGTGCGGTCGAGGAAGCCGGTATTGATGAACACGACGCGGTTGCGGATGGCATGAATGCAGGCGGCCAGATTGGCGCTGGTGCGGCGTTCCTCGTCCATCAGGCCCAGCTTGACCGTGTTCGCGGGCAGACCCAGCACCTGCTCGACGCGGGCAAAGGTGCGATCAGTGAAGGCGGCCTCGTCGGGGCCGTGCAGCTTGGGCTTGACCACATAGATCGCACCGGCGCGGCTGTTGCCCAGACCCTTGTCGCGCTTCAGGTCGTGGATCGCGCAGGCCACCGTCACCATCGCGTCCAGAAGGCCCTCGGGCGTTTCCCGACCGTTCAGCCTGATCACATCCGTCGTCATCAGCAGACCGACATTGCGCACCAGCAACAGGGCGCGGCCGGGCAGCGTCAGGGTGCTGCCATCGGGCCGGGTGATCTGCCGGTCGGGGGCCAGGCGGCGTGTCATCTGCCTGCCGCCCTTTTCGAAGGTTTCGGAAAGGTCGCCCTTCATCAGGCCCAGCCAGTTGCGATAAACGACGATCTTGTCCTCGGCATCGACCGCGGCAACGCTGTCCTCGCAATCCTCGATCGCGGTCAGCGCCGCCTCCAAGACCACGTCGCTCAGCCCGGACGCCGAGGCCGACCCGATTGGGCTTTTCGGGTTCACGACCAGTTCCACATGAAGCCCGTGATGGACCAGAACGAAGGCGGTATCCTGGCCCTCGGACCGGGTGCCGACAAAGGCCGAAGGGTTGGCCAGCGCGACCTCGGTCCCCTCGATCGACACATGCAGCCCATCCTGATCCGCGCGATAGCCGGTGGCGTCGGAATGACCGCCCCTGGCCAGCGGAAAGGTGTCGTCCAGGAATCCGGCGACACGCGCCACGACGGCATCGCGCCGCGCCGGGTCGAATCCGTCCGATGGCGGCGGCCCCATCGCGTCCGATCCGTAAAGCGCATCGTAAAGCGATCCCCAGCGGGCATTGGCCGCATTCAGCGCGAAACGGGCATTGCTGACCGGCACGACCAGCTGCGGACCGGCAATGCTGGCGATTTCGGGATCGACCTCGCCATTCTCGACGGTGAAGGGTTCGGGCTGCGGCACCAGATAGCCGATGCGGGTCAGGAATTCGCGATAGGCCGCGGCGTCCCAGGGCTGGTTGCCGCGCGCCTTGTGCCAGGCGTCGATCTGCGACTGCAATTCGGTACGCCGGGCCAGCAGCGCGCTGTTCTCGTCGGCGAAATCCGCCAGCAGCCCTGCATATCCGGACCAGAAGCGATCGGCATCGACCCCGGTGCCGGGCAGGACCTCGTCCTCGATGAAGGTCGCGAAAGTCGCATCGATTTCAAGTCCGTGTCGCTGGATAGGCTGGGCGGGCATGGTCATCCTCCTGTAGCTGCGGTGCCGGTCGCGGCCGCGGCGCGGCGGCGGTCGATGTATACAATAGCGCACCGTAGCCGCCGGGGACCATAGGTCGCCATGTGCGAGCGGGGGTTTCAGCGGATTTTTTCACCCCTCGCGACCGGTCACATTCGCGCGCGGTCCCGCGCAAGACCGGGTCTTCGGCCTGCGCCCGCCGATCGCGCCGGGCAGATCACCGGCGAATCGGCACGGTTCCGCCTCTGGCGCGGCGGGGGGTTTTCCTCTGCCCTTGCCGCTGCCACCTCTGGCCGCGCAGGAAGCGCGCGCCGTTCCGGTGTCGCGCCCTTGACGGACAAAGGAGAACCACATGTTCCGCCAGATCGCTTTCGCTGCCGGCCTTTCGATGGCCGCGACCGCAGGTTTCGCCCAGACGGCCGAGACGCCCGCCCAGGGTGGCGGCGCCGCGCCCGCGCAGAAGGCGCCCCAGGCCGCCAGGATCGACCCCGCAGCCGCCTATGAGGCCGCCCGGAACCAGCTGGGCATTCTGAAATATTGCCAATCCCAGGGTTTCTCTGGCGCCGAGGCGGTATCCGCGCAGCAGAAGCTGGTCGGAATGCTGCCCGAGGGTGATGCACAGGCCGGCGCCGCGGCCGAGCAGAAGGGAACCCAGGGCACCGTCTCGCTGGGAGAAACCCAGATTTCGCTGAAGGACGCCGCCTCGCAGCAGGGCACCAGCGAAAAATCGCAGTGCCAGCGCATCGAGGCGGCGGTCAATCAGGTCGCAAGCCAGTTGCCGGCGGGCTGATCGCCCGCGCTCCCTCCCCGACTGGCACGACGGCGGGCCGGTGCAGCGATGCGCCGGCCCGTTCGTTCAGGGATCCCCGATAATGCGCAGACCCTGAGGCGCCCTGCTCAGTTGCGCCCGTCATCGGCGACAAGGGGCCGGGTGACGGCGCGCGCCGCCTCTTCGTCCTCGGCGGGCGCGCCGCTTTCGACGATTTCGCGCGCCTCTTCCTCATCCTCGTCCTCGATCGCGGGAGGCTCTTCCCCGGCAAGGAAGTTTCCGAATTTTTCCCACCCCGGAACATGTTCGGAAAGAACCCGGATCACGACCAGCACCGGCACCGCGATCACCATACCCAGCACCGACCACAGCCAGGCCCAAAGCGCGACCGAGATGAAGACCACCACCGTATTCATCTGCAGACGGCGCGACACGAAATAGGGTGTGATGATCTGCCCTTCCAGCGAGGTCAGCGCCAGATAGGACGCTGCCACCATCGCCGGCCAGAACAATCCCGGCATCACCACCAGCGCCACCACGGCCGCGATGCCCACGCCGGCGATGGCGCCCAGATAGGGAATGAAGTTCAGAAGGAACGCCCCGATCCCGAACAGAAGCGGCGAGGGCATTCCCCAGGCCCACATGGCAAGGCCGACGGCAAAGCCCAGGCAGGCATTGATGACGGTGATCGCGCCCAGATAGCTGCCCAGTGAATCCTCGATCTCGCGCAGCGCCAGATAGGCGGTGCGCTTGTCGTGCATCGTGTCGAAGCTTTGCACGATTTTCAGATAAAGCAGATCGCCCGAAGCGATCATGAAGAACAGCAGGATCAGCGTGAAGACCACCTGACCCAGCAATTGCGGGGTCAGCTTGAGGACGGCGGCAAAGGTGGATTCGCCCTCCTGTTGGACCCGCACGGTTGTCGCGGCATCGCCGCCTTCCTCTTGCATGTTCTGGGCGTCGTCGATCTTCTTGGCGGCCTCCTGAAGATCGCGCATCGAATCGCGGACGTTCTGGAACTTGTATTCAAGCTGACTGCTGATCGTGGGGATGCGGGCCGCGGCGCGGTTGACCGGGCCGCTGGCGGCATAGGCGATGACGCCGACCGTGATCAGGATGCTGACCGTGACCAGCAGGGCGGTCGCCCCGTCGGGAATGCCCCGGCGTTCGTTGAAACGGCGCAACGGGGTGAAGACGAAGAACAACAGAATCGCCATCGTCACCGGCATCAGGAAATCACGGGCGGCTGCGACAGCGCCAAAGGCCATGATCAGAAAGATGCCGATGACGGCCCAGTTGACCAGAACGCGCGTCACACCGTCCTCGCGCCCGGTGCGCGGAAAATTGTGCCCTTGCGGACCGACCATGAAATCCCCCCTCCACGGCGCATTCATCGCCCCGCCCGGGCCCGGAACGCAGGATGCGAACCGATTGTTCCGAACCGTCCGCGCGGCCTGATCTTTGTCAATCGCGGCGTCAGATGGGGTGATCGCCCGCGGCGTCGATCACCCGCGACGGCAGGCCCATCCGGCCCAGCAAGTCCAGAAAGGGCCGCGCAGGCAGATCCTCGACATTGACCATCTTCCCGACATCCCAGGTTCCGCGCGCGATCAGGATCGCCGCAGCGACGGGTGGCACCCCCGCGGTGAAGCTGATGCCCTGGCTTCCGACCTCGTCGAAGGCCTCCTTGTGATCGGCCACATTATAGACGAAGACCTCGCCCGCCTTGCCATCAAGACTGCCCCTGACCAGATCGCCGATGCAGGTCTTGCCGGTATAGTCGGGCGCAAGGCTGGCCGGATCGGGCAGAACCGCCTTGACCACCTTCAGCGGCACGATTTGCTGCCCCTCGGCGGTCGTGACCGGCTGTTCGGACAGCAGGCCCAGGTTCTGCAACACGGTAAAGACGTTGATGTAGTGGTCGCCGAAGCCCATCCAGAACCGCACGTCGCTGTCCTTGTAGCGGGCGGCAAGGCTGTGCACCTCGTCATGGCCGGACAGATAGGCCTTCTGCTTGCCGACGACGGGCAGATCCCATTCGCGGCCGATCTCGAACATCCGGTTCTCCTGCCATGCGCCCTGTTGCCAGGAATAGACCGTGCCGGTGAATTCGCGGAAATTGATCTCGGGGTCGAAATTGGTGGCGAACCAGCGACCATGGCTGCCGGCATTGATGTCCACGATGTCGATGGACTCGATCCGGTCGAAATATTCATCCTCGGCCAGACGGGCATAGGCGTTGACGACGCCCGGATCGAAACCCGCGCCAAGGATCGCGGTGATGCCTGCCTTCTCGACATCCTCGCGCCGCTTCCATTCGTAATTGGCATACCAGGGCGGGGTCTCGCAGACCTTGGCCGGATCCTCGTGGATGGCGGTGTCGATATAGGCCGCGCCTGCCCGGATGCAGCCTTCCAGCACCGACATGTTGATGAAGGCCGTGCCCACATTGATGACGATGCCGGCCTCGATCCGTTTCAACAGCGCCTCGACCGCATCGGGATCCATCGCGTCCAGCGCATGGCTGGCAAAGGCCATGTCATGCCCCTTGCCGCGCAGGCTGGCGATAATGGCGTCGGCCTTGGCCTGGGTGCGGTTGGCGATGTGCAGGTCGCCGAATTCGGCCGCCCATTGCGCGACCTTGTGGGCGCTGACTTGCGCGACGCCGCCCGCGCCGATGATGAGGACATTCTTCTTGGCCAATTCCAACTCCTTTCGGGGGCAGAGAACGGGTCGCCTTAGGACAGGCTGGACTTGTAATCGTCATAGGAAAAGCTGCGGACAAGGCGGATCGTTCCGTCCTCTTCGCGGATCGCGATCGAGGGCATGGCGACGCCGTTGAACCAGTTCTTCTTGACCATCGTGTAGCCGGCCGCGTCGGCGATGCCGAGCCGGTCGCCGATCTTCAGCGGCCGGGCAAGGCGCGCCTCGCCGAAAATGTCGCCCGCAAGGCAGGTCTTGCCCGCGATCTGGTATTCGTGGTCGCCGTCCTGCGGCAGCTTGGCCGTCTCGCGATAGATCAGCAGATCCAGCATATGCGCCTCGATGCTGCTGTCGACGATCGCGACCTTCTTGCCATTGTCGATCAGGTCAAGAACGCTGACCTGCAAGGACGCGGCCCCCGTGATGCTGGCCTCGCCGGGCTCCAGATAGGCCTGAACGCCGAACCGGTCCTGAAAGGCGGCCAGCCGGTCGGCCAGCCGGTCCAGCGGATAGCCCTCGCCGGTAAAATGGATGCCGCCGCCCAGACTGACCCAGTCCAGTCTTTGCAGGATGTCGCCGAACTCGGTTTCGATCCGGGTCAACTGGTGATCGAACAGGTCGAAGTCCCCGTTTTCGCAATTGTAGTGGATCATCACGCCGCTGATCCGGTCCATCGCGGCCTCCAGACGGGATATGTCCCATTCGCCGAGGCGGCTGAAGGGACGCGCCGGGTCGGCCAGATCGAAGCCGCTGGTCGAAAAGCGCGGGTTCAGCCGCAGCCCGCGCGTGATCGCCGCTGCCCTGTCGCCGAACCGGTCAAGCTGGCCCAGGCTGTTGAAGATGATCTTGTCGGCATGGGAAATCGCCTCGTCGATCTCGTGATCGGCCCAGGCGACGGAATAGGCGTGGGTTTCCTTGCCGAATTCCTCGGCCCCCAGCCGCAATTCGAACAGCGAGGACGAGGTGGTCCCATCCATGAAATCGCGCATGACATCGAAGACCGACCAGGTGGCAAAGCATTTCAGCGCCAGCAGCGCCCTGACGCCGGATCTTTCGCGCAACCGGGCAATTTTTTCCATGTTGCCGCGCAGCACCGCCTTGTCGATCAGATAATAGGGCGTCGGCAGATCGGTCATGGCGTTTCCGTGTCCAGGCCCCGAAGGGCGAAAGAGAAAGGCGGGATATAGACAGATCGGGCGCTTTTCGCAAGAAAGTGCGGCACAGCCGTGACGCCGGGCGCCCGCTCAGCCACCGGCGGCAAGGCGACGGAATTCGCGTTTCATCAGTTCCAGTTCGGCCCGCAAAAGCGCGATCTCGGCCAGCACATCCTGGGCCAGGGGTTGACCGGCCCGCAGGTCCAGCCGCCCCAGGACCGGCGCGCCCGGGCCGGGCGCCATCCCGGCCTCGCAGGCCAGCAGTAAAAGCGACGTGATCCCGTCCGAAATCACACTGCCGGGCAGTTCGACCTCGATCTGCCACGGCCCGCCATCGGGACCGGTGGCCCGCGCCTCGGCCACGACTTCGCCCTCATGGGCGATGCACAACCGTCCGGGCAGGCTGCCGGTCAGGGTGCCGCGCCAGATTCCGCCGGCGATTCCGTGGCTGTCGAAATGCATCCGTCGCTTCCTATATCTGCGCGCGCGGATGGCGCGACATGACAAGATCGGTCAGCGTGACCGCGTTCATCGCCGGGGCCTCGAAGATCAGATCCAGCCAGACCTTGTCGGCCGGTCGTCCCGCCAGATCGGCATAGGCCAGGTCGAATTCGACCACCCGCGGATTGTTCCGCCCCTCGATCGGATGGCCAAGCTGCCGCAACATGCTGGCCGTGTCCGGACCCTGGGCGATGTTGATGCGGCCGTAGACGGTCATCGCCCTCTCGGCCGACAATTGCGCGTCCACCCGCAGCACGTGATCGCGGCCCAGATCCTCTTGCATTGCATCGGGCAGATCCAGCGACAAGGACAGATACCCGCCCGAGAATCCCATCACTTCCAGCGACAGGCCGTAATGCGCCAGATCGGTGCCCTGCCGGTTGCGGACCTGCCGCAGGATCGCCGCGCGATGGCCGCAATCGTGCCACAGCACCACCTCGTCGCTGAACCGCTGGCCGTTTTCCGGCGCGACCAAGGCTGCAGGAACGATCCGGCCACGCAGCGTCATCGGCCGCCAGCGCCAGTCTGTCCCCGGCGGCAGGTCCAGCAATTGCAGATCGTCGCGCGCGCGCGAAGGGCTGGCATCGCTGTGCTGAAGAAAGCGGCGCAGGTCGGCATGAAGCGCCAGCGCCTCGTCGCGCAGGTCGGGATCCGGCGCGCGGCGGCCCTGCATGGCGCTGTTGGCCAGCGCGGCCCATTGCCGGCCGGCCGACTGCCGGCCGCGTCGCGACCTCCAGCCCTGCCAACCGATCATGCCCGGCCTCTATTGATCCATGTAGACATGGGTTTCCTCGGCCGCGCCGGGATGGGTGACCGCGCCCCATCGCGCGCCGCCCACCAGCCGCGCGTATTTCCACAGCGCGCCCGAGGCGTAATCCGTCCGGCGCGACCCGCCCCACGCGTCCCTGCGCGCGGCAAGATCCCTGTCGGACAGATCGACGCCGATCTCGCCCTTCACCGCGTCGATGGTGATCATGTCGCCGTTGCGCAGCAGCGCGATGGGCCCGCCTTGCGCGGCTTCGGGCCCGACATGGCCGACACAGAATCCGCGCGTCGCGCCCGAGAAGCGGCCGTCGGTGATCAGCGCGACCTTCTTGCCCATGCCCTGACCCGACAAGGCGGCGGTCGTGGCCAGCATCTCGCGCATGCCGGGCCCGCCCGCCGGGCCTTCGTTGCGGATCACGATCACGTCGCCCTCGCTGTAGTCCCGGCGCTGGACGGCGGCGAAAGCCTCCTCCTCGCTTTCAAAGACCCGCGCGGGGCCGGTGAAGACCTGATCTTCGGGCGCCATGCCCGCGACCTTCACGATCGCCCCGTCCGGCGCCAGGTTGCCTTTCAACCCGACCACGCCGCCGGTCGCGGACAAGGGCGTGGCGACGGAATGGATCACCTTGCCGTCGATGTCGCGATCGACCAGATCCAGTTCCTCGCCGATGGTGCGGCCGGTTGCGGTCATGCAATCCTCGTGGATCAGCCCGGCGCGGCGCAATTCGCGCATCACCACCGGAACACCGCCCGCCTCGTAGAGGTCCTTGGCCACATATTCGCCGCCCGGTCGCAGGTTCACGAAATAGGGCGTGTCGCGAAAGATGTCGCAGACATCGAACAGGTCGAAATCGATCCCCGCCTCATGCGCAATGGCGGGCAGATGCAGCCCGGCATTGGTCGATCCGCCCGTGCAGGCGACCACGCGCGCGGCGTTTTCCAGCGCCTTGCGCGTCACCACGTCGCGGGCGCGGATGTTCTTTTCGATCAGCCGCATCACCGCCTCGCCCGAGGCCAGCCCGTATTGATCGCGGGATTCATAGGGCGCCGGCGCACCCGAGGAATTCGGCAGCGCCAGGCCGATCGCCTCGCTGACGCAAGCCATCGTGTTCGCGGTGTATTGCCCGCCGCAGGCCCCGGCCGAGGGACAGGCCACCCGTTCCAGGATGTCCAGTTCCGCGTCGGTCATGTTGCCGGCCTGATGCTGGCCCACCGCCTCGAACACGTCCTGGACGACGACATCGCGCCCGTTCAACTTGCCCGGCAGGATCGAGCCGCCATAGATGAAGACCGAGGGCACGTTCAGCCGCACCATCGCCATCATCATCCCCGGCAGCGACTTGTCGCAGCCCGCCAGGCCCACAAGCGCGTCATAGCAATGACCGCGAATGGTCAGTTCCACCGTGTCGGCGATGGCATCGCGGCTGGCAAGGCTGGACCGCATCCCCTCGTGGCCCATGGCGATGCCGTCAGTCACCGTGATCGTGGTGAATTCGCGCGGGCAGCCGCCGCCCTTCTTGACACCCTGCTTGACCGATTGCGCCTGCCGGTTCAGCGAGATGTTGCAGGGCGCGGCCTCGTTCCAGCAGGTCGCGACACCCACCCAGGGGCTGTGAATCTCGTCCTCCGAGATTCCCATCGCGTAGAAATAGCTGCGATGCGGCGCCCGGGCCGGGCCCTCGGTGACGTGACGGCTGGGCAGCCGCGACTTGTCAAAGCGTTGGTCGGTCATCCGTCCCTCCCTCGTCGGCGATGGCTCCGGGATAGCCTGCCGGGCGAAGCGGAACAAGCGTCACGCGACCAGCGCGTCCAGCCGGGCGGCGCAGATGAAGTCGTTTTCGGTCAGCCCGCCCGCGGCATGGGTGGTGAAGGTCACGTCGCAATAGCCATAGCCGAAGGTGATGTCGGGATGGTGGCCCTGCTTGTTGCCCAGCCAGGCGGCCAGGTTGGCCATCTCGACCGCCTTCAGAAAGCCCTTGAACTCGAAATGCCGCCGGATCGACGACGCGTCCCCGGACAGGCGCCAACCTTCAAGCCCGGCCAGCATCCCTTCCGCCTCGTCGCGCCCCATGGCCGATGTGCCGCCCTCGCAGGGCTTGCAGGTTCTTTTCGCCAGATCGGTCATCGCCGCCTCCTTTCTCACAACAAGGGAGACGCAAGTGCCAGCAGATTGTTCCGCAGCCGGCGCAGAAGTCCCCAGCCGCGCACTTCGTCCAGCGTGATCTCGCGCGAGCGTTCGGCATAGCTTCGCTGGCGCTCGTCGATCCTGCCGACGAAGCCACGGTCGAAGATCGCCATGTTGACCTCGTAATTCAGTTCGAAGCTGCGTCGGTCCAGGTTGGCGCTGCCGACCATGGCCATGCGCCCGTCGATGGTCATGATCTTGGAATGCAGAAGACCGCCCTGGAACAAATGCAGCTTCACGCCAGCTGCCAGCAGCCCGTAATAGAAGCCTTCGCTGGTGGCGCCCACGATCAGGGAATCGTTGCGGGCGGGCAGCATCATCACCACCTCGACGCCACGCCGCGCCGCCGCCCGGATGGCTGCATCCAGCGCCGCGTCGGGCACGTAATAGGGCGTCGTGATCACCACCCGGTCGCGCGCCGCATGAAGCATCGCCGACAGACAATCCGAAATGCTGCCCGCGCGCCGGTCCGGTCCCGTGGCCACGATCTGAAGATCGATGCCCGGATCGCCCGCGGCGGGCACGACCGGCAGCATGTCGCCCAGGTCGCGGCCGGTATAGCTCATCCAGTCGCCCAGAAAGACCGACTGCAATTGCCGCACGATCGGCCCCTCCACCTGCATCAGCACGTCGATCCAGGGCGCGAAGCGCGGCTTGATCGCAAAGGCCATGTCGGCGCAATTGCGGCTGCCGGTGAAGGCGATCTTGTTGTCCACGACCAGAATCTTGCGGTGATTGCGCAGATCCAGCCTGCGAAACAGGATGCTGACGAAGGGCAGGCCCCAGGGAAAGGCGGTGACGCATTCGGCCCCGGCCTCGGACATCTCGCGCCATGCCTCGGACCGGACCAGCCCGCGCGAGCCCAGGGCATCCACGATCACCCGGCAGGCGACGCCGCGGCGGGCTGCGCGGGCAACCGCGTCGGCCACCTTGCGCCCGCTGAGATCGGGCAGCCAGATGTAGAACAGGATATGGACATGATCCTGCGCCCGGTCGATGGCAGAGACCAGGACGTCGATCGCGTCGTCGCTTTCCTCCAGCAGCGCGACCCGGTTGCCGCCCAGAACCGGCATCCCGCCCACCGCCTCGTTCGCGGCGGCGACGGGGCGGGCGAAATTCGGCGGTTCGGCCAGCAGGCTGGGCGTCTGGCTGCGCAGGCCCGTCAGCCGGTCGCGCACATCGGCCATCCGCTGCACCTCCGCGTGGTTCATCCTGACCTCGCCGAACAGCAGATAGGCCGCGATCCCGACAAGCGGAACGGCCTCGATCACCATGATCCATGCCAGCCGCACCGACGGGTCCAGCCGCGGCCGGATCAGAACCCGCCCGATGAAGGCCAGGGTGATCGTCGCATAGAGAACAAGAAGGAACGAAGCCCACATGCGGCGCATCATTCCTGCCCCGCCGGGCAATTGCAATTCCCCCCCGCGCGGCCTATCTGGGGCGCTGAACCAGCCAAGGTGGACCCCGAATGAACTGGATCAGCAATTACGTTCGTCCGCGTATCAATTCGCTGTTCTCCCGCCGCGAAGTGCCCGAGAACCTGTGGACCAAGTGCCCCGAATGCGGGACCATGCTGTTTCACCGCGAACTCGGCGACAATCTGTTTGTCTGCACCAGTTGCGATCACCACATGGCGATCACGCCCCGCGACCGCTTTGGCGCGCTGTTCGACGGCGGCGCCTTCGTCGAGGTCAAGGTGCCCGAACCGACCGCCGATCCGCTGCAATTCCGCGATCAGAAGAAATATCCCGACCGGATGCGCGCGGCGCAGAAGGCCACCGGCGAGAAAGAGGCGATGCTGGTCGCCGAGGGCGAGATCGGCCGCACCCCGATCGTGGCGGCAGCCCAGGATTTCAGTTTCATGGCGGGGTCGATGGGGATGTATGTCGGCAACGCCATCATCGCCGCCGCCGAAAGGGCGGTGAAGCTGAAACGACCGCTGGTGCTGTTCTCGGCGGCGGGCGGCGCGCGGATGCAGGAAGGCATCCTGTCGCTGATGCAGATGCCGCGCACCACCGTCGCGGTGGAAATGCTGCGCGAGGCGCGGCTGCCCTATGTCGTGGTGCTGACCCATCCGACCACGGGCGGCGTCACCGCCTCCTATGCGATGCTGGGCGATGTGCAGATCGCCGAACCCAATGCGCTGATCTGCTTTGCCGGCCCGCGCGTGATCGAGCAGACCATCCGCGAAAAGCTGCCCGAGGGATTCCAGCGCGCCGAATATCTGCTGGAACACGGAATGCTGGATCGCGTCACCCACCGCAAGCGGATGCGCGACGAACTGATCTCGATCCTGCGGATGTTGTCGGGGATGCCCGCCCCGACCAAGGCCGATCTGCCGCCGCCCGCCCCGGCCGAAACGCCCGTGCTGACCGCTTCGGAACCCGCCGGGGCGGTCAAATCCGGCGGCTGAGCCCTTTCTCCGTGTCCCAGTACCCCGGGGGTCCGGGGGCTGGCCCCCGGTGCGTGCGACCATGAATCATTCCGACGCCATTCTCGATCGCCTCCTGTCGCTGCACCCCAAGGTGATCGACCTGTCGCTGGACCGGATGTGGCGTCTGCTCGCGGCACTGGATCACCCGGAACGCCGCATCCCGCCGGTGATCCACATCGCCGGAACCAACGGCAAGGGCTCGACCCTGGCGATGATCCGCGCCGGGCTCGAGGCCGGGGGCGCGCGAGTCCATGCCTATACCTCGCCGCATCTGGCGCGGTTCCACGAACGCATCCGGCTGGCGGGCGATCTGATCGGCGAGCCTGACCTGGCCGCCGCCCTGCGCGAATGCGAGGCGGCGAATGACGGCCAGCCGATCACCTTCTTCGAGATCACGACAGCCGCCGCCTTCCTGGCCTTTTCGCGGACGCGCGCCGATTACACGCTGCTCGAGGTCGGCCTTGGCGGCAGGCTGGACGCCACCAACGTGATCGCCAGGCCGCAGCTGACGGTCATCACACCGGTCAGCATCGACCACACGCAATACCTGGGCGACACGCTGGATCTGATCGCCGCCGAGAAGGCAGGCATCATCAAGCCCCGCATCCCCTGCGTTACCGGCCCCCAGCCCGATCCTGCGCTGCGCGTGATCGAATCCCGCGCCTCGGGCCTGACCGCGCCGCTTTTCGCCCATGGCCAGCACTGGATGATCGCGCGGGACCGCGACGGGATGGTCTATCAGGACGATCACGGGCTTTGGGATCTGCCGGTTCCGAACCTGATCGGACCACACCAGATTCAGAACGCGGGCACCGCCCTGGCCGCCCTGCGTCAACTGGGCGCGACCGATGCCCAGGCGCTGGCCGCCGTCACCCGCGCCGAATGGCCCGCCCGGATGCAGCGCCTGACCCGCGGCCCGCTGGTCGAGGCGGCAGGCCCCGAGGCCGAACTCTGGCTGGATGGCGGTCATAATCCGGCGGGCGCCGAGGCGCTGGCGCAGACGCTGGCGGCACTGCCGCCGCGGCCGACGCATCTGGTCTGCGGGATGCTGAACACCAAGGATGTCGCAGGCTACATGCGGCCGCTTTCCGGCCATGCCGAAAGCCTGACCGCCATCGACATTCCCGGCGAGGCGAACACCCTGCCCGCCGCGGAAACCGCGCGGATCGCGCGCGAAGCGGGACTGGAGGCGGCAACCGCCGCCGATGCGAAGGACGCCATCGCCCGGATCGCCGCTGCCCGGCCACGGGCGCGGATCCTGATCTGCGGATCATTGTATCTGGCCGGGCGGGTTCTTGTGCAGAACGGCTGAGCCGGCCGCGCTCGGCGCCGGCGGATGGCACGGCCCGGTCGAAACCCTGACATCCGGGGACGCCCGATGGAAAGTTTTTTCACCGGCCGGACGGTCGTGAAGACGCTGTCTCCGGTCGAGTAGCCGGAATTGCTGAAGTGCCTTCCGGATCCGGCGACCGGTCGGGAGCCCGATGATCGCGGCACGCCCCTTCATCCGGCATCGCGACCACAGCCGGATGCAGACGATCCGAAGTCTGCCGGGCTGCTAGGCCGAAACCCGGCCCCAGCCGGCATCCTGCATCTCGCGCAGGCGGCTGGCCGTGCGTTCGAATTCGAAGCTGCCCTCGCCTTCGTTATACAATTGCTCGGGCGCGTCGGCGGCACTGGCGATCAGTCGCACGCGGGCCTCGTAGATCGCGTCGATCAGCGTCACGAAGCGCTTGGCCTCGTTATAGTTCGAAGCGGACAGATGCGGAATTCCGTCCATCATCAGCACCTCGATCCGGCGGGCCAGTTCCAGATAATCCGCTGCGCCCAGGGGCTTGCCGCAAAGCGACCAGAAATCAGACCGCGCGACCTTGCCCGCGAGGGCCGGAATCTGGAACCGCCGGCTTTTCATCTGGATCTCGCCCGGTTCGGGCGCGGCAGCGTCGGTCAGGTCGCGCCAGATCGCGTCCATCCGACTGCGCGCCTCGGCATCGGCGGGACAGAACCAGACCGGCCCGCCGGTCGTGCGGCCCTGGCGGTAATCGGTGTCGCTGTCCAGGCAGACCACCTCCATCCGCTTGCGGATCAGGTCGATGAAAGGCAGGAAAAGCTGTCGGTTCAACCCGTGCTTGTAGAGATCCTCGGGCACCCGGTTCGAGGTGGTCACGACCGCCACACCCTGATCGAACAGCAGTTGAAACAGTCGTCCGACGATCATCGCATCGGCGATATCGGTGATCTGCATCTCGTCGAAACACAACAGCCGGACCTCGCGCGCAACCTGCATTGCGACCGGGCGCACCGCGTCCTGATCGGCGCGCTTGCGCGCCTCGTTCAATCCATCCTGGATCTCTTGCATGAACTGGTGGAAATGAACGCGGCGGCTGCGTTCGGGCGCCGCCTCGGCGATCAGGTCCATCAGCATCGACTTGCCGCGCCCGACGCCGCCCCACAGATAAAGCCCCGTCGCGCCCGGCCGCGCCGCCTGCTGCGGATGGCCCACGCCCAGAAAGGCGCGCCAGGCCGATTTCGGCCGGCTTGGGGCGGCGCCGGCGTCGCCCAGATCGGCCAGAACCCGATCCAGATGCGGCAGCACGGCCTCTTGCGCGGGATCGGGTCTCAGCCGCCCCTCCGCCACGCGCTGCCGGTAAAGATCGCTGACCTTGCCCATTCCAGCCTGCACCTGCCACATTGCCGGATCGCGCCGCAAGGCCCTTCTTGACCGTGATCTGCCGCCATGGCACGCATTCCGCGCTGCTGCCAAGGATCTGCGCATGAACCATCCGCGCCCTGACACGATCGCCGGCCGACCGGTCCTGTTCGTGATGGCGGCCGAGGCCGAATACGGGTCGGCGCTGAGATCGCGCATCGCTCCGCTGATCACCGGAGTCGGTCCGGTCGAAAGCGCGGTCCGCCTGACCGCCGCGCTGGCCGCGATGACGAACAGGCCGTGCCTGATCGTGTCGCTGGGTTCGGCCGGGTCGGCGCGTCTGCCGCAAGCGGGATTGTATCAGGTCAGCGGCGTCGCCTATCGCGACATGGATGCCTCGCCCCTGGGATTTCAGCGCGGCTGCACGCCGTTCGCGGACCTGCCCGCCCGTCTCGACCTGCCCCTGCGCATCCCCGGCCTGCCCGAGGCCAGCCTTTCGACCGGCGGCAATATCGTCAGCGGCGGCGCCTATGAAAGCATCGCCGAGGACATGGTGGACATGGAAACCTTCGCCCATCTGCGCGCGGCCCAGCATTTCGATATTCCGCTGATCGGCCTGCGCGGGATTTCGGACGGAGCACAGGAATTGCGGCACCTGACGGACTGGACGCAATATCTGCATCTCATCGACGCGAAACTGGCCGGCGCCGTGGACAGGCTGGAGCGCGCGCTGTCCGGGGGCGCGCTGAGGCTCTGAGCCGCCGCCTTGTCCTCGTCCGCCCCCGGGCCTAGACCGGGGCCGGGAAAATCGGCCGGGAACGAGCAGACATGGCACGCCGCGCGAAGATCATCGAGGACCGTCCAACCAGCAGACGGGTGGGCGCGCTCGGCGCCCTGTGGCCCTTTGTCCGGCCCTATCGGGGGCAATTGGCGGTGGCGCTGGCGGCGCTGGTCCTGACCTCGGCCATCAGCCTGGTCCTGCCCCTGGCGGTGCGCCGCGTTGTGGACAATTTCGACGACGGCGCGGGTCTGCTGGACCAGTATTTCGGCGCCGCGCTGGCCATCGTCGCGCTGCTGGCCCTGGGCACGGCGGCCCGTTATTTCTTCGTCACCAGACTGGGCGAACGGGTCGTGGCCGATCTGCGCAAGGCGGTCTTTGCCCGTGTCGTCACCCTCAGCCCCGGCTTTTTCGAGCGCGTGATGACGGGCGAGATCCTGTCGCGGATCACCACCGACACGACGCTGATCCAGTCGGTGATCGGTTCGTCCCTGTCGATCGCGCTGCGCAACATGCTGATCCTCGCGGGGGGGATGGCGATGCTGGCTTTCACCTCGGTCAAGCTGATGGGGCTGGTCTTGCTGATCGTGCCCGCGATCCTGATCCCGATCATCGTCCTGGGCCGTCGGTTGCGCACCCTCTCGCGCGCCAATCAGGACTGGATCGCGTCCTCGTCCGGCACCGCCTCCGAGACCCTGCTGGCGGCGCAGACGGTGCAGGCCTTCACCCATGAATCGCGCAGCATCGCGCAGTTCGACGGCGTGACCGAACAATCCTATGACGTGGCGCTGACCCGAATTCGCACCCGCGCGCTGATGACCGCCATCGTGATCTTCCTGATCTTCGCCGGCGTGATCGGCGTGTTGTGGGTCGGCGCGCGCGACGTGCGCCAGGGCGTGATGACCGCCGGGCAACTGGTGCAGTTCGTCATCTATGCCATCCTCGTGGCCAGCTCCACCGGCGCGCTGTCGGAAATCTGGGGCGAATTGCAGCGCGCCGCCGGCGCGACCGAGCGTCTGGCCGAATTGCTGGGCGCCCATGATGCGCTGACCGATCCCGCCAGCCCCGTGCCCCTTCCGCGCCCGGTCAAGGGTCGGATCGCGCTGGAGGGGGTGGGTTTCCACTATCCGACGCGGCCCGATGTCTCGGCGCTTGACGGGGTGGACCTGACCATCCGGCCGGGCGAGACGGTGGCGCTGGTCGGCCCGTCGGGGGCGGGCAAGACCACGGTGATCCAGTTGATCCAGCGGTTCTGGGATCCCGGCACGGGCCGGGTCACGCTGGACGGGATCGACCTGCGGGACATGCGCCGCGACGATTTCCGCAAAAGCATGGCGCTGGTTCCGCAAGAGCCGGTGATCTTCGCCGCCTCGGTGCTGGACAACATCCGCCTCGGTCGTCCCGAGGCCGGCCCGGCAGAGGTCGAATCGGCCGCCCGCGCCGCCCATGCCCACGACTTCATCGCCGCGCTGCCGGACGGCTATGACACGCCGCTTGGCGAACGCGGCGTGATGCTGTCGGGCGGTCAGCGTCAGCGGGTCGCCATCGCCCGCGCCATCCTGCGCGACGCAGCCGTGCTGCTGCTGGACGAGGCGACGAGCGCGCTGGACGCCGAATCCGAATCGTTGGTTCAGGCGGCAGTCAACGATCTTGCGCAGGGCCGCACCACCATCGTCATCGCCCACCGGCTGGCCACGGTGAAAAAAGCCGATCGGATCATCGTCTTCGATCGCGGCCGCATCGTGGCCGAAGGCAGCCACGAAGCCCTGGTCACGCAAGGCGGCCTCTATGCCCGGCTGGCACGAATGCAGTTTACCGAAGGCAGCGTCGCAGCCCCCGCCGAGGAAGAGCCGGCCTAGTTGCGCGGCGCGGCATAGACCGCGGCCCAGAAGCGCGTCTTGCCATCCGCCGCGATGGCCTGGCCGATGCCGTAGTCGCGCACCTGCGGAATCAGGATGTTGCGCAGGTGGCCCTGCGAATTGTTCCATTCGCCAAGCACGCGGGGCAGATCGAACGGGCCCGCCGCGATATTCTCGGCCGTCAGCATCGGCGCATAGCCGCGCGCCTTCACGCGCGGACCGGGCCCCGTGGTCGTGCTGCCGACATGGGTCATGCGACCGCGCTTGGCCATGTCGCAGGCATGTTGTGCAGCGACTTCGGCCAGCAGCATGTTCGCGCGAACCGGAGGCAGATCCGAACGCCCACGGATGCCGTTCGTCGCTTCGGCGCCCGCCCGGTTCTGGGCCTGCGATGTGGCGGGACAGGTGGCCTTGCCCGGCGCCGTGGCCTGCACATCGGTGGGATCGCCGCCCTTCGGAGACGGCGTTCCCCCGGCACAGGCGGCCAGCGTCAGGGTCGCGGTCAGAAGCGCGGTCATCGTCGTTCGGGCAGTCATCGTCTCGCAAACTTTCC
Organism: Paracoccus sp. UBA889; assembly: GCA_002294185.1. Taxonomy (GTDB): domain Bacteria; phylum Pseudomonadota; class Alphaproteobacteria; order Rhodobacterales; family Rhodobacteraceae; genus Paracoccus. Next base: position 23,895 of record DBFD01000027.1, read on the forward strand.
CTGGCAATCGTCCCTCGGGTCTGGATGATCCCATCCCGGTTTTCAACCAATGGTTGCAGAAAAGCCGCAGCCGGGCAATCTTTTGCCACCAGCGCGGCGCGCCCGGCGCGGGATCCCGCGCATTCGACGCGGCCGTGACGCGGCGTTTCGGCGCAACCGGCCGCTTGCGACCCTTGCCCCGCCCGGCGCCCTTGTCGCATCCTGTCACCCGAGGGCGGCGCAAGGTGATGCGCCGGAAGGGAGAGGTGAAGCATGGGCCGATTCGGTACCTACGAGGATCGCGACAGGCTGGAGGCGGAAATGGCCTACGAGGCCCGCGATCTGCCCGTCACGATCCATGATTTCCTCTCGCGCACAGCCAAGGCGCATCCCGACCGGCCGGCGATCAGCTTTCAGCTTCTTGCCGGTCCGCGCGATCCCGCGACGACGCTGACATGGCAGGATCTGCTGGAGCGCGTGACCGAGACCGCCAATCTCTTTCGCAAGCTGGGCATCGGGCCGACCGATACGGTCGCCTATCTTCTGCCCAATTCGATCGAGACGCCGGTCGTGCTGCTGGCCGGGGCCACGGCCGGGATCGTGAACCCGATCAACCCGTTGCTGGACGCCAAACAGATCGCGGGGATCCTGCGCGAGACCCGCGCCAGGGTTCTGGTGACGCTGAAATCCTTTCCCAGAACCGATGTGGCGCAGAAGGCCGCCGAAGCCGTGGCCGAGGCGCCGGGCGTCACCCATATCATCGAGATCGACCTCAGGCGCCACCTGCGCGGCCCGAAACGATTCCTGGTTCCGCTGCTTCGGCCACGGGTCCGGAAACGCCACAAGGCCAGGGTTCTGGACTTCGAAGCCGCGGCCAGCGCCGAAAGGCACACCAGGCTGGATTTCGAGGATATTCCGAAGGATCGCATCGCCGCCTATTTCCATACCGGCGGCACCACCGGCACGCCGAAGGTCGCCCAGCACAGTTATCGCGGCATGATCTACAACGGCTGGCTGGGCGGCGCGCTGCTGTTTGACGAAACCGACGTGCTGATGTGCCCGCTGCCGATGTTTCACGTCTTCGCCGCCTATCCCGTGCTGATGTCCTGCATCGCATCGGGGGCGCATGTGGTCATGCCCACCCCCGCCGGCTATCGCGGCGAAGGCGTGTTCGACAATTTCTGGAAGCTGATCGAACGCTGGCAGGCAACGTTCCTGATCACCGTTCCGACCGCCATCTCGGCGCTGATGCAGCGTCCGGTGGATGCCGATGTCAGCAGCCTGAAGACCGCCATCTCGGGCTCGGCCCCGCTGCCGATGGAACTGTATAACCGCTTCAAATCCGCCACCGGGGTCGAGATTTCCGAAGGCTACGGCCTGACCGAGGCGACCTGCCTGGTCAGTTGCAACCCGGTGGACGGCATGAAGAAGGTCGGCTCGGTCGGGATACCCCTGCCCTATACCCATGTCCGCATCCTGAACCACGACGACGCGGGGCGCGTGCATGAATGCGCCACCGACGAGGTGGGCGAGATCTGCGTGGCCAATCCCGGCGTCCTGCCCGGATCGACCTATACCGAAGCCGACAAGAACCATGACCTTTTCGCCGAGGATCGGTATCTGCGCACTGGCGATCTGGGGCGGCTGGACAGCGACGGTTATCTGTGGATCACCGGCAGGGCGAAGGATCTGATCATTCGTGGCGGCCACAATATCGACCCGGCCGAGATCGAGGACGCGCTGCTGTCCCATCCCGCCGTGGCCTTTGCCGGCGCCATCGGCCAGCCCGACGCCTTCGCCGGCGAACTGCCTTGCGTCTATGTCGAACTGGTCGCCGATGCCCAGACATCGGTCGATGACCTGATGGATCACGCGCGCCGGAACATCCACGAACGCGCCGCGGCACCGAAATACGTCGAAATCCTGCCGGAACTGCCCAAGACGGCGGTCGGCAAGATCTTCAAGCCGGAATTGCGCAAGCTGGCGATCACGCGGGTTTATGACGCGGCGCTGGACGGCACCGGCTGTCATGTCATCGAGGTGATCGACGACAAGAAGCGCGGTCTGGTGGCGCGGCTGTCCCGCGCGGCACGCCCAGACGAGGATGTGGTGGCCCACAAGCTGGGCGAATTCACCCGGCCCTGGGAATGGGCCGATTGAGACGCGGCCCGCAGATACCGGGACGCCCCTCTGCCCGCTTTGCGGCAGGCCGATCCCGCCGGATGTGCCGCAAAGCCGCCATCACCTGATCCCCAAGCTGCGCGGCGGCAAGGGCGGCCCGACCGTGCTGCTGCATCAGGTCTGCCATTCGACCATTCACAAGACCCTGAGCGAAACCGACCTCGCGCGGCGCTATGACAGCGTGGATGCCCTGCGCGCCCATCCCGATCTGGCGCGGTTCTTTGCCTGGGTGGCGAAACGCCCCCCCGGCTGGAAGGGCAAGGTGCGCTAGTCGCCCGCGACGTTCAGGACGATCTTGCCGATATGGTCGCTGCTTTCCATGCGCCTGTGCGCCTGGGCGGCGTCAGCCAGGTCGAATTCGCTGTCGATGGTGACGGCGACCGCGCCGCTGGCGATCATCGGCCACAGCTTCTTGCGGACCTGGTCGGCGATCTCGGCCTTGGCGGTGTCGGATTGCGGACGCAGGGTCGATCCGGTCATCGTCAGCCGCTTGACCATGACCTGCGCAAAGTTCAGCTCGACCTTGGGGCCTTCCAGAAAGGCGATCATCACCAGCCGCCCGTCCTGCGCCAGCGTCGTCACATTGCGCGGGATATAGCTGCCGCCCACCATGTCGAGGATCAGATCAACGCCGCCGTCGGGCGACAGCCGCTTCACGAAATCCTCGGTCCGGTAATTGATGGCGGTGGCGCCGAGCGCCTCGATGGCGGCGCATTTCTCATCGCTGCCGGCGGTGGCAAAGACACGCGCGCCCAGAGCCCGCGCGATCTGGATCGCCATCATGCCGATGCCCGACGTGCCGCCATGGACCAGAAACCGCTCGCCTCCGCGCAGACCGCCGCGCTGGACCACGTTCGACCAGACGGTGAAGGCGGTTTCGGGCAGGCAGGCGGCCTCGCGCAGGGACAGGCCGTGGGGGATGCGCAGGGCATGATCGGCGTGGCACAGCGCATATTCCGCATAGCCGCCGCCGGGCAGCAGGGCGCAGACCTTTTCGCCTTTCTTCCAGCGGGTGACGCCGGCGCCCATGCCCACGATCTCGCCCGAGCATTCAAGGCCCGGCAGATCGGATGCGTCCGGCGGCGGCGCATAGCTGCCCTGCCGCTGCAAGACATCGGGGCGGTTCACCCCGGCATAGGCGATGCGGATCAGGATCTGGTCGTGGCGCGGCACCGGAACCGGTCGGCGGGTCGTCTTCAACTGGTCGGCATCGCCGGCGGCGGCGATCTTTACCGCGTTCATCGCATCGGGAAACATCATTGGTCCTTTGTTGTCATGTCACGGCCGAGTGCGGCCCGGCAGGTCGCGGGGCCGAGGCGCACGGATCCAGCCGAAGGCCAGGTCGGTCACCGCCTGCGCGCCGGGCAGCTTCTTCAGCCTCGCCTTGGCGCCTTCGATCCGCATCACGCCGTCGATGCGGCGGTCGATGAAGGCGCGGGTCTCGGCGCCATCGTCGGAGGCGTCGCCCAGCCAGAACAGGGCCGAGGCGCTGATCACCGCCGACAGGGTGGCGCGCTTGGAATACCAGTTCACATCGTCCGATGTGTCGCCGAGCCCGGTCCAGATCATGTCCGCCGTCTCCCAGACCAGCCGCGCGGCCAGCCCGGCATTCTGCGGCAGGGCCAGCACCGCCGCGCCCGCGCGCACCAGATCCGGCTGAACCAGCGACAGCCGGTGCCAGACGGCCTCGGCCACCCGGTCGCGAAAGCGGCCCTCGGGCGGGGTCCGGGCCAGCCAGTCGCGCAATTGCTGATCGGCGCGGCGGTGATAGGCAGCGGCAAGGCCCGCGCCGCCCTGGGGAAAATGCACCCGCGCCATGGCCTCGGTCATGCCGATGTCGCGCGCGCCCGCGACCAGGGCGCGGTCATTCATCCCCTCGAAGGGAACGTGGCTCAGCGCGGCCTCGAGCAGCGCATCGCGTTCGGTCTGCATCGCGGGCTCCTTTCTGTGGACAAGCGCCCCGGCAGTTGATAAGGGGGCGTTTCCTGCAATCTTGCAACTCTAACCTAGGAAGGTGGTGACAACCACATGCAGGTCAATGTTCGCGACAACAATGTCGAACAGGCGCTTCGTGCGCTGAAGAAGAAACTTCAGCGCGAAGGTGTCTTCCGCGAGATGAAGCTTCGGCAGCATTTCGAGAAGCCGTCGGTCAAGAAAGCCCGTGAACGGGCCGAGGCCGTCCGCCGCGCCCGCAAGCTGGCCCGTAAAAAGGCACAGCGCGAAGGCGCGCTGTAAGACAGCCGCGACACGCGACATCACGAACCCCCGCCCCGGCGGGGGTTTCTTTTCTTCCTCGCGACCTCTTGCGCGGCGCGACAATGCCGTTGGTGTTTGCAACACTTTTGTTACGGATCTGGTTGGTTTCCTTGTCTCACATCTGTCTGTTCCGGAACTTGGCATGTCCGTCCTGAACCGCCGCGATTGGCAGCCGGGCTCGCTTCTGCGGCAGATGCGCGATGGCATTCACCGGCCCACGCTGATGGCGCTTCTGTCGGTCGATCTTGGCCTTGTCCTGCTGCATTCTGCTCTTGGATATCTGCTGATGGTGAACGCGCTGGACGCGATTCCCGATCTGCTGCGGATCGACCGTGATTTCGGTCTGGGCGAAACCTTCGGCTATGCGAAATGGGCCGCGCTGGTTGCGATCATGGTCGCAGCCTATCTGCGCAGCCGCGCGCCGGTCTTTCTTGCACTGGCCGCGCTTTGGCTTTTCGCGCTGGCCGATGACAGCCTGCAATTGCACGAGAATGTCGCCCTTGCGGTCCTGTCCCGGCTGCCGTCGAAGACGATCGACACGGGAGTGATCGAGGTCGCCTTCTTCATCGCCGCCGGCGCCATCCTGATGCTGCCGGCAAGCCTTGCCCTGATTCGCAGCACGGCGCGGCAGCGGTTGCAGATCGCGCCCCTGATCCTGCTTTTCGCGGGGGTGGTCGCTTGCGGAATGGGCGTCGACTTCGTGCATTCGCTGGTCGAAGGCAATACGCTGATCGCCGGAATCCTGGGAATCATCGAGGATGGCGGCGAGATGGTCTTCATGTCGGCCATGCTGGCCTATGCCCTGGGCACATTCGGCCTGCCCGCGCGGGCCTCAGACCGGCAACGCGGTGGTGCGAAAGACGGTGCGCAGCGCGAATGACGAATGCATCTGCTGGACGCCGGGCAGCTTGGCAAGGAATTGCCGGTGGATGCGGGCGAAATCGTCGGTATCCTCGACCACGATCTTCAACAGGTAATCCGCCGTTCCCGCCATCAGATGACATTCCAGCACATCCGGAATCGCGCGCACGCCGCGTTCAAATCCGTCCAGCACGTCGTCGGTCTGCCCCGACAGCGTGATTTCGACGAAAACCGTGGTCTGACGGCGCAGCTTGCGCGCGTCCAGAAGCGCGACATAGGCCGAGATGACTCCCGCCGCCTCCAGCCGCTGCACGCGCCGGTGGCAGGCCGAGGCTGATAGATTCACCCGCAACGCCAGATCGGCATTACTGATTCGCCCCTCTTTCTGCAGCAAGGCGAGAATCCGGCGGTCTGTTGCGTCCAACTGTTCCATGCTGGGCAATTTCTTCGAAGATTCGCCGCCATTCCAGCGTTTTCTTCGATCGCCGGCGATGGCGCGCGGACAGGTTCGCAGCACCTTCGCGCCCGCCGCTGGCACACTGGCACGCAGCGAGAGGAGAACATCATGAAGATCGGTTGCCCGGCAGAGATCAAGCCGCAGGAATTTCGCGTGGGTCTGACCCCCGCCGCCGCCGCCGAGGCGGTCGCACGTGGCCATGAGGTCGCGATCCAGAAGGGCGCGGGACTTGGCGCGGGCTTTGCCGATGACGATTATTCCGCCGTGGGTGCCCGGATCCTGCCCGACGCGGCCAGCCTCTATGGCGAGGCGGATCTGATCGTCAAGGTCAAGGAGCCTCAGGCAAGCGAACGCGCGATGCTGCGCAGGGGTCAGGTGCTGTTCACCTATCTGCATCTGGCGCCCGATCCGGACCAGACACGCGACCTGCTGGAATCCGGTGTCACCGCGATCGCGTATGAAACCGTGACCGATCGCGCGGGCGGACTGCCGCTGCTGGCACCCATGTCCGAGGTCGCGGGCCGGCTAGCACCGCAGGTGGGGGCGTGGACGCTGCAAAAGGCCAATGGCGGGCGGGGCGTGCTGATGGGGGGCGTGCCGGGTGTCCTGCCCGCCCGCGTCACCGTGATCGGCGGCGGTGTCGTCGGCACCCACGCGGCGCGTGTCGCGGCGGGGATGGGGGCGTCGGTGACGGTGCTGGACCGATCCCTGCCGCGGTTGCGCTATCTCGATGATGTCTTCGGCGGATTGTTCCGCACCGGCCATGCCAGCGGCGCGCTGACCGAGGAACTGGTCGCGGCGTCGGACATGGTCATCGGGGCCGTGCTGGTCCCCGGCGCCGCCGCGCCGAAACTCGTGCGGCGCGAACAATTGGCCATGATGCTGCCCGGCGCGGTTCTGGTCGATGTGGCGATCGACCAGGGCGGCTGTTTCGAAACCTCGAAACCCACCACCCACGAGGATCCGATCTATGAGGTGGACGGGATCATGCATTATTGCGTGGCGAACATGCCCGGCGCGGTCGCGCGAAGCTCGACCCAGGCGCTTGGGAACGCCACGCTGCCCTTCCTGCTGGCGCTGGCCGACAAGGGCTGGCGGCGGGCGGTGACCGACGATCCGCATCTGCGCGCAGGCCTGGCCGTGCATGACGGGCAGCTGACCTCGCCGCCGGTGGGCGAGGCCCTGGGCCTGGCCTCGGTCAGCCCCGACACGCTGCTGGCGGGCTGAGTGCGCCGGGCGGGCAGAGGCCAGACCCTGGCGGTCACATGGATCAGACCGGGTTGGCGCGGTCGGCCAGCAGATCGCGGATCTGGGCCAGCAATTCTTCCTGGGTCGGGGCCGAGGGCGCCGTTTCTTCCGGGATCTCCCTGTTGCGGGCGGCGGCTTCCTGCATCCGGTTCACACCCTTGACCAGCAGGAACACGACCCAGGCGATGATGAGAAAGTTGATCACCGCCATGAGGAACGAACCATAGGCGAAGACCGCCGCCCCGGAATCGCGCGCCGCCTGCAGGCTGGCGCCGGCCGGGACATCGCCCGACAGCACCACATATTTGTTGGTAAAGTCGATGCCTCCGGTCACCAGACCCAGGATGGGGTTCAGAAGGTCGTCGACCATCGAACTGACGATCGCGGTGAAGGCCGCGCCGATGATGATCCCGACGGCAAGGTCGATGACGTTGCCACGCGCGATGAAAGACTTGAATTCCTGAAACATGATCCGATCGTCCCCCTGTGCCGCATTGCGGTTGCTTGTCGGGGTGCAGCATCGTTTCGGCCGTCGGAAAAATCAAATGTCATGTTCCGACCGGCGGAATCGGCCCACGCATCGCCCGGGCCGGGTTGCAGGCGGGTCGCACGGCCTGCGGCGACCCGCAGGCAAGGTCATTCGGCAGCGGCCAGCTTTTCGTCGATCTTCGCCTTCAGATCGTTCCAGGGCTGGTTGGGAACCTTCTCGCCGCCGATGATGAAGGTCGGCGTGGCATCCACCTTGTCGTCGGTGGCGTTCTTCTGGAAGGTCGCGATCAGTTGCTCGGCCTTGGCGCCGTCGTCCCAGCAGGCGGTGATCTGATCATCGGTCATGCCGGCCTTCAGGCCGATCTTGCGCAGATTGGTCGCGATCTCGTCGCCCGAATTGCCCGACAGCCATTTCTTCTGTTCGCCCAGCAGCAGGTCCGAGACGGCGTAAAACTTGTCGTCGCCGCCACAGCGGGCCAGAATTCCGGCCCAGAGTCCCACCTGATCGAAATAGACGTCGCGCTGGATGAACCGGACCTTGCCGGTATCGATGTAATCGGCCTTCAGCTTGGGCCAGCTTTCGTCATGGAAGGCGGCGCAATGTCCGCAGGTAAAGCTGGCATATTCGAAGATGGTCAGCGGCGCGTCCTCGGCGCCCATCGTGATGTCGGGCAGGATCTCGACCTGGCCCTGTTCGGCCGGGGCGGCGTCCTGGGCGATGGCGGGCGCGGCCAGAAACAGCGCAAGCGCTGCCGCGATAGAGCGGATCATCATGGATTGTCCTTTCGGGTTGACCGTTTTCTGCGGGCCGCGACGTTCAGCGCAAGCCGCGCCATCGCCTCGGCCAGAACGGGATCGTCGAATTGCCCGGCCACGCGACTTGCGGCGGCGCGGCTTTCGGGATCGGGCTGCGCGGGAACCTGCGGCGCCGGCGCAAACCGGGCCTGGCCTTCGGCGAAACCCGTCGCGGCGGTCTGGGTCAGCACGATCTTCTGGATCGCGTTATAGCCATAGCAGGCATTCACCCGGTCGCGAAGCTGGGGCAGCTGCATCTCGACCATCGGTGCGACGGGACCGGTCGTCAGCAGCGTCAGCGTCGCGCCGAAACTGCCGCGGCCGTGGCTGATGCGAACCGGCCGGGTCAGGCCGGCCAGCTTGTCGCCGGCAATCTCGGGCCAGTGGGTCAGCAGCCGGGAAACCGCGAAGCCACGCCCCTCGGCCGCCTTCTGCACCCGCTCGGCCAGCAGCGATGATGCGGCCTCGAAGCCGCGCCTGCGACGACGGGACCCCTTCCTGCTGTTGTCATTCGCCTGTGCCATCTGTGCCCGTTCTGGTATCACCCCTTTATTCTTAGCCAGAGGACACCGGCGATGAAAGCGTGGTCGCTGAAACGGAGCCTGATAATTGCGTGACGGCAGGATGATAGCGACGGACCTGCTGGACTGGTATGACCGTCACGCCCGGATTCTGCCGTGGCGGGTCCGGCCTGGGCACGGGCGGGCCGATCCATACCGGGTCTGGCTGTCCGAGGTGATGCTGCAGCAGACCACCGTTGCGGCGGTGAAGGATTATTTCCTACGCTTCACCGCGCTGTGGCCCACCGTCGAGGACCTGGCCGCCGCCGAGGATGCGCGGGTCATGGCGGAATGGGCCGGCCTCGGCTATTACGCCCGCGCCCGCAACCTCTTGGCCTGCGCCCGCATCGTGGCCGCAAGAGGCGGATTTCCCGATACGCGCGACGGCTTGCGCGCGCTGCCGGGGATCGGCGCCTATACGTCCGCCGCGATCGCCGCCATCGCCTTCGAGCAGCCGGAAACGGTCGTCGATGGCAATGTCGAGCGCGTCGTGTCGCGTCTTTTCGCGGTGCCGTCCCCGCTGCCCGCCGCCAAGCCCGAACTGACGACCCTGGCAGAAACCCTGACGCCGCGCGAAAGGCCCGGCGATTTCGCCCAGGCGATGATGGATCTGGGCGCCACGATCTGCACCCCGCGCAGCCCGGCCTGCGGCATCTGCCCGCTGATTCGCGATTGCGACGCATACGCGGCCGGAATCGCATCCGACCTGCCACGCAAGTCCCCGAAGGCTGCCAGACCCGCGCGCAGCGGCATCGTCTGGATCGCCCGCAAGGGCGATGCGCTGCTGCTGGAGGAACGCCCTGCAAGCGGTCTGCTGGGCGGCACGCTGGCCTTTCCCTCGGCCGGATGGGACGGGCGCGACCTGCCGCCCCCCGGTCCCGCCGACTGGACCGAGATCGGCGAGGTGCGACACGTCTTCACTCATTTCAGCCTGACGATGCGTGTCATGCTGGGCGAATTGTCGGGCCGGCCGGAACGCGGCCGGCTGGTGCCGTTGCGTCACATCGACCGAAAGGCCCTGCCCGGCCTGATGCGCAAGGTCTGGGATCTGGCGCGGGCGGAAATCGCGGCGTAGGCTTTTGCCATGACCCCGAAGCCCGTCTCGCCGCTGCCCGCCGCGGCACCGTTCTGGATGTCGCTGCTGATGCTGCCGCTGGTCGCGCTTGCGGCCAGAATGGGAGGGGCGTGGTGGCTGCTGCTGCCGCTTGCCGCCTGGTTCATGACCTCGGTCATGGACAGCGTTCTGGGACTGAACGAAGGCAATCCCGATCCGCGGGCAGGCGCCGAGCGGCTGTTCTGGCACCGCGCGATCACGATCATCTGGTTCCCGCTGCAATTCGCGGCCATTTTCGGCGCCATCTGGTATGTCCAGAACAGCGGCCACCTGTCCGGGCTGGAAAAGCTGGGCCTGTTCTTCGGGATCGGCGTTCTGTCGGGCACGATCGGCATCGTCTATGCCCATGAATTGCTGCATCAGAAGACCGCCCTGGAACGCTGGATGGGCGATCTGCTGCTGGCCAGCGTGCTGTATTCGCATTTCCGCAGCGAACATCTTCTGGTTCACCATTCCTGGGTGGCGACACCGCGCGATGCCGTCTCGGCCCGCTATGACGAGGGTTTCTACGGCTTTTTCCTGCGGGTGCTGCTGGAAAGCCCGCGCAGCGCATGGCGGGCCGAGGCGCGGCTGCTGGCCCGCGCCCGCCGCAAGCCCCGGGACCGGCGCAACCCGTTCTGGCGCTATGCAGCGCTGCAACTGGGGATGGTCGCGCTGGCGCTGATTCTGGGCGGCGGGGTGGGCCTCTTGCTGTTCGTCTTCCAGGCCTTCATCGCCGTCTGGCAGCTTGAGCTGACGAATTACGTCGAACATTATGGCCTGACCCGCCGTCATCTGGGTGCAGGGCGTTATGAACATATCCGGCCGCGGCACAGCTGGAATGCCAGCCACAGGGTCACGAACTGGCTGATGATCAATCTGCAGCGTCATTCGGACCATCACTACAGGCCCGACCGCCGGTTTCCGCTGTTGCAGACCTATGGGCCCGACGAGGCGCCGCAGCTTCCGATGGGTTATCCGGCGATGAATTTCCTGGCCATGGCGCCCTGTTGGTGGCGGCGGAAGATGAACCCGCGCGTGCGCAGGTGGCGGCGGCAATTCTATCCCGATATCGAGGACTGGACCGCCTATGACCGGGGCACGCTGCCGATGCCGCGCAACGCGCCATAGCCTCTGCCGTCACGTTTTCGATCCAAAAAGAACGCGAGTGTCGGCAAGCCGACACTTTCGGCGGATTTCCGCTGTATTCCTTTGGTGGCAGATCGAAGGTGCAGGTTCGCAGGTCTCGGTTCGTCTTTTTTCAGCACCTTCGATCCGCTACGCCCATCGGCGTGGCCGACCCGGCCTTTTGCGCCGGATTTTTCATGTTATGGTACGCTGTGTAGCCTGGTTTACAACCCAGCGGAGCATGGCGTGGCATCCCGAGACATTTCTGCGATCAGGTTGCGGCATCCGCCGGGCGGCTCTGCCATCTTGGCGCGTCGCGCCGCCGAGATGCTGCATGAACGCCGTCCCGATCTGCTGAAGGGGCTGGATGGTGCGGCATTCCAGGATTTTCTGGCGACATGCAGCCTGCACCATCATCCGAAACCCCACGAGATTCTGCGTCAGGACGAGCCGACGGACCATTGCTACCTGATCCTGCAGGGGCGGGTCGAGGTCAGCGTGATCGACGTCAACGGCAACCGCGTTCTGGCTCATATCGCCAATCCGGGCGAAGTCATGGGCGAGGTCGAGATTTTCTCGGGCCGGGTTTGCGCCGCGACCTGCACGACCTGGCCCGACACGATGCTGGCCGCCTTCAGCGCGGAAAAGATCATGGCCTGCCTGCCCGCCGAAACGCTGCTTCGAAACTTTGCCGGCATCTTCCATGACCGCCTGACCCGCGACAATGCTCAGCAATCGGTCGCGATGTTCTACGCCGCCGAGGACCGGATTCGCATCCATCTGCTAAGCCTGACCGCGCCCGACCGGCCCGAGGCGCTGATCAGCCAGAACAACCTGGCACTGCTGGCGGGATGTTCGCGCCAGACGGTGAACCAGACACTGGCGCATCTGCGCGGCGCGGGCATCGTGGAGATAACCCGGGGCACGATTCGCGTCCTCGACCGGGCCCGGTTGCAGGGTCCGCGCCCCGGATCGGATTTAACGGCATTGCCGCAGACCACCGTACCGCGCGAAGACGGCGCATAGGACGAAAAGGCCCCGCCATGCGGACATGGCGGGGCAAGGCGGTCCCGCCGCGCGGCAGGCGGCGGAACGACGGCGAACCGTATTCGGGATCAATTCGGGCGGGCGACTTCTCCGGCCAGTTCGGCGCGGATCTGCTGGCGCAAGAGGTCGATCGGGATCATCTTGCCCTCGCGCTTGAAATGCCAGTAGGTCCAGCCATTACAGGACGGAGCGCCCTCCAGCGCGGCGCCGACCTGATGGATCGAGCCCTTGACATCGTTGCCGATCAGGCTGCCATCGGCGCGGACCTTGGCCTTGTGCCGGCTGCCCAGCGAAAACAGTTCCTCGCCCGGACGCAGCATCCCGCGTTCGATCACCTGGCCAAAGGGCACGCGCGGCTCGGCCCGTTTGGCCCGCGTCGTTGCCAGCGCATCGGCGTCGAAGCGGCGGATGCGCGCCAGCCGCTTTTCTGCGACCTCGCGATAGGCAGCCTCGCGTTCGATGCCGATGAAGTCGCGGCCCAGCATCTTTGCCACCGCGCCGGTGGTGCCGGTCCCGAAGAACGGATCCAGCACGACATCGCCGGGACTGGTGGTGCCTATCAGCACGCGATGCAGCAAGGCCTCGGGCTTCTGGGTGGGATGGGCCTTGTCGCCCTTTCCGTCCTTCAGCCGCTCGCCGCCATTGCAGATCGGAATCACCCAGTCGCTGCGCATCTGGATACCCTCGTTCAACGATTTCAGCGCCTCGTAGTTGAAAGTGTATTTCGAGCTTTCGGATTTCGAGGCCCAGATCATCGTTTCATGCGCATTGGTCAGCCGCTTGCCGCGAAAGTTCGGCATCGGGTTGGACTTGCGCCAGATCACGTCGTTCATGATCCAGAAACCCTGGTTCTGCAGTTCGGCGCCGACGCGGAAGATGTTGTGATAGGATCCGATGACCCAGATCGCGCCATCAGGCTTCAACAGGCGCCGCGCAGCGGCCAGCCAGTCGCGGGTAAAGCTGTCATAGGCCGCGAAACCGGCGAACTGGTCCCAGTCATCATCCACCGCATCGACCTTGGAATTGTCCGGCCGATGCAGGTCGCCGCGCAATTGCAGGTTATAGGGCGGGTCGGCAAAAATCAGGTCGATGCTGCCTTCGGGCAGCGAATTCATGATCTCGATGCAATCGCCCGCCAGAATCCGGTTCAGCGGAAGCGGTCGCGCCGCCGCGGCGCAGCTTTCCTTGGTCTTCGTCATCTCTGCCTCTCGGGGATGCCGGCTTTGGCCGGTCTGATCTGTGGACAGGATGAGTCACAGGCGATTCGCCGTCAATTTCTTTTTTGAATCAAGGGCTTGAAGAACGGGGTTTACACAAGATATTGTGGACCGGCCGAAACGAGCGCCTATGATGTGGGGTCAGACCCAAATCTAGAAGGGCACGCTTGTGTGCGGGCGTGGGATAGCCTGCGTTCACCTCCCAGCCATAGCCGGGATGCTGTTGCGCCAAATCCACCATGATGCGGTCGCGCAACACCTTGGCCAGGATCGAGGCCGCCGCAATCGACAGCGACCGCGCGTCGCCGCCCACGATAGCCTCGGCAGGCCGGTCCAGCGCGGCGGGCACCCGGTTGCCGTCGACCAGCACCCGGCAGGGCCTGCACCGCAACCCGGCCACGGCGCGGACCATGGCAAGATGGGCTGCGTGATAGATGTTCAGCCGCTCGATATCCGCGACCTCGACATGGGCGACGGACCAGTCGCAATGGGCCATGATCCAATCGGCCAGCACTTCGCGCTGCTTGCGCCCGACCTTCTTGGAATCGTTCAGCCCCTCGGGGATGTTCACCGGATCCCGCACCACCACCGCGGCCGCCGTCACCGGACCGGCCAGAGGCCCGCGACCGACCTCGTCGACGCCGGCCACCAGCCTGGCGCCGCGCGACATGGCGGCCTGTTCATGGCTGAAATCGGGCAGGCCGGTCATGCGGTAATGCTGACCGGCGCGATGCGGACTTCTTCAAGATTGACGCCCTCGCCCTCGCGATCGACGACCAGGAAATCGGCGGCGCGGTCCAGCGGCGTCAGCACACCATGCCAGACACCCGCCCGCAGGTTCACCCCCATCCCCGACGGCACTAGAAAGGCCAGCACATCGCCCGGCCGCCCGTCTCGATCGGGCGCCACGACCGACAGCCAGGGATCCGGCCCCAGCGGCATGAATGCCTGCGATCCCAGCGGATGCCGTTCCAGCAGCGTGCAATCATGGGGCAGGCTGACCGGCTGACTGCGGAAGATCGACACGATGGCCTCGCCGCCGCCGCGCTGCACCGTCGCCAGCGCATGATGCCGTTCGCAGCGGCCTTCGTTGATCATCCTGTCGGGCCTGTCGCGGGGCGTCAGCAGATCACCGAAAGGCGCGAAGGCATCGGCCGAGATGGGGCGGATTCGGATCGTGGTCATGGCGCCTCCTTGCGCGATCATCTCTAGCGCGCCTCGCCCAGCCCGTCGAGGATCGCGGCCATGATTGCCCGGCGCGTCGGCAGGTCGCGCAGGCGTGCGCATTCGGTCCGGGCGGCGGCGGACATCGCCTTGCATTCCCTGGGATTGTCACGTGCCCAGGCCAGCTTTTCCTCGATATCCGCACAATACCGTGCCACGGGGATATAGTGTTTCCACGGTTTGAAGCGGCCGGAATAGAATACTTCCCAGCCATCTTCTTCCTTCAGCAGCACCGATCGGCTGTCGATCATCGGAATGAAGTTAGAGCCGTGGTCATAGCCGGTCAGGCAAAGCTGATAGCGGAACTGGCGGAAGAAGCCCGGCTTCCGGCGCGGCACGCAATAGGGCGCGATCAGCGGATCCGCGGCGAATTCGCGATAGCCCCAGGCCATGACGACGCCCAGATCGAAATCCGGATGGTCCCAGAAGCGCCGGACAAAGGCCATGCGGCTGGTGCGGCACAGCCCCCCGAATGCCTCTTGCCGGGCATCGGCATCGTCTTGTGCCGCCGCCAGTTGCCGCAGAAACACATGCGAGGCCGGGCCGGGCCGCACCGTATCGCGCATCTCGCTGCCCGAGATCATGCCGCGCCAGACCAGCCGGTCCTCCTTGTCCTCGAACGCGATGGGGTCGGCCGGCGCGGCAGGATCAAAGCCCGGCAGGCCGACATCGTGCTGGCCCGGCAAAGGCCACAGAACCATGTTGCGCGCGCCCTCGCGGCGGCAATGACCCAGAACCGGCCGTCCCGGCGCGGCACCGTCATCCGAACCGAGCCAGCGCGAATCCTCCATGTCGATGCTCAGGGGGCTTCTGCGGCCCAGTCGCAGGGCATCGTTGATGACCGCCTCGGCCCTGAGCAGCTTGAAATGGCGGCCAGGCTGCGAAACTGCGACGGATCCCGCGACCCGGATCCGGCGCGGCGCGCCCGCCGGATCCAGCACCCTGGCGCCGCCGTCCCAGAGGCAGGCATAGCCCGACAATCCCGCAACCGCGCCCTTGCCCGGCGCCCGACCGCGCAGACAGAACCCGGCCACGTCGCGAACGTAATCGGGATCGATGGCCGCCGGCGCCCGCACCCGGTCCAGCGCCGCCAGCAGATCGTCATCGCGCATGGCCCTGGGTGGGGCGATCCAATGCAGCGGAACCGGCTTGTGCGGCATGGAAATCAGGGGACGCAGCCGGTCGATCAGGTCGTGAGGGCTTTCGCGGTCCAGATCCACGCGGATCAGCCGCGGATCATCGCCGAAAAAGTCCTGAACGGCTGCGAGATGGGCGTTCCATTCGGCCCTCCACAAATCCGGCAGGTCGGCTTCGGGGATGCCGCGGTGATAGGCGTGGCACCGCGCGACCGCGCCCCTGTCGCGGGTCAGGCGGTCCAGCAGCCAGCCATCCAGCGCGCGCGTGGTCAGGATGAAATGCGCCTGCGGCACGGTGCGGGCCAGAAAGGCAAAGCGGCGCCACGCCTCCAGCGGCGGCTGCCAGAAGGGGTCGTTGCGCCACAGACCCGCGAACAGGCGGATGTCGTCGCGACCCGAGAACGGCACCCGACCCTCGGCCTCGGCCAGCAGGATCCGGGCGGCAAGGTCGCCGTTCTCGCCCATCGCGGCGCAGTGGCCGTTGCGGCGGAACAGGCGCACCAGCCGCGCGTCACCGCACCATTCCGGACTGATATGGAAGAAGATCGGGGCCGCCATCAGCCCCCGGTCAGCCGGCGCGGCAGCAGGATCGTCAGGCAGCCCAGGATCGGCAGGAACGAGCAGAGCAGGAACACCGTCTCGATCCCCCTCGCGTCGGCCAGCACCCCCAGCCCGGCGGCCGCGATGCCGCCCATGCCGAAGGAAAAGCCGAAGAACAGCCCCGCGATCATGCCTGTGCGGCCGGGCACCAGTTCCTGCGCATAGACCACGATGGCCGGAAATGCCGAGGCCAGGATCAGCCCGATCAGCACTGCCAGAATACCTGTCGGCACCAGTCCGACATGCGGCAAAAGCAGCGTGAAGGGCAGAACGCCGAGGATCGAGAACCAGATCACGCGCAACGGTCCCACGCGGTCCCCGACGACGCCGCCCAGCATGACCCCTGCCGCCATGCCGCCGAGGAACAGGAACAGCATGATCTGTGCCGCCTGCGTGGACAGGCCGAACTTCTCGATGGTGAAGAAGGTGAAATAGCTGGTCATGGCGGCGGTGTAGATATTCTTGGTGAAGACAAGAATGGCCAGAACCGCGATCGAACGGAAGACCATATCGCGCGGCAGCCGCAGCGCGCGGTCGACCTGTGCCGCCGTGGCCCGGCGCCGCCCCTCGGCCCAGTCGCCGACACGCCACAACAGCGCGATGCCAAGCGCCGCGGCGACCGCAAACCATGCCACCGCCGGTCGGCCCAGCGGCACGACGATGAAGGCCGCCAGCAACGGCCCCAGCGATTGTCCGGAATTGCCGCCAAGCTGGAACAGCGATTGCGCGGTCCCGAACCGCCCGCCCGAAGCCAGCCGCGCCACCCGCGAGCTTTCGGGATGGAACACGGCCGATCCGATGCCGATCATCATCGCGCCCGCCAGCAGCATCCCGTAGCTGCTTGCAAAAGCCAGCAGCAGCACGCCGCAGAAGGTCGAGGCCATTCCCAGCGACAGCGATCTTGGCTGCGGATGACGGTCGGTCACGATACCGATCAGCGGCTGCAGCAGCGAGGCCGTGACTTGGAAGGCAAAGGTCATGATCCCGATCTGCGCGTAGCTCAGCGAGAATTCGACCCGCAGCAGCGGATAGATCGCGGCCAGCATCGACTGCATCACGTCGTTGATCATGTGAGACAGGCTGATCGCCATCAGGATCGGCCACGTCGTCCGGGCCGGGCCGGCCAGCGGGCGGCCGGTCGCAGGCAGGTTGTCACCGACGCTCATGGCGCGCTGTCCTCCGATCGCTTGCAGATGATGAAATATCATTCGCGGAGCGGCTTGGAAATCCCCGGCCGGCACAACCTGGACGCGGGGGATTCGTGTTGGAAAACAAGCTGGAACAGCCAAGCTCCAGCTGCGTCAACTATGCCGATATCGACAGGTTTCCTTCCGGGCCGCGCGGATTGACACTATTGGCATGTGCTTTTCGCCGGTTTCAGGTTTCAGATGACAAAACTTCCACCGACCTTCGTCCGTTCATTGCGTCCCGGCGGCTCGGCCAGGGCGCCCAAACGGATGAACACCTGGCAATCCGTCCGTGCCGAGGTGCTGGAGCGGATCCGGTCGGGCGAATGGGCGCCGGGCACGCTGATCCCGACGGAACACCAGCTTGCGCATCAATTGGGCTGCGCCCGCGCGACGGTGAACCGCGCGTTGCGCGAACTGGCCGAAAGCGGCGTGGTCGAACGCCGCCGCAAGGTCGGGACCCGTGTCACGGCCACGCCGCATCAGCGCACGACGCTGGAAATGCCGGTCATCCGCAGCGAGATCGAGGCAGCCGGCGCGGTTTATCGCTATGTCCTGACCGCGTTCGAGCGGGGGCCGATCCCCTCGGAGGCGGCGTTGCGCGCACTGCAGGTCGAGGCAAGCCAGAATCTGCTGCTGGTCAAGGCGCAATATCTGGCCGATGGCGCGCCGCATTGCTGCGAGGCGATCTGGCTGAACCCCCGCGCCCTGCCCCCCCTGACGCGCGCCGATCTCGAGGGCCAGTCGGCACCCGAATGGCTGGCCCGGCACGTGCCCCTGACGCGCGGCAGGGTGACGATCCTGGCCGAGGGCGCCAGCGGCGACTGTGCCCACAATCTGTGGATCGAGCCGGGAACGCCGATCCTCGCGATCGAGCGGACGAACTGGCGCAACGCGACCCCGGTCTCGTTCTCGCGGCAGTTCTACCCGCCGCAGCACCGGCTGGTTTCCGAGGATTAGGGCACGGCGCCCATCGCCGTCGGGATCAGCAGCGAGACCGCGGGAAACAGGATCAGGATCGTCAGGACCAGAAGGTCCACGGCCAGGAACCGCCCGATCCCGGCGAAAATGCGGTCGATACCCATGTCGCGTGTCACTCCGGCGATGATATAGACGTTCAGCCCGACCGGCGGCGTGATCAGCCCGATTTCCAGCAGCTTGACGATGACCACGCCCAGCCAGACCGGATTCAGGTCGTAATCCGCGACCAGCCGGGCCAGGAAGGGCAGCGTCAGGACCAGGATGGCCAGCGGATCCAGAAACATCCCCATGATCAGATAGATCAGAGCAATCGCCAGCATCAGCATCAGATACGAGGGATCAAGCTGCGCGACCGACATCGAAAAGGCCTCGGCCATGCCGCTTTGCGTGGCGAAATCGGCAAACAGCCAGGCACCCGCCAGGACCAGCAGGATCGATACGCTTTCGATCAGGCTTTCCCGGCAGGCGCGCCATACAGCGCCCCAGGTCAGCCGAGTCTGCGCGACACCGATGGCAAGCGTCAGCGCGACCGAGATCGCGACGGCCTGCGCCACCGTCAGCGCCCGGCTGAAGATGCCGAAGACGATCACGGCAAAGATCAGGATCGCGGGCCATGCGGCGAAGGTGGCGTCCAGCGGCGTCGCGGTCGTGCGCGGGACATCGGGCGCGGCGCCCGGATCGCTTCGCACCCACCATGCGACGACCGCGATCATGCCCGCCAGCGACAGCAGGCCGGGCAGGATGCCCGCCATGAACAGCGGCGCGATGGGCCTGTCGGTCAGGATGCCGAACAGGACGAACAGGATCGACGGCGGGATCAGCGAGCCCAGCGTGCCGCCCGCTGCCACCGATGCGGCGGCCAGTTTCGGGTCATAACCCAGGCGCAGCATCTCGGGCACGCAAATCCGGCCCATGGTCGAGGCGCAGGCGGTCGACGATCCGGAAATGGCCGCGAAACCGCCGCAACCCAGCACGGCGGCCAGCGCCGGGCCACCCGGCAGCGATCTCAGCCAGACGGCGGAGGCATCGTAGATTCGCGTGCTGATTCCGGCATAGAGCGCAAGATTGCCAAGCAGGACGACCAGCGGCACCAGGAGCAGCCCGGGCGAATGGAGCAGGCCGTCAAGCGAGGAAAACAGCGACGCAATCGCACTGGGCAACGCCCCGCCCGCCGGCATCAGCAAAAGCCCCGGCACCGATATCGCCAACAACGCCAAGGCCAGCGGCACCCGCAACCAAAGCAGCACCAGCGCAAGCAACAGCAGGATCGGCCCAAGGCTTGCAGCCATGGCCTAGACCGTTCCTTTGCCGCAGCGATCGTCGATCGTCGCGGTCTCGCGCAATGTCGCCGGATTCCGCGAAAGCGGGCATCGTCTTCGGGGCGCGGCCATCGGAACGTCCGGCGCGAGGGGCCTGGTCGACCTCATCGCGGCGGTCGCGCCGGATCTTGCGGGTTGCCGCAACTGGAGATCCTCATCCGGCCCCCTTTCCCGGTCCGTCCTTCATGCGAAACCTCGCTGAATTCTTCCCGCTTGACCAGAGCGGGAAGGGCCGTTTCACAGGCGCCGCGCCCGGGGGCGGCATTTTGAACGAAACGTGACCCCCGCAGTCTATGGAGTTTTGCCGAGAAACACACGATGCTGGCGAAACACGATCACCGGAGACCCTGATGCCGCGCCGCCTTGCCCTTTCGACATTTTTCGGACTGTCGCTTCTTGCGGCCTCGGCGATCCCTGCGGCAGCCCAGACCAGCGCCGCGACGCAGGATCGCGATGTGCCCTTCACCGCAGAGCAGATGGAGCTTGCGGCCTATGATGGCGGCGATCTTCCGCGCGGCCGTTCGGCGCTGACAGCCAAGGTGCAGCTTCTGCTGGATCGCTCGGGCACGTCGCCGGGCGTCATCGACGGCTACAAGGGCGCGATGAGCGAAAGCGCCATCCGCGCCTTCGAACGCCGCGTCGGCCTGCCCGAGGACGGGCTGATGGATCCGCATGTCTGGAACCTGCTGCAATCCTATTCCGAAATTCCGTTGACGCAGACCTACACCATCACCCAAGAGGACGCCGAAGGGCTGGTCGACGACATCCCGTCCGATTTCGCCGAAAAGGCCAAGATGTCCACGCAGGGCTATACCAGCATTGCCGAAAAGCTGGGCGAACGTTTCCACATGGACGAAAAGTTCATCTCCTTCCTCAATCCGGGCGTTCCGATGGTGCCTGGATCGACGATCAAGGTCGCCAACCCGGCTGCCAACATGAGCAAGAAGGTGGCCCGCATCTTCATCGACAAGGCGACGCGACGCGTGGCCGCCTATGACGAAGCGGGCAGGATGATCGTCGATTATCCGGCGACCATCGGCTCGGACGCGACACCCTCGCCCTCGGGCAAGCACCGTGTCACGTCGGTCGCGATAAATCCGAACTATACCTACAACCCGTCGAAGAATTTCAAGCAGGGCAACAACGACAAGGCGCTGATCATACCGCCGGGCCCGAACGGGCCGGTGGGATCGGTCTGGATCGATCTGTCCAAGCCGACCTACGGCATCCACGGCACGCCGACCCCTTCGCAATTGTTCAGGAACCAGTCGCGCGGCTGCGTGCGGCTGACGAACTGGGACGCACAGGAACTGGCAAGGCTGGTCATACCCGGCGTGACCACGGTCGAGTTCCTCGATGCGGGCGTGACGATCGCGGATGTCACGGGCGAAGGGGCGCAGCCGGCCGCAACCAGGGACGCGATGCTGGAAACGGCCAGCGCCGCGGCCGCCGAAGCCGTGACGCAGACAAACACCGTGTCCGACACCCTGCCCGCGCCGGCGACGGTCACGACGAAACCCGCAGCACCCCTTTCCCTGCCCGAAACCGGTGGCGGGGCCACACCCGCGCCCCCGAAGGTCTATGAAAACACCAGCGAGGAAACCGCCGACGCGGCGGCGTCGCTGGCGCCTCAGCGCGGTGATCCGCTGAGCCATGCCCTGTCGGGCGCCTTGCCGGACGCCTTCGTCGTGCCGCCGCTGGAAGGCGAGAATTGAGGGGGCCGACCCCGGTTCTGACCCTGCTGGTCTTGCTGCTGGCCGGGCCGGCCGTGGCGCAGGAACGGCCACCGGGCGCCGGCCCCGTCAGGGCGCAGTCCGCGCTGACAGGCATCCGCCCGCCGGAACGACCCGCCGAGGAAGCCAAGGCATCCGAGGAAACCACGGCGTCGCCCCCCAAGCCGGAGCAGGCCGGCGTTCCCGAAACCGAAGAAGCGGCGGCCCCGCCGGCCGAGGCCTTCGGTCCGCCAGCACCGCCCGCATGGTACGCGGCGCGTGAAAGCGACGAGGATTTCGCCGCCTGCCGACTGGCTCTGGCGATGCTGGGCACGGTTTACGAAAACCGGCCCGCCGTGACGAATCCGGACAATCCCGATTGCGGCATCGCCCGGCCGATCCGGGTTCAGCGCATCCTGCCGGACCTGATACTCGAGGGCGGCGCGGAGATGCGATGCGACACCGCGCGGGCACTTGGTCTATGGGCGCGGGATTTCGCGCGGCCGGCGGCAGCGACCCTGCCCGGCGCACCCCGCCTGACGGGGCTGCGGCTTGGCAGCACCTATGCCTGTCGCGCCCGTGTCGGCACGGGTCAGGCCCGCCCGAAACTGTCCGAACACGCGCTTGGAAATGCCATCGACATCTCGGCTTTCCTGTTCGAAGGGGCCGGGACGCTGCCGGTTCAGCCCCGACGGGACAGCGGCGACCAGGCGGAGGCGTTTCAGCGAACGGTTCGGGGTGCGGCCTGCCTGTTCTTCACCACTGTCCTGGGTCCGGGCGTGAACAAGGCCCATGCCGAACACCTGCATTTCGACATTGCCGCGCGACGCGGAGACTGGCGCCTGTGTCAGTAAAGGCTCAGCGGTTGCGCCGTTCCAGATCCAGATAGGTCGCATCGAAACGCGCCAGTGTCGCCAGTCCGCGCCAATCCAGAATGGTCACGTCGGCGCCGGACCAGCGCAACAGCCCCCGATCTCTCAGATCGCGGACCGCCCGGTTCACATGGATCGGGGAATAGCCAAGGATGTCTGCAAGTTCGCGTTGCAGCAGCGGCAGGGAAAATTGCCCGTTCGCCGCCGCGCCGACCACATTCAGGCGCGTGTAGATCTCGCACAAGAGATGTGCCAGATGCGCGCTGGATCGCAGCGAGGCCGCCGCGACCAGCCATTGCCGGTGCACAGCCGCGTCGATCAGCGTCGCCATCCATAAGAGCCGTGTCAGATGCGGAAAATTCTCTGTTATTTCAGTAAGTTGATCGTGACCTATGAATTCGACCTCGGCCGAACCGACAGCGATCACGGCATGTTCCAGCCCAGCCAGAACGAACCCGTGAAGATCAACGAAATCGCCGGGCACATGCAAGGCCGTGATCACCCGATCGTCGGGCCGGCCGACCAGCTTGTGTGATCGGGCGGACAGGCCGCGCAGCATCATGCAACTGCGGCTCTCGGTCCGGTCGAAAGGCACGATCACGTCGCCCGGACCATAGCTGGCCTGCTCGGTCTTCAAGGCGCGAAGTCGCTGAAGGTCGGCCTCGGAAAGACTGTCACGCCGTTGAAGATAGCGGATAAAATACTCGGTAATCGCCATCCGCCCCTTCCTTTCGCGCAACTGCCGGACAGTTGCAAATCAGCCCGACCGGCGCAATGGTCGGGGGGCTTAGTGTAACATTCATTAAGTAATTGCCGAGACTTCCTGTTCCTTCATCCCGCCCGTCTTGCCGGACGGGCGGCCTGTGGCAGGCGCAGAGCCTCGGACAGGCGCTCGAAGCTCTGCGCGATGCTGTTTCCCGACAAGGCCACGAAATCATCGAGTTGCGGATAAAGCCTGACCGCCTCATCCAGTCGCGGATCCGACCCCGGCGCATAGAGGCCCGCGCGAATCATCAGTTCTGATTCCGCATAAGCGCCCATCGCCCCGCGCGCCTTGGCGATCATCGCGTTTTCCTCGGGCGTGGCTGCGTCGGGCAAGGACCGCGATACCGACCGGACCACATCCACTGCCGGGAATCTTCCGCGCTCGGCGATTGCGCGGTCCAGCACCACGTGACCATCCAGCGTTCCGCGCAGGATGTCGGCCACCGGTTCTTCCATATCGGACCCGGCGACCAAGACGCTGAAAATGCCGGTGATATCGCCGCTGCCGTCGAGGCCGGGGCCGGCGCGTTCGGCCAAAGCCATGATCAGGTTCGACACCGAGGGTGGAAAGCCGCGATAGCTTGGCGGCTCGCCCGCAGCCAGGGCGATCTCGCGATGGGCCTCGGCAAAACGGGTGATCGAATCGGCCAGAAGCAGGACATGGCGGCCCTGGTCGCGAAAATGTTCGGCAACCGCCATCGCGGCCCAGGCACAGCGCCTGCGAATCAGTGGCGAGCGATCCGAAGTCGCCGTCACGATCACGGCCCGCTTCATCCCTTCGGTGCCAAGTGTTTTTTCAACAAATTCGCGCAGTTCCCGTCCCCGTTCGCCGATCATGGCGATCACCACGACATCGGCTTCTACCCCACGTGCAAGATTCGAAAGCAGGGTGGACTTGCCCACGCCCGACCCCGCGAAAAGCCCGATCCGCTGGCCGGCGACCAAGGGCAGCAGCGTGTCGAAGACCGCCAGCCCGGTCGCCAGGCGCGCACCCAGCCGCTTGCGGCCGACCGCGGGCGGCGCCTCGCAGCGGAACGGCCGCGGCTGAAGCCCCTTGGGCAGCGGCCTGTTGTCCAGCGGCCGACCCAGAGGGTCGATGATTCGCCCGATCCACGAATCGCAGGGCGCGATGGTCGGCGCGAACAGCAGCTCGACCTCGGCCCCGACCGAAAGGCCGTCGGCATTGCCTTCGGGCAGCACGTCGCAAACATCCGGTGCAAGACCGACGATCTCTCCGGCGACACAACCTTTCTGAAGCGAAATCAATACCCTGTCTCCGACCGAGGCATGGCCGTTCAATCCCTCGACGGAAATCAGCCCGGCGCGCATCTGCTGCACCTGCCCATAATACTGCGCCGGACGCAGATTCCGGATTCGGGCGACGATCGATTCAATCTTATCCATTTCGCGGCTTTCTCCGTCAGCGGCAATTCCTGCCTGTGAAACGGTTTCTAAACCAATTGGGGTTAAGACCGGGTTATCGCCGAATGAGGAGAAGCCTCATGTTTGATAACATCGAGATGATGCGAATGGCCCGCGCCATGGGTCAGAATGCCGCCCAGCGGCAGACACTTGTGGCACGCAATGTCGCGAATGCCGACACCCCGGGATACAAGGCCCAGGATCTGGAGCCCTTCGAGGAAGGATATCGGCGCACAGGCTTCGCCACGATGCGCACGACGGATCCGCGCCATATGGCCACGCCCGAGTGGTCGCCGGCCGCGATGCGCGCCTTCTCCAAGACAAGCGGAACCTCACCCAACGGCAATTCGGTCTCGCTGGAGGACGAGATGGTGAAAGCGGCCGAACTGAAGCGCGATCACGATCTGTCGCTGGGAATCTACCGTTCCGCCCTGAACCTGATGCGCACCAGCATCGGCCGCCGCTGAAGGAAAAACCCATGTCCGACCCCGTCTCGCCCCTGCAGCTTTCGGCCTCGGGAATGCGCGCGCAAAGCGAACGCCTGCGCCGCACCGCGGAAAACATCGCCAATACCGATACGCCCGGCTATCGCCGAAAGCTGGTCGCCTTCGAAGAGGCCGTCCGTTTCGGCCGCCCGACCGGAGAGGTTCAGACCTCGCGAACGCTGTTGGACCAGTCCGAACTGCCGCAGATCTACGACCCGTCAAACCCGCTTGCGGACCAGGACGGTTATTACCTCGGATCGAACGTCGATCTGGTCATCGAGATCGCCGATTCCCGCGAAGCCGGCCGCAGCTACGAGGCCAATCTGAAGATGTTCGAACAGAGCCGACAGATGGGCTCTTCGTTGCTTGAACTTCTTCGCCGCTGAAAGGATATTCCATGATCAACAGCCTGAACGCCGCCAATGCCTATTCCGCCGCCCGCAGCGCCGTGGCGCCTGGACAATCGTCACCGGCGATCGAGAAAATCTCTCAGGCGGCCGAGGATTTCGCCCTCCAGATGTCGCAGGTCGACGCCGCCTCGACCGGCGCCATGACCGGCTCGGTCGAGACCCAGCAGCTTGTCCAGACCATCGCCGAGTCCGAACTGGCGATGGAAACGGTCGTCGCCATTCGCGACAAGGTCGTCGAGGCCTATCAGGAAATCCTGCGGATGCCGGTCTGAGCCATGGGCGAAACTCTGCTTTTCGACATGATGCGCCAGGCGCTGCTGATCGCGGTGCGGATTTCTGCCCCGATGCTGGGTGTCGCGCTGGTCGCGGGCGTCGTCATCGGCCTGTTCCAGGCCCTGACCTCGGTGCAGGAACTGACGCTGACCTTCGTGCCCAAGGTCGGGCTGATGCTGATCGTCTTCTGGGTCACGATGAGCTTCATGACCACCGCGCTGTCCGATTTCTATCTCGGCCAGATCATCCCCCTGATCGCCGGAGGCTGATCCATGGAAAATGCCATCTACGCCTCTTTGACCCGGCAATCGGGCCTGATGAAGGAAATGCGCGTGGTCGCGAACAACATCGCCAATGCGAACACGACCGGATATCGCCGCGAAGGGGTGATCTTCGCCGAGAATCTGTCTGCGCTGGACCGCAATGGCGATACGCTTTCGATGGCGGATGCGCGCGGCCGGATGCTGGACCTGAAGCAGGGCGTGCTGACGCAAACGAATGGCAACCTGGATCTCGCCATCGAGGGCGATGGCTTTTTCATGGTCGAAACCCCCGACGGGCCGCGCCTGACCCGCGCCGGCGCCTTCCTGCCATCGGCTGAAGGCGAATTGATGACGGCCGACGGCAACCGGCTGCTGGACGAGGGCCAGGCGCCGATCATCCTGCCCGCCGGTGCGGGAAAGGTCGCCGTCGGCGCCGATGGCACGATGTCCGCGAATGGTGCGCCCTTTGCCCGGATCGGCGTGTTCGATGCGCCGGAAGGTTCCGACCTGACCCGTCAGGGCGGAACCCTCTTTGCACTGGATGGCGATGCCGAGCCTGTCGAGGCACCGCGCATCCAGCAAGGGTTTCTCGAGGAATCCAACGTCGATCCGGTGTTCGAGATTTCCCGCATGATCGAAGTCCAGCGCGCCTACGAGCTGGGCCAGTCCTTTCTGGATCGCGAGGACCAGCGGATCCGTAACGCGATCTCTGCCATGACACGCTGAGAGGAAACAGCATGAGAGCCCTGCAAATCGCCGCAACCGGCATGAGCGCGCAGCAGACGCGGGTCGAGGTCATCTCGAACAATCTCGCGAACATGTCCACCACCGGCTACAATGCCCGGCGCGCCGAATTCGCGGATCTGCAATATCAGCAGGCCACCCGCCCCGGCACCGTCACCGCCGCCGATGGCACCGTTATCCCCGCCGGCGTACAACTGGGCCTGGGCGTCCGCCCCACCGCCGTCAGCATCAACCTGCAGCAAGGTTCGCTGACCCAGACCGGCGGCGATCTGGACCTGGCGATCGACGGTGACGGCTATCTGGAGGTGACGCTTCCCTCCGGGATCTCGGGATATACACGCGATGGCGGACTGAAAAGGTCACCCGAAGGCCAGATCGTGACCTCGGATGGTTACCCCGTGGTGCCGGAAATCACCATTCCCGATGATGCCCGATCAATCTCGATCAACGCCGCGGGAGAGGTCTATGCCTATTTCAACGATCGCGTCGAGCCGGAATTGCTGGGGCAACTGACGCTTGCCGGCTTCGCCAATGAAAAGGGGCTGGAGGCGATCGGGTCGAACCTGTTCCTCGAAACCGCGGCCTCTGGCGCGGCCGGCGTTGCCAATCCCGGTCAGCAGGGTCTGGGCACCTTGCGGCAGGGCTATCTGGAAGACAGTTCGGTCGACGCGGTTCGCGAGATCACCGAACTGATCCAGGCACAGCGTGGATACGAATTGAACGCCAAGGTCATCACCGCCGCCGACCAGATGCTCGGCGCCACGACGCAGGTGCGGTGATGCGGGCGCTTGCAACAATCGCGGCGCTGCTGGTCGCCCTGCCTGCCTCGGCCGGCGGATTGGCGGCGGCGCGCACCCTGCCCGCGGGCACCATCATCACCGCCGCCGATCTCAGGGCCATCGACAGCAAACGGCCCGGTCTGGACGATCCGTCGCAGGCCATCGGGTTGCAGACCCGCATCACGATATACGAGGGCCGTCCCATCCAGGCGACGTTGCTGCAAGCCCCGAAGCTGGTCGGGCGCAACCAGATCGTGCGCCTGTCATTCCGTCGCGGCGCCTTGCGGATCGATGCCCAGGGCCGGACGCTGTCGGACGGTGCGGCGGGCGACGTGATCCGGGTGATGAACCTCGATTCACGTTCCATCATCAATGCTCTCGTCGAAGAAGACGGCAGCCTCACGACGCTGAACTGACGCGGCGCAGAAGCCAAGGAATTCCGATGAAACCGATCCACCTGCTTTGCCTTGCCCTTGCATTGGGTGCCTGTTCCCGCGCCGCCAATATCGGCCGGCCGCCGCAACTGACCTCACCCCGCGAAGGCGAGGAATTCATCGCCATGACCAATCCGCCGCTGGAAATTCCGGTCGATTCTGGCCGACCGGAGGCTGCGGCATCGCTGTGGGCCGGGACCACATCCTCTCTGATCACCGACCGGCGTGCGGCGACGCGCGGCGACATCCTGACGGTGGTGATCCAGATCGACGATCGCGCAGAGATCAGCAATTCGTCGGGCCGTTCGCGCGCGGCGGGCGACAAGATGTCGATGCCGCAGATGGCCGGCATTCCGCAGCGGCTGGCCAACAAGCTGCCGGACGGCGCCAGCTTCGACAATCTGGCCGACGCGAAATCATCTTCGACCTACAAGGGCAGCGGCAATATCTCGCGTCGCGACAAGCTGACCTTGCGGGTCGCGGCGACGGTCACCGACCGGCTGCCCAATGGAACCCTTCAGATCGAGGGCACCCAAGAGGTCCGGGTGAACTACGAATTGCGCGAACTGACGGTCAGCGGGTTCGTGCGGCCTGGCGACATCGACCGCAACAACGAGATCGCCTATGACCGCATCGCCGGTGCGCGCATTTCCTATGGCGGTCGGGGGCAGATCACGGATGTGCAGCAACCCCGCTATGGCCAGCAGATCGCTGATATCCTTCTGCCCTATTGAGGACCGCCGATGAAGAAGATCCTGACATTCCTGCTGCCGCTTGCCGCGCTTGGCGGCGGCATCGCCGGCGGCGAGATCCTGCGCCCTTCGACCGAAAGCGGGAATACCGAAATCGCCTCGTCGACGGAGGGCAAGCAGCAACCCGCCGATGACGCTCGGGCCGATCAGGCAGGCGGCGAAAAAGACGCGAAGGCCGATGCCAGCGCGTCCTCGGGCTATGGAGATTCCGGTGGGAACGACGAGAAGACCGAAGGTCGTGGCTGGTTCACCTTCCCTTCGCAATTCTTCGTGCCGCTGATGCGAAACGGCGACATGGGCGCGATGATGATCGTGACCCTGACCATCGAAACCGATGCCGCACAACTGGAAAAGGTGCAGAAGCAGGAATCCCGGCTGCGCGACGCCTTGCTGCGTCAGTTGATGATCCAGGCCAATACCGGCGGTTTCGACGGCAATTTCACGACCGAACCGTCACAGCGCGTTCTGCGCGAAGAATTGCTCAAGGCCGCCCGCGCCGCGACGGACCTGCAGATCGACGCCGTCCTGATCGAGGATATCGCACGGCAGACCAGTTGAGCGGCAAGACACCGGCACCAATGTCAGTCGCGATCTCCCAGCAGCGCGCGAAGATACCGCCCGTAGGAATTCTTCGAGAATTTCTCGGCACGCGCGCTCAGCTGATCGGCGCTGATCCATCCGGCCTCGAAGGCAATTTCTTCCGGGCATCCGGTCTGAAGACCCTGCCGATTTTCCAGCGTGCGCACGAAATTTCCCGCATCCAGCAAGCTTGCATGGGTTCCCGTATCCAGCCAGGCGAAGCCGCGCCCCATCTTTTCGACGGTCAGCGCGCCTTCCTGAAGGTAGCTTTCCAGCAATGTCGTGATCTCAAGCTCGCCCCGTGCGGAAGGTCGCACCTTTGCCGCACGCCGTGACGCGCTGCCGTCGAGGAAATACAGCCCAGTCACCGCGAAATTCGAAGGCGGTCTTTCAGGCTTTTCGATGATCGCCCGCGCGCGGCCTGCCGCATCGAAATCCACCACGCCATAGCGTTCCGGGTCGGCGACACGGTAACCGAAAACGGTCCCGCCGTCGGATCGCATATGGGCCGATTGCAGCAACACCGGCAACCCATGCCCGAAGAAGATGTTGTCGCCCAACACCATCGCCGAGGGTGCACCGGCCAGAAAATTCTCGGCCAGAAGATATGCCTGGGCCAACCCGTCGGGCGAGGGTTGCGCGATCCATTCGAAACGCAGTCCCCATTGGCTGCCATCACCCAGCAGTCGCTGAAACTGGGTCTGGTCCTCCGGCGTGGTGATGATCGCGATCTCACGGATTCCGGACAGCATGAGAACGCTGATCGGATAATAGATCATCGGCTTGTCATAGAGCGGCAGAAGCTGCTTCGACACGCCCATCGTGATCGGATAGAGCCGGGTGCCCGATCCGCCTGCCAGCACAATGCCCTTGCGCGTGGTCATGCTGTCTCCTTCAACTGACGCAGCACATCTTGCAGACCAACGCGCCAATCCGGGCGTGAAATTCCGAAATCCCGCTCGATCTTGCGGCAGTTCAGTCTGGAATTCAAAGGGCGCCGGGCGGGCGTCGGGTAATCCGCCGTCGCGATATCGCGCACCTCGCAGGTGAGGCCGGCATGTGAAAAGATCTCGCGCGCGAAATCCGCCCAGGACACGTCGGGGGTTCCGGCAAAGTGATAGATGCCGCGCGTTGTTTCTGCAGTCAGCATCCGACTTGCCATGTGCAGCAGGGCTTGAGCAATATCCCTCGCGGGGGTCGGTCCACCCGACTGGTCCGCGACGATGGACAGAATCTCCCTTTCCGCGCCGAGGCGCAGCATGGTCTTCACGAAATTGCTGCCATGCGCCGAAAAGACCCATGACGTCCTCAGGACGGCCCATCGCCCACCCGTATCGGCGATGGCCTGTTCGCCGGCCAGCTTGCTGGCGCCGTATTGCCCCAGTGCTCTGGTCGGATCATCCTCGGACCACGCCGTCAGGCTTGAACCGTCGAAGACATAGTCGGTCGAGACATGCAAAAAGGGAATGCCCAACGCTTTCGCCGCTCGCGCCATCTCGGCCGGCGCTTCGGCATTGATCTTCCAGGCAAGGTCGCGCTCCGTCTCGGCGCGGTCGACGGCGGTATAGGCGGCTGCGTTCACGATGACGCTGGGTGCGATTGTCCCGATCACCTTGGCGCAGCGCTCCGGCCTTGACAGATCCGCGTGCTGCCGGCCGAGGAAAATCGCCTCTGGAGCCAGGCCACGCAATTCCCGCGCCAGTTGTCCGTTCAGACCGAAGACCAGCAAACCCTTCACCGACCGGTCCCCAACCGCTTCCCGACGCCGTCCCGCCCCAGCAAGGGCTGCCACCACGCGGGATTGTCCAGATACCACCGGACGGTCCGGCGCAGCCCCTCCTCTATGGTCACCGAGGGACGCCATCCCAATTCGCTGCGAATGCGTGTGGGATCGATGGCATAACGGCGATCATGCCCCGGCCGGTCAGGCACGAAGGTGACAAGCCGCCCATGAGGCCCATTTTCGGGCTTCAAGACATCCATCTGCGCGCAGATCATCCGTACCAGTTCCAGATTGGTCGCCTCGTTTTCTCCGCCGATATTGTAGCTGCGTCCCGTCCGGCCCTTTTCCAGCACCAGCAGCAAGGCATCGGCATGGTCCTCGACATAGAGCCAATCGCGGATGTTTCCGCCATCGCCGTAGACGGGTATGCTTTGTCCCGCAAGTGCCCTGAGAATGACGACCGGAACCAGCTTTTCGGGAAAATGAAAAGGCCCGTAGTTGTTCGAACAATTCGTGAGAACGACCGGCAGGCCATAGGTCTCGTGCCATGCCCTTGCCAGATGATCGGAGCCTGCCTTGCTTGCCGAATAGGGACTGCGCGGATCATAGGGCGTGTCCTCGATGAATTGTCCTTCATTGCCGAGACTGCCGAAAACCTCGTCGGTCGAGATGTGATGGAAGCGGAAGTGATCCGGCCGCCCTCGGGCGACCCAATAGGCCCTTGCCGACTCCAGCAGATTGAAAGTTCCCAGAATATTCGTCTCGATGAAGGCCGCAGGTCCGTCGATCGAACGATCGACATGACTTTCAGCCGCGAGGTGCATGATCGCCTCTGGACGGTGGCGGGCGATCACGCGATCAAGCGCCGCCCGGTCGCGAATGTCCGCCTTTTCGAAAAAATAGCGCGGATTTCCCGCGACACTCGCAACATTTGCCGGATTCGCAGCATAGGTAAGCGCATCGAGGTTCACGACCTGGTGCCCGCGTTCGATAGCCCGCCTCACAACGGCTGAGCCGATGAAACCGGCGCCGCCGGTGACAAGAATCCTCATCCCGGTTCCCCGAGCGCAAATGGACTCGTCCAGTCGCCGAAGGCAGGGGCTGCGGCATCCTTTTGCGACAGAACGGGATCCGCCACACTCCAATCGATCCCCAGGCTGTCCCAGCGGACGACACCGTCGCTGGCACGATCATAATAATCAGTACATTTGTAGACGATTTCGGTTTCGGGTTCGCGCGTCACGAAACCATGCAGAAAGCCCGCCGGGATCCAGATCTGCCGGCCGTTTGCAAAGGAAAGCTCGACCCCGATCCAGCGCCCGAAATCCGGGCTGCCTTGCCGGGCATCCACGGCGACGTCGAAAAGCCGTCCGCGACCGCAACGGACAAGTTTTCCCTGCGCATGTGGTGGCGCCTGATAGTGAAGCCCGCGCAGTGTTCCGGCATGCGAAGACAGGGAATGATTGTCCTGAACGAATTCGGGAAGATCGATACCTGCCTCGAGCAGCGACTTTCTGCTCCAGCTTTCAGAGAAGAACCCCCTGTCGTCACCATGCCGGATCGGGGTGATGATCAGCACGCCATCCAAGTCGGTCTTCTCGATATACATGCTGATGCCATCAATCGCTTTCCCGCGGATCCAACCTCAAAACAGCTGGAACTTCAACCGCGGAGAGGGCCTGATCCGACCTGCCGCTTCCGACTTCGCCGATTCGCCTTCATCCGGACCTCATTCGACGATCAGATCGGCATGAAGCGCCCCTGCGGCATGGATCGATTTCAGAATATCGATCATGTCGCGTGGCCTGACGCCCAGTGAATTCAGCCCTTCGACAAGATCGCTCAGCGACGTTTCGCCCGCAACCTCGGCAAAGCCGATGCCCGGCTCCTCGCGAATTTCTGACGATGTTCGCGGAACAGTCACGGTTTCCCCCTGGGCAAAGGGATTTGGCTGGGAGACGACCGGGGCTTCGCTGACCCTGAGGGTCAGGTTGCCTTGCGAAACGGCAACGCGCGAAATGCGCACCTTTTCCCCCATGACGATTGTTCCGGCCTTCGGATCGATCACTACCTTCGCGCGATCCTCGGGTTCGACGGTCAGATTCTCGATCCGACCCAATACCCGGGCGGGGTTTACCTCGCCAAGGTTGCGAAACTCCACGATCACCGTGCCGCTGTCCTGAGTCGTCGCGATGCGAAGCTTGAAGTCGCGGTTGATCACGTCCTCTACGCGGGTGGCCGTGGTGAAATCGGCATTCCTCAGGGCGATGCGGATATTCTGGATCTCCGCAAAATCGAACTGAACCTCGCGTTCCACACGCGCGCCAACCGGTATGGCACCGGCTGTCGGCACGCCCTGGACGACGCGCGACGCCTGGCCGGAAACCGAAACGCCACCCGCAATGATCGAGCCTTGCGCCACGGCGTAGATTTCTCCATCGGCAGCCTTAAGCGGGGTCATGACCAACGTGCCCCCAAGCAGGCTTTTCGCATCGCCTATGGTAGAGACGCTGACATCGATGCGACTGCCCGACCGCGCGAAGGGTGGTAAGGTCGCTGTCACGACGACGGCGGCGACGTTCTTCGATCGCAGTGCTTCGTCGGTGACATTTACCCCCAACCGCTCCAGGAGGCCGGCAAGCATTTCCTCGGTGAAAGGTGCATTGCGAAAACCGTCGCCGGTGCCGTCCAGGCCCACGACCAAGCCATAGCCGACCAGATCGTTCCCGCGAACTCCGTCGAAATCAGCCAGATCCTTGATGCGAACCGGGGCTGCCCCTGCGATCAGGGGCACCAGCATGACAAGCGAACAGACAAATGATATCAGTCGTTTCACAGGAAATCCACCAATCTGAGTTTTGACAGCCTCGCAGTCACCGCATAGAGCGTTTGAAGCTGGCTCTGGGCCTCGGTGATTGCCGCAGCGGTCTGATAGGGATCGGCCTGTCTGATCTGGTTGCGGGCGCTGGTCAGCGTAGCCTCGACCGCTGAAGTCTCGCTCTGCGCACGCTCGACCAATTGCTGGTTCAATCCGATTCTCGCCATTTCTGACAGCAGAGAATCGCGATTGGAAACGATCGCGGTGGTCGCGTTTTGCAACAATGCGCTTCTTTCCGCGTGATCACCCGCCAGGACACCACGATCCAGAAGCGCCGCGGTTGCCAAACCCTTCAACTGGTCGCGCAGGGCCGGAGACAGCACCGTGGTCCGCAGCACGATGCTGCTATCTTCCGCAATCGCGATGTTCTGCGCTTCGTCCACGCTTCCGGAATAGGCCAAGTCGGAAAAACCCCCTGCACCCGGCGCCGCATCAAACCAGGCTGCAACGGCAGCAGTCACATCGCCTGCGGTATTCAACCCCGAAACAACCGTCTCAAGTTGGTCCAGAATCTGTCCGGCCGCCATCAGCGGCGGCTGATCGGTATTCGTACCCGCGAAGAAATAGCGTCCAGCCACGGCCCCGTTGAAACGCGCAACGGTCGATTCGAAAACGCCGGCCGCGTCAGCCGCATGAGCAGCGAGGGTCGTGACGGTCGCATTGCCGGCATCGGACAAAAGCGCCGACGACAAGGCAACCGACATGTCGTTCGTGGAAACCAGCGCGTCCTGCATCCCTTGGGTCAGTGATGCCGCTTCCCTCGCGTTCCGGCTGTATTGCGCCGCCATCGACAATCGCGATTCGATGTCGTTCAGAACGCGCGTATTCCCGCCCAAACGGCCGGACAAATCCTTGACCTCGCCGCTGGACAATTCATCGCTGAGCGTCGCAAGCGTTGTCTTGATCCGGTTCGAGGCGGCCTGCAACGCAAAGGCGCGTGCCTGATCACCCAAAGAATTCACGTTCATGGTCAAAGCCTCAGAATTTGGTCCATCATCTCGTTGATTGCCTGGATCACGCGGGCGTTCGCCGCATAGGCCTGTTCGTATTCCAAGAGGCGCTGCATTTCCGCGTCGCTGTCCACGCCATCGGCCATCAAGCGCGAGGAAATCGTTTCAGCACGGGAATTGCGGACCGCAGCGTCTGCTTCCGCATTTACTCGGCGCGTGGCGACCCGCGATTCGACACTGGCGAGCCGCGCCGCGAAACTGGCATTGCCGTCGAAGCCGCTGCCCGCAAGCGGTGCGCCGACCGCCTCAAGCGCGTTGGCGAGCGCGTTGAGATAGGTTGAATCCCCCACGGCGGAACTGGAAACAGCGCCCGCGCCAGAGCGGATGCGCCACAATGCGCCACCGCTTTCCGGCCTGACCGAATCGTTCAACTGCAGCCGGGCGGCAAGTCCGGCGACCGATGCCACGTCCGCTCGCGATCCTGCATCGGTAAAAAGGCCGGGATCAGTCGCCGTGATGGAAGGATCCACGGATGGATCCGCCAGTCGCTCGTGCAATTCGAAGGCCAGAGCGTCCAGCTCTTGCTGAAGCTGAGGCGCCAGATCGTCGCGGATGGCGAAATTCGCCGACAGCGAACCACCGGCGAAAGGGCGCATCTGGCTGGCTGACAATTCCTGACCATTCTCGAACAGTCGCGTGACCGAGCCACTTCCAACCACGCTGTCAGCGGTCAGTTCGCCTGAATCTGTAAAGGAGAGCTCGGTCGGTGTGGTTCCGTCCAGCAGGACCGCCCCTTCAATGGTAAACAATGCGATCTTGCCCGCCTCGCGCGCGACTTCCTGAATCGGCACGATCTTCGAGATTTGGTCGACGACCAAGGCCCTTTCGTCAATCAGAGACAAGGGGTCGGAGCCGTTCGATTCCAGGATCGAAATGCGCCGGTTCAGATATGCGACCCGCTCGAGAGAGGCGCTCAGGGTCGCGACATCTGCGGCGATAGCCTGGTCGGCCATCTGGCGCGACTTCTGAACCTGGTTTGAAGCGGCGTTCAAACCCTTCGTAAGACGATCCGCCGCGATGACGACCTGGCCCAGCCGAATCTCATCATCGGGACGAGCGGACGCCGATTGCAGTGCCGTGCGGAAATCGCCCAGCAGGGTCGCCAAAGCGCCGGTTTCACCCGGCAGGCCGACCAGCTTTTCCATCGCGGACTGGAAATTCAAGCGAATCCCGGCCTCGGCGCTGGCCGATCCGGCAAGGCGCGACTCGGCGACAAGGCTGGCATTGACGACGCGGGTCACACCGTCCAGGCGGACACCACCGCCATTGCCGCCCAGGGTCTGAACGGAAACGGCAAGCTCGCGCCTAGCATATCCGGGCGTCATCGCGTTCGCCATGTTGGCGGCGACCGTTTCGGTCCCGCGTGCCGTCGCCGTCAGCCCCGACATCGCGTTCGAAAGCGCCCTTGCGATACTCATCTCCGGTCTCCTTGGCCAGATGCCGCCTTCCGGGTCAGCGTTTGATATTCGTGGTTTCCTGCAGCATCTCGTCCACGGTCTGAATGATCTTCGCGTTCGACGAATAGGCCCGCTGGGTCGAGATCAGATAGGTCAGTTCTTCGGCCACATCCGTCGTCGAAGCCTCGCGCGCATAGCCCTGGACCGATCCGCTCGGCCCATCGCCGGCATCCCACAGGAAGAAATTACCCGAGGTCGGAGAAATCTTGAACGCCTGGCCGTCGAGTGAAATGAGCCCATTGGGGTTGGGAACATCGACCACGGGCACCTGATAGAGAGTGCGGACGAAGCCGGTATCATAGGTCGCCTTGAGATAACCGTCCTGATCGACCTCGACAGTCGTCAATTGTCCGACCGGAGATCCGTTCTTCGTGATATTGGTCGGTGAGAAGCTGGCCGAGAGCTGGCGCAAGCCGGTCGTGCCGCCGGGCGTCCCGATGAACACGTCCATCGGACCACCTGCCACCGTCAGTCCCAGATTGCCGGTGGCCGCGTCGTAGGCGCCGCCACTCAGCGTGGTGACACTGCGAATGCTGCCGCCATCCGACATGCTGTCGTCGAATTCGATCCGGTAGCTGCCCACCACGTTCGCCGTCGGATCGAGGGCGGAATCGCGGACCTCGACGGTCCAGATATTCGACATGCCGGTCGGATCGGTCGTGTCCGGGGTAAAGGTGAAATCGAGTGATTCCGAGGTTCCCAGATTGCCGAAATATTCGACCTTCAGGCTCATCGGATCACCCGGTGCGGTCGGCTCGGTCTCGGTCGCCGGCAGATTGACACCAAGGCTGACGCGCGTCGTCGGGTCGCCCGACGTCTGGTTGGCAGAGATCTGCACCGGCTGCAGACCCTGCATCGTGTCGCGCGACATCAGCGGCACGGTACCATCCGCCTGCGCCGGCCAGCCCATCAGGACAAGGCCGGATTCGGTCCTCAACACGCCCTCCGAATCGGTTCGGAACGAGCCTGTCCGGGTCATCATGAAGGGCAGTTCGTCAAAGCCGTTGTCCATGTCGACCGCCGAGGTCACGGGCAACATTCCGCGCCCGCTGATGGCGATATCAAGAGGATGGGACGTGGTGACGAGCGCGCCGTCTTCATCGATGATCCGCTGCGTGCTGGCCCGAACACCGCCCGCCGAGTAAAGCCCGGCCGTGCGGTTCTGCTGCAGGACGAAAGCGTTGAAGTCCGTTTCCATCCGCTTGTAGCCGTAGGTTCCGGAATTGGCGATATTGTCCGAAATGGTCGCCAGACGGGTCGAATTCGCCGACAGACCGGCAACGCCGGCATTCATCGCGGATGACATGGACATGAAGTGACCTTTCGTCGAGTACAGGTTTGACAGGCACCTTGCGGCACGGGCCTTAAGATTCGCCTAATCGCGGCAGGCCAAAATCGTCTATCTCAGTAAAATCAGCTCGATCCGGTTGTTGACCGGGTCCATCGGATTGGCCGAGCGGTTCTTGCGATCGGCATATCCCGTCACACGCTGGATCCGCTGCGGATCCAGCCGCCCGCGTTCCAGCAGGTTGCGAACCGCATGAGCCCTGGCATCCGACAGCGCCCAGACAGGCGAAGTCACCAGCATTTCGGGATAGGCACGCACATGACCGGCTATTGCGATCTGGTTGCGGACCTGGCCCAGAACGCGGGCAATGATCCGGGCCAGTTCTTCAAGTGCGGGTTGCGGCTGTGCGGTGTCATCCATGAAAAGCGGCTGCTCGGTCAGGTCAGACAATTCGATCACCAGCCCTTCATCGGTCATCCGGGTCACGACATGCCGCAGCAGATTCGTCATCTGCATCGATTCGGCGCCTGTTCCGGACAGTTGATTCTGGATCCGGCGCGAGATGTCGTCGAATTCCGCGGCCTTTTCACTGTCGGGCAGGTCCTGCACGACGGCAGAGCGCATGCCTGCCTCGACCCCGTCTCCGGACGCGCCCGGAGTGCGCACAAGGGTCGGGTTGAAATATTCCGCCAGGCCGGTCCGCTGCTTTTCCGTGGTGGCGTTCAGCAACCACATCAGCAGGAAGAAGGCCATCATCGCGGTCACGAAATCCGCATAGGCCACCTTCCATGCGCCGCCATGATGGCCGGCTTCACCGCTTTCGACGCTGCGCTTGATGATGATCGCCGGCGGCGATCCCTTGCCCACGGCCATGTCGCCACCTGCCTTTCGATCACAGCTTGGCAATCTCGGGCCGGGCGGCGCACGAAACAAGTTAACGGATCAAATGCCTGACATTCCGCGTCTAATCATAGCTGCGGCGATCCTCGATGACCTTGCCGTCATTGGGCAGGCTGCCCGGAGCGACGATCTGTATCCGGCCCTTCAGTTTCAGCGTATCCACCACCGAACCGTCGAAAGCGGCCCCCGCCCCGGCGGAGGATTCGAGCTGGACGATCATCACGTCCATCTCGCCATCGCGGTCCGCGATCACGCGCGCACGCAGGATTTCGGGATGGCGCGCGACCAGCGCTGCGACCTGTTCGGGACGCACGAACATGCCCTTGATCTTGGTCGTCTGGTCGGCTCGGCCCATCCAGCCCCTGATGCGCATATTCGTGCGCCCGCAGGGACTGGTTCCGGGCATGATGGCGGACAGATCGCCGGTTGCGAAGCGGATCAGAGGATAATCCGGGTTCAGCGCGGTCACCAGAACCTCGCCGACCTCGCCCTCCGCAACCGGATCGCCGGTGCCGGGACGCACGATCTCGACGAGGACGCCCTCGTCCACGATCATTCCCTCGCCCGCCTCGCTTTCATAGGCGATATTGCCCAGATCGGCGGTGGCATAGCATTGCCGTGTCACGATGCCGCGATCCTGATATTCCTGCCGCAGCGATGGGAACAGCGCACCGCCGCCGACCACAGCCCTGGCAAAGCCCAGACGCTCGCCCAGAGCATCGGCGCGATCCAGGATCACCTTCAGGAAATCCGGCGTTCCGGCATAGCAGGTGGTGCCGATATCGACCGCCGCGCGCACCTGCAGATCGGTCTGGCCGGTGCCCGCGGGCAGAACCGCCGCACCGACGGCACGGGCCGCCGAATCGAACATCATTCCGGCCGGGGTCAGGTGATAGCCGAAGCAATTCTGCACGATATCGCCGCGCCCGACGCCCGCGGCATGAAGGAACCGGCCCAGCCGCCACCAGTCACCTTCCCGTCGACCGGGCTCGTAGATCGGTCCCGGACTCTGGAAGACGTGGTCGAATTCGGCGGCGGATCGGGTCGTATAACCGCCGAAGGGCGGCGAGATCTTCTGCGCTTCGGACAGATCCGCCTTTCGGACCACCGGCAGCTGCGCCAGGGCCGCGCGACCCGTCACCACACGGGGATCGATGTCACCGAGCAGC
Source organism: Paracoccus sp. UBA889 (assembly GCA_002294185.1). Classification (GTDB taxonomy): domain Bacteria; phylum Pseudomonadota; class Alphaproteobacteria; order Rhodobacterales; family Rhodobacteraceae; genus Paracoccus. The sequence continues at coordinate 63,568 of DBFD01000027.1, forward strand.
CGCGCCAGCGCCGGCGCGGACTTCGCGCGACGGATGGCGGCGGGCAGTTGGACCGCCATCGCCGCATCGCGGTCGCGGGGATCGCGGCTTTCGAGGTGGTCGTAGTAGCGGGGCATCGCGAACTCCTTCACGCCAGCCATCTTTTGCGGCGGCGATAGCTGCGCACGTCGCGAAAGGATCGGCGTCCCTCATCGGACATGCCGAGATAGAATTCCTTCACATCCGGGTTCTCGCGCAGCGCATCCGCGGGCCCGTCCATGACGACGCGGCCGTTTTCCAGGATGTAGCCGTAATGGGCAAAGCGCAGGGCGACGTTGGTGTTCTGTTCGGCCAGAAGGAAGGTCACGCCCTCGCCCTCGTTCACGGCCTTCACGATCTGAAAGATCTGCTCGACCAGTTGCGGCGCGAGTCCCATCGAGGGTTCATCCAGCAGGATCGTCTCCGGGCGCGACATCAGCGCGCGGCCCATCGCGACCATCTGCTGTTCGCCGCCCGAGGCATAGCCCGCCTGCGATCTGCGCCGCTCGCGCAGGCGGGGAAAATAATCATAGACCATGTCGAGATCGCGGCGGATCGCTGCCGCCCCATCCTTGCGGGTATAGGCGCCGGTCAGCAGGTTTTCCTCGACCGTCAGGTGTTCGAAGCACCGCCGCCCCTCCATCACCTGTATGACGCCCTTGGTGACAAGCGCCGCCGGGTTCAGATCCGCCACCCGTTCCCCACGATAGAGAATGCTGCCCTTCGTCACCTCGCCGCGTTCGCTGGCCAGCAGGTTCGAGATTGCCTTCAGCGTCGTTGTCTTGCCCGCGCCGTTGCCGCCCAGAAGCGCGGTGATGCCACCCTTGGGCACGGACAGGCTGACGCCTTTCAGCACCAGGATCACGTGGTTGTAGATCACCTCGATATTGTTGACTTCCAGCAGTGTCTCGCGCGGGTCGGCGTCGAACATGGCATGTCTCCGGTCTGGCGGTCCCGGCGGCGGTCAACGCCGCCGGGAACGGCCTCAGTTGCAGTCGCGCGGGGTGATCCCGGCTTCCTTGGCATAGGCCTCGCTGTCTTCGGCGATCAAAGGCTCCAGCACCTCCTGATCGGGCTCGGTGAAATCGCTGATCAGGTTCCACTGCTTGGCCTCGGCATCCCATTGCTGCAGCCGCGCCATGCCGCTGCCGCCGTGGTTGGCGCAGCTCAGGCTGATCTCGGGGCCGAAATCCGGCAGGCCGATCTCGGTCAGACGCTCGGGGGTGATGTCGAGCTGCTCGAAACCGTCGCGCAATTGCTGGGCATCGATCGCCGCCGTCCCCGCGATTTCCTGCGCCTTCCTGATCGCCTCGGCGATCACGACGGCCGCATACATGCCGCGCGAATAGAGGGCCGAGCCGACATATTGCCCGCCCTGGCTGGCCTTGCCGGGTTCGATGACGAATTTCCTCATGTCGTCATAGACCGGGTAATCCATGCCGACGCCGTTGAAGGTCAGTGCCTTGTAGCCATTGGCGCCCGCGCCCACCGGCAACACATCCACCTCGGAACCGGCCCACCAGATGCCGATGAAATTTTCCATCGGAAAGCGGATATTGGCGGCCTCCTGGATGGCGGCCTGGTTCATCACACCCCAGCCATACATGATCACGTAATCGGGCCTTTCGCGGCGGATCTGCAGCCACTGGCTTTTCTGCTCCTGCCCCGGCGGGTCGATCGGAATCTCGGACAATTCGAAGCCGTGCTTCTCGGACAGCTTCTGCAACGTGCGGATCGGTTCCTTGCCATAGGCGCTGTTATGATAGACCAGCGCGATCTTCTTGCCGCTCAGATCTCCGCCATTCTCGTCCAGAAGATACTTGATCGCCACCGAGGCCCCGTCCCAGTAATTCGCCGGAGCGTTGAAGACCCATTCGAAGACCTTGCCGTTCTTGGCCGAGGTGCGTCCGTAACCGGGCGTATACAGCACCTTCTTGTCCACGCTGACCTTCGGAATCAGCTGATAGGTGATGCCGGTGGACAGCGGATTATAGACCAGCGCGCCGGTATCCTTGGTCGCCTCGTAACACTCGACGCCCTTTTCGGTGTTATAGGCGGTCTCGCATTCAGGGACCTGGATCCTTTCGCCGCCGATACCGCCGTCGCGTTCATTGAGCAGCGTGAAGTAATCGGCAAAGCCGTCGGCATATTGCGTGCCGTTCGCCCCGTAGGGGCCGGTCCGATAGCTGAGGCTGGGCACGACCAGTTCGGCCCTGGCGGGCGCGGCCGCGGCCAGGGTCGCGGCCAGTGCCAATGCGGTCAGTTTCGTCTTCATTCGGGTCTCCTCCCCAAGATGATTTTGGCCGGGTCCGTCCCGGTCTTCTGCGTCAATGCGGGAACGGCCAGAGCCGCAGCTTTTCCTTCGCCAGTCGCCACAGCCGGGCCAGACCGTGCGGCTCGACGATCAGGAAAAGGATGATCAGTCCGCCCACGATCATCAGTTCGATATGCGCGGCCAGATTGGTGGGCCAGCCAAACCCGCCCACGAGCAGATTCTTCAGCAGGACCGGCAACAGGACCATAAAGGCCGCGCCGGCGAAACTGCCGAAGACGCTGCCCAGCCCTCCGATGATGATCATGAACAGGACCAGAAAGCTCTTGTTGATGCCGAAAGCCTCGCCGACCTCGGCCGCGCCCAGATAGACGGCGAAAAGCAGCGCTCCGGCGATGCCCACGAAAAAGCTGCTGACCGCAAAGGCCGACAGCTTGGCGGTCAGCGGATTGACCCCGATGATCTCGGCGGCGATATCCATGTCGCGGATCGCCATCCACTTGCGCCCCAGCGTGCCGCGCGTCAGGTTCCGCGCGACCCATGCCAGCACCACCGCAAAACACAGGCAGACCAGGTATTTCACCGCCGCCGAACTGGCCGGTCCGGTAATCGCATAGCCCAGCAGGGTCCGCTCGGGCGCCGTGATCTGGCCCGAAGCCGAGTAGTTGTAGAACCAGGGCACCTTGTTGAACAGCCAGACCAGAAAGAACTGCGCAGCCAGCGTGGCGACGGCCAGGTAGAAACCCTTGATCCGCAGGCTCGGCAGGCCGAACACCATGCCGACGATGGCGGTGATGCCGCCGGCCAGCAGGATGTGCAGGACGATGTTGACCTCTGGAAAGGCGGTCATCAGCTTGTAGACCGCATAGGCCCCTACCGCCATGAAGCCCCCTGTGCCCAGGCTGACCTGACCGGCATAGCCGGTCAGGATGTTCAGCCCCATCGCCGCCACCGCATAGATCAGGAACGGCACCAGCACCGCGCTGGCCCAGTAATCGTTGATGAGGAATGGCACGATTCCGAATGCCACCGCCAGGACGGCATAATAGCCCCAGCGATCCAGCCGGATCGGAAAGGTCTGTCCGTCCTCGCGGTAGCTGGTCTTGAAATCGCCCGCCTCACGATACAGCATCGCCGCCCCCCGCCTTCCCCGTCGCCGCGTCCGGGTATTTGTGCAACGAAGAAACCGGTATCTCCGTTGTCCAAATACCCACTCCGCCCTTGGCCATATGCGCCATCCTCAAACCCTTTCGATGATCCGCTCGCCGAACAGGCCCTGTGGCCGGAAGACAAGGAAAAGCAACGCGAGGACATAGGCGAACCAGTTTTCGGTCGCCCCGCCCACCATCGGGCCGATGAAGAATTCGAACAGCTTTTCGCCAACGCCGATGATCAGCCCGCCGACGATGGCACCGGGAATCGAGGTGAAGCCGCCCAGCATCAGCACCGGCAGGGCCTTCAGCGCGATCAGCGACAGACTGAACTGCACACCCGATTTGGTGCCCCACATGATCCCTGCGACCAGCGCCACGAAACCTGCGATGGACCAGACCATGACCCAGATGAAGCGCAGCGAGATTCCCACCGACAGCGCCGCCTGATGGTCGTCGGCCACGGCCCGCATGGCGCGGCCCTGTCTGGTATATTGCGAGAACAGCACCAGCGCGCAGACCAGCGCGGCCGCGATGATCGTGGCCCAGATGTCCAGCCGGTCGATGAAATAGCCGTATCCGAACCAGCCCGCCGTGACCTGCTCGATGCCGTCCGAAATCCCCTGCGGCAGGCCCACGTCCAGCGCCTTGATATTGGCACCCCACATCACGTCGCCCAGCCCCTCGAGGAAATAGGCCAGTCCGATCGTGGCCATGAACAGGATAATCGGCGCCTGCCCGACCAGATGTTGCAGGATCAGCGTCTCGATCAGGAAGGCCAGCAGGACCATCACCAGCGCCGCCAGCACGATCGCCAGCGCCGCCGGCACCGTCCAGCCGAACTGCTCCAGACGGCTGCCGAAGACCGCATTGATCAGATCCGCGAAGGGCACCTGTCCCTTCTGGATACCGACCAGCGTCAGCGCCGCGAACAGGGCCAGGACGCCCTGCGCATAATTGAACACCCCCGAGGCCTTGAAGATCAGCACGAAGCCCAATGCCACCAGCGCATACATCACGCCGGTCATCAGCCCGTTCAGGAAAACTTCGCCGGCGAAGATCAGCTGTTCCATCAAAGCGCTCCCTTGTCAGTCATGGGCGACCCCCAGATAGGCGTCGATCACCTCCTGGTTCGAACGCACCTGATCGGGGGTGCCATCGCCGATCTTGCGGCCGTAATCCATCACCACCACCCGGTCCGACAGGTCCATGACGACGCCCATGTCATGTTCGATCAGACAGATCGTGGTGCCGAATTCGTCGTTCACGTCCAGGATGAAGCGGCTCATGTCTTCCTTCTCCTCGACATTCATGCCCGCCATCGGCTCGTCCAGCAGCAGCAAGCCCGGCTCGGCCGCAAGGGCGCGGGCCAGTTCGACGCGCTTCTTCAGACCATAGGGCAGTCGCCCGACCGGGGTCTTGCGGATGTTCTGGATCTCCAGAAAATCGATGATCTTCTCGACCTCGGCGCGGTTTTCGACCTCTTCGCGTTCGGCCGCGCCCCACCACAGGGCCTGGCTCAGCAGGCCGGACCTCATCTTGTTCAGCCGGCCGGTCATGATGTTGTCCAGGACCGTCATCCCGTCGAACAGGGCGATGTTCTGAAACGTCCGCGCGATGCCCAGCCGCGCGACCTGATAGGGCCGCATCGGCGGGCGGCGGCGGCCCTTGAACCAGACCTCTCCGTCCTGGGGATGATAAAAGCCCGAAATGACGTTCAGCATCGAGGATTTCCCGGCCCCGTTCGGCCCGATGATCGCCCGGATCTCGCCCTCGCGGATGTCGAAACTGATCTCCTTGATCGCGACGACACCACCAAACCGCAGGGTGATGTCCTTCAACTCCATCAGCACGCCGCCGATCTGTCGGCCATCGGGGGTGGTGTAGCCTTCGGTCCTGTCCAGCATCGGCCTAGTTCCCGGCAATCAGGCCGACGATCACGCCATACAGCGCCACGGCCGGACCATATTGGATCATCTGTTTCAGCGGCAGGCCGGGCCACAGCCGGCTGGCCGCGGCCACACCGAAACCGCCGGTCAGCGCCCCGGCGACCAGATCGCTCATCCAGGCCGGCAGGAAACCCGGAAGCAGCCAGGCCAGGAGCAGCCCGGCCAGTGCGATCAGCCCGCCGCTCAGATAGCTGGGCCTGAAGGTGACCACCGCCCTGCTCATTCCGCCGCCACCTTCTGTCCCTGCGCATCGCCGAAGACCTGCACGTCCTCGATCTTCAGCGTCGCCTTGATCTTGCCCTTGCGGCCATCCTCGTAGGTCACTTCTGTTTCGGTATAGATGCTGTCCGAGCCGTCATAGAGCGCCGCGACCAGATCGGCGAATTTCTCGCCGATCACGGCGCGGCGGACCTTGCGGGTGCGGGTCATCTCGCCGTCATCGGGATCCAGTTCCTTGTGCAGGACCAGAAACCGGCGGATCTGGCAGCCCGACAGCATCGGATCCTCGGCCACGGATCGGTTCACCTCTTCGACATGGGCGCGGATCGCGGCGTAGACCTGCGGATGGCTGGCCAGTTCCTGATAGCTGGCATAGGCGATGTTGTTCCGCTCGGCCCAGTTCCCGACCGCATTCAGGTCGATATTGATCATCGCCGCACAGAAATCGCGGCCATTCCCGATCGCCACGGCTTCCAGGATGTTGGGATAGAATTTCAGCTTGTTCTCGATATATTTGGGCGCGAACATCGTGCCGTCGGCCATCCTGCCCACATCCTTGGCACGGTCGATGATGCGCAGATGGCCGGTTTCCTCTTCGAAGAAGCCCGCGTCGCCGGTCGCGACCCAGCCCTCGGCATCCTTGGTCGAGGCCGTGCTGTCGGCGTTCCTGTAATATTCGACGAAGGTTCCGGGGCTGCGATAGAAAACCTCGCCGGTGTCGGCGATCCTGACCTCGACGCCGGGGCTGGGCACGCCGACCGTGTCGGACCTGACCTCGCCGTCGGGTTGCTGGGTGATGAAGACGCTGGCCTCGGTCTGGCCGTAGAGCTGTTTCAGGTTGATCCCCAGACTGCGGTAGAAATCGAAGATCTCGGGGCCGATCGCCTCCCCCGCGGTATAGCCGACACGGATGCGGGACAGGCCCAGCGTGTTCTTCAATGGTCCGTAGACGAAAACCCGTCCCAGCCCGTAGGCCAGCCGGTCGCCAGGGCCTACCGGCTTGCCATCCAGCAGCGCGGGGCCGACACGCCGGGCGACCGACATGCACCACCCGAACAGCCAGCGCTTGAAGCGGCCGGCATCCTCCATGCGGATCATGACATTGGTCAATTGTCCTTCGAAGACGCGCGGCGGCGCGAAGAAATAGGTCGGTCCGATCTCGCGCATGTCGGTCATCATCGTCTGCGCGTCCTCGGGGCAGTTCACCGTGAACCCGGCCCACAGCGCCTGCCCGACCGAGAAGATGAAATCGCCGACCCAGGCCATCGGCAGGTAGGCCACGATATCCTCGCGCTGCGTCAGACGGTCGAATTCGGCGCTGTTCTTCGAGGTTTCGATGATGTTGCGGTTCGACAGGACCACGCCCTTGGGCCTGCCGGTCGTGCCGCTGGTATACAGCATGACGCAGGTGTCGTCGTAGCCCAGACCCGCGATCCGGGCATCGAGTTCCGCGTCCAGTCGCGGCGCCGCGTCGCGCCCCTCGGCCTGCACATCGGCCAGCGCATCCATGCGCGAATGGTCGTATCGTCGCATCCCGCGTCTGTCGGTATAGAGGATCCGCTCTATCCCCGTCACGCGGTCCTCGACTTCCAGGACCTTGTCGACCTGTTCCTGATCACCGCACAGCACGAAACGCGCGCCGCAATGATCCAGCACGAAGGCCATCTCGTCGGCCACCGCATCCTGATACAGCGGCACCGGCACCGCCCCGCACATCTGCGCCGCGATCATCCCCCAGTAATGGGCAGGCCGGTTGCGCCCGATGATGGCGACGCGATCGCCAGGCCGCAGCCCAAGCGTCAGCAGGCCAAGCGCCAGCGCACGGATTTCCCCGGCCGCCTGGGCCCAGGTCCAGCTTTGCCAGATGCCGAATTCCTTCTCGCGCCATGCCGGGCGATCACCGTAACGGGCCACGTTCCGCGCGAGCAGCGCGGGAATCGAATGCAATTCGCCCTCCGGCGTCTGCGGGTCCGTCATCTTTCCTCCCTGTCGCGGCGCCGTGCCCGCGCGATCCCGGGCGCGCCTCCTCCGCACGGCCGGGATGCGACCATCCTGATCGCCAATTCTTGCCGCAATTTTTCACGAATCCAACGAAATGTTACATCGCTTTCATGGCTCGCGGGGCGATGCTATCGCTGCTGAGGGGGGAGGAGGGTCAGTGGAACGGATGCAAGCGGAGGAAGGGATGATCGCGGACCTGCCCGCCGATCTGACGCGGTCGGGGCTGAACCTGATCGGGCAGGCGCTGTCGATCTTTGATGCCGATCTGCGGCTGGCGGTCGCCAACAGCCAGTATCAGGCCATGTTCGATCTGCCCGAGACCCTGACCCGGCCCGGCACCCGGTTCGAGGACACGATCCGGTTTCTGGTCGAGCGCGGCGAATATGGCCCGCAGGACGACCCGCCGGCGGCGGTGGCCTTTCGCGTCGAACAGGCGCGGACCTTCCAGCCGCATTACTTCGAACGCGAGCGTGCCAATGGCCGCTGGATCGCGGTCGAGGGCGCGCCGCTGTCGCAGGGCGGCTGGGTGACGGTCTATACCGACATCACCGAAATCAGGCGTCAGGAATCATTGCTGCGCGCCCGGTCCGAGGAATTGTCCGAACAGGTGCTGGATCATGCCGAACGCCTGTCCGCCGCCAACCGCGAACTGGCCGCTACCAACGCCGCGCTGAAAGAGGCGCAGCGCGTCCTGACCCGCAGCGAGGCGCGGATCCGGCAGGTGACGGAAATGGTGCCGGCCCATATCGCCCATGTGGATGCGGATTACCGCTATACCTTTTCCAACCGGCAGCTGCCGCAGGTCTTTCCGGGCAGCGATGCCGGCATCATCGGCCGCAGCATCGAAGAAGCGCTTGGCAGCGGCAGCTTCGCCACGCTTCGCCCCCGGCTGGACCGCGCCCTGGCCGGCGATCCGCAGGTCTTCGAGATGACCCATGCGCCCTCGGGCCGCCGCATCCGCATCGCGCTGACCCCGGATCGGGCCGGGCACGGCGTCTATGTCCTGTCGACCGATGTCAGCGCCGAGGTGCAGGCGCGCGAGGCGCTGAGCCATGCGGGCAAGCGCAGCCTTGCGGCGCAACTGACATCGGGGATGGCGCATGATTTCGGCAACCTGCTGACCATCATCCTGGGCCTGCAGGGGCGGCTGGCGGCGCGGGATCTGCCCGAGGACGCGGCGGGCGATGTGCATGCCACGCTGGCCGCCGCCCGTCGCGGTGCCGCGCTGCTGGACCGGCTGGCCCGGATCAGCGGCCCGCGCGAGGTGGCATTGCAACCGGTCGATCTGCCGGCTCTGCTGCACGAGGTTGCGGCGCTGGCCCGCCCCTCGCTGGGCGACGGGATCAAGCTGCATCTGGATTGCGACCTGGGATCCCAGCCGCTGCTGCTGGATCCCGGCGCGGTGCAGGATTCGGCGCTGAACCTGATCCTGAACGCCAATGCCGCCATTGCCGGGCCGGGCGGCCGGATCACGCTGTCGGCCCGTCGCAGCGGCGAATGGATCGAGATCGCGGTCGCCGATACCGGCCACGGCTTTTCCGACGAGGCCTTGCGCCGCGCGACCGAGCCTTTCTTTACCACCAAGGCCGGACAGGGGTCGGGCCTCGGCCTGTCGATGGTCTATGACCAGACCAAGCTGATGGACGGGACCATGCGGCTGGACAACACCGCGCGCGGCGCCCTGGTGACCCTGCGCCTGCCACGCAGGCCGGTGGCAAGGCAGATGGTGCTGCTGGTCGAGGATGACGACACGATCCGCGCCGATATCCGCGCGATGCTGACCGGGCTGGGCCATGCGGTGATCGAGGCCGCCAGCCTGTCCGAGGCCCGCGCCATGTCCGACCTGCCGGGGCTGACGCTGATCCTGTCGGACATGCAGCTTGGCGACGGGCTGGGCCTTGATCTGGCGGGTCCGCTGCCGATGCTGCTGATGACATCGCTGCCGCCGGGCGATCCGGTCCGCGCCCGCGCGTCCGGCCCGGTCCTGACCAAGCCCTTCACGACGGCCCGGCTTGCAGCCGCCCTGTCCCAGACGAAAGCACCGGCATGTCCGAGCCCCCTCTGATCGCGATTCTCGACGACGAACCCGAGATCCGTCGGCTTCTGGCCTCGGTCCTGCAGGATGCGGGCTTTCGCACCCAGGGCTTCGCCAGGGCGACCGAGTTCGAGGCCGCGCTGCGCCGTATCACCCCCGATGCCTGCCTGATCGATCTGGGCCTGCCCGACCGCGACGGGCTGGCGCTGGTGCACCGGCTGGCGACCGAATCGGGGGCGGCGATCATCATCGTCTCGGGGCGGGCGCAGGTGCAGGATCGCGTGACCGGGCTGGAACTGGGCGCGGACGATTACATCATCAAGCCCTTCGAACCGGCCGAACTGGTGGCCCGCATCCGCGCCCGGCTGCGCCGCCCCGCCGCGGTGCAGGGCTGCGGGGCGGCGAAAGCACGCTTTGCAGGCTGGACCGCCGATTTCGATCGCTACATGCTGACCGCGCCCGATGGCGCCCAGACGCCGCTCAGCCATGCCGAGGCCGAGGTGCTGCGTCTTTTCACCGATCATCCGCGCCGCCTGATCACCCGCGCGCAGATGCTGGAAACGCTGGGCGGCGCGGCCGGCGACAGCTTCGACCGGGCGATGGATGTGCGCATCTCGCGCCTGCGGAACAAGCTGTGCGAGGATCCGAAGAACCCGCGGCTGATCAAGACGATCTACGGTGCGGGCTATATTTTTCTTGCCGAAACCTCCTGAACCGGTTCGCGGCGGTTGTTTCGCCGCCGACAAGCCGATAAGCGGTTCGTCAATCCCCGGCGAGACCAGAGAACGCCGCCACAGCCCGCGGCACGCTGCCGCCTTCTTTCCAGAGATTCGTGATGGCGCTTGCCCCCCAGCATCCCGACGACGCCGCCCGGCTTGCGGCGCTTCGGTCCTACGAGATCCTCGATACCGATCCCGAATCGGAATATGACGAGATTGCGCATCTTGCGGGCGCGATCTGCGACATGCCCGTCGCGCTGATCAGCTTCGTCGATGCCGACCGGCAATGGTTCAAGTCCGCGACCGGGATCGACCGGCGCGAGACCTCGCTGACGGAATCCATCTGCACCCATGCGTTTCTGGGCGACGACATTCTGGAAATCGCCGACACGCAGGACGATCCGCGCACCATCGACAACCCGCTTTGCACGGGCCGCGAGGGATTTCGCTTCTATGCCGGCGCCGTGTTGAAGACCAGCGACGGCCTGCCACTGGGCACCCTGTGCGTGCTGGGCAGGAGACCCGCGAAGCTGACCCCGCTGCAACGCGACACGCTGCGGGTGCTGGCCGCGCAAATCATGGCACGGATGGAATTGCGCAAATCGCTGGCCCATGCCGAAATGCTGCGCAAGGAGGTCGATCACCGGGTCAAGAATTCGCTGCAATCACTGGCTTCGCTGGTCCGTCTGGCCGCAAGGCGGGCGCGTCACCGCGAGACGGCCGAGGCGCTTTCGACGCTGCAATCGCGCATCGACGCGGTGGCCCGGCTGCACGAGGAACTGTATCGGTCCGATGGCGGCCGGATCGTCGATCTGGGCCGCTACATGGCCAACCTGACCGGGCATCTGGCCGAAATCGCGCCCTCGCATGTCCGGCTGCAGGTCAAGGCCGACAATCTTGCCGTCTCGTCCGAACAGGCCGTCGCGGTGGGTACGCTGGTCAACGAATTCGTGCAGAATTCCTTCAAGCACGCCTTCCCGGATGGTCGTCACGGCATGGTTCACGTCACCGCCGAACGCGGCAGCGGCGATGGCAAGGTGCAACTGACCTGCCGCGACGACGGCGTCGGGCTGCCCGACATCGCCCTGGGCGGACAGGACGGTCTGGGGATGCAGATCGCCGCGATCATCTCGGCCGAGTTGCAGGGCGAGCTGAACATCCAGTCCAGCGAAGGCGAGGGCCTGACCATCGGGATCGAATTCGTCAGCGCGGCGGGCTGAGACCGGCCCGCCGCGCCGCGCGCCTCGTGAGGATCAGGCGTCGCGATCCCAGCCGCTGATCGCCTTGGAATCCATGAATTCCTCAAGGCCCATGACACCGCCCTCGCGGGCCCGTCCCGATGCCTTGACGCCGCCGAAGGCCGAACCCGGCCCGCGCGGCTCGCCGTTCATCTCGACCATGCCCGAACGCAATTGCCGGGCCACGCGATTGCGCCGTGCGCCGTCCTGCGTCTGGACGTAGTTGGTCAGCCCATAGGGCGTGTCATTGGCGATCTGGATCGCCTCTTCCTCGCTGTCGAAGGGAATGATCGACAGGACCGGACCAAAGATTTCCTGCCGGGCGATGGTCATGTCGTTGCTGACATCGGCAAAGACCGTGGGACGGACGAAATAGCCCCGATTGACGCCTTCGGGCAATCCGGTGCCGCCGGCGACCAGGCGCGCGCCCTCGTCGATGCCCTTCTGGATCAGATCCTGGATCTTTTCCCACTGACCCTTGCTGACGACCGGCCCGATATGCGTGCCGGGCTGATGCGCCGATGCGACGCCGGTCTTTTCGGCCACCTGCGCCGCCGTCTCGACCGCGCGATCATAGACCGAACGTTCGACCAGCATCCGCGTCGGCGCGTTGCAGGACTGGCCGCTGTTGTAGAAGCAATGTGTGGCCCCGCGCGCCACCGCCTTGTCGTCGGCATCGGCGAAGACGATGTTGGCACCCTTGCCGCCCAGTTCCAGCACCACCTTCTTCAGGCTGTCCGCCGCCGCCTTGGTGATCGCGATCCCCGCCCGGGTCGAGCCGGTAAAGCTGATCATGTCAACCTCGGGATGGGTCGAAAGCTGGCTGCCCACGCCCGCTCCATCGCCGTTCACCAGGTTGAAGACGCCCTTGGGCAGCCCCGCCTCGTGCAGAATCTCGGCAAAGAGGAGCGACGAGAGGGGGGCGATTTCCGAGGGTTTCAGCACGCAGGTATCGCCCGCGAGGATCGCCGGAATCACCTTCAGCGTGACCTGATTCATCGGCCAGTTCCACGGCGTG
>DBFD01000027.1:76516-76727 GCA_002294185.1 Paracoccus sp. UBA889
AGGCCGACGACGCCGACCGGCTCCCATGCCGTCATCGAGGACGGGGCATGATCGCCAAGCGGGCGGATGAACTTGAAATCCTTGAACGCGGTGATGAAGTTGCGGATATGCCCGCGTCCGGCGCCAACCTGGTCCTCCAGCGACATGTCCTGCGGCGCGCCCATCTCGTGACTGATCGCCCAGGCCATGTCCTCGGCCCGCCTGTCATAGA
>DBFD01000060.1 GCA_002294185.1 Paracoccus sp. UBA889
CTAGGCAGAGGCAGGTGATGATCCAGTCGGCAAGCAGATCGACCGCAACGGGCCCGCATCGCGCGCCCTACCAACAAGGAGAGAAAGATGACACGTCAGCTGGGCACCGCCATACTTGCCCTCGCAGCGATCGGGGCGGCCTCGCCCGCGCTTGCGCAGGAGCCGTTGACTGTGGCGTATTTTCGGGAATGGCCGATGCCGTTCCAGTTTGCGAAGGTTCAGGGGGGTTATGACGAGGCACTGGGGGTGCGGGTGAACTGGGTCGCGTTCGATTCCGGCACGGCGATGTCGGCTGCGATGGCTGCTGGCGATGTGCAGATCGCGGTCAGCCAGGGGGTGCTGCCCTTCATCGCGGCGACCTCGGCCGGTCAGGATCTGAAGATCATCGACATCGCGGCCTCCTATGCCGACAACGAGAACTGCGTCGTCGCCGCCGGGCTGGAAATCGACAAGGACAGCGCCTCGGAACTGGAGGGAAAGCGCGTCGCCGTTCCGATGGGCACCGGGGCGCAATATACCTTCCTGCAATTGATGGGATATCTGAAGGTCGACACCTCGACCATGTCGATCGTGGACATGGCCCCGGCCGAGGGCGCGGCGGCGCTGTCGCAAGGCAATGTGGACATGGCCTGTGGCTGGGGCGGCGCGCTGGCCCGGATGCGGGAATTCGGCAATGTGCTGCTGACCGGCGCCGAGAAGGAAGCGATCGGGATCCTGTCCTTCGATCTGATCACGACCACGGGCGACTTCGCCGCCGGGCAACCCCGGCTTCTGGCCGATTTCGTGGCCGTCACCGCGCAGGCGAACGCGGCATGGAACGCGGGCGACAGGCGCGACGAGATGCTGTCGGTGATCGCGCGGGACGCGGGCATGGAAACCGCGGTGGCGGGCGACACGATCGACGACTTCGTGTTCCTGTCGGTGGACCAGTTGCTGTCGGATGCCTGGCTTGGCGGGCGCGTGGGCACCTATCTGGACGGCGCGGCGGAATTCTTTCGCGAGAACGGAACCGTTCCCGAAATCCTGCCATCCTACGCCGCCCTGATCGACACGGGCCCGCTGGCCGATGTGGCCGGCCGCTGATGATGATGACGGAAGGCGTGATTGCGCCTTCCGACCTTGCTGCGGCACCAGGAAAACAGCCCCATGTCCGGACTTACATTGACCAATATCTCGATGCGGTTCGATCTGGCCAACGGCGCGCATGTGCAGGCGTTGCAGGATGTCTCGCTCGACCTGAGGCCGGGCCAGCTGATGTCGGTCCTGGGGCCGTCGGGCTGCGGGAAATCGACCTTGCTGAATATCGTGGCGGGGTTTCTGGCGCCGACCGCGGGCCGCGTCGCGCTGAACGGCCATGCGGTGACCGGGCCGGATGCGGAACGCGGCGTCGTGTTCCAGCAGGGCGCCTTGTTCGAATGGATGAATGTGCGCGACAACGTGTCCTTCGGACCGCGCATGGCGGGCCAGCGCGAGGCGCAATTCGGGCCGCGCGTGGATCATCTGATCGAGGTCGTGGGATTGCAGGATTTCCGCGAGAAGGCGACCTACGAATTGTCCGGCGGCATGCAGCAGCGGGTCGCGCTGGCGCGATGCCTGGCCAATGACCCCGATGTCATCCTGATGGACGAGCCTCTGGGCGCGCTGGATGCGCTGACGCGGGAAAAGATGCAGGCCATGATCCTCGATCTGTGGAAGGAGACGGGCAAGACCATCATCCTGATCACCCATTCCGTCGAGGAGGCGCTGCTTCTGGGCGAAAGGCTGATCGTCATGGCCCCGCGTCCGGGCCGGATCTACAAGGAATACCATCTGCCCTTTGCCGATCAGGGGGTCGGCCAGGATCTGCGGCAGATCAAGAAGCGGCCCGATTTCGCCGCCCGCCGCGAGGAGATCCTGTCGATGATCTGGAACATGGAAGAAGAGATCATGGGCCGTCAGGGGGATGCGGCATGACCGGCCTGGCGCTTCTGCTGGTCTATGCGGGCCTGTTCGCGGCCGCCGCGCTGGTCGTGAAACTGATCCGGCGCAGGACCGGTCAGCGCAAGGATTTCACCAGCCTGAAGACGGTGACCTTCGGCGATGAAAGCGCGATCCGGCCAGACCGGGCGGCCTCGGTCATCTCGATTCTCGTGGTCTTCGTGCTGTGGGGCGCCTTTACCGGGTCGCGGCTGGTGCCGTTCCATGTGCCCGGCCCCTTCATCGGCGAGACGGGCTTTGCCTATCAGGCGCGGGGCGCGGATGGTCGGCCGACAAGCGGCCGGGTCCGGGTCTTTGCCGGGATCGATGCGCCTGCGGACGCGGCCGGGGATGCGGTCGTGGCGTCGGTGCCGCGCGGGCGCGACCGGTTGATCCCGTTGCCCGGGGGCGCGCAGGCCAGCGCCATCGACGGCACCGCCATCGCCCCCGGCGGCAGGGTCCGCGTGGATCATGGCACGGTGAGCATGACCGCCAAGGGCACGCTGGGCTTTGCCGCCGACGAGGGGTTGCAGATGGAGCCGATCTGGCTGCCCTCGCCCGAGGCCGTGGCCGGCCGTTTCGTCGAGATCGCGCGGACCGGCTACCAGAATTTCAGCCTGTGGGAACATCTGGGCGCCTCGCTGATGCGGGTGCTGGCGGGCTTTGCCCTGGGATCGCTGGTGGGCATTCCGCTTGGCTATGCGATGGGGTTGTCGGGCTGGTTCCGCGGCTGGTTCGATCCGATCGTGGAGTTCATGCGCCCGGTGCCGCCCCTGGCGCTGATCCCGCTGGTCATCATCTGGTTCGGGATCTGGGAAACCGGCAAGATCGTGCTGCTGTTTCTGGCCGCGCTGTGGGTCATGACCATCGCGGCGCGGGCCGGCGTCTCGGGGGTCAACATCACCAAGGTCCATGCCGCCTATTCGCTGGGGACATCGAAATGGCAGTTGCTGCGCCATGTGATCCTGCCCAACTCGCTGCCCGAAATCTTTACCGGCGCGCGCGTCGCGATGGGCGTCTGCTGGGGCACCGTCGTCGCGGCCGAACTGGTCGCCGCCCAGAAGGGTGCCGGCATGATGATCATCGCCGCCTCCAAGTTCCAGCTGACCGACATCGTGCTGATGGGAATCATCCTGATCGGCATCATCGGCTACGCCATCGACGTCCTCATGCGCCTCGCCGAACGCAAACTGGTCCCCTGGAAAGGCAGAGGCTGAATCCGCCGCCGGATCGCGTGGCCTTCCAGTCTGTCGGGATGCCGACGCTGCGGCAAATCAGTAGATGGCGGTTTTCCGGGTTTTGCCTTCGACGACCCAGCCGCGATGCATGCCTTCGCAATTGAACGGCGCTGAAATGCGACCGTCCCGATCGACCGCGATCAGCCCGCCGGAGCCGCCGATGGCCGTCAGGTCGGTCATCACGACCTCCTGCGCGGCGCGATCCAGCGCAAGGCCGGCCAGGCGGATGCGGGCTGCAATCTCGTGCGCCACGGACAGGCGCAGGAACATTTCGCCGTCGCCGGTGGCCGATACCGCGCAGGTGGCGTTGTCCGCGAATGTGCCGGCGCCGATTATCGGGCTGTCGCCGACGCGGCCCGATCGCTTTGCCGTCATGCCGCCGGTCGAGGTCGCCGCGGCCAGCGCGCCATGCCGATCGCGGGCCACTGCGCCGACAGTCCCGTGGCGGCGCGCGGGATCGTCGTCGAGCCTGCCCTGTTGCTCCATCTTCAACGTCTCTTGCAGGGCGTCATGGCGATCTTGCGTGAAGAAGTGGTCTTCGGTGCAGAATTCAAGCCCGGCCGCCCGCGCCACGGCAAGGGCGCCATCGCCGATCATGAGGACGTGATCGGTGTGTTCCAGAACGGCGCGCGCGGCAAGGATGGGGTTCCTCGGCCCGAAGATGCCGGCGACGGCGCCCGCGCTGCGGTCGCGGCCGTCCATCACGGCGGCATCCATCTCTTGCCTGCCGTCGCGGGTAAAGACGGCGCCCCGGCCCGCGTTGAACAGCGGTTCGTCCTCCAGCACGCAGACCGCTGCCGTCACCGCGTCAAGCGCGCTGCCATCGCGCGACAACACGGCTTCGCCCGCGTCCAGCACGCGCGTCAGCGCCGCATGAAGCCGCGCCTCGCGGTCGGGCGTCATGCTGTCGCGCGGCATGACCCCCGCGCCTCCGTGGATCGCAAGACTGAATCCCCGCGCCCTCGCTGTCTCGGACATGAAACATGGCCTCCGCATTGCTGGATGAGCGTTCGCCTAACCTCGCATCAACCATTTCATGTCAAGGATCGGCGGAACGGCATCGCATGAATGCGAGACGGTCTGTCGATTGGCAAGCTGGTGATACACCGACATACAAGATAACGTCCATTCATGAGGAACGGAGCGCAGTCGATGAGCATGCCCACCACCCATGGCACCAAGGGGCCGCTTGTCGCGATCGGGGGGGCGGAAGACAAGACCTCGCGCGCAGATATCCTGCGCCGCGTGCTGGCCGTTTCGGGAAAGACGGCGCCGGTGGTCGGTGTGATCACGACCGCCAGCAGCACTCCGGGCGAGGTGTTCGAATCGTATCGCACCGCGTTTTCCGCGATCGGCGCGGGCGAGGTCGTGGATATCCGGATCCGCGAACGCCAGGATGCGGCGTCGGATGATATCGTCGGGATGATTCGGCGTTCGGACGTCATCTTCATTTCTGGCGGCGACCAGATGCGGCTGACGAATATTCTGGGCGCGACTGCCGCATTGGAGGCGATTCGGGCCCGCCATGCCGAGGGCGCGGTGATCGCGGGGACCAGCGCGGGCGCTGCCTGCCAGTCGCAGACCATGGTCTATGGCGGTGCTGCCAATGATTCCCTGCGCAAGGGTGCGGTCAAGATGACTGCCGGCTTCGGTCTGGTGGCGGGGGTCATTATCGATACCCATTTTCTCGAACGCGGGCGTTTCTCGCGGCTGATGGAGGTCGGCGCGACCAATCCCGAATATCTGGGCATCGGCTTGGGCGAGGATGCGGCGGTCCTGTTTGAAGAGGATGTGATCCATGCATTCGGGCCCGGTCACGTGATCCTCGTTGACAGTTCCCAGGTTACAGGGTCGAATGTCTTCAGTCTCGCGGACGGCGAGGCGGTCAGCGTCAATAACGTCATCATGCACGCGCTGGTCGATGGCTGTGGATACAGTCTGACAGACCGACGAGTCCTGGGACACGATGAGCTCAGGGCCAAGAGCCTGGAGCACAGGATTGCATATTCTTGAACATCGCGCGTTGCGCGGACCGAATTATTACAGCCGTTATCAAGCCATCTACATGCGGCTGGACATCGAGGACCTGGAAGACCGGCCAAGCGACCAGGTGCCGGCGATCGCCGAAAGGCTTCAGGCGCTGATCCCCACCATTTACAATCATCGCTGTTCGGTCGGAGAGCCGGGCGGTTTTCTGCAACGGGTGCGCAGCGGCACCTGGGCTGGGCACATGGTCGAGCATGTCGCCATCGAGTTGCAGAACCTTGTCGGCTTCTCGGTGGGTTACGGCAAGACCGTGGACAGCTATGATCCGGGCATCTACAATGTCGTCTACCGCTATCGCGACGAAGCAAGCGGCATCGCGGCCGGCGAGGCGGCGGTGCAGATCGTTCGAAAGCTTTACGACGGCGAGGATGTCGATCTGACGCCGATCATCGACCACCTGAAAGAGGTGCGTGACGCGAACGCCTTGGGGCCGTCGACCGGATCCATCGTCAACGCCGCCAGGGATCGCAACATTCCCGCCTACAACCTGACCGAAGGCACCAGCTATACCCAGCTGGGCCACGGCATCAAGCAGCGCCGGTTTCAGGCCACGGTGACCGACGCCTCGGGAATCATCGGGCATTCGATCGCCGACGACAAGGAATGGACCAAGCAGATCCTGGCAGATGCCGGTGTGCCGGTGCCGCGCGGACAGGTCTGCCATTCCTTCGAAGAGGCGCAGGCGGCGGCTGACTGGATCGGCTGGCCGGTCGTCACCAAGCCGCTGTCGGGCAATCACGGACGCGGCGTCACGACCGATATCGCCAGCGTGGAGGACCTGAGATCAGGCTATGATGCCGCGGTCGCGCGTGCCCGCGACGATCACGGCGGTGTCATCGTCGAAAACTATATCAAGGGCGAGGATCACCGGATGCTGGTGATCGGCGGCAAGCTGGTCGCGGCGGCGCGCCGCCGTCCAGCCCATGTGACCGGCGATAGCAAAAGCACGATCCAGCAACTGATCGACGTCGAGAACAGCGACCCGCGCCGCGGCGTCGGGCACGAGAACCTGCTGACCCAGATCCATGTCGACGAACAGACCCACCGGATGCTGGAACAGGCCGGTCACGCGCTGGACACCGTGCTGCCCGAGGGCGAGATCGCCTTTCTGAAATCCAC
The DNA here is from genome assembly GCA_002294185.1 of Paracoccus sp. UBA889. Classification (GTDB taxonomy): domain Bacteria; phylum Pseudomonadota; class Alphaproteobacteria; order Rhodobacterales; family Rhodobacteraceae; genus Paracoccus. The sequence goes on from DBFD01000060.1 coordinate 6,360, forward strand.
GGCCAATATCTCGACCGGCGGCACCGCGGCCGATCTGACCGACGAGGTGCATCCCGAAGTCCGATTCGCGATGGAGCGGATCGCCCGGCTTGTCGGGCTGGACATCATCGGCATCGATCTGCTGGCCGAAAACCTGTATCTGCCGCTGGACCGGCAATCGGCCGGGGTGGTCGAGGTCAATGCCGGACCCGGCTTCCGGATGCACATGTCCCCCACCCATGGCAAACCCCGTCCGGTAGGACAGCACGTGGTCGAGATGCTGTTTCCCGATCCCACCGATGACGGGCGGATTCCGATCACCGCAATCACCGGCACCAACGGCAAGACCACGACCACGCGCCTGACGACGCATATCCTGCGGCAGGCCGGTCATTCGGTCGGCATGGGCTGCACCGGCACGGTCGAGATCGACAACAACGTGATCCTGCGCGGCGACTATTCCGGGCCGGCGGCGGCGCAGGCCGTGCTGCGCGAACCCACGGTCGAACACGCGGTGCTGGAGGTGGCGCGCGGCGGCATCATGCGCCGTGGCCTGGGCTTTGACGAATGCGATGTCGGCGTCCTGCTGAACATCGCCTCCGATCATCTGGGCGAGCGTGACATCCACACGCTGGAAGACCTTGCCCGCTGCAAGACGGTGGTCGTGGATGCGGTAAAGCGCGAAGGCGGCTATTGCGTGCTGAACGCCGATGATCCGCTGGTCATGGAACACGGCACCTATTGGGCGCGCGGCGAGATCATCTATTTCACCATGGATCCCCAGAACCCGGCGCTGACCCGGCATCTGGACGATCTGGGCATGGTATTGACCGTCAAGCATGGCAAGATCGTGCTTTTGCGGGGCAAGGTCACCGTCGAGATCGTCGAGGTCAATGACGTGCCGATCGCGTTCGAGGGACATGCGCCCTTCAACGTGCAGAACGCCATGGCCGCGGCGGCCGCTGCCCTGGCCCATGGAATCGAGATCGACGATATCCGCGCGGGTCTTCTGACCTTCCATCCCACGCCTGCGCAGATGCCGGGCCGCACGAACTATTTCGAGGCGGACGGCGTCAAGTGCCTGATCGACTATGGCCATAACGTGCCGGCGCTGATCGCGCTGGAACCGCTGGTCAACGGGCTGGCCACGCAGCGCAAGATCGCCGTCGCCACCGCACCGGGCAATCGCCGGGACGAGGATCTTGCGGCCCTGGGCGCGCAACTGGCCCGGATGTGCGACAGGCTTTACGTCTATGAAACCGATGCACGCGGGCGCGAGACCGGCGAAACCGCCGGAATGATTCACGACGGTGCGGCAGGTGCCGGCACCTCCGCGCATGTCGAGACGATCATGGACGAGCACGAGGCCGTCGCAAAGGCCATCGACGAGGCCAAGCCGGGGGATTTCCTGCTGCTGCTGGTCGATGACATCGAGGGCACGACAGAACGGCTCAAGGGTCGAAGCTTCCCGACGCAGGCCGAACTGGCCCGCGCCTGACCCGCTTGCGGACCGGGCCACGGGGGCAAGGGCGCGTCGGCCGGGCTGCCCATCGCGCCGCAGACCCAACAGGAAGGACGAAACAATGACCAGAAACGTCTTCGTCATCGGACTGGACGACCTGAACGCCGAACGCCTGAAACGGCTGCGCGGCGTGGAAGACGTGGAATTTCACCAGCTTCTGACCCCGATGCAGGTTTCCGAAACGCAAGAATTCGATATTCCGGCGATGCTGAAAGAGGCCGAAGACAGGCTGAATGCCTTCGACGGATCGATCGACGCCATCGTCGGCTATATCGACTTTCCCGTCTCGACCATGCTGCCGCTGCTGTGCCAGAAATTCGGGACACGCAATTCCTCGTTGGAAAGCATGCTGAAATGCGAACATAAATACTGGTCGCGCAAGGTCATGGCCGAGGTCGTCCCAGACCATGTTCCCAAGTTCACCGCCTTCGATCCCTTCGATGAGAACGCATTGTCAAGGATCGGCGAGGCCGATCTGCGTTTTCCGTTCTTCATCAAGCCGATCAAGTCCTCCGGCTCGCGGCTGGGATTTCGCATCGACAGCCCCGAAGATTTCGAATACGCGACCGAAAAGCTGCGCGCCGGGATCGGCCAGATCTCGGAACCGTTCAATTTCGTCATGGAGCAGGCGGACCTGCCCGACGACATCAAGGCGGTGGAAGGCCATTACTGCATGGCCGAACAGGTGATCGGCGGGCGACAATGCACGGTCGAGGGATATGTCCACGAGGGCGAGGTCGTTCCCTATGGCACCGTCGATTCCATCCGCTATCCGCAGGTTCTCAGCTTCTTCTACTATCTTTATCCTTCGACCCTGCCCAGCCGCGTGCAGGACAAGATGCACCAGATCACGCGCATCGTCATGGATCATATCGGCTATGACAATGCCGGCTTCAACATCGAATATTACTGGGACGAGGTGCAGAACAAGATCTGGTTGCTGGAGATCAACACGCGCATCGCGCAGTCGCATTGCGACCTGTTCGAGATGGTCGACGGCGTCAGCCACCAGCAGGTGACCATCGACCTTGGCCTTGGGCGCCGCCCGGACATGCCCAGGGGCGAGGGCCCGCAAGAGGTGGCGGCGGAATTCTTCTATCGGGTGTTTTTCACCGACGCGACCGTGGCCCGCGTGCCCTCGCGCGCCGAGATCGAAGTCGCCGCCGAACAGGTCGCCGGGACCCGCATCTCGTCCTATGTGTCAAGGGACATGAAACTGTCTGAACTGCCCGAACAGGACGCCTACAGCTTTGCCGTGGCCTCGGTCTGGATGGGTGCGCAAAAGCCCTCCAAACTTCTGTGGAATTACGAGCAGGTGATGAAAAGACTGGACTACGCGTTCACCGACATCGCCGAATAGCCCGCCCGGGCGATGGACTTCGGCAGGATCCGCGGAGATAAGCGGGCAAGCCGCCATGCCCTGCCTACAGCGAGATCATTCATGAAGGTCGATACCGAACTTCCCCTCACCGTGCGGGAAACAGAACATGCCGAGATCGCGATGCCCGATGGCACGCGGCTTGCGGCGCGGATCTGGATGCCCGAGGACGCCGAGGCGCGGCCGGTGCCCGCGATCCTCGAATACATTCCGTATCGCAAGAACGACAAGACGCTGGAACGCGACCACGCGCGCGCGCCGTGGCTGGCGGCGCAGGGTTATGCCTATGTCCGCGTCGATCTGCGCGGCAGCGGCGAATCCGAGGGCGTGATGCAGGACGAATACACCCCGGTCGAGTTGCAGGACGGCTGCGACGTGATCGCGTGGATCGCCGATCAGGCCTGGTGTGACGGCGGCGTGGGTATCGTGGGAATCTCCTGGGGCGGTTTCAACGGGTTGCAGATCGCTGCGCTGCGCCCGCCGGCCTTGAAAGCCGTGGTGACCATCTGTTCGACCGATGACCGCTATGCCGACGACATTCACTACATGGGCGGCACACTTCTGTGCGAGCAGCTGTCCTGGGCCTCGGTGATGTTCGGGATCAACACGCTGCCACCCGACCCCGCCCATGTCGGCGACCGCTGGCGCGACATGTGGACGGCGCGGCTTGACGGTTCGGGCCTCTGGCTCGAAACCTGGCTGGCACATCAGACCCGCGACCCGTTCTGGAAGCATGGCTCGGTCTGCGAGGATTTTTCCCGGATTCAGCTTCCGGTCTATGCCGTCAGCGGCTGGGCCGACGGCTATTGCCGGTCGGTGTTTCGATTGGTCGAGAATCTGAAAGGCCCGGTCAAGGGCATCGTCGGGCCATGGGCGCACAGATATCCGCATCTTGGTGAGCCCGGACCGGCCATTGACTGGCTGACCGAAGAGACGCGCTGGTGGGACCATTGGCTCAAGGGCCGGGACACCGGCATCATGGATGAGCCGCCTCTGCGGCTTTACCTTCAGGATCATGCCGCCCCCCGCACCCATTACGCCCACCGGGACGGCCGCTGGATCACCGAACCTTCCTGGCCATCGCCCAATGTGACCCGGACAAGGTTCGCCCTGGGATCGGACGGGCAGATGATCCGCGACGGTGCCGGTCTGCCCGGCGCCGCGCTGACCATCCGTTCGCCGCTTTGGGTCGGGATGCAGGCCGGGAAATGGTGCTCTTATGCGCATCCGGGCGATCAGCCGGGCGATCAGCGTCGCGACGATGCCGGAAGCCTGACTTTCCAGACCGCGCCGCTGGACGAGGACCTGGACATCGCGGGGGACGCGCGTCTGACGCTTGCGCTGCGGGCCGACCGACCGGTGGCGCAGGTCGCGGTGCGACTGGTGGACGTGGCCCCCGACGGCGCCGCCACGCGGGTCAGCTATGGTCTTCTGAACCTGACCCACCGGGACAGTCATGAACAGCCCGCAGCGCTGGAACCGGGCCGGGATTATGTGACAGAGATACCGCTGAAGCACGTCGCGCAGACATTCCGCAGAGGGCACCGGATCCGGCTGGCCGTTTCCAGCAGCTATTTCCCCCTGGCCTGGCCGACACCGGAACCCGTGACGCTGACCATCCTGCCCGGCCAATCGCAACTCGACCTGCCGATCCGTGCGTCTGATGGTCTGTCGGTCCCCGATTTCGCCCCGCCACGTGCGGGCCGGCCGCTGGACGCCACCTACCATGTGGCGCCCGCCGCCGAATGGAACGTCGATGAGGACCGCTGCACCGGCCGCATCACCGCCCAGATCCGTGATCATGAAGGCGATGCCTATATCAGCCGGCATGACCTGTCTCACTCGGCCGAGGGACGCGAACGCTATTCGGTTCTTCCGGACCAGCCGACCTCGGCCGAAGGAGAGGTCCGTTGGACGCACGAGATGCGCCGCGGTGACTGGTCGGTAAGAACGGTCACGACCACGCGTTTGACCGGCGACCACGAGAATTTTCGCGTCGTCGCCAGGCTTCAGGCCTGGGAGGGCGACAGCCTGGTTCGGGAAAAACGCTGGGACAGTTCAATCAAGCGTACATGGTGCTGATCTGCCACGGGATTCCGTGTCGAGCGGGACGATGTGACAGATCTGGGTAAAGGCGATGACCTGATCGGCCTTGTCCTCGCCGATCTCGCGGGTCAGCCATTTCGCCAGCTCCAGCTGCACCATGGTCGGCACAAGCCAGTCGGCCTGCTCGGGCAGATGATCGGCCAGCTTGTCGCCGGTCGGTGAACCGCACCGGGTTTGCCGG
>DBFD01000057.1:0-780 GCA_002294185.1 Paracoccus sp. UBA889
ATGGCAAAGGCAAAGTTTGAACGGACGAAACCGCACGTCAATATCGGGACGATCGGCCATGTTGACCACGGCAAGACGACCTTGACGGCGGCGATCACGAAATATTTCGGCGATTTCCGCGCCTATGACCAGATCGACGGCGCCCCCGAGGAGAAGGCGCGGGGGATCACGATCTCGACGGCGCATGTGGAATACGAATCGGATGCGCGTCACTATGCGCATGTCGATTGCCCGGGCCACGCGGATTACGTCAAGAACATGATCACCGGCGCGGCGCAGATGGATGGCGCGATCCTGGTGGTGAACGCGGCCGACGGCCCGATGCCGCAGACGCGCGAGCATATCCTTCTGGGCCGGCAGGTGGGCATCCCCTACATGGTCGTCTACCTGAACAAGGTCGATCAGGTCGATGACGAGGAACTGCTGGAACTGGTCGAGATGGAGGTGCGCGAGCTTCTGTCCAGCTACGATTATCCGGGCGACGACATCCCGATCATCAAGGGCTCGGCGCTGGCGGCGCTGGAGGGCCGTGATCCCGAGATCGGCGAGAACTCGATCCGCGAACTGATCAAGGCGGTGGACGACTACATCCCGACGCCCGAGCGCGCGGTGGACCAGCCGTTCCTGATGCCGATCGAGGACGTGTTCTCGATCTCGGGGCGGGGCACGGTCGTGACCGGCCGGGTCGAGCGTGGCGCGGTGAACGTGGGCGACGAACTGGAAATCGTGGGCATCCGCCCGACCCGGAAGACGACCTGCACGGGCGTCGAGATGTTCCGC
>DBFD01000057.1:1086-1565 GCA_002294185.1 Paracoccus sp. UBA889
TCGAGATGTTCCGCAAGCTGCTGGACCGGGGCGAGGCGGGCGACAATATCGGCGCGCTGCTGCGCGGCATCGACCGTGACGGGGTCGAGCGCGGCCAGGTTCTGTGCAAGCCGGGTTCGGTCAAGCCGCATACCCGGTTCGAGGCCGAGGCCTATATCCTGACCAAGGAAGAGGGCGGCCGGCACACGCCGTTCTTCGCCAATTACCGGCCGCAATTCTATTTCCGCACGACGGATGTGACGGGCACGGTGAAGCTGCCCGAGGGCACCGAGATGGTGATGCCGGGCGACAACCTGAAGTTCGAGGTCGAGCTGATCGCGCCGATCGCGATGGAGGAAAAGCTGCGCTTCGCGATCCGCGAAGGCGGCCGCACCGTCGGCGCCGGCGTGGTCTCCAAGATCATCGAGTGATCGCGCAACTGCGCGCCCGCGCAGCAAGCCAACATGAAAGGCCCGCCCCGGAAAGGGCGGGCCTTTTGC
>DBFD01000057.1:1892-14155 GCA_002294185.1 Paracoccus sp. UBA889
TGATTTCCTGGCGCGGTCTTGCAGGGGTGATCGTGAGGACCGGTTCTTCCTTGTCCGCCAGATCGGCAGTCTCAGCCTGAGGACCGCGACCTTTGCCGATCATCGCGTGATCCCCGCGATCGCATCTTGTTGACGTGATCGCGCTTCCGGCGCAAACTCGGTTTCCCATCACCAGCCGGGATCAAGCCGATGTGCCAGATCTTCGCGGGGCAGGACCCCGAACGCTATGAATCCGAGACCCGCAGCCTGCGGTTGAACGGGCAATCCACCTCGATCCGCCTGGAACGGGCCTTCTGGCGGATCCTCGACGACATCGCCGCGCGTGAGGGGGTGAGCACGCCGGCTTTCATTTCCAAGCTTCACGCCGAGGTTCTGGAACTGCATGGCGAGGCCCGGAACTTTACCTCTTTGCTGCGCTGCGCCTGCACCATCCACCTGGGCGAGGATCAGCAGCTGGGTCAGACCGCCATCGCGGCCGAATAAATACGTCCGTAGTAACCCGTTACTACCCACGCCCGCGTTCCGCCTTCTAGTCTTGTCCCATGATGGACGAACTGGGGAGAGGCCGGCATGGCGAAATATATCCATTCGATGATCCGGGTTCTGGACGAGGAACGCTCGGTCGATTTCTACCGGCGCTGCTTCGGGCTGGAGGTCGCGGACCGGCTGGATTTCGACGATTTCACGCTGGTCTACCTGTCGAACGGCGAAAGCGAAACGGAACTGGAACTGACCGTCAACAAGGGCCGGACCGAGCCCTACGACCTGGGCGACGGCTATGGCCATGTGGCCTTCTCGGTCGAGGACGTGGACGCGCTGCACGCGCGGCTGCAGGCCGAGGGGTTCGCGCCGCGCAAGCTGGTCGATTTCGCGCCCGGCAACGAGGTGATCGCACGGTTCTTCTTTGTCGCGGATCCGGATGGCTATCAGATCGAGGTTCTGAAGCGGGCTGGCCGCTTCAGGTGATTGAACGGGCGGCCGGAGGAGGGCCGCCGCAGGAGGAAAGTGAGGGAGGAGGAATCATGTCTCAACTCAGCAAGCACGGGCTGACCCGGCGGGCGCTGTTGTCGCGGGCGGCGGCGGCCGGCACGCTGGCGGTGGCGGGCGCGGGTTTCATCGCCGCGCCCGACGCCGCCTGGGCGGTCGAGGTCGGCAAGATCAGCGAACACGAGATGGCCACGCTGTTGCAGATGGCGCGCGACATCTATCCGCATGACAGGATCGGCGATCGATTCTACGCCATCGCCGTCAAGTCCCATGACAGCGACGATCAGAAACAGATGGTCGCCGAAGGCGTCGCCGCGCTGGACGCCGCGGCGAAAGAGGCCGGTTTCGACGATTATCTTTCGGCAGGATGGGAAGCGGACCGGGTCACGATCCTGAAGACCATCGAGGATACGCCCTTCTTCCAGACCGTGCGCGGGGGGTTGGTGACCGGGTTGTATAACCAGAAAGAGATCTGGCCGATCTTCGGCTACGAGGGCGAATCCTATTCCCAGGGCGGCTATATCAACCGCGGCTTCGACGACATCGACTGGCTGTGAGGGGAGAGACAATCATGGCAGAAGCAGCGAAATTCGATCTGAACGACGACGGCGTCGTGGTCATCGTCGGCACCGGCGCCGGCGGCGGGGTGCTGGCGAACGAACTGGCGCAGAAGGGCATCAAGGTCGTCGCCCTGGAGGCCGGCGGGCGCTATCTGCCCGAGGATTACGTGAACGACGAATGGGAAAGTTTCGGGCAACTGGCCTGGACCGATCCGCGCACGACCAGCGGCGACTGGCGGGTGGCCAAGGATTTTTCGGGCCTGCCGGCCTGGATCGTGAAGGCGGTCGGCGGAACCTCGGTCCATTGGGCCGGCGCCTCGCTGCGGTTTCAGGATCACGAGTGGAAGGCCAGGACGACCTATGGCGCGGTCGAGGGGGCCAGCCTGCTGGACTGGCCGATCGGAAGCGAGGAGATGGCGCCCTGGTACGACAAGGCCGAGGAAAAGCTGGGTGTCACCGGTGTCGGCGGCCGTCCGCGTCTTCCCGGCAGCAACAATTACAAGGTGCTGGAAAAGGGCGCCAAGGCGCTTGGTTACAAGGAAGTCCATACCGGCAACATGGCGATCAACAGTGTCGAATATGACGACCGGATCTCTTGCCAGCAGACGGGTTTCTGCTTTCAGGGCTGCAAATGGGGCGCCAAATGGTCCGCCGCCTATACCGACATCCCGCGTGGCGAGGCGACCGGCAAGCTGGAGGTCCGCGAGAACGCCCATGCCGCGCGCATCCTGCATGATGACACGGGCAAGGTCACCGGCGTCGAATATTTCGACAAGGATGGCAATCTGCAGATGCAGAAGGCCCGGATCGTCTGTGTCGCGGGGAACAGTTTCGAAAGCCCGCGGCTGCTGCTGAACTCTGCCAGTTCGATGTTCCCGGACGGGCTGGCCAATTCCTCGGGGCAGGTGGGCCGCAACTACATGCGGCATACGACCGGATCGGTCTATGGCGTGTTCGAAAAGCCTGTCCGGATGTGGCGGGGCACGACCATGGCCGGCATCATCCGTGACGAGGCAAGACACGATCCCTCGCGCGGATTCGTCGGTGGCTATGAGCTGGAAACGCTCAGCCTGGGGCTGCCCTTCATGGCGGCCTTCCTGGATCCCGGAGCCTGGGGACGAGAGTTCACGACGGCGCTGGACAGCTACGAGAACATGGCCGGTCTTTGGATCGTGGGCGAGGACATGCCGCAAGAAACCAACCGGGTGACGCTTTCCGATGTCGAGGACCGGTTCGGGCTGAAGGTGGCCAACGTCAACTTCAGCGACCATCCCAACGACATCGCGATGCGCAACCATGCCTATGGTGTCGGGCAGGCCATCTACAAGGAAGTGGGCGCGACCAGGACGATGCCGACGCCGCCCTATCCCTCGACCCACAATCTGGGCACCAACAGGATGTCGGAAAAACCCAGCGACGGGGTGGTCGACAAGAATGGCCGATCGCACGATGTGAAGAACCTGTTTGTCAGCGATGGCAGCCAGTTCACCACCGGGGCGGCCGAAAATCCGACCCTGACCATCGTGGCGCTGGCGATCCGGCAGGCCGATCACATCGCTGGCGAGATGGCGGCGGGCAACGTCTGAGCCCGCCCGTATCAGGACGCCCCGCCGGTTCCGGCGGGGCGTTGACGGTCATCGGATGCGGAATGCCGCGTCAGCGTCCATCCATCGCGGCCGCGTTCACACCACCCTCGGCAATCTTCGACATGTGCCGATCGCCTTCCCAGGTTTTGTCCAGACATTCCTGAAGCGCGGCCGCGTCGCTGTCGAGGTCGAGCCGGTTGGCGAAGGTCCGCACGCAGCCATAGCCGGCGATGGCATAATGCGCGAGGCGCTGATATTGCGTGATGATCGCCGCGTCCTGGGCATCGTCATCCGCAAAATCAGTCTCGATCGCATGTTTGCGCGCCTCGGCGACAAGGCCTTCCATGCCCTTGCAATGTTCGCCCGTCGGGTCGACGTCGTGACGGCTGCAAAGTTCGGCCAGAACCTCCATCCCGCGGGCAATGCCCTGATTGCCATTGATCAGGGCTTCGGACAACTCGCGCGACTTGGCCGCGCGGCCCATCTCGGTCACGGCTGGCATGGATTGCTTGCAGGCGGAATAGAGATCGCCGAGCTGGTCCAGATAAAGGTCCTTCAGATTCTTGACGGTCATGTGCATTTCCTTTCCGGGGCGTTGGTGCCGGGATGGCGTGGCCCGTCGCCGCAAAAACGCCATCGGCCGGGCAATGTTCCGAACTCGATCAAAGATCAGCCTGCTTGACTCGGCTTCGCCACCGGGTCAGCAATATTGTCCGGTTTCGCAAAGCCTGAGACGATCCCATGTTCGCGTGGTTCGAACGCCGCATCGACCCCTATCCCGGCGACAGCCCGGCGATGCCGCCGCGCTCGCTGTGGCGCTTTCTGCTGCATTACAGTCATGGTGCCTTGCCGTGGCTGACGCTGCTTGCCGCCTTTTCGGGCGTCATCGCGCTGATCGAGGTGATGCTGTTCGGCTGGCTGGGCGACCTGGTGGACCGGATGGCCGACACGCCCCGCGCGCTGTTCTGGACGCAACAGGGCGGACGGCTGGCACTGATGGCGCTGGTGCTGCTGATCCTTTTGCCGGGGCTGAACCTGATCGCCTCGCTGGTTCTGCATCAGTCCCTGATGGGCAATTTTCCGCAGCGCATCCGCTGGCAGGCCCACCGCTATCTGCTGCGTCAGTCGATCGGCTATTTCCAGGACGAATTCGCCGGCCGGATCGCGCAAAGGCTGATGCAGACGGCGCTGGCGGTGCGCGAGGTCGCGATGAAGATCATGGACGTGGGCAGCTATGTGCTGATCTATTTCCTCGGCGCGCTGGCGCTGGCGGGTAGTCAGGATTGGCGGCTGGCGGTGCCTTTCGCGCTGTGGGCAGTGGCCTATGCGCTGATGTTGTGGCAGATCGTGCCGCGCCTGGGGCGGGTGGCGCAGGAACAGGCCGATGCGCGCTCGGCCATGACCGGGCGGGTCGTGGACAGCTATACCAATATCGCGACGGTCAAGCTGTTTTCCCATTCCGCCCGCGAGGAAGACTGGATGCGCGACGGGATGGACGCCTTCTTGCGGACCGTGCACCGGCAGATGCGGCTTTCGACGATTCAGGACGTGACGCTGAACGCGATCAACGTGGCGCTGATCGGCGCGGTGACGGCGCTTGGGCTGTGGCTATGGTCCGAGGGCCGGGTGGAGGTCGGCGCGGTTGCGGTCGCGGTGCCGCTGGCCTTGCGACTCAACAACATGGCGCACTGGATCATGTGGGAATTCGCCGCCCTGTTCGAGAATATCGGCACCGTGCGCGACGGCATTTCCAGCCTTGCGCTGCCCCGTCAGGTTCTGGACGCGCCCGCCGCGCGGTCCTTGCGTCGCGGACCCGGCGCGGTGGAGTTCCGGAACGTCACCTTCCGCTATGGCGGCGCCCCGGGCGCGCGCCCGCTGCCGGTGCTGGACGATCTGAGCCTGACGATCGCGCCCGGCGAGCGGGTCGGACTGGTCGGCCGGTCGGGGGCAGGCAAATCGACGCTGGTGAACCTGCTGCTGCGGCTTCACGATCTTGAAAGCGGCCGCATCACCATTGACGGGCAGGATATCGCGCGGGTGACCCAGGATTCGCTGCGCGGCGCGATCGGCGTGGTCACGCAGGACAGTTCGCTTCTGCATCGCTCGGTGCGCGACAACATCGCCTATGGCCGCCCGGATGCGGCCGAGGATCAGATCGCGCAGGCGCTGGAAATGGCCGAGGCGCATGGTTTCGTGCCGGGGCTCTCGGACAGTTTCGGGCGATGCGGCCTGGATGCGCATGTCGGCGAACGCGGGGTGAAGCTGTCGGGCGGCCAGCGCCAGAGGATCGCGATCGCGCGGGTGGCGCTGAAGGATGCGCCGATCCTGATCCTGGACGAGGCGACCAGTGCGCTGGACAGCGAGGTCGAGGCGGCGATCCAGTCGCGGCTGGAGATGCTGATGCAGGGCAAGACGGTTCTTGCCATCGCGCACCGGCTGTCCACCATCGCGGCCATGGACCGGCTGGTGGTGATGGATGCGGGAAGGATCATCGAACAGGGCAGCCACGCCGAATTGCTGGCGGCAAACGGTCTTTACGCGCGGCTTTGGGCACGCCAGTCGGGCGGTTTTCTGGCCGCCGATGCGGCCGAATAGGCGTCCGTCGTTCCGGCGCGCGCCGCTGGTCAGGCGTGGAAATACCCTTGCACCCCGTCACCCCGTGCCTTAAACGGTCGCACGGCCACAGGGGTATAGCTCAGTTGGTAGAGCATCGGTCTCCAAAACCGAGGGTCGTGGGTTCGAGTCCCCCTGCCCCTGCCAGGCCCGTCGTCGGAATAACCGCCCGGCGGCTGCGATGAATCTCTGCCTTCATCTGGGCGCGCACAAGACCGCAACCACGCATCTTCAGACCGCTTTCGATCGTGCCGCGCCGCAATTGGCGCGTCAGGGGATCGGCTGGATGGGGCCGCGCCGGTTGCGCGCCGGTCCGACCGATCTTCGGCGCCTGCTGGACGATTGCGGGCGGACGCCATGGAAGGCGCGGCAGGCCGCCAGGGCGCTGCGGCAGGAGAGCGCATCGGCTGGCCGGCTGATTCTGTCCGATGAGCTGATTCTGGGCGACACCACGCCGGCACGGCTGTTTGCGCCCCGGGGGCAGCTTTATCCCCTTGCCCAGGCGCGGCTTGAAAACCTGGTCGGGCTGATGGACGGTTCTGGCATCAGGCTGTTTCTGGCCGTGCGCGAACCCGCCGATTTCCTGATTTCGGCCTTTGGCGAGGAATTGCGAATGGGCCGGCAGGCGCGGATCGGCGATTATCTGGCGGGGCTGGATTGCGCACGCCTGGGCTGGTCCGATCTGGCGGACAGGCTTCTGTCGGTGGCGGGCGTCGAAAGCCTGGTCTGCTGGCGCCACGAGGACCTGGGCTCGGTGCGGCCGTCGGTGCTGGCGCGAATGGCCGGGCCGCAGGCCGCGCGGCTGATTCCCGATCCGGCGCCGCGCAGGATCGGATGGTCGGCTGCGGCCTATCGCGATTATCTGGGTGCGATCGCGCATTCCGACACGATGCAGGACCGGCGCCAGATCGCGCACCGGGCGCTGGAATCGCATCCGCGCGGCGCCGGAGATGCCGGCCTGCGCGCGGCCATCCCGGCCGCCGACCTGCCGCGCGGCGGCGACTACGCCGAGGATTGCGCGCGATTGGCGGCGATGACGAAGGTCACATTCCTGTCGCCCTCGGATGCGTCCTTGCAGGGTTGAAACGGCGGCGCATCGGCGATACATCGGCGGCTGAAAACCCGAAGGAGCCGTTCGTGGCCAATCCCGTCCAGTTCATCAACCAGGTCCGCGCCGAAGCCGCGAAGATCACCTGGCCCACCCGCCGTGAGGTGATCACGACGACGATCATGGTCATGATCATGGCCGCGCTGACCAGCGTGTTCTTCTTTCTGGTCGATCTGATCATCCGCTTTGGCCTGACCCAGGGGCTTCAAGCGATCAGCGGCTGATCGGGCTTGCATTTTCGGGGCCGCAGCGGTATTGGCCCCCGACTGTCCGGCGACGGCGTGCATCGAACTCGCGTGCACGCCGATTTCAATTTTGGCGGACATATCAGGAATTCAAGGAGTTGCCGGCCCGGCCGCGCGATTCCCTATCAGGACGAACAGGGGTCGATCGAGACATGGCAAAGCGTTGGTATTCGGTCAGTGTCCTGTCGAACTTCGAAAAGAAGGTCGCCGAGGCGATTCGCCAGTCGGTGTCCGAAAAGGGGCTTGAGGACGAGATTGACGAGGTTCTGGTCCCCACCGAACAGGTGATCGAGATTCGGCGCGGCAAGAAGGTTACATCGGAACGCCGCTTCATGCCGGGCTATGTCCTGGTTCACATGGACATGTCTGATCGCACCTATCACCTGGTCAATTCGATCAACCGGGTCACCGGTTTCCTCGGCGCGCAGGGCAAGCCGATGCCGATGCGCGACGACGAGGTGAACATGATGCTGAACCGCACGGGCGAGGGCGAACCGGTCGCCCCGCGCAACCTGATCCGCTTTGATGTGGGCGAAAAGGTGAACGTGACCGATGGTCCCTTCGAGGGGTTTTCGGGAATGGTCGAGGAGGTCGACGAGGCCGCCTCGCGCATCAAGGTCATGGTGTCGATCTTCGGCCGGCCCACGCCGGTCGAGCTGGAATTCACGCAGGTCGCCAAGACCGCGTGATTGGTCGCGGGAGGCTGTCTTCCCCTTGGGGCGCGCCGCCGAACCGCTAAGTCAGGGCCCCGGATGTCCAATCAGGGACGGGGCGTGATGATAAGGAGAAGGCCAGATGGCCAAGAAAGTCGTCGGGCAGCTTAAGCTGCAAATCAAGGCGGGTCAGGCGAACCCGTCCCCGCCCGTCGGTCCCGCATTGGGCCAACGCGGCATCAACATCATGGCATTCTGCAAAGAGTTCAACGCTCGCACGCAGGAAATGGAACAGGGCTCGCCGGTTCCCGTGGTGATCACCTATTATGCCGACAAATCCTTCACCTTCGAGACGAAGACGCCGCCGGCTTCGTTTCTGCTGAAGAAGGCCGCCGGACTGAAGCCGGTGGGCAAGCGCAACCGCCCGAAAGGTTCGGACAAGCCCGGTCGCGCGAGCGCCGGCACCGTGACCGTCAAGCAGGTGCGCGAGATCGCCGAGGCCAAGATGAAGGACCTCAGCGCCAATGATGTCGAGCAGGCGATGAAGATCATCCTGGGCTCGGCCCGGTCGATCGGTATCGAGGTGAAGGGCTAAGCCATGGCGAAGATTGCGAAAAAGAAAGCCGCGGCACGTGCCGCGTTCGAAGGCAAGGCGAATCTGTCGGTCGAGGATGCCGTCAGGCTGGTCAAGGACAACGCCACCGCGAAATTCGATGAAACGGTCGAGATCGCGATGAACCTGGGCGTGAATCCGCGTCATGCCGACCAGATGGTTCGCGGTGTCGTGACGCTGCCCGCCGGGACCGGCAAGGATGTTCGTGTTGCGGTATTCGCGCGTGGACCCAAGGCCGACGAGGCCAAGGAGGCGGGCGCCGATATCGTCGGTGCCGAGGATCTGATGGAAACGATCCAGTCGGGCAAGATCGACTTTGATCGGTGCATCGCGACGCCGGACATGATGCCGCTGGTCGGCCGTCTGGGCAAGATTCTGGGGCCGCGCAACCTGATGCCGAACCCCAAGGTCGGCACGGTCACGATGGATGTCGCCGAAGCCGTCAAGGCGGCCAAGGGCGGTGAGGTCCAGTTCAAGGCCGAAAAGGCGGGCGTCGTTCACGCCGGCGTCGGCAAGGCGTCCTTCGATGCCGAGAAGCTCGCCCAGAACATCCGCGCCTTCGTGGACGCGGTGAGCAAGGCGCGGCCCAGCGGCGCCAAGGGCACCTATATGAAGAAGGTCTCGATCAGTTCCACCATGGGCCCGGGCGTGTCGATCGACGTCGTCTCCGCGACGCAGGCGTAACTCAGCCTTGACGATGATGATGACGGGGCGGGCCTGCGGACCCGCCCCGTCTTATTTCAGCAAAACAGGCTTGGCGACCGTGGAAGCGCCCGAAAGGTCGAATCAAGGCAAGATCCTGGCCGCACCGCCATGTGCGGGATGATCGCCGGATGGAGGTCCGGATTCGTCCGAAGGCCGCAAATGATGGCCCAAGTCGCGATCAGGTCAAGATAGCCCTTCACATCCCGAACCAAAGGCACTAAGGAGACGGCCTGATCCGCGCGCAGATGTCAGTCTGCGCGTGTATCGATTCGTCCGAGACGGCGGGTGCTGGCTTGCCAGCTTAATATCCTGCCTGAGATGGGTAGAAGCATTTTTCCGAAGGTTCGGCCTTCGGGTGATCTTGCCCTAGCGGACTCGACCTGCCCCGGACCGGGGCGGGAAACGTGAGAGCCGGGGGGAAACCCCCAACTTGGAGTGAAACCGTGGATAGAGCGCAAAAAGAACAGGTGGTCGAGGAACTCGGCCAGATCTTTGAAAGCTCTGGCGTCGTCGTGGTTGCCCACTACGAAGGGATGACGGTTGCACAGATGCAGGACCTCCGCGCGCGCATGAGCGATGCGGGTGGTGCCGTTCGCGTTGCCAAGAACAGGCTCGCCAAGATCGCCCTCGAGGGTAAGCCTTGCGCAAGCATCGCCGATTACCTGACGGGCATGACCGTGTTGTCCTTCTCGGAAGACCCTGTGGCTGCGGCCAAGGTCTGCGAGGACTATGCCAAGGGGAACGACAAGTTCGTGATCCTCGGCGGTGCCATGGGCGACACGGCTCTGGATCCGGCCGGTGTCAAAGCCGTGGCCGCCATGCCGTCGCGCGACGAGCTTATCGCTTCGATCGTGTCCTGCATTGGCGCCCCCGCTGCGAACATTGCCGGTGCCATTGGCGCCCCTGCTTCGAACATCGCGGGCATCCTCAGCACTCTGGAAGAGCGCGAGGCTGCGTGACGCAACCCGATTCCCGGCGTGTGCTTGAAAGCGCGACGTTGGAACACTAACTGGAAAGAACGGAAAAATGGCTGATCTGAAAAAACTTGCCGAAGAAATCGTGGGCCTGACCCTGCTGGAAGCCCAGGAGCTGAAAACCATCCTGAAAGACGAATACGGCATCGAGCCGGCCGCCGGTGGCGCCGTCATGATGGCCGGTCCGGCTGCCGGTGGCGCCGCCGAGGCCGCCGAGGAAAAGACCGAATTCGACGTCGTCCTGACCGAAGCCGGCCCCAACAAGATCAATGTGATCAAGGAAGTGCGCGGCATCACCGGCCTGGGCCTGAAAGAGGCCAAGGATCTGGTCGAAGCAGGCGGCAAGGTCAAGGAAGGCGCGAACAAGGACGAAGCCGAAGAGCTGAAGAAGAAGCTGGAAGCGGCTGGCGCCAAGGTCGAACTGAAGTAATCGGTTCCATGGCTGAGTGAACGAGGCAGGGACCGGAATTTCCGGCCCCTGCCGAACCTGTCTTGAAGGGCGGTCCCTTTGCCGGACCATCCTTCAGGGCATGTTCGAGGTTCGGGAGCCGCGCGGTGGGACGTGCGGCACGAATGGAACCTCATCCCTGCATTCGTAGGCCGCGCCTCGGGGGCCCCGACCCGTTGCGCGCGCGCGAAGACGAAAGGTGACAAGACCCCATGGCGCAATCCTATGTCGGCCAGAAGCGTATCCGTCGCTATTACGGCAATATCCGCGAAGTGCTGGAGATGCCGAACCTCATCGAGGTTCAGAAATCATCCTATGACCTGTTCCTGAATTCGGGAGAGGGTGCCGGCCACAATGATGGCGACGGCATCCAGGGCGTGTTCCAGTCGGTTTTTCCGATCAAGGATTTCAACGAGACCGCCACGCTGGAATTCGTGAAATACGAGCTGGAAAAGCCGAAATACGATGTCGAGGAATGCCAGCAACGCGACATGACCTATGCCGCGCCGCTGAAGGTGACGCTGCGGCTGATCGTGTTCGATCTGGATGAGAATACCGGTGCGAAGTCGGTCAAGGACATCAAGGAACAGGACGTTTTCATGGGCGACATGCCCCTGATGACGCAGAACGGTACGTTCATCGTGAACGGGACCGAACGGGTCGTGGTCTCTCAGATGCACCGCAGCCCGGGGGTTTTCTTCGACCATGACCGCGGCAAGACCCATTCCTCGGGCAAGCTGCTGTTCGCCTGCCGCATCATCCCCTATCGCGGCTCGTGGCTGGATTTCGAATTCGATGCCAAGGATCTGGTCTTCGCGCGCATCGACCGCCGCCGCAAGCTGCCGGTGACGACGCTGCTGTATTCGCTGGGCATGGACCAGGAAGGCATCATGGACGCCTTCTACGAGACGGTCGATTACAAGCTGAAGAAGAAGGGTCGCGAGCGGGGATGGATCACGCGCTTCTTCCCCGAGCGCGTGCGCGGCACCCGTCCGGCCTATGACCTGATCAATGCCGATACGGGCGAGGTCATCACCAAGGCGGGCGAAAAGGTGACGCCGCGTCTGGTCAAGCAGCTTGTGGATTCGGGCGATCAGGTCAAGCTGCTTGTTCCGTTCGAGCGGATCATCGGACGCTTTGTCGCCAAGGATATCATCAACGAGAAGACCGGCCTGATCTATGCCGAGGCCGGTGATGAAATCACCGCCGAATACGACAAGGAAGGCGAGTTGAACGGTGGCCTGCTCAAGGTGCTGCTGGACAATGACGTCACCGACGTGCCGGTTCTGGACATCGATCATGTCAATGTCGGACCCTATATCCGCAACACGATGGCTGCGGACAAGAACATGAACCGCGAACAGGCGCTGATGGATATCTATCGCGTCATGCGCCCGGGCGAGCCGCCCACCGTCGAGGCTGCCTCGACGCTGTTCAACAGCCTGTTCTTCGACAGTGAACGCTATGACCTGTCGGCGGTCGGCCGCGTGAAGATGAACATGCGTCTGAATCTCGATGCGCCGGACACCCAGCGGACGTTGCGCCCCGAAGATATCGTGGCCTGCGTGCGCGGGCTGGTGGAGCTTCGCGACGGCAAGGGCGAGATCGACGATATCGACCACCTGGGCAATCGCCGGGTGCGTTCGGTCGGCGAACTGATGGAAAACCAGTATCGCGTCGGTCTGCTGCGGATGGAACGCGCGATCCGCGAACGCATGTCGGGCGTCGAGATCGACACCGTGATGCCGCAGGATCTGATCAACGCCAAGCC
>DBFD01000063.1:0-13474 GCA_002294185.1 Paracoccus sp. UBA889
GGAGATCGTCCACGCGGGTGATCTTGTAGTCTGGGATGCAGGCCAGCGTATCGGCGAGCCATCCCTGCGGGTCCACACCATTCAGCTTGGCGGTCTCGATCAGGGTATAGGCGATGGCGGCGGCGCGGCCGCCGGTCTGCGAGCCGACGAACAGGTAGTTCTTCCGTCCGACGGCTACGGATCGCATGGCGCGCTCGGCCGTGTTGTTGTCGAGTTCGAGGAAGCCGTGGTCGAGACAGGGCCGAAGCCGCTTCATGCGCGTCAGGCCATATCGGATCGCCATGGCCAATGGTGACTTGCCGGAGATCGTCGGCAGTTGGTCGTGAAGCCAGCTCTCCAACCCGTCGAAGATGGGCACCGCCTTCGCCTGGCGGATCTCGACGCGCCGGTCCGGCGGTGATCCCCGCGCCTCTTTCTCTACCGCGTAGAGCTGTGCGACCCGCCGGATGGCCTCGTTGGCGATGGCCGACCCCTGGGCCCTGTGGACGTCGACGAACTTGCGCCGGACATGGGCCATGCAGGCAACCTCGCGGATGTCGCCAGACCGGTAGATGTCCTCGAACCCGGCGTAACCGTCGGCGTGCATCCAGCCGCAATATCCTGACAGGTGATCCTTCGGGTGCTGGCCCTTTCGATCCGGCGAGAAGCGATACCAGTTGGCGGGCGGGGCGTCGCCGCCCCAGGGCCGCTCGTCCCGCCCGTATGTCCACAGTCGCGCCGTTGCGGTCTTCCCGGTGCCGGGCGCCAGCATCCTGACCGGGGTGTCATCCGCGAAGATCGCCTTTCCGGCCAGCACATGCCGCCCGATGGCATCAGCGAGCGGTTCCAGAAGTGCAGTGGATTTGCCGACCCAATCCGCCAGCGTCGAGCGGTCAAGGTCGAGCCCGTCGCGCTCGAAGATCCGGCTCTGGCGATAAAGGGGCAGATGGTCGGCGTATTTGGAGACCAGAACATGCGCCAGCAGGCCGGGGCCGGGACGACCGCGCTCGATCGGGCGGGATGGCAGAGAAGCCTGTGTGAATGCCTCACAGCCGGAACAGGCCAGGCGGGGACGGACGATCCGGTTCACGATGAACCGGCCGGGAACATATTCCAGTTCTTCGGTCACATCCTCGCCGAGGCGGCGAAGGGTTCCGCCGCAGCGGGCACAGTCCTCATCGCCGGTGGTCAGTTCTATCTCCTGGCGCGGGATGTGATCGGGGATGGGACGGCGCTTCGGCTGGTCCTTCCCTTCCTCGTCCGGCAGGCGCAGCTTCGCAGTCATCCTGGCGATAGAGATCTCGTTGCCTCAAGCGCCAGTTGAAGCTGCTCGACGGTCTCCGACGACGTGCCAAAGCGATGGCTGCGGCGACCGGCCAACTGGTGGCGCAGCTTCTCCATCAGCATTGCCTGCGACTTCACTTCGGCCAGCAAAAGCGCCGTGAACCGTCGCAGTTCCTCGGGGTCTTCGGGCAGGGATTTGGCCACATCGAGCATGGCCAATCATAGCAAAACATGGGCGAAACAGGAAATCCCGAACGTGCTGTCGCGCCCGGTTTCATCCCGCCTTCAGCGGCGTCCAGCTGCGCCGCGGCAGCCGCCAGTCGATTCCTTCCAGCAGCATCGCCAGCTGTGCCGGCGTCAGAGCGATCTTGCCCTCCTTCGCCGACGGCCACACGAAGCGGCCCTTCTCCAGGCGCTTGCTGAACAGGCATGCGCCCTGGCCATCCCACCAGATGATCTTGATCAGATCTCCGCGCCGACCGCGGAAGACGAACATGTGCCCGGCGAACGGGTCCAGCTTCAGCACTGTCTCCGCCTGGGCCGCGAGCGTGGTGAACCCGCGCCGCATGCAGCACGATATCGACCGCCACGAGGAGGCCGAGCAGTCCTACATGGACGAGGGCGTGCGGATTCTCGAACTCGCCCGCAATGCACAGGCGCTGTTCGAACGCCAGCCCGCCCGTGAAAAGCGCCGCCTGCTCAACTTCGTACTTTCGAACTGCTCTTGGGAAGATGGTGAGGTGGTCGCCACCTTCCGCCAACCCTTTGATCTCTTGGCGGAAACGACGGCCATCGCCGCTCGTTCAAGCGCCGAAAACAACGGCAATTCATCGAAAAACGAGATTTGGCTGGGGCGGTAGGATTCGAACCTACGGTACACGGTACCAAAAACCGTTGCCTTACCACTTGGCCACGCCCCAACCGTGCGGGCGTGAATAGCCAAGACCTCCGTAGGCTGCAAGTCGAAAATCGGGAAAACTTGTGTGTTCCGGGGCGGGCCGCTATGGCGCGCGGATGGAGCAGGTGGACATTCTCATTCTGGGCGGCGGGGCGGCCGGATTATTCTGCGCGGGGTCCGCCTTGGCGCCGGGCAGGCGGATTCTGGTTCTGGATCACGCCGCCCGCCCGGCCGAAAAGATCCGGATCTCGGGTGGGGGGCGGTGCAATTTCACCAATCTCGCCAGCGTGCCCGAAAGGTTCCTGTCGGGCAATCCGCGTTTTTCGGCCAGCGCGCTGGCGCGCTATCGCCCCGAGGATTTCGTCGGGCTGGTGGATCGCGCGGGAATCGGCTGGCACGAGAAGTCGCAGGGTCAGCTTTTCTGTGACGGCAAGGCCACGCAGATCACCGACCTGTTGCTGCAGCGGATGCGCGGCGCGGATCTGCGGCTGAGGACCGGGATCGGCGCGGTGGAGCGCACCCCTGATGGTTTCGTCGTCGAAACCGACACTGGGCCTGTCGCCGCGCGCCGGCTGGTGGTGGCGACAGGCGGCCGGTCGATCCCGAAAATGGGCGCGACCGGGCTGGCCCATGACCTGGCGCGACAATTCGGTCTGCGCCTCTCGGAGCCGCGTCCCGGTCTTGTGCCGATGACCTTTGCCGATCAGGATCTGGCCCTGTGCCGTCCACTTGCGGGTGTTTCGGTCGAGGCGAGGATCGTGCATGGCGACGGCGCGTTCCGGGATGCGCTGCTGTTTACCCATCGCGGGCTCAGCGGACCGGTCATCCTGCAGATCTCCAGTTTCTGGCGCCCCGGCGAGACGTTGCAGATCGATCTTGCGCCTGATCACGACGTCGCCGCGGCGCTGAAATCCGCGCGGGGGCGGGCGGGCCGCGTGGAGGTGGCGACCGCGCTTGGGCGGTTTCTGCCCGAGCGGCTGGCTTCGGCAGTGGCGGCTGAAGCCGGGCTGACGGATGCCAGGCTGGCCGATCAGGGCAATCGCGTGCTGGATTCGGTTGGCGCGCGCATCAATCGCTGGCAGGTCCGGCCGGTCGGGACCGAAGGCTATCGCACGGCCGAGGTCACGCTGGGCGGCGTCGATACCCGCGACCTGGATGCCCGCAGCCTGCAGGCGCGGCGGGTGCCGGGATTGTTCTTCATCGGCGAATGCGTCGATGTGACGGGCTGGCTGGGCGGATACAATTTCCAATGGGCCTGGGCGTCGGCCGATGCGGCAGCCCGGGGCATGGAACGGGGTTGATCGTCACTCGCCGACCGGCGTCAGCAGATTGCGGCCATCACCCCTTTCGCGGTCCAGAAGTTCCTCGAAAGTCGCGTCGGGGCTGAGATCGGGAGGCTTTTCACGACGCGTGGCCGCGGGCCTGGGCACCGGCTGGGCGGCAGGGGACGGATCGGCCCCCTCGACATGGATGCGATGAATCGGCTCGGGCAGACCGAACCCCTCGGCGTCCATGGCCCGGCGCAGCAGCCGAAAGGCCTCGCCGCGGGCCAGATCGAAATCGGTTCCGTCCTGAGAGACCCAGCCGCCAGCCCGGATGACGAGGGTTTCGGGGCTGGTCGCCTCGACCCAGGCGACGGGTTCGGGGCGTTGCAGCACGAAGCTCATTCCCGCCAGCACCCTCAGGGCCAGATCGCGGGCGCGGCCGAGATCCGAGACCGGGTCGATCACGAGATCGACTAGGAAGCGACGCTCGGGGTTGCGGGTATAGTTGGTCAGCACTGCCTTGTAGATGATCTGGTTCGGGATTCGGATATGATTGCCATCCAGCGTCAGCAGCGTGGTGCCTCGGCTGGTCATGCGGATGACGCGGCCGCGCTGGTCGTTTACCTCGATCAGATCGTTGGGACCGAAGGGCTGGCGCAGCGACAGCAGGATGGTTGCGACAAGGCCCTCGATCGTGTCGCGGGCCGCGAAGCTGAGCGACAGGCCGAAAATCCCTGCCGCGCCCAGCAGCGTGCCCAGAAGTGCGGTCGCGCCCATCAGATCCAGTGCCACCACCAGCGCCACGATCCAGGCGATCAGGCGGATGACCTGGGCCAGAAAGCCGGCGATGAAGGGGTTCGGCGCGACCCGCGCCAAGGTTCGTTCGCGGCGCGAGATCCAGCTGCCGACCAGCAGGATCAGCGCACCGACGACCAGTCCCAGGGCAACGAAGGGCAGGCCGGCGATCACCTGGTTCAACCGTTGCAGGAAACGGTCGCGGACGGTGCCCAGCCGCAACCCGATATCGGTGGTCAGGATCACGTCGTTCTGAATCGCCACGACCCCGTCCACGCGCGCCATCAGTGCATTCAGGCGATCGATCTGCACCTGCTCGGTCACCTCGCCGGTCAGCCGAACGATGCCCGCATCGACCCTCGCGCGCACCTTGTCGAAGGCGCTGACCTGCGACAGGATGCTGTCGATCCGGGTCCGGATCGCTGCGTCTGACGCCGCGTTGTCTCCGACCGGAATCGTCCCCGAAGGCGCGGTGATCACGCCGCCATCCTCCCGCGCCTGCGAAACCGCGGCAAACGGCAGGACAAGAAGAATCGACAGCAGCAGCGCCCGAATCATGATGTCAGCGGATCGGCCTTGGCCAAGCGGTCGAACGCCATCAGCGAGGCGATCAGGGCAGGCATCTGCTGAAGCGGGACCATGTTGGGACCGTCCGAGGGCGCGTTGTCGGGATCCTCGTGCGTCTCGATGAAGACGCCGGCCACGCCCAGCGACACCGCGGCGCGCGCCATGACCGGTGCGAATTCCCGCTGGCCGCCGGACGAGCCGCCCTGGCCGCCCGGCTGCTGCACCGAATGGGTGGCGTCCATGATCACCGGGTAGCCGCTGCGCGCCATGATCGGCAGCGACCGCATGTCGGCAACCAGGGTGTTGTAGCCGAAGCTGACGCCGCGTTCGGTCAGCAGGATGCTGTCGTTGCCGGTCGAGGCGACTTTCTGCGCCACGTTGGCCATGTCCCAGGGCGCAAGGAACTGGCCCTTCTTGACATTCACGACAGCGCCGGTCCGCCCGGCGGCCAGAAGCAGGTCGGTCTGGCGGCACAGAAAGGCGGGGATCTGGATCACATCGACCGATCGCGCCGCGCGGACCGCCTGCGCCGCGTCATGCACGTCGGTCAGGACCGGGCAGCCGATCCGGTCGCGGACCGTTTCCAGAATCGCCAGTCCCTCCTCGATCCCCAACCCGCGCCTGCCGCTCAGCGAGGTGCGATTGGCCTTGTCGTAGCTGGCCTTGAAGACGAAGCCCGCACCCGCCGCGCGGCAAGCCTCGGCCATGCTTTCGGCGATCATGAGCGCGTGTTCCAGGCTTTCCAGCTGGCAGGGCCCCGCGATCAACGTCAGCGGAAGATCGTTGCCGCAGGTCACGGGGCCGATGCGGATGTGGCGTGATGTGGTCATGTGGAAACCTGCTCTCTCAGGATGGATACGGTCAGCGACAGCATCAGGTAGATACCCGAAAAGATCAGAAAGGCCACGATGGTGTTCTGGACCGCCTTTGGATAGGTGGCCTCGTCGGGCGGAACCGGGGCGACCGAGAGCGACAGATAGCGGACCTGCTTGTTGGCCTCGATCCGGGCGCCTTCCATCTGCGCCGCCGCCGCGGCCAGCAATTCCTGGCGTGTCGCCAGATCGCTTTCGGCAATGCGCAGCTCGCCGGTGATCGCCGCCAGAGAGGCGCGCTGTTCGTTGCCCTGGGTCAGTTGCTGGCGGGTATCGGCGATCATCTTTTCCAGCCGCGAGATGTCGCCGCGCGCGGCGTCCACGCGGCTTTGCTGGGGGCGCGGATTGGCCAGCAACTGACCCAGTTCCAGCCGCTTCTGGCTCAGTTGCCCTTCCAGCGTGGCAATCTGGTTCATCACCACCGTGCCTTCGGCGGCCGGATCCAGCACACCCAGGTCCTGTTGCAATTCCTGGACCCGCCGCTGCGCGTCGAGAACCTTGGTCTCGGCGTCGCGATAAGATTCGGCGGCGCCCTCCATCTGGTCCGATCGCAGGCGGGCGGTCATCCTGTCCACCTGTTCCTCGGCATATCGGATCAGTGCCAGCGAAAACTGCTCGCTCAGGGCGGGATCGGGGGCGATCACCTCCATGTCGATGACGCCTTCGGTCGGATCGTAGCCTATCCTGACCGAATTCCTGTAGGTGGCATAGGCGTCTTCATTGCTGGCATCGAGGGGAAGCCGTTTGATCGGATCGATGCCCGGCTGCTGGAAGGCGGCCTTGAAGCCCTTGTCGGCGTCCAGCCGCAGCATCGCATCGCGCGAATTCAGATAGCTTTGCACAGCCACGGAATCGGGATTGGTGGCAAGCTGCGAACCGGCCAGAAGACCGCCGGCGCCCCCCGCCGAGGCGGATTCGGCCCGTTGTATCTGGAATTGCGAGAAGGTGGCGTAAAGCGGTGTCGCAACGCGGAAATAATACCAGCCCGCCAGCGCCGTGGGCAGCGCCACGAACAGCAGCAGGCGCAGGGTCAGCATGAACAGACGGCGGCGGCGGCGGCGCGCGATATCGCGCTGGATCCGATAAATTTCGGCCGCCCGCCGTTCCTCGGTCAGCGCCTCGCGAGAGGGCATCTGCGGCCGCACGGGGCCGACCTCGGTGCCCGGTTTTCGGGGCGTGGGAACGGCCACGGGCGACGGTTGCGGCATGATCGCCGGCGCATTGGCCGAAGGCGCGGCCTGCGCCCGGCTCCCTTCGCTTGACAGGATCTGGCCCAGAGCCGCCCGGTGCGAGGGATCGATGCCCCGTTCGCGCAGCCGCAACACCGCCTCCTGGTCCGATGAAACCGGGATCTGGTGCAGCAGGGCGATGCGCCGGGCGATCCGAAGCTGGCGGTCGGTCAGCTGTTCCTCCTGGATCAGCTGCAACTTGGCCTTCAGGTCCGGCTCATCGTCGCTGCGGACGGATTGGGCAGGCTTGTCATCGAGTTGCGACGCCCCGAGCGCCGGAAAACCGTCATCGACCGGTTCGGTGCGCATGAATCTTTCGCGCTCCGCCTCGGACCCGGGTTCGGGAGAGGCGGGCGGATCCGTTGCGGGGTTGGAGCCGGTGCCGCCCGCGACCGGGCTTTCGCTGTGGCGCGTCGGCATCGCGACCTTTCTTTGCAACTCGACCCGAACATTCTCGATTCCCTTGGCCGGCGCGGCCTTGGCCGCATCGCTGCGCCCGTCCGAACCGGTCGCGGCGGTCCGCAGCGATTGCGAAGGAGAGGCGTGATAGCGCCGGGCCTTAGGCGGTGTAGTCATAATATTGCTTCGCCTCGTCGAGGGATTCGAACATGTAGAGCCTGCCGTCACGCAGGATCGCGGCCGAACGGCAGAATTTCTCGATCGTCGCGGGCTGGTGGGAAACGATCACGACGGTCGCGCTGCGCAGCCTTTCGAAAAGCACCGACCCGGCCTTGCGGTTGAATTCGACATCGGTCGTCTGGGGCATCCCTTCATCGATCAGGTAGATGTCGAATTCCAGCGCGAGAAGCAGCGAAAAGGTGAAGCGCTGGCGCATCCCGGCGGAATAGGTTCCCACCGGCATGTCGAAATATTCGTCGATATCGGTCAGCCAGCGGGTGAAGGCGGCCACGTAATCGGGATCCAGTCCATAGATGCGCGCAATATAGCGGGCATTCTCGTTGGCCGAATGCTTGGTGACGACCCCGCCCATGAATCCCAGCGGAAACGAGATCCGCGAGGTTGATCGGATCGTGCCCTCATCGGGTTTTTCCAGCCCGCACATCATGTTGACCAACGTCGTCTTGCCGGTGCCGTTGGGCGCCAGGATGCCCAGCGAATGCCCCGGCTCGACACGGAAGGAGGCACGATCCAGGATCACCTTGCGCTGCGTGCCGGTCCAGAAGGATTTCGAGACATTGTCGAATTCCAGCATGGCTTTGCGTCGCGATCCTTCCTGCGGTGGTGATCCGGCCCGGCCGGACCTGCCCAGACCATATGTCTGCGTCGTTATGCTGTCCAGTTGACGCGGTCGGCGTTGAGAAATCGTTAAGGCACAGGGTGTTTTCGCGCGGCATTTTCACTAGATCGGTCGGATGAGCGATCTTTCGCACCGGATTTCCGCCTGCCGCCTCTGCGCGCCGCGCTTTGCGGCGACCGCGACGCGCCACGCGCCGCGTCCCGTGACCTGGTTCGCGCCGGGCGCGCGAATCCTGGTCGTCGGGCAGGCACCGGGGATGCGGGTGCACCAAAGCGGACGCCCCTTCACCGATCGTTCGGGCGACAGGTTGCGCGACTGGATGGGCGTGGACCAGGCCACCTTCTATGACCGCGCCCGGATCGCCATCGTGCCGATGGCCTTCTGTTTTCCGGGTTATGACGGCAAGGGGGCCGACCTGCCGCCGCCGCCGATCTGCGCCGCGACCTGGCGGGCGCAGGTTCTGGACCTGCTGCAACCCGATCTGACGCTGCTGGTGGGCGGTCACGCAATGCGCTGGCATCTGGGCGCCGGCAATGTCACGCAAACCGTGGCCGCTTGGCGCGATCACGCGCCGGCGATCTTTCCGCTGCCGCATCCTTCGTGGCGCAATACCGGCTGGCTGAAGCGCAATCCCTGGTTTCACGCCGATCTGCTGCCCGCCCTGCGCGAAGCGGTGGCGGCGCGGCTGGATGCGGGTTAGAAATCCCCTGGCCGAGAACAGGAGCCCTCGATGTCGCATGTCTTTCCCCGCCATTGCCAGTCCCAGCCCCCGGTCGCCATCGGCGGCGAGGGCGTCTGGCTGATCGACGCCGAGGGCAATCGATATCTGGATGGCTCGGGCGGCGCGGCGGTGTCCTGCCTTGGTCATGGCGATGCCGGGGTGACGCGCGTGATCAAGGATCAGCTTGACCGGCTTGCCTTCGCGCATACGGGCTTTCTGACCAGCGAACCCGCCGAGGCGCTGGCCGATCTGCTGATCGCCCATGCGCCCGGCGACCTGGACCGGGTCTATTTCGTGTCGGGCGGGTCCGAGGCGACCGAGGCCGCGATCAAGCTGGCCCGGCAATACTGGGTGGAAAAGGGGCAGCCACAGCGCTCGCGCCTGATCGCGCGGCGGCAAAGCTATCACGGCAACACGATCGGTGCGCTGTCGGCGGGCGGCAACGAATGGCGACGGCAGCAATTCGGCCCGCTGCTGCTGGATGTCAGCCATATCGCGCCCTGCTATGAATATCGCGACCGGGCCGGGGGCGAGACGCCCGAGGAATACGGCCTGAGCGCCGCCGAGGCGCTGCGCGACGAGATCGAACGCCTTGGCCCCGAAACGGTGATGGCCTTCATGGCCGAGCCGGTCGTGGGCGCAACGGCCGGCGCAGTGCCGCCCGCACCGGGCTATTTCAGGCGCATCCGCGAGATCTGCGACGAATACGGCATCCTGCTGATCCTGGACGAGGTGATGTGCGGGATGGGACGCACCGGCACCTTGTTCGCCTGCGAGCAGGACGGGATCGCGCCCGATATCCTGTGCATCGCCAAGGGCTTGGGGGCCGGATATCAACCGATCGGTGCGATGCTGTGCAGCAAGATCGTCTATCGGGCGATCGCAGATGGCAGCGGCTTTTTCCAGCACGGGCACACCTATATCGGCCATCCCGTCGCCACGGCGGCGGGGCTGGCGGTGGTGCGCGCCATTCTGGATCGCGGGCTGCTGCCGCAGGTCCGGCAGAAGGGCGAAGCCTTGCAAGAGGCGCTGGTCGCACGGCTGGGGCAGCACCCGCATGTGGGCGACATTCGCGGGCGCGGCCTGTTTCGCGGGATCGAACTGGTCGCGGACCGGGCCACGAAAGAGCCTTTCGACCCGTCGCTGAAGGTCGCGGCGCGACTGAAGAAGGCGGCCTTCCAGAACGGGCTGATCTGCTATCCCATGTCAGGCACGATCGACGGCCGACGCGGCGATCACGTTCTGCTGGCTCCGCCCTTCATCATCTCTGATGACGAGACGGCGATGCTGGTGGACAGGCTGGCCGGCGCGCTGGAACTGGTCTGCCCTGCCTGACGCCGGGGACAGTGCGGTTCTGCCTGGCCCGCCGCCGCCGCTATCGGAATTCCTTCCCGTCGGGCGATGGGACGTCCGGCGAATCAAGCGATGGCTGAAATTTCCTTGGCAAGCCTTCGGAAACAAACAAAAACCTTCCTGTTCAGGCATTAGGGATTGCCAAAGCGCAGGACTGCGTTACCGTATTCACGAACCCGCGCCAAAGCTGCGGGAGGGGACGGGTCTCGTCCCGGACCATCAAAGGGAGCAAGCTCTATGACCAAATTCGGACCGTTTCTGCTGACCGCCGCCCTCGCCCTGGGCGTGGGCGCTGCCCAGGCGCAGGAGGAAAAATTCATCACCATCGGCACCGGCGGACAGACCGGCGTCTATTATGTCGTCGGCCAGTCGATCTGCCGTCTGGTCAACCGTGACACCGCCAAGACCGGTATCAAGTGCACCGCGCCCTCGACCGGCGGATCCGTCGCCAATGTCAATGCGATCAAGAATGGCGACATGACCATGGGCGTCGCCCAGTCCGATATCCAGTATCACGCCTATAACGGCGATGTTCCGGATTTCGAGGGCGACAAGAAGGTCGACAAGCTGCGGGCCGTGTTCTCGGTCCATCCCGAGCCGTTCACCGTCGTCGCCCGCAAGGATGCCAATATCCAGACCTTCGACGATCTGAAGGGCAAGCGGGTCAACGTGGGCAATCCCGGTTCGGGACAATTGGCCACGATGGAGGTCGTGCTGAAGGCCAAGGGCTGGACGATGAACGACTTCGCGCTGGCCTCGCAATTGAAGCCGGCGGAACAATCCGCGGCGTTGGGCGACAACAAGGTCGATGCGATCGTCTATACCGTCGGCCATCCGAATGGCTCGATCCAGGAGGCGACCTCGACCGTGGACGCCAATCTGGTCCCGGTCGAGGGCCCCGAGATCGACAAGCTGGTCAAGGAGAACCCCTATTACGCCAAGGCGACCATTCCGGGTGGCATGTATCCGGGAACCGACAACGATACCAACACCTTCGGCGTCAAGGCGACCTTCGTGACCTCGGCCGACGTGCCCGAAGACGTGGTCTACGAGGTGGTGAAGGCGGTCTTCGACAATTTCGACCGATTCAAGAAGCTGCATCCGGCCTTCGCCAATCTCGATCCCAAGGAGATGGTCACGGAAGGCAACAGCGCGCCGCTGCATCCGGGGGCCGAGAAATATTACAGGGAACAGGGCTGGATCCAGTAATTCCGGCGCAAGTCACGGGCGGCCCTGCCGGGGCCGCCCATCGCTCTTGACCATAACGACAACAAGCCCAGACAACGGGGGATGCTGCGATGAGCGAGACGGATCGGGACAAGTCCCACAAGGACGACCAGTTCGAGGCCAGCGCCGTCGAGATGGCCGCCTCGGGCCATGGCGGCCTGTCGCAGCAGGAAATCGACGAGCTCGTCGCATCCTCCGATACCGGGGCACGGACGCCGCCCGGCTTCGTGGGCAAGCTGATCCTGATGACCGCGCTGGCCTGGTCGCTGTTCCAGCTGTGGATCGCCTCGCCAATTCCGTTCATGGTGGGTTTCGGGGTTCTGAACGACACCGAGACGCGATCGATCCACCTCGCCTTCGCGCTGTTTCTGGCCTATATGGCCTATCCGGCAGAGCGCACGCCGTTCCAGTTGATCCTGGGCGTCGGCGTGCCGGCGCTGATGGTCGTCCTGTTCATCATGGGATCCAAGACCGGCGTGCCGGTCTGGTGGATCCCCATCGTCGGCGCCGCCGTCATCGCCGCGATCCTGCTGGGCAGTCCCAAGTCGTGGGTGCCGCCCTGGGAATGGGCGCTGGCCATCGTCGCGGCCATTGCCGCGCTTTACATCTATTTCGCCTATGACGGGATTTCGTCCCGCGTGGGCGCGCCGATCATGCAGGATTACGTGATTTCCGTCATCGGGATCATTCTGCTGCTGGAGGCCACCCGACGCAGCCTGGGTCCGGCGCTGATGATCGTGGCGTCGGTGTTTCTGGTCTATACCTTTCTTGGCCCCTACATGCCGGACATCATCGCCCACAAGGGCAATTCGCTGGCGGAAGTGGTCAATCACCAATGGATCACGACCGAGGGCGTGTTCGGCATCGCGCTTGGCGTTTCGACCAGTTTCGTGTTCCTGTTCGTGCTGTTCGGGGCGCTGCTGGACAAGGCCGGGGCGGGCAACTACTTCATCCAGGTGGCATTCTCGCTGATGGGCCACATGCGCGGCGGCCCCGCCAAGGCCGCCGTCGTCAGTTCGGCGATGACCGGCCTGATTTCCGGCTCGTCCATCGCCAATGTCGTCACGACCGGCACCTTTACCATTCCGCTGATGAAGAAGGTGGGCTTTTCATCCGAAAAGGCCGGCGCGGTCGAGGTCGCCTCGTCGGTGAACGGTCAGATCATGCCGCCTGTGATGGGTGCCGCCGCCTTCCTGATGGTCGAATATGTCGGAATTCCCTATTTCGATGTGGTCAAGAACGCCTTCATCCCGGCCACGATCAGCTATATCGCATTGGTCTATATCGTCCATCTCGAGGCGATGAAGGCGGGCATGAAGGGTCTGCCGCGCGCCTATACGCCGGGGCCGCTGATGCGTCGCCTGATCGGTTTCCTGTTCGGCATCGTCGCGGTCGGCATCCTCGGGTTCCTGCTGAAGGTGACGATGGGCTGGATCCGCCCCACCTTCGGTTCCGATGCGATCTGGGTGGTCTTCGCGCTGCTGGTCGCGGCCTATCTGGGCCTGCTCTACATCGCCTCGCGCGAGAAGCCGTTGCAGATGGATGATCCCAACGCGCCGGTCACCCAGCTTCCGCTGCCGGGGCCGACGGTGCGGTCGGGGCTGCATTTCATCCTGCCGATCGTGGTGCTGGTCTGGGCGCTGATGGTCGATCGCCTCTCGCCGGGGCTGTCGGCCTTCTGGGCCACCGCCTTCATGATCTTCATCCTTCTGACGCAGCGGCCGCTGATGGTGATGATGCGCGGCACCGACCGGACCGGAAACGCCGCCATCGGGGCGGCCATGCGATCGGGCGTCGACGATCTGGTGGACGGGCTGATTTCCGGCGCACGCAACATGATCGGCATCGGCATCGCGACGGCGACGGCGGGCATCATCGTCGGCGCGGTCAGTCAGACCGGCGTCGGTTCGGCGCTGGCCGATGTGGTCGAGGTGCTTTCGGGCGGCAACCTGATGGCGATCCTGCTGCTGACGGCCGTGCTGTCGCTGATCCTGGGCATGGGCCTGCCGACGACGGCGAACTACAT
>DBFD01000063.1:13851-35833 GCA_002294185.1 Paracoccus sp. UBA889
CTGATCGTGCCGCTGATCGCGGTGCATCTGTTCGTGTTCTACTTCGGCATCATGGCCGACGTGACCCCGCCCGTGGGGCTGGCCTCGTTCGCAGCCGCCGCGGTGTCAGGCGGCGATCCGATCAAGACCGGGGTCATCGCCTTCTTCTACAGCCTGCGCACCGCGGCGCTGCCTTTCCTGTTCATCTTCAACACCGACCTTCTGCTGATCAACGTGGACTGGATCCACGGCATCTTCGTCTTCATCACGGCGACGGTGGCGATGCTGCTGTTCGCGGCCGCGACGCAGGGCTGGTTCCTGGTTCGCAACAGGATCTGGGAGACGGTGCTGCTGCTGCTGGTCGCCTTCGCGATCTTCCGGCCCGGCTTTTTCATGGATTACATCTATCCGCCCTATGACGACCTGCCGCCCACGGAATTCGCGCAGGCGTTGCAGGATTCGCCCGTGGGCGATCCGTTGCGGCTGCGGGTGGCCGGCTTGAACGATGTCGGAGACCCCGTCGAGTTCACCGCGCTGCTGGAGGTGCCCCAAGGCGCCACCGGAGAAGAGCGGATGCAGGCCCTGGGCATCGAGACGATCCGGAACGGCGACGAGGTGGTGATCGACAACGTGGCCTTCGACAGCCCGGCTCAGGCGGCGGGTCTGGACTGGGATCAAAAGATCCTGCTGGTCCGCGCACCGGCGCCCGCCCCGTCGAAATACTGGATCTACATTCCCGCCTTGCTGATCCTGGCGCTGGTGGTCTGGCTGCAGCGGCGCCGGATCGAACCGGATGAATCCACGCCGCGGCGCCGGGAAAAGGGGCTGAGCCATGCCTGACACGATCCTGCTGCCCATCGACCTGCAAGATCCCGAAAGCTGGGAAAAGGCGCTTCCCGCCGCGCGCGCGCAGGCGGGCGCGACCGGCACGATCCATCTGCTGGGAATCGTTCTGGACATCGGATCCTCCATGGTTGCGACCTATCTGCCAAAAGGGTTCGAGAAACAGGCGCTGGAGGCGATGAAGGATGCGCTGGACAATTTCGCCGAACAGCAGATGCCGGGCGAGAAGGTCGTGACCCATGTGGGACATGGCCATGTCGCCGAAACCATCCTGCGCAGCGCCGACAGGATCGGCGCCGACCTGATCGTCATGGCCAGCCACCAGCCGGACGAGCTGCGCAGCATCCTGATCAGCAGCCATGCCAATGCGGTCGTGCGCCATGCGCCGATCTCGGTCCTTGTCGTGCGCTAGGCGGACGGGGGCCGGCTTGCGCGTTGACAGGGGCGCAGCCTCGGGCATTCTGGTGCCATGACATCCGATATCCAGATCGCCCGCGCCGCGCAGAAGCTGCCCATTCAGGACATCGCCGCCCGGCTTGGGCTGGGCGCGCGAGACATCCTTCCCCATGGCCATGACAAGGCCAAGATCACCCATGACGCGCTTGCCCGGCTGCCTGTCCACAAGGCGGGGCGGCTGATCCTTGTCACTGCGATCAACCCGACGCCCGCGGGCGAGGGCAAGACCACGACCACTGTCGGACTTGGCGATGCGCTGAACCGGATCGGCAAGCGCACGACGATCTGCATCCGCGAGGCCAGCCTGGGGCCGAATTTCGGCATGAAGGGCGGCGCCGCCGGCGGGGGCCGGGCCCAGATCGTGCCGATGGAAGAGATGAACCTGCATTTCACCGGCGATTTCCACGCGATCACAAGCGCCCACAACCTGCTGTCGGCGATGATCGACAATCACGTCTACTGGGGCAATGCGCTGGATCTCGACACGCGCCGGATCACCTGGCGGCGGGTCATGGACATGAACGACCGCGCGCTGCGCGAGATGGCGCTTGGGCTGGGAGGGATTGCAAATGGCTTTCCGCGCCAGACCGGCTTCGACATCACCGTGGCGTCCGAGGTGATGGCGATCCTGTGCCTGGCCACCGATCTGGCCGATCTCCAGTCCCGGCTGGGCCGCATCGTCATCGGCTATACGCGCGATCGCCGGGCTGTCACGGCGCGTGATCTGAAGGCCGATGGCGCGATGACCGTGCTTCTGAAGGACGCGCTGCAACCCAATCTGGTGCAGACGCTGGAAAACAATCCGGCGCTGGTCCATGGCGGTCCCTTCGCCAATATCGCCCATGGCTGCAACAGCGCCATCGCCACCCGCGCGGCGCTGGCGCTGTCCGACTATGTGGTGACCGAGGCGGGTTTCGGCGCCGATCTGGGGGCCGAGAAGTTTCTGGACATCAAATGCCGCATCGCGAATCTGGCGCCCTCGGCGGTCGTGCTGGTCGCGACGATCCGGGCATTGAAGATGAATGGCGGCGTGGCGAGGGCCGATCTTTCGACCCGGGATCCCGCCGCCGTCCGGCGCGGCTGCGCCAATCTGGGCCGGCATATCGAAAACCTGCGTGGCTACGGGCTGCCCGTCGTCGTGGCCCTGAACCATTTCGATGGCGATGCCGAGGCCGAGATCGCGGTCTTGCAGGATTATTGCGCCCATCACGATGTCCGGGCCGTGCTGGCCCGGCACTGGGCCGAGGGCGGGGCAGGGGCCGAGGATCTGGCCCGCGAGGTGGTGGCGCTGGCCGAAAGCGGCAAGGCCGATTTCCACACGCTCTATCCATCCTCGATGCCGCTGTGGCAGAAGATCGAGACGATCTGCGCCCGCATCTATCGCGCGGCCCACGTCGAGGCCGCGCCGGGCATCCGCGCACAACTGGAAGCCTGGGAAGAGGCGGGCCACGGTGCGATGCCGGTCTGCATCGCCAAGACGCAATATTCCTTTACCACCGATCCCAACCAGCGTGGCGCGCCCGACGGCCACACGATCCCGGTTCGCGAGGTGCGGCTGAACGCGGGCGCGGGTTTCGTCGTGGCGATCTGCGGCGAAATCATGACCATGCCCGGTCTTCCGCGGCACCCGTCAGCCGAGACCATCGGGCTGGACGCCAGCGGTCAGGTCGAGGGATTGTTCTGACCGATCAGGCCGCCATCCGGTCGGGCGGCGGTTTGTGCCAGCGGCGATAGCGCACCATGTGCAACGCCGCGACAGCCGCGATCGTGGACCGTCCGGCGACCGCGAAATCCTGATCTTGCGTGCCAAATCCGGTCCGGTCCGGGAATGAGCCGTCGGGACGCTGGCTTGCGACGATGTCGGACAGCCATGGGCCGACATCGTGATCGGGGTCGATCAGGCAGATGCAATAGATGATCCGGGCCAGCACCGTCAGATCCTTTCGACGCAGCGCCCAATCCGCGATCCGCAGACAATTCTCGAAGATCTCGCCATAGGCACGCGCGGTGCTGAGTTTCGGGCGCTGTGCGCCAAAGCCGTAGATCTGCATCACCAGGCGCCCGAACAGGTCGGCCCGATCCGCGGTCAGAGCGGCGGCGGATAGCGGCCGGCGCAACCATTCCTCGGCCGCGGTCAGCAAGGGCGGCGCGGGTCTGGTCTGCAAGGCCAATTGCGCCGCCAGATCCAGATCGTCGCGGTCGCAGAAATCCCTGATCGCGCGATAAAGCGCGCCGCCGCCAAGCCCCAGCCCCCGCGCCGCCGCCAAGCCCCAGCCCCTGCGCCGCCGCCAGCGTGTCACAGATTTCGGGCTCGGCCCCCTTGCGGCGTATCAGATCGCAGACCTCCGCAACCAGCCGATCATCCAGACGCCGCCGCACGAATATCTCCAGTGGCGAGACACTGCCGCGCAACCCGGAACAGACCGGCGCGAGGCGCGCGGCCTGGGACAACGGCGCCACGGCGTCATGTCCGGCCGGCAGGGGATCGGGCAGCGCGTCGACATGGCGCCGGACCCATTCCAGCCCTCGTGCCGAGAGGATATGCATCATCTGATCGTAAGAAGTGTCGAGCGTCATGTGATACACTTTCCTGAGATCGTTAACCATCACCATGTACCGGCCGGAAATGCGCGCGAACGCGCCAGGATCATTCTCGGCATTTATATGCAAGAAAGAGCGATCCAGAAACAACCTTTTGATATTGGTAATCTGATTAACATACTGTCAATACTTAAGCCAAATTGTCGCGATCACGATTTGCATTCATCTATTATTGCGCAGTTTCCCTGCATGTTCTGCAATGGTTCGGCCGTCCTGTGCGGCCCTGATGCGCGATTGCGCTTTCCCCTCTGTCGCGCTAGATGCGCGCCATGCAGAACCGCCCCGATCTTCCCGCCGACATCGCCCGCCGCCGGACCTTCGCGATCATTTCGCATCCGGATGCAGGCAAGACTACGCTGACCGAGAAGTTCCTGCTCTATGGCGGCGCGATCCAGATGGCCGGACAGGTCCGCGCCAAGGGCGAGGCGCGCCGGACGCGATCGGATTTCATGAAGATGGAACAGGATCGCGGCATTTCTGTGTCGGCCTCGGCGATGTCCTTCGACTATGACGGGCACCGTTTCAACCTGGTCGATACGCCGGGCCACAGCGATTTTTCCGAGGATACCTACCGGACGCTGACGGCTGTCGATGCGGCGATCATGGTTATCGACGGGGCGAAAGGCGTGGAAAGCCAGACCCGGAAATTGTTCGAGGTGTGCCGTCTGCGTGATCTTCCGATCCTGACCTTCTGCAACAAGATGGACCGGGAAAGCCGCGATGTTTTCGAGATCATCGACGAGATCCAGGAAAACCTTGCGATCGACGTGTCCCCCGCGTCCTGGCCCATCGGGCAGGGCCGCGATTTCCTGGGCTGCTATGATCTGCTGCACGACCGCCTGGATCTGATGGACCGGGCCGATCGCAACCGGGTGGCGGAATCGATCCGCATCGCGGGTCTGGACGATCCCGAACTGGCCCGGCACCTGCCCGACGAGCTTCTTTCCAGATTGCGCGAAGAGGTCGAGATGGCGCGCGAATTGCTGCCCGCCTTCGATCGCAAATCCTTTCTGGAAGGCCATCTGACGCCGATCTGGTTCGGCAGCGCGATCAATTCCTTCGGCGTGCGCGAATTGATGAACGGGATCCGTGCCTACGGCCCCCCGCCGCAGCCGCAGAACAGCGCCAACCGCGAGATCGCGCCCGAGGAAAAGGCCGTTACCGGTTTCGTCTTCAAGGTGCAGGCCAACATGGACCCCAGGCATCGCGACCGGGTTGCCTTCGTTCGCCTTGCATCGGGTCATTTCGAACGCGGCATGAAGCTGACCCATGTGCGCACGAAGAAACCCATGGCCGTGTCCAATCCGGTGCTGTTCCTGGCCGCGGACCGTGAACTGGCCGACGAGGCCTGGGCCGGCGACATCATCGGGATTCCGAACCACGGCCAGTTGCGCATCGGCGATGCGCTGACCGAGGGCGAGGCGCTGCGTTTCACCGGCATCCCGTCCTTCGCGCCCGAATTGCTGCAATCGGTGCGCGCGACCGATCCGATGAAGGCCAAGCATCTGGAAAAGGCCCTGATGCAATTCGCCGAGGAAGGCGCGGCCAAGGTCTTCAAGCCCATGATCGGGTCGGGATTCATCGTCGGCGTCGTCGGCGCGTTGCAATTCGATGTCCTGGCCAGCCGGATCGAACTGGAATACGGCATTCCGGTCCGGTTCGCGGCCTCGCAATTCACCTCGGCCCGCTGGGTGACGGGACCGAAGGACAAGGTTGAGGCTTTCGCCAATGCCAACAAGGGCCAGATGGCGCAGGACCATGACGGTGATCTGGTCTATCTCACGCGCCTGCAATGGGACATCGACCGCGTCGAACGCGATCATCCCGATCTGGGACTGACCGCCACGAAGGAAATGATGGTCTGATCCCGGCCGGGCTCCGCGCCCTTCCAGACCGCTTTCAGCATGCCAAGGCGTCGGAGATCGCCGGCCATCAGGGCGGCGACCATCCTCGAGACTCCAAATCATGCGAACAGCATCCCGTCCAGTTCCCTTCCGGACCCGTCGACGGGATGGCACCAGACGCGAAAGCTTTCCAGCACATGCTGGCCGAAACTGTTCATCAGCGGCACGTCGGCCGCATCATGGCCGCGGGCGACCACGACCCGGCCGATCCGGCGCTGGTTGTTGCGCGGATCGAAGGTCCACCACCGGCCGCCCAGGAAAACCTCGATCCAGGCCGCGAAATCCATCGCAGCGGAATCCGCCGGAACGCCGATGTCGCCGACATATCCGTTGACATAGCGGGCGGGGATGTTCAGCGCCCTCAGATAGGCCAGCGCCAGATGGGCAAAGTCGCGGCAGACCCCGACGCATTCGCTGTTGGCCTGGGTGGCCGTGCGGGTGGCGCGGGCCTGCTGGTAGTCGAACCGGATCCGGCCGTGGACGTGATCGACGATCGCCTGCACCCGGCCCCAGCCGGGTTTCATGCCGCCGAACCGGTCCCAGGCCTCCTGACTGATCAGGTCGGTCTCGACATATCGGGAGCCGCCAAGAAAGGACAGGGCCTCGTCGGGCAGCCCCTCGACCGGCCATTCCTCGGCGCTTTCGTCCACCGGATCGCGCAAGCCGTTATCATGCAGCGTGACGTCGCTCGACAGCACGAAGCGTCCCGCCGGCGCGGTCATGCGCCGGCAGATATTGCCGTATCTGTCAAAATAATCGTGAACCGGAACCTGCGGCGCGGTGTGAACCGCCTCGGGCGCGACGAAATCGGCATGCCGCGCCACATGGGGCGCGGTCATGCAGATGAGCGGCGTGTCCTGCGCCGTCTTGATGACGAATTCGTGCCCGATCCGGATCAGCATCAGCGAACGGATGCCTCCATGGTGATCTCGGCGTTGAGCAGCTTGGAGATCGGGCAGCCTTCCTTGGCCTTCTGCGCCACCTCCAGCACCTTCGATTCATCGCCGTCGGCGCCGATCGTCGTCACCAGATGGGCGGTCTTGACCGCGAACCCCTCGCCTTCCTTGTCCAGGCCGATCTTCGAACTGGTCTCGATGCTCACGCCGGAGATGCCTTCCTGTTCCAGCATCATCGCCAGCGCCATGGAAAAGCAGGCGGCATGGGCCGCGCCGATCAATTCCTCGGGATTGGTGCCCGGCTTGTCCTCGAACCGGGTGCCGAAGCCATAGGGCTGATCGGACAATGCGCCGGACTGGGTCGAGACCAGGCCCTTGCCATCCTTCAGCCCACCGTCCCATTTGGCCGATCCTTTGCGGGTAATCATGCGTCGTCCTCCGTGATGATGTCTGTCGTGACAACGCGGGGGCCCTGCGGTAGTTCGGCGGACAAGGAAATATTAACGGCGGGGCGTTTCCTCACCGCAGCCTCCGCTGCGGCCGACCGATCGGCAACATCCAGGCTTGCGCGGCATCGCGATCGGATTTAGCTGACCAAGGTCAGGTAAGGATCGCGAGGCTTGCGATGTATGATGATCCCGTTCTGCGCCTGCGCCGGTTCCAGCGCGCCGTGACGACCGAGACCGGGGCGCTGGATGGGTCGTTTCTGGGGCGGGGCCGGCCGCTTGGCGCGGCGAGGGTTCTGAATGCGATCGGCCGGGGCCGGCAGGACGTGGCCGCGATCCGCGCCGATCTGGAACTGGACAGCGGTCTGCTGAGCCGGCTTCTGCGCGGGCTGGAGGCCGAGGGGCTGATCGCGATGACGGCCGATCCGGGCGATGCACGGCGGCGGCGGGCGAGGCTGACCGAGGCCGGGCGGGCCGAATTCGACGCCTACGAGGCGATCGCCGATGATCGCGCCCGGGCCTTGCTGGACCGCCATCCCCAGAGGCAAGCCCTGCTGGAGGCAATGGACCTGATCGCGACGGCTTTCGGGCGTGACCGGATCGCGCTGCGCGAGGTCGATCCGCGCGATCCGGCGGCGCTGCATTGTCTGCGGCAATATTACGGCGAACTTGCCAGACGGTTCGCGCGCGGCTTCGACGTGTCGCTGTCCTGCGATCCCGAGGCGGCGGACATGATGCCGCCGCGCGGGGTGTTTCTGGTGGCGGTCGCCGAGGACATGCCGATCGGCTGCGCCGGCCTGAAGGGCCGTCCGGACGGCACAAGCGCCGAGGTCAAGCGCGTCTGGGTCGCGCCCTCGGCGCGCGGGTTGGGGCTGGCGCGGCGGATGATGGACCGGATCGAGGACTGTGCCCGCGCACAGGGCAGGGCGCGTCTGCTGCTGGACACCAACAGCGCGCTGCGCGAGGCCGTGGCCCTGTATCGGCGCCTCGGCTGGACCGCGATCCCGCGGTTCAACGACGATCCCTATCCCGATCTGTTCTTCGAGAAACGGCTCTGACGGTCATCGTTGCCAGAAGCGCGGCAAGAACAGGACCAGGACCGAGATCAGTTCCAGCCGCCCCAGAAACATGCCGAAGATCATCATCCACTTGGCCGCCAAGGGAAAATCCGCGATCGAGCCGTTTTCCGACACCTCCGGCCCCCAGGCCGGGCCGACATTGGCGATCGCCGTCCAGGCCGCGGTCAGCGCCGTCTTCGGATGCAGACCCGTCAGCGACAGTCCGACGATCAGCAGACCGAAGGACAGCATGAAAAGCGTGAAGAAGGCCATGACCGAATCGACCACATCCTTGTCCAGCGGCCGGCCCTCGTAGCGCAGGGCATAGATGCGGTGCGGCGAATGCATCCGGCGGACCTGCACGCGCACGGCCTCGAACAGGACCAGATAGCGGAAAACCTTGACCGAACAGCCGGTCGAGCCGGTACAGCCGCCGATCAGCCCGCAGACGATCAGGATCGCGAAGGGCAGGTGCCCCCACTGGGTGATGTCGGTCGAGGAAAATCCCGTCCCCGAAAAGGTCGAGATCGTGTTGAAGACGGTTTCGCGGATGACCTCGGCCGGGCGCGCGTCCTGCTGAACGTAAAGCAGACGATAGACGACGATGATCGCGCAGGCATAGAAGATCCAGCGCAGATAGGCGCGGATCTGGACATCGCGCCAAAAGGGCACGAAATTTCCGCGCATCGCCTGCACCATGCGGATGAAGGGGATCGAGGCCAGGATCATGAACACCGACGCCGCCCATTCCGGCGCGCCCAGATAGCGGCCGAAACTGGCATCATAGTTGGAGAATCCGCCGGTCGAAACGGTGCTGAAAGCGTGCATCACCGCATCGAATCCGGTCATGCCCAGCAACAGGTAGGTAACGATGCAGGCGGCGGTGAGAAACAGGTAGAGCCGGGTCATCTCGGCCGCGATCTGTCCGGCGCGGGGCAGGATCTTGCCCAGGGTGTCGAACCCTTCCGAGCGGAAGAACTGCATGCCGCCGATCTTCATCACAGGCAGAAAGACCATCGCCACCACCACGATCCCCAGCCCGCCGCTCCAGTGCAGGATGCCGCGCCACAGATGCACGCCCCTGGGCAGGTCATCCAGCGCCGGAAACGCCGTTGTCCCGGTGGTGGTGACGCCGGACATGGCTTCGAAATAGGCGTCGGTCAGGCTGGCCTCGGGCTGACCCAGGATGAAGGGAAGCGCGCCGAAGATCGGCAGGACCGCCCACAGCCCGGAGGTGACCAGGAACGCCTGCTGGATGGTGAGCGAGCGTTCCTCGCCTCCGGTGGCCACCATCGTCAGCAGACCCGCGACCATGGTCAGCAGGCTGCATTGCAGAAAGATGGTCCAGTTCGGATTGCCGTCCCACCAATCCAGCGCCATTGGCAGGGTCATGCCCGCGCCCAGCACGATCAGGATCTTTCCGATGGGATGGGCCACGGGGCGCAGGTCGATCATTCCGCCTGCTTGCCGCGCGCCCCGTCAGGCGTCAAGCGCGCATCCATGCCCTGTGCCACGGGGCGCGGGACCTGTGGCCCGGCTGCGCGGCCCAAGCCGGTTGGCGAGTCCGGACGCCGCGGCGGAAGGGCAAAAAAAGGGGGGTCGGACCGGGCAGGCCCGGTCCGGTCGCTGCCGCTGGGCGTCAGGCGCGTGTTGCGCGTGACAGCCCGTCGCCGGCCGCGCGGTCGCCGCGACGCAGCGGCGCATTGACGGCCCGCCCCGTCCGCGCGAGACCGGCGGCATGGCTCGCGAACCCGCTCCTATCCCCGCCGAACTGGTCCGCATGGCGGCTTCGCAGCAACGCGCCCTGCGTCTGTCCGCATCCCTGAGCACACTGGCAGAGGCGCTGTGGCTGCCGCAGGCCGCGCTGCTGGCCTGGGCGCTGGCCGGGCTGGCCACCGGGCGCGTCGTGGCCCTGAGCTGGTGCGCCGGCGGCGTGGCCGCGATCGGCATCCTGCGCGCCGTTTCGGGCCTCTGGGCGGCAGGCCGGGCCGAGGCGGCCGCCGATGCGGTGATCGCCGATACCCGTTCCGCGCTTTTGTGCCGCGCCGATCGCCGCGCGCCCGAGGCCGCCGCGCCCTCGTCCGCGGCAACCGCCGCCTTGCTGGTGGACAAGATCGAGATGCTGCGACCCTATCTGCTGCGCTGGCACCCGGTTCGTGCCCGCGTGGCGGTGATGCCCTTGCTGATCCTGTCGGTCAGCACCGGCCTGTCCTGGGCGGCGGGGCTGATCCTGGCCATCAGCGGGCCGGTGATCCCGATGTTCATGGCGCTGATCGGTCTGGCGGCGCGGGATGCCGCGAAACGGCAGATGGACGAGATCTCGGATCTGAATGCGCTGATGCTGGACCGGATCGGCGCGCTGGTGGATATCCGCCTGCTGGGCGCGCGGCGGGCGATGCTGGCGGATTTCACGTTGCGCGCCGACCGGCTGCGGGCGCGCACGATGGCCGTCCTGCGCGTCGCCTTCCTGTCCGGTGCGGTGCTGGAACTGTTCGCGGCGCTTGGTGTGGCGATGATGGCCGTCTTCGTGGGCTTCACGCTGCTGGGCGCGCTGGATTTCGGCACCTGGGGCCGCGATCTTGGGCTGGCCGAGGCGATATTCCTGCTGCTGATGGCCCCGGCCTATTTTCAGCCCCTGCGCGACATGGCCGCCGCCTGGCACGACCGGATCGCGGCCCAGGCCGTCGCCCGCGATCTGCTGGCCGATGCCGCCGTGCCCGTGCCCGCGATTCTGGGCGCGGGCCATGCGGGCAGGGCGCTTGCCGGCACCGTCACCACGCATGGGCTGGTGCTGCGCGGCCATGCGCTGCCCGACCTGATCATCGCGCCGGGCGAGGGGGTGGCGCTGACCGGTCCCTCGGGCGCGGGCAAATCGGCGCTTCTGCTGGCGATTGCCGGGCTGTTGCCGGGCTATGGCGCGCTGCGGATCGACGGGGTGCCGCTTGGTCAAAGCAACGCCGACGACTGGCGCGCGGCACTGGCGCTGATCCCGCAAAAGCCGCATTTCCGCGATGTAAGCCTGCGGGAGGAACTGACCTCCGGCCGGCCCGCAACTCCCGGTGCCATCGCCGATGCGCTGCGCCTGGCCGACGCCCAGGGCATTGTCGC
Organism: Paracoccus sp. UBA889; assembly: GCA_002294185.1. Lineage (GTDB taxonomy): Bacteria > Pseudomonadota > Alphaproteobacteria > Rhodobacterales > Rhodobacteraceae > Paracoccus. The sequence goes on from DBFD01000063.1 coordinate 25,143, forward strand.
GCGTTTGCCAGACGGGTTGGAGACGCGCCTGGGGGAAAGCGGCGCCGGTGTCTCGGGCGGCGAGGCGCGGCGGCTGACCATCGCCCGCGCCGCCCTGCGCAGGCCGGCGCTGATCCTGGCCGACGAGCCGACGGCCGATCTGGACGATGGCACCGCCGAGGCCGTCATCGCCGGGCTTCTGGAAATGCACCGCAAGGGTGCCACGCTGGTCGCGGCCAGCCATGATGCGCGGCTCATCAAGGCGCTGCCGCGCCGGATCGAGGTTGGACGATGACACCGCTGCTGACGATCGCGACGCTGTTCTGGCGCGACCAGCGCCGCGCGATCCTGCGCGGCTTCGCGCTGTCGGCCGCCGTGGCTCTCAGCGGTATCATGCTTCTGGCGCTGTCGGGCTGGTTCATCCTGGCCGCGGGCATGGCCGGGCTGGCCGGGCTGGGGACGGTGTTCGACGTGTTCCGTCCCTCGGCCGGGATCCGGTTCCTCGCCATTGCCCGCACCGGCAGCCGATACGGCGAACGCCTGGCCACGCATGACGCCACGCTGAAGGTTCTGGCCGGGTTGCGGGTGCGGTTGCTGGACGGGCTGTCACGGGCCGACTTCACGCTGCAATCGCGGCTCAGGGGCGGGCAGGCGCTGAATCGGCTGACGGCGGATGTCGATGCGCTGGATGGCCTGGCGATCCGGCTGGTCTTTCCGCTGCTGGCCCTGCTGATCGCGGCGCTTGCGGTCCTCACCGGTCTGTGGCTGCTGGTCGCACCCTCGGTCGCGCTGTGGGTCGCGGGGGCGACTTTTTCCGGCGCGGTCGCGGTGCTGGCATGGGCCGGCAAGGCGGCTTTCGGTCCCTCGTCCGAGGCCGAAGCGCGACGACAGGCGCTGCGCTCGGCCACGGTCGATCATTTGCGCGGTCGCGACTGGCTGGCCGTGGCGGGCCGGCTGACTGCTGCGCGCGAAACCGTTCTGTCGCAGGATCGCAGGGCACGCGCCGCGGCCTTGGCACAGGCGCGGATCGAACATCGCGCCACCGCGGCCTTGCAGGCCGCCGGTGCCATGACGCTGGCGGGAACATTGTGGCTGGCGGGACGCCTGGCAATGCAGGCGCAGATCACGGCCCCGCAGGCCGCCCTGGCGGTTTTCGCGGCCCTCGCGATGGGCGAACTGGCCCTGGCGCTGCAGCGCGGCATCGCCGAACTGGGTCGGATGCGCGGCGCCGCCGCCCGCATCGCGCCGCTGCTGGAACCGCGATCCGCGCCCGCCGCCCCGGACGTGTCGGGGCCGGCCGGGCTGGCCCTGACGTGTCTTGCCGTGGCCGCCGCGCCCGGTCTGCCGCCGGTCGTGACCGGGCTGGACCTGTCTGTCGCACCGGGCGAGACGGTCGCGCTGAAAGGCGTCAGCGGGCGGGGCAAGACCAGTCTTCTGAACGCTGTCGCGGGGCTGGTTCCCCCCGTGCAGGGCGAAATCCGTCGCGGGGGAACCATCGGCTACCTGACCCAGAGGCCCGCCCTCGTGGCCGGCAGTCTGCGGGACACGCTGCGGATGGCCGCGCCCGCGGCGTCCGAGACGGATCTGCGCGCCGTGCTGGATTGCTGCCGGCTCGATCTGCCGCTGGATCACGTTCTGGGCGAGGGCGGCGCCGGGCTTTCGGGCGGGCAGGCGCGCCGGCTGGCTCTGGCACGGGTGTTGATCCAGCGCCCCGGCATCCTGCTGCTGGATGAGCCGACCGAGGGGCTGGACGCCCGCACCGCCGCGCGGGTTCTGCACGGCATCCGCGACTGGCTGCCCGACGCCGCCATCCTGATCGCCGCCCATCGCCTGGCCGAGATCCGGTTCGCCGGAAGGACCCTCGATCTGGATCTGCAGGACAGCGCAGCCTAGGCCCCGCGCATTCCCGGCCCGGCGGGTGGGCGCAGCCGGAACCAGCCGCGCCGCGTCAGTTCCTGCTAGCCGCCGATGGCGATGCCTTCGCGGCGCGGATCGGCCCCGCCCTCGAGGCCGTCGGGCGTGACCGCGATGCCATGCAGGCCGGAATTCAGCTCTGTCTCATTCACCTCGAAGCCCAGATCGGTCAGCGGTTGAACCAGGGCGGCCGCATCGGTGCCCGCCTCGACATCCATCGTGCCGAAGCGGTTCACGATATTGGGCAACGCCACTGCCTGCTGCACGTCCAGACCCCAATCGACGTAACCGATGATCGCCTTGGCGACGTAGCCGATGATCCGGCTGCCGCCGGGCGAGCCGATGACCAGAACCGGCTTGCCGTCCTTCATCACGATGCTGGGTGACATCGACGAACGCGGCCGCTTGCCCGGTTCGACGCGGTTGGCGATCGGATAACCCGCCTCGTCACGGGTTTCGAAGCTGAAATCGGTCAATTCGTTGTTCAGCAGGAAGCCCTGCGTGAACAGGCGCGAACCGAAGCCGTTCTCGATCGTGGTGGTCATCGACAGCGCATTGCCGTCCCCGTCCACGATCGAGATCTGAGAGGTCGAGGGAAACTCGATCGCGCTGTCCTGCCCCCAGAGCCAGGCATGGCTCCAGCCCGGCGATCCGGCGCTGACCTCGGGCAGCGCGTCGTCGCCCGACAGAAGCTGGCCGCGCCCGGCCAGATAATCGGGATCCAGCAGACCCTCGGTCGGCATCGGCACGAAGTCGCTGTCGGCCATGTAGCGGCCGCGATCGGCGAAGGCCAGGCGCGAGGCATCGCCGATCAGCCGCCAGCTTTCCGGGTTGTCGGCCCCCAGGCCGGCCAGATCATAGCCGCCAAGCGCGCCCAGAATCTGCCCTACGGTCAGCCCGCCCGACGAAGGGGGGCCCATGCCGCAGACTTCGTTGTCGCGGTATTCGACGCAGACCGCAGGACGTTCGATCACCTTGTAGCGCGCCAGATCCTCGGTCGACAGGACGCCCGGATTGCCCTCGGCGTTGCGGATCGTGGCAACGATGTCTTGTGCGATTTCGCCGGTATAGAAGGCACGGCTGCCGTCGGCGGCGATGCGGCGCAGGGTCTTGGCATAGGCGGGGTTCTTCAAGGTATCGCCGGCCGCGATGGCAGTGCCGCCGGGAAAGAAGTAATCGGCGGTCGCGCCAAAGCGTTGCAGCGCCTCGCCTTCCTCGGCGACCAGCGAGGCCAGGCGCGGCGACACGTCAAAGCCGTTCTCGGCCAGATCGATGGCGGGACCGAACAGCCCGCGCCAATTGGCCTTGCCCCAGCGGCGATGCGCCTCTTCCAGCAGCGCCGGCGTGCCCGGCGTGCCGACCGACCGTCCGCCGACCACCGCCTCCATGAATTTCAGCGGCTCGCCGTTCTGGTCCTGAAACAGCGTCGGCGTGGCCTCGGCGGGGGCGGTCTCGCGGGCATCCAGCGTCGTGACCTCGCCGCTTTCGGCGTCATACCAGACCAGGAAGGCCCCGCCGCCGAGGCCCGAGCTTTGCGGTTCGACCAGACCCAGCACGGCCTGAACCGCGATCATGGCGTCGGCGGCGCTGCCGCCGGCCTCCAGCACCTTGGCGCCGGCCTCCACCGCCAGCGGGTTGGCGGCCGCCACCATCCAGTTCGGCGCCGAGACGGGCTTGCCCGCCTGTTTCGCATCCATCGCGGCGCGGGCGGCCTCGCCAAGGCCGGCAAAAGCTTCGGGGGTGGCCTGCGCCCGGGCTGCGGTCGCGGCTTCGGGATCGACGCTGTCGGCGGCCTGCTGGGCCATCGCGGGCATGGTCCAGACGCTGCCCGCCAGAAGCGTCATGAGAATTCCGGTGCGTGTCATCGCTGACCTCCCTGATTGTCGTTGGATTGAGATCAGTTTGTCGCGCGCAACCCTCGCGCGCAAGCCGCATCGGTTCCGACCGGCACCCGCCCCCGGTCCGGGACTGCCTGAAGGGCCGTCGGAAACGGGCGCGGGGCTTGCTGTTGGCGACAGGGGCGCCCCGTCTAGTTCGCGGCCTGTCGTGCCTTTTCCAGTTCGGGCAGGAACCGGTTGGTGTAGTCCTCGCGCAGCAAGGGGCCGGCAAAGCGGAACAGCACCGTGCCCTTGCCGTCGATGATGAAGGTTTGGGGCGGGCCGGTCACACCCCAATCCAGCGCGGCGCGACCGGCGGGATCGGCGGCGATGGCGCGGAATGGATCGCCGTATCTGTCCAGGAACGCGGCCGCATCGGCCGGCGAATCCTTCAGATCGACGCCATAGACCGGCAATTGCTTTGACAGGGTTGTCAGCGTCGCATGTTCGGCACGGCAGGGCGGGCACCAGCTGGCCCAGAAATTCACCAGCTTCAGGCCCGGCTGGCGCAGCATCGGGTCGGTCAGTCCGGGCTTTCCCGCCAGCACCGTCGCCGGCAGGGGCGGGGCCTTTTTGCCGATCAGGGCCGGGGACGGGCCTGTGGGGTTGACGCGATCCATGTTCCACAGCAACAGCGCCGCCAGCGCCGCCAAAACCAGCGCCGCAATCGCGACAAGGCGGCAAACCCTAGCCATGGCCCTGGTGCTTTTCCAGCGCGCGGCGGGCGCGGGCATTGGCGGCCGCGCTTTGCCAGACGATGCCGATCAGCAGCGCGGCGGTGACGCCATAGGCGGCCAGCACGGTGACCGCGTATTTGCCAAGGTCGATCATGCGCGCGTCTCCCGGGCTTGCAGCGCGGCCAGGCGCCGGCGGCGGATCTCGGTCCGGGTGCGGATCAGCAGCAGCGCCAGAAACAGCAGGAAAAAGCCCAGCATCGACAGATACAGCGGATAGCGATAGACCGCGCTCATCCGTTCGCCCGGCGCGACCGAGAGCGAGGCGCCCTGGTGCAGGCCCTGGTTCCAGAACAGAACCGCATAGCGCGACAGCAGCGCGAAGACCGATCCGACAAGGCAGAGAACGCCGGTCAGGTCGGCGGCGCTGTCGGGATCCTCGATCGCGGACCACAGCGCGATATAGCCGATATAGAACAGGAACAGCACCAGAAAAGAGGTCAGGCGCGGATCCCATTCCCACCAGGTTCCCCACATCGGCTGGCCCCAGATCGCGCCGGTGGCCAGCGCGATCAGGGTCATCACGGCGCCGACCGGGGCAGCCGCCTTGGCGGCCAGCGCACTGACATGGTGGCGGCGGATCAGCCAGATCAGGGACGTGACCAGCATCATCACCCAGATGTTGATCGCCATCATCGCCGAGGGCACGTGCAGGAAGATGATCTTGACCGTCGCGCCCTGCCTGTAGTCCTGTGGCGTCAGGAACCCCCACAGGACGCCGCCGATCGTGAAGATCGCCGCGCCGGCCACCGTCCATGGCAGGATCGCGTCGGACAGGCGCATGAACTTGACGGGGTTTGCATATTCCCAGATCGACATGGACATTCCCTAGCGGCGGCGCGGACGGGGCTCAAGTCACATCAGCGAAGGTTGATGCGAAGGGCGGCGGCGGCGGCAAAGGGGACCAGCGCCAGAACCGCCAGGGTGATGCCGGCGAGAAACAGGATCGGCGTGCCCGGATCGCCGCCGTCGGCGCCGCGGCGCACGATTTCGGTCCCGAAGATCAGCGTGGGAATATACAGCGGCAGGACCAGAAGCGACAGCAGAAGCCCGCCCCGGCGCAGGCCCATGGTGATCGCGGCGCCGAAGGCGCCCAGCATCGACAGCGCGGGCGTGCCGATCAGCAGCGAGATGATCAGCCAGGGCATTGCCTGACCCGGCAGGTGCAGCAGGATGCCGAACAGGGGCGATGCCGCGACCAGCGGCAGGCCGGTGGTGATCCAGTGCGCCAGCGCCTTGACGGCGACGGCGCCTTCCAGCGGGACCGGGGCGGTGGCCAGCAGATCGAGGCTGCCGTCTTCATGGTCCAGCGCGAAGATGCGGTCCAGCGAGAGAAGGCAGGACAGCAGCGCCCCAAGCCAGAGGATGCCTGCGGCGATGGGACGCAGGGCCGCCACGCCCGGTCCGACGCCAAAAGGCACCAGCGCACTGATGATCAGGAAGAACGCCACCGCAAGGCCGAAGCCGCCGCCTGCGCGGACAGCCAGCACGAGATCGCGTCTCAGCAGGGCAAGCATGGATGTTTCCGCCCCTCTGCCGGCGCCGCGCCGCCGGCGGCGGACCCGCGCCCGCGGCCCGCCTCCGGCCCGGATCGGCATCGCCGGGTCCGGAAGGCCGGGCGGCGCGCGGCTTCGGCGTCGACGCTCATGCGAAGGCCTCGTTGAAACTGGCGGGTCGTCGCGGGCTGCCGGGCCGGGCGCGGAACGGCGTCAGGTCCAGTTCGCGCGCCTCGTTCAGCCCAAGGTCGGTATGGCTGGCCATCAGCGCCGCGCCCCCCGTTGCCAGATGCGCGCGGATGACGGCGCCGAAACGTTCGACCGAGGCGCTATCCAGCGAGACGGTGGGTTCGTCCAGCACCCAGAGCGGGCGGCCGGTCACCAGCAGCCGCGCCAGCCCCAGCCGGCGTTTCTGGCCCGCCGACAGCGCCGCGGCCGGCCGCTCTGCCAGGGCTTTCAGGTTCATCGCCTCAAGCGCGTCGCGGGTTCCGCCGCCGCCGAAGACCCGCGCCCAGAAGCGCAGGTTCTCGGCCACGCTGAGTTGCCCCTTCAGGCCATCGGCATGGGCGGCATAGGCCACGGCATCCTCGGCCAGGTCGATGCGCCCCCCGACAGCCGGTTGCAGCCCGGCGATCGTGCGCAGAAGCGTCGTCTTGCCGATCCCGTTGGGACCGCGCAGGATCAGTGCCCTACCCGCCGCCAGGGTGAACGAGACGCCCTCGACCGCCCGCAATCCGCCGCGCGACACGGCCAGATCATGGACGGACAGCAGATTCATATCGGCAGCAGCGCACAGGCGACCCGGCGGCCTTCGCCCAGGGTGACGTTGTAGGTTCGCGCCGCGGTGGGCGAGGCCATCGCCTCGACCATCACGCCGGCCTGTTCCAGGGCCTCGACCAGATCGCGCGGCGGATGGGCGATCTGGTCGCCCATCCCCAGGAACAGCACGTCCACGCGGCCCGACAATGCCAGCAGCGCATCGGTATCGTCCAGCCCGCCCCAACCCTGGCCACCGCCATCGGTGACAAGGACGGGGCCGTGAAAGACCTCGCCGCCGACGCGGAAAAAGCCGGGGCCATAGCCGTCGACCGCCACCGCGCCGCCGAAATCGGTCGGCCGCATCGCCATCAGGGGGCCTCGGCGCCCGACACGGGCGAACCGTCCTGACCGGGATCCTTCTTCGTCCAGTCGCGCTTGACACCCAGCCAGAGAACCACGTTCTTGGCCACATAGATCGAGGAATAGGTGCCGATCACGATCCCGAAGGTGATCGCGAAGACGAAGCCGCGGATCACGTCGCCGCCCAGCACCAGCAGCGCGATCAGCGCCACCAGCGTCGTGCCCGAGGTCATCACCGTCCGCGACAGGGTCTCGTTGACCGACAGGTTCATCAGATCGCGCAGCGGCCGCTTCTTGTATTTCATCAGGTTTTCGCGCAGGCGGTCGAAGACGACGACGGTGTCGTTGATCGAATAGCCGACGATGGTCAGAAGCGCCGCGATCGTGGTCAGGTCGAACTTGATCTGGAAAACCGCGAAAACGCCCATCGTGATCAGCACGTCATGGACCAGCGAGACGATCGCCCCAAGTGCGAACTGCCATTCGAAGCGCAGCCAGATATAGACCGAAATCGCCACCAGCGCCGTCAGGACCGAATAGACCGCCGTCCGGATCAGCTCGGCCGAGACCTTCGGGCCGACCGATTCGACCGACGGGAAGGTGATCGGCGGATCGACCTGTTTCAGCGCGCCCTGGACCGCCTCGATGGTCTGCGGCGTGACCGCTTCCGCGCCGCTCTGGGCGCCGATGCGGACCTGGGCCACGTATTGATCCGCACGGAAGCCGGGATCATAGACCTGGGTGATGGACACGTCGCCCAGATTCAGCGGCTGCAGGGCCTGGCGATAGACCCCGACATCGATCGGCTGGGTCGATTCGGTGCGGATCGTGGTCCCGCCCTTGAAGTCGATGCCGAAATTCAGCCCGAAGATCAGCAACGCCACGACCGACAGCAGCGCCAGGGCCGACGAGATGCCGAAGGTCAGCACCTGCCAGCGGAAAAAGTCGATCTTCGTCTCGTCAGGAACCAGTTTCAGACGGAAAGCCATGTCACACCTCGATCTGGCGGGGGCGGGCGCGTTCGAACCAGGCGACGGTCATCAGCCGGGTGACGTAGAGCGCGGTAAAGACCGAGGTGACGATGCCGATGCTCAGCGTCACCGCAAAGCCCTTGACCGGCCCGGACCCCAGCACGAACAGGATCGCCGCGATGATCAGCGTCGTGATGTTGGCGTCCACGATGGCCGACATCGCCCGTTCATAGCCCAATTCGATCGCGCGCGCGGGACCGCGTGCGGTTTTCATCTCTTCGCGGATGCGTTCGAAGACCAGCACGTTGGCGTCCACCGCCATGCCGATGGTCAGCACGATGCCCGCGATGCCGGGCAGCGTCAGCGTTGCCCCGATCATCGACAGCACGCCGAAGATCAGGCCCATGTTGATCGCAAGGGCCAGCGACGCGAACACCCCGAACAGCCCGTAAGAGGCGATCATCAGCACGATCACCGCGACAAACCCCACGGCCGAGGCGATCCTGCCCGCGTCGATGCTGTCCTGTCCCAGTTCGGGGCCGACGGTGCGTTCTTCCAGAAAGGTCAGTTTGGCCGGCAGGGCGCCGGCGCGCAGCAGCACCGCCAGGCGGTTCGCCTCGTCGAAATTCATCGACCCGGAAATCTGCCCCGAACCGGTAGTGATCGGCTGCCGGATCACCGGGGCCGAGATCACCTGATTGTCCAGAACGATGGCGAAGGGCTGGCCGACATTGGCGCTGGTATAGGCGCCGAACTTGCGCGCGCCACCGGGGTTGAAGCGGAAATCGACCGAGGGCAGCCCGTTCTGGTCGGTCGAGGGCAGGGCGTCGTTCAGCTCTTCACCGGTCACGACGGGGCTTTCCTCGAGCGTGTAATAGACACCCTCGCGTTCGGCATCCGGCAGCACGATCTGCCCCGGATCGGTCGGCGCGTCAGCATTGCCGCCTGTCGCCACGACCGAATTGAAGGTCAGTTTCGCCGTGGTCCCGATCAGCGCCTTCAGTTCCGCCGCCGAGCCGATGCCCGGCACCTGGATCAGGATCCGATCCTCGCCCTGTCGGGTGATGGTGGGTTCGCGGGTGCCGACCTCATCGACGCGGCGGCGGATGATTTCCAGCGATTGCTGGATCGTGCGGTCATCGGTGACGGCCTTTTCGGCATCCGACAACCGGATCGTCATCGCGCCGCCCTCGGCGGTGATGGCAAGGCTTTGCTGCCCGGCGCCGCTGATCGTGGTGACCGGATCGGAAAAGCCGCGCGCGATCTCTGTCGCGCGGGCCATCTGGTCGGGATTTCCGATCGAGACCTTCAGCGTGCCATCGGGCGAATCCAGGCGGCGAACCGCGCCGATGGTGGCGCGCTCGTCGGCCAGCGCGCGGCGCAGTTCGGGCCACAGCGCGTCCATGCGGGCCTTGTAGACCTGGGCCACCTCGACCTCGCCCAGAAGATACGCACCGCCGCGCAGATCGAGCCCCAGATTGACCAGCCCGCTGGGCAGCCAGCCCGGCCAGCCGGCGCGGGCCGCATCCAGTTCCGGAGTGCTGGCACCGGTCTTCTCGATGGTGGTGATGGCGTCGTTATGGGCCTCGACGCGCTTGTAGAACAGGTTGGGCATGGCATAGGCCAGTCCCAGAAGGCAGATCCCGATGATCAGGATGCGCTTCCATCGGTCGATCTGAAGCATTGCGGCTTACGCCTTTCGCGTCTGGCGGATCATTTGTTTGCGGCGACCGGTTCGGTCTTGCCCAGCACCTGCGAGATGGTCGAGCGGACCACGCGCACCTTCACGCCCGGGGCGATCTCGACTTCCAGATCGTCGTCGCGGATGCTGGCGACCTTGCCGATGATGCCGCCCTGGGTGACGATCTGATCGCCTTTCTTCAGCGCCTCGACCATGGCGCGGTGCTGTTTCACGCGCTTCTGCTGCGGACGGATCATCAGGAAATACATGATCGCGAAGATCAGGATCAGCGGGATGAACTGCGCGAAGGCGGCGCCCGAACCGGCGGCGCCGGAAGCCTGAGCGAAAGCGGGGGTTGCGAACATGTGTCGTCCTTACATTGGTGTCAGCGATCGGAAGGCCGGCCCGGAAATCCCGGACCCCGCCCTTGCGAATTGGCGCGCAACCTATCCGCGCCGCCTGCCCTTGGCAAGAAACTGCCTCGGGCGCCGCTGTCGCGGCCGGTCAGATCCCGTCACACTGCCGTGCGCCGTCTCCCGCGCGGCACGCGCGGCGCAAGGCCCAGCGGCAGCGACCGGGCCGGGCCCCGCCCGGCCCGCCTTCCGTTCCGGCTCGACGCGATGGCGGGCATCTGCCGGGCCGATCCTGCCCGGTCATCATTCCTGTCCGGACATCGCGGTGCGGTCCGCCGCCCTCCGCCGCGCGGCCCCGGCCGACGAACGCGGCTCCGATCAGCGCGCCGGCGGCTGCGCCCGCTCGACCAGCCGGGCGAAGAAGCTGGCGCCGACCGGCGCGATCTCGTCGTTGAAATCATAGCCGGGATTGTGCACCCCCGGCCCCTCGCCCTGGCCCAGAAACAGATAGCATCCGGGACGGGCGTTCAGCATGTAGCTGAAATCCTCGGCCCCCATCTCGCGGCC
>DBFD01000053.1 GCA_002294185.1 Paracoccus sp. UBA889
GATCAGCCGGATCGATTCTTCCTGGCTCATCAGCCACATCAGCATCCGGATCGCGCGGCCGCGCGGACTGTCGAGACCGGGGTCGCGTTCAAGCGTTGCCCGGGCATCCTGTCGCGCCACCGCCATCAACCCGGCCTGATGTTCCAGATCGGCAATGCGGAAACGCGGCAGACCGGATTGCGCGGTGCCGATCACATCGCCCGCGCCCCGCATTTCCAGATCCACCTCGGCGATGCGGAATCCGTCCTCGGTATCGCGCAGGGTGGTCAGACGCCGGGCGCCGGTCTCGTTCAGGGGCGCGTGATAGATCAGCAGGCAGGTCGAGGCCCCCTGCCCGCGCCCGACGCGCCCGCGCAATTGGTGCAGTTGCGCCAGTCCAAAGCTTTCGGCGCGCTCGATCACCATGATCGTGGCCTCCGGCACATCCACGCCGACCTCGATCACGGTTGTGGCGACCAGGATCCGCGCCCGCCCGGCGGCGAAATCCGCCATCGCGGCATCGCGCTGATCGCCCGGCATCTGCCCGTGGACCAGCCGCACCTGATCGCCGAACTGCGTTCGAAGCGACTGAAACCGCGCCTCGGCCGCCGTCAGATCGCTGACCTCGCTTTCATCCACCAGCGGGCAGACCCAATAGGCGCGCGCGCCCTGTTCCAAAGCCTTTCGCAGGCGTGCCGTCACCTCGTCCAACCGCTGGTCACCGATCATCACGGTCGTGATCGGCTGGCGTCCCGGCGGCTTTTCATCCAGCACCGACAGATCCAGATCGCCATATTGCGACAAAGCCAGCGAACGCGGAATCGGTGTTGCGGTCATGATCAGCATGTCGGGCGGCGCTTCGCCCTTGGCGGAAAGCTGCAACCTCTGGGCCACGCCGAAACGGTGCTGTTCGTCGATGATGGCCAGCCGCAGGTCGTGAAAATGCACATCCTTCTGAAAGACCGCATGGGTGCCCACAAGAATGTCGATCTGCCCCTGGCCCAGATCGTCCAGCAACTGCGCCCGCAATTCTCCCTTGTCGCGGCCGGTCAGGGCGGCCAGCCGCACCCCGGCCGCGCGCGCCAGCGGTTCCAGAGCGCGGGCGTGCTGGCGGGCGAGAATCTCGGTCGGGGCCATCAGCACGGCCTGCCCGCCCGCCTCGACCGCGATCAGGGCGGACAGGATCGCGACCAGCGTCTTGCCTGCGCCGACATCGCCCTGCAGCAGCCGGTTCATGCGCCGGTCCGACGCCATGTCTGCGGCAATCTCGTCCACGGCACGGATCTGGGCACCGGTCGGCGGCCAGGGCAGGTTGGCCAGCACCGCGCCCCGCAGGCGACCGTCGCCCACGCTGGCCCGGCCCTTCAGCCGCCGCTTTTCGCGCCGGACCAGCGCCAGGGTCATCTGATGGGCGAAGAATTCGTCATAGGCCAGCCGCGCGCGCGCCGGATCGTCGGGCGACAGATCGCGCATATGCGCCGGCGCATGGGCCCGTTTCAGCGCCTCTGATAAGCCGGGCCAGCCGCGCCGCGCCAGGACCTGCGGATCGATCCATTCCTCAAGCTGCGGCAGGCGGATCATCGCGCCCTCGACCGCTTTGGCCATCATCTTCTGGGTCAGGCCGGCAGACAGCGGATAGACCGCCTCGAAGTCGGGCGGCGGCGGATGATCCTCGGTCAGAATGTGGTCGGGATGAACCATCTGGGCCAGGCCGTCGAACAATTCCAGCTTGCCGCTGATCATGCGGCGCGCGCCGGTCGGCAACCGGCTTTCGATCCATTCGCGTCGCGGATGGAAAAAGACCAGCGTCAGATCGCCCACGCCGTCACTGCAATGAACCCGCCACGGGCGCCCGCGCACGGTGGGCGGGTGGTGGCGGCCGATCGTCACGGTGACGGTGACGATCTCGGGCGGGCGCGCATCCGCCAGCCGGTCGATGCGGCGGCGGGTGACGCCGCTGTGAGGCAACGTCAGGATCAGGTCGCGCGGCCGCTCGATCCCCATCTGTTCAAGTCCCGCCCGGCCTTTCGGGCCGATGCCCGGCAACGTGTCGATGGCCGCGAACAGCGGAAACAGTGCCGGCGGGCGGCCCCCGGGCTGGCTCATCCCGCCCCCGCGATGCGCAGCCATTCATCCTCGTCGATGACCTTCACGCCCAGTTCGGCGGCTTTTGTTGCCTTGGAGCCCGCACCGGGACCGGCAATCAGCAGATCGGTCCTGGCGCTGACCGAGCCTGCGACCTTGGCGCCCATCGCCTCGGCCCGGGCCTTGGCCTCGGCGCGTGTCATCCGTTCCAGCGTGCCGGTGAAGACCAGGGTCTTGCCGCTGACCGGACTGCCTTCGTCGACTTCCGTATCGTCGGGCTTCACCTTCAGTTGCGCGATCAACCGGTTGATGCTCGCGCGTTCGGCGTCCTGCCGGAAGGTCGTGACCAGCGATTGCACCAGAACCGACCCTATGCCGTCGATGCCGGTCAGTTCTGCCCAGTTGGGACTGCGGTCCATCGCCGCCTTGCGGGCCTTGTCATCGGGGGCCGCGAAGGCGGGTTCCTGCGCCGCGCCGTCGATCGCCGAAACCAGCCGGCCCCAGGTGCCGAAATGGCGCGCAAGCGTGGCCGAGGCGACCTCGCCCACATGCCGGACGCCAAGAGCGAATATAAGCCTTTTCAATGCGATGTCGCGACGATCCTCGATAGCGGCGAACAGCTTTTCGACCGATCTGTCGCCAAACCCTTCGCGGTTCTTCAGCTTCGACAGGTTCCGGGCGTCGCGGGCGGCCAGGGTAAAGATATCGGCGGGTTCGCGGATCGGCAGGGCATCATCGGCGAAGAACATCTCGATCTGTTTGGCGCCCAGCCCGTCGATGTCGAAGGCGGCGCGGCCGACGAAATGTTTCAGCTTCTCGACCGCCTGGGCCGGGCAGATCAGTCCGCCCGTGCAGCGGCGCACCGAATCGCCCGGCTCGCGGATCGCATCCGATCCGCATTCCGGGCAAAGCGACGGAAATTCATAGGGCGCGCTGCCCTTGGGCCGGCGCGACAGATCCACATCGGCGATCTTCGGAATCACGTCGCCCGCGCGATAGACCTTGACCCAATCGCCCTCGCGAATGTCGCGCCCCTCGCGGATCGGCGCGCCGCTGCTGTCGCGCCCGGCGATGTAATCCTCGTTGTGCAGGGTCGCGTTCGAGACGACGACCCCGCCGACCGTCACCGGCTCGAGCCGCGCGACGGGGGACAGGGCGCCGGTGCGGCCGACCTGAATCTCGATGCGATCAAGGCGAGTCCAGGCGGTTTCGGCAGGGAATTTGTGCGCCAGAGCCCATCGCGGCGTGGTCGAACGAAAACCCAGCCGGGCCTGATAGGCCAGGTCGTTCACCTTGTAGACCACCCCATCGATGTCATATCCCAGTGTCGCGCGCTGTTGTTCGATCCGCGACCAGACGGCGATCATGGACTCGAGATCGTCGCACAGCGTCATCAGCGGGTTGGTCTGAAAGCCCAGTCCCGCCAGCCGGCCCACCGCATCCATCTGGCTGTCGGCCAGAGGCGCCGAGACCGCGCCCCAGCCATAGGCAAAGTAGCGCAGCGGTCGCGACGCTGTCACAGCCGGATCGATCTGGCGCAAAGAGCCGGCAGCAGCATTGCGCGGATTGGCGAAGACGCGGCCGCCGTCCTGAGCGTTCAGACGGGCGAAATCCGCGTGACTCATGTAGACCTCGCCGCGGACCTCCAGGATCTCGGGCGCGCCTTTCAGGATTGTGGGAATGTCCGAAATCGTCCGGGCATTGGCGGTGACGTTCTCGCCGACGGCGCCGTCGCCGCGCGTGGCGGCCTGGACCAGGCGGCCCCTTTCATAGCGCAGCGACAGCGACAATCCGTCGATCTTGGGTTCCGCGGCGATCTTCAGCGGCGCTTCCTCGGACAGGTTCAGAAAGCCGCGGATTCGGGCCACGAAATCGGCGACCTCGGCCCTTGAGAAGGCATTGGCCAGCGACATCATCCGCTGGGCATGGACAACCTTGCCGAATCCCTCGGCCGGTTTCGCGCCGACCTTGCCGGTCGGACTGTCAGGATGGGCGAGATCCGGAAAAGCCTGTTCCAGCGCGGCCAGCCGCTGTTTCAGCGAATCGTAATCCGCGTCGGAGATCCGCGGCGCATCCCTGGTATGATAGTCTTCGTTCGCCCGCGCGATCCGAGCCGAGAGATCGGCGATCTCGTCAGCCGCCTGCTGCTGGTCAAGTTCGACGATCCGGCTTCGCGGCGATCGCGTCCGGACATGCTTGGAATCGCTTTCTTCCGTCATGCATCGCACCTGCCTGAAGGGGGATCAATGTGCTGTCCGCCCCTTCTATACGACGCCAGGGCGGCTGCTAAAAGCCGCGGTCGTCGCTGCCGTCGGCAGGAAGACGAGACAGCCGGGCCGCCGCCGCGACCCGGCTGTCTCTTGGCTGATCCGTCATTCAGGCGCCGATCGCCAGCCGCTCTTCGTTGGCGGGACCGGGATCGCGCAGCACATAGCCGCGCCCCCAGACCGTCTCGATGTGATTTTCGCCGCCCAGTGCCTCGGACAGTTTCTTGCGCAACTTGCAAATGAAGACGTCGATGATCTTCAGTTCGGGCTCGTCCATGCCGCCATAGAGATGGTTCAGGAACATTTCCTTGGTCAGCGTCGTGCCCTTTCGCAGGCTCAGCAGTTCGAGGATCTGGTATTCCTTGCCGGTCAGGTTGACCGAGCGGCCCCTGACCTCGACCGAGCGCGCGTCCAGATTGACCACGATCTCGCCGGTCTGGATGATCGCCTGGCTATGACCCTTGGAGCGGCGGATGATCGCCTGGATACGGGCCTGCAATTCCTCGCGGTTGAAGGGCTTCGTCATGTAGTCGTCGGCGCCGAAGCCAAAGCCGCGCAGCTTGCTTTCGGTGTCGTCGGACCCGGTCAGGATCAGGATCGGCGTGTCGATCCGCGCCAGCCGCAGATGACGCAGAACCTCCATCCCGTGCATGTCCGGCAGATCCAGATCCAGCAGGATCAGGTCATAGTCGTAAAGCTTGGCCAGATCGATGCCTTCCTCACCCATATCGGTGCGGAACACGTTGAAGCTGGCCGCCGTCAGCATCAGTTCGATCGCCTTCGCGGTGTTGGGATCGTCCTCTACCAGTAGAATGCGCATGGCCTGAATTGTCCCCGATTGTTCTTGGTCCCTGGCCGACCATCCGGCGACAAGGTTAATATCCCGTTACTTAA
>DBFD01000003.1:0-239 GCA_002294185.1 Paracoccus sp. UBA889
GGTATGTCGCGGTCACTGAACTTCTTCTGCTCATCGGCGTCGTGGACGAACGCGATGATCGAGGCAAGTTCGTCCCCGGTAACCTCGATCTGTCCGCCCAATTCCTCCTGCTGCATCATCACCATCGGTTCGGCACCGCGCCACATGGCGGCCGCAAAATCGAAGGGATTCATCGGATCATCCATGTATTCGGCGCCGAAACCCCGCGACGACCCTGGCCAGGATATGGCCAGGATATG
>DBFD01000003.1:576-10915 GCA_002294185.1 Paracoccus sp. UBA889
TGGCCAGGATATGGCCAGGATTGCCGGAAATGGAATAATGATCAATATCTTCCGGAAGATCGCCAGGACGAGAAGCGCCCGAATGATGTGACCGGAGATGGCTCGCCCCCCGGTAACCCCGGTTTTTGCTGATATGTGAGACCGAAAATCCTCCGATCGGCATTGACCGTTGGCACCGGGGCAGATTTCCAGACGCTTTGGATCACGCCGGTCGCGCGGCCGCAAGATTCTGTCTGTTGAGAATCACTCACCCGCTGACAAGAATCAGATAGGATCGGCACGAAAGAAATTGCATGCGGATCGCTTCGGCCCCGACCGAAATTGCCCCGCCGCCCGCGACAGGCCCCCTCATCGCATTCTTGACGCGTCCCATGCGTCACCGCATTCTCGCGTCCATGGATCTGCCTCTCGCGCCCTTCTCGCTGTCTTCCGCCGACGAGGCCGCGCTGGCCGAACTCTATCGTCGCGGCACGCCTGAAAACACGCTGCGCGCCTGGGAACGCGACCTTGCCTATATCGCCGCCTGGAAGCTGGCCCGCTTTGCCGACGACCTGTCCTGGCCCGAGGCCGAGACGGTCGCGCTGCATTTCGTTCTGGATCACGCCGCCAACCTGTCGACGGCACAGGGCCCCGCGCGGCAGGCCGCCGATACGCTGATCGCCGCCGGTCTGCGCCGCAGCCTTGCCTGTCCGGCGCCATCCACGCTGGATCGCCGCATCGCCAGCTGGCGCGCCTTTCACCGGATGAAGAACCTTCCTTCGCCCTTCGACGCGCCGCTGGTCGCGCAGGCGCGCGGCCGCGCCCGCCGCGCCGCTGCCCGGCCCCGTGCGCCCAAGTCGGGAAACCCGATCACCCGCGCCGTGCTGGAGGCAATGCTGGCCAGCTGCGACCACAGCCATCGCGGCATGCGCGACCGTGCCGCGCTGATGCTGGGCTGGGCCTCGGGCGGTCGGAGACGGTCGGAAATCGTGGCGCTGAACCGCGACGACATCGACGATCGCGACTTTCAGGACAAGGCCCTGCTGCGGATCCGCCTTCTGACCACCAAGACCACCGGACCCGAGACCGCCCCTCGCCTGCCCCTGAAGGGCCGCGCGGCCCGCGCCGTCATGGCCTGGATCGCCGCGGCCCGGATCAAGGACGGGCCGCTGTTCCGCCCGGTCAGCCTGGCCGACCGCCCGCTGCTCCGAAGGCTGTCGGCCGACGGTTTCCGGCTGATCGTGCGACACCGGCTGGAACTGGCCGGCTACCCCCCCGATTTCGCCAGCGCCCACGGGTTGCGCGCGGGCTTTCTGACCCAGGCCGCGCTGGAGGGCGCGCCGCTGGTCGCGGCGATGCAATTGTCGCTGCACCGATCGGTCAACCAGGCGCAAAGCTATTACGCCGATGTCGAGATCGCGGACAACCCGGCCACCGATTTGCTGGAGGATTGAGACCGTCCGGGGTGTCCCGGCAGCGTCGCGATCCGCGGCGTCCATCGCCCATCCGCTTGCCGTCCGTCGCGACGCAAGGAATAAGTTTCATGCATCCGACATTTCCTTAATTGCGTTTGAGTTATTGCACGGGCCTTGCCATTCTCGTCAGACCGGGTGCCATGCAGCCGGAAAATCAGCGCGCCGGAGGAGAGAGAGGCGCGCATACCAACGGGAGGAATTCATGAAACGTTCGTTCATTCTGACGGCGATGGCGGCGGCTGCGGTCGCCGCAGCGGCGCAGACCGCCGCCGCGCAATCCTTCGACGGCAAGACGGTCGAATACACCATTCCCTTTTCGGAATCGGGCGGATCGGCGCAATGGGCCAATTTCTACGCGCCGCTCTTGTCCGAGGCGCTGCCCGGCGCGCCGACCGTGGTCGTGCGCTACCGTCCCGGCGCCGGCTCGACCGAGGGCGCGAACTGGTTTCAGGGCCAGCAGGATGAGGGCGACGGGCTGACCATCTTCGGCGATTCGGGATCGACCAAGTTTCCCTATCTTCTGGGCGATCCGCGCGTCCGCTATGAATATCGGGACTGGCAGCCGGTCCTGGCTTCGGCCACCGGCGGCGTGGTCTATCTGCCGCCGGATCTGGGCGAACGGTTCGACGGCGACATGGACGAGTTGAAGGACGAGCCGTATCTGTATGGCAGCCAGGGGGCCACGACGCTGGATCTGGTGCCGCTGCTGGCCTTCAAGATGCTGGGAATGCAGGTCGATCCTGTCTTTGGCGTCGAGGGGCGCGGTGATGGGCGGCTGATGTTCGAACGTGGCGAGGCCAATATCGATTACCAGACCTCGGCGGCCTATCTGGCCAACGTGCAGCCGCTGGTCGATGACGGACTGGCGGTGCCGATCTTTACCTGGGGCGCGCTGGACGAACAGGGCAATATCGTCCGCGACCCGACCTTCCCGGACCTGCCCAGCTTCAAGGAAGTCTGCGAGGCGACGGCGGAATGCGAAACCGAAGGTGTGGCCTGGGACGCCTACAAGGCATTCTTCGTCGCGGGCTTTGCCAACCAGAAAACCATCTTCCTGCCATCCTCGGCCTCGCAGGAGGTGGTCGATACCTATGTCAAGGCGCTGCGCGAAATCACCACTGCCGAAGACTTCAAGGATCGCGCGGTCGAGGTTCTGGGCGCCTATCCGCAGCTTGTGGGCGATGCGGCGGTCGAGGCGACCAAACAGGCCACGTCGATCACGCCTGAAGCCAAGCAATACGTTCTCGACTGGCTGAAAGAGGACTACGACATCACCCTGGAGTGATGGCCGGCGTCTTCTGCCAGCCTGCGCTGCCCGCCGATGGACGGGCGGCGCCGATTTTCCCCAGCAAACGGAGAGCGTCGTGGAGACCTTCCTGCAGGCATTGCCCAGTCTGGGTCAGGCTTTCGCCCTGATCTTCCAACCGATGCAGCTGGTCTATCTTGTCGGAGGCGTTCTGCTGGGCCTCTCGATCGGGGTGCTTCCCGGACTGGGCGGCATCGCCGGGCTCGCGCTGCTGCTGCCCTTCATGTACGGGATGGAACCGGTCTCGGGGCTGGCGCTGATGATCGGGCTGATCGCGGTCATTCCGACCTCGGACACGTTCTCGTCCGTGCTTCTGGGCATACCGGGATCATCCGCCAGCCAGGCGACGGTGCTGGACGGCTTTCCCCTGGCCAAACAGGGTCACGCCGCGCGCGCGCTGTCGGCGGCCTTCGCCTCGTCGCTGTTCGGCGGTCTGTGCGGCGCGATCGTGCTGACCTTCTTCATCCTGATCGCCCGGCCGCTGATCCTTGCATTCGGCCTGCCCGAAATGCTGATGATCACGATCCTCGGCCTGTCGATGGTCGCGATCCTTGCCGGTCGTGTGCCGCTGAAAGGTGTGGTCGCGGCCGGGCTGGGGCTGATGTTCGGCACCATCGGCGCCGCCCCAGCCGGCGGCAGCCTGCGCATGTCCACCTATGACCTGCCCTATCTGGTCGATGGCTTCCAACTGGTGATCGTGGGCCTTGGCATCTATGCGGTGCCCGAGATCGTCTCGCTTCTGCGGCAGGACAGGGCCATCGCCGAGGGCGGGACGCTGGGCGACGGCTGGACGCAGGGCGTGCGCGACTGGTGGACCCATCGCTGGCTGTCGCTGCGCTGCGCGGTGATCGGCGTGATCGTGGGTGTCATTCCCGGTCTGGGCGGATCCGTGGTGGACTGGCTGGCCTACGGATCGGCCGTGCAGACGGCAAAAGACAAGTCGCAGTTCGGCCAGGGCGACATTCGCGGGGTGATCGCGCCCGAAAGCTCGAACAACGCGAAAGAGGGCGGCGGGCTGGTGCCCACGCTGATCTTCGGCATCCCCGGATCGGGGTCGATGGCGATCTTTCTTGGCGGTCTGGCGCTGCTGAACATGACGCCGGGACCGCAGATGGTGCGCAACAATCTGGACATCACCTACACCATCGTCTGGTCGCTGGCGCTGGCCAACGTGATCGGCGCGGGGCTGTGCATCCTGCTGTCCAAATGGATCGCGCGGATGACGACGATCCGCTTTACCATCATCGCGCCCTATCTGTTCACGATCATCGCCTTCGCGGCTTTCCAGTCGCGTCAGTCGGCGCTGGATCTTGCGGCGCTGGTCGGCATCGGCATCCTGGGTATCCTGCTGCGGCGGTTCGACTTTTCGCGGCCGGCCTTCCTCATCGGTTTCGTCCTCAGCAACCAGTCCGAGATCTTCGTCAACCAGGCTTTCCAGATCGCCGGGGCCCGGTTTCGTCGCTCGTCCGAAGCCGGCTGGGATTACCTGCTGTCGCCGATCACGATCACCTTGCTGGTGCTGACAATCGTCTCGGTCATCGTGGGGATCCGGGCGTCCAAGAACATCCGCGAAAATATCGAGGCGCCGACCAGCACCAAGACCGCGCCGCTGATCTTTTTGGGCATCGTCACCGCCTATGTCGCGATCGCGACGCTGGATGCCTGGGGCGTCAGCCGCCTGCAGGACCGGGTCTTTCCGCTGACCATCGGCCTGGTGACGCTGGCGGGCGCGCTGCTGCTGCTGGCCCGGATGGCGATGACGCCCGCGACCGACGATGTCTTCATCGACCTCGAATGCGGGACCGAGGGCGAGGCACCGCACGGCCTGTGGTCGACGCTGACATGGTTCGGGGCATTGGTCGCGATGACCTTCGTGTTCGGGCTGTTCATCGCGCTGGCGATCTTTCTGCTGGCCTTCTTCCGGGTCCGGGGTCGCTTTGGCTGGCCGGGCACGCTGCTGGCCACCGCCATCGGGCTTGCCTTCATCACCGGGCTTGCGGGCTTTCTGGGGCGCGAATTGCCGCCGGGATACCTGCAGACGCTTTCCGACCTTCCCTGGCCCCTGACCTGAGGCACCCCAGATGAGCCAAACCGCGATCCCCTATCATTTCCTGCGCGGCGGCACCTCGCGCGGACCCTATCTTCGCCGCAGCGATCTGCCGCAGGACCAGCAGACGCTGTCGCAGGTGCTGATGGCCATCGTCGGCGCAGGCCATCCGCTGAACATCGACGGCATCGGCGGCGGCAACGCCGTCACCACCAAGGTCGCGATGCTGTCGCCGTCGGAACGCGCCGATTGCGATATCGACTATTACTTCGCGCAGGTCGCCGTCGACCGGCGCGAGGTCGATTACCGCCCGACCTGCGGAAACATCCTCGTGGGCGTCGGTCCCGCCGCGATCGAGATGGGTCTGATCGCGGCGCGGGACGACGAGACGGTCGTGCGCATCCACGCGGTCAATACCGGCGCGGTGGTCGAGGCGCGGATCCAGACGCCGGGCGGTCAGGTCCGATATGGCGGCAGCACCGAAATCGCCGGCGTGCCCGGCAGTGCCGCGCCGATCGCGCTTGGCTTCATGGAAACGGTGGGATCGGTCACCGGCGCCTTGCTGCCCACCGGCAGGCTGCGCGACGTCATCGACGGGATCGAGGTGACCTGCATGGATGTCGCCATGCCGGTGATGATGGCGCGGGCGGCGGATTTCGGCCTGACCGGCCATGAAAGCCAGGCCGAGCTGGACGAAAGGCGCGACTTCTATGACCGGGTGGAGCCGATCCGCCTCAAGGCCGGGCGGATGATGGGCCTTGGCGACGTGTCGCAATCGGTCACGCCCAAGATCACCCTGCTGGCCGCACCGCGCCATGGCGGCACCATCGCCGCGCGCTATTTCATGCCGTGGTCCTGCCATCCCTCGATGGCGGTGACCGGCGCGCAATGCATCGCCGCCTGCGCGATCACGCCCGGCACCGTGGCCGACGGCCTGGTGGATTCGGCCGCGCGGGGGCCATCGCCCGTCAATATCGGCATCGAACACGCCACCGGGACCTTCGATGTGCTGGTCGATTTCCGGCGCGATGGCGATGCGGTCGCGATCCGGTCGGCCGGGGTGGTCCGCACCGCGCGCCTGCTGGCACGGGGCGAGGTCCTGATTCCGGCGACCATCTGGACGCGCTGAGGATGCATCTGTTCGAACATCTGGCCGATTGCTTCGTCGCCGAAGGGGTCGATACCTGCTTTGCGCTGCTGGGCGATGCCAACATGAACTGGGCCACCGCGCTTGCCGGGCGCGGGGTCGCCATGACCTATGTCCGCCACGAACATTGCGCCGTGGCCGCCGCGACCGCCTTTGCGCGCAAGTCCGGCCGGGTCGGTGTCGCGACCGTGACCTGCGGGCCGGGGCTGACGCAGGTCCTGACCGCCCTGCCCGCCGCCGCGCGCGCCCGGCTGCCGCTGGTCATCTTCGCGGGCGAGGCGCCGCTGGGCGCGGCATGGTACAACCAGGCCATCGACCAGGCGCCCTTCATCGCCGCGACCGGGGCCCGCTACCGGGCTCTGCACCACGTCCCGCGCATGGCCGAGGCGATCCGCGACGCTTTTGTCGAGGCGAAAGAGACGCGCGGCCCCGTCGTCCTCGGCGTGCCCTTCGATCTGCAGGCCAGGCAGATCGCGCCGCCGGCATGCCTGCCCCGGCCATCGGCGGAGATCATGCCGCGAACGGGGCCGATTCCCCCCGGCAGCGACGATCTGGATGCGCTGCTGGCGGAAATCGACGCGGCCCGGCGTGTCGTCATCATGGCCGGTCTTGGTGCCGCCGATGCCGATGCCGCCGCATCCTGCCGCGATCTGGGCGACCGGATCGGCGCGCTGATGGCCACGACCCTGCCCGCGCGCGGCCTGTTTCACGGCGATGCCTTCTCGCTGGGCATTGCGGGCGGCTTCTCGACCGCGCTGGCCCGATCGCTGTTTGCCCAGGCCGATCTGGTCCTGGCTTTCGGATGCAGCCTGACCCAGCACAACCTGGACAAGGGCAAGCTGTTCCCCAAGGCCCGCATCGTGCAGATCGACACCGCGCCCCGCGCGGTCAGTCAGGGCATGGTGGCTGCCGAACGGCATCTGCGATCGGATGCGCGGCTGGCGGCGCAGGCGCTGGCGCGCCGCGCCTCGCCACGGCAGGGCTGGCGCAGCGCGGACTTGGCCGATGCCATCGCGACGACGCCGGCCGATACCGCGACATTCCCGGCCCAGCCGGGCCTGCTGGATCCGCGCGATGTGGTCTCGGTGCTGGACAAGGTGTTGCCGATGGACTGGCAGATGGTCAATTCATCGGGCCATTGTTCGTTCTTCTTCGCGCAGATGGATCGGCCCTGGGACCGCTTTCTGACCATCCGCGAATTCGGCGCGATCGGCAACGGCATCGCCTATGCGATGGGCGTTGCCGCCGCGCGGCCGGGCGAAAGGATCGTCCTGTTCGACGGGGACGGATCGGTGCTGATGCACATTCAGGAGTTGGAGACACTCCGCCGCCACGGCCTGGATATCCTGATCTGCGTGCTGAACGACGGTGCCTACGGATCCGAGATCCACAAGCTGCGCCACGAGGGTCTGTCGGATGCCGGCGCGGTCTTCGGCCGGACCGATCTGGCCGCGATCGCGCGCGGTTTCGGCATCGCGGGATACCGTGTCGACGACCTGTCGGCGCTGCCCGGCATCGTCGAGCGGTTTGCCGCCCGGCGCGGACCGATGCTGATCGACGTTCCGGTATCCGACATGGTGGCATCGCCGGTCATCCGGCGCGCCCATCCCGACGGCCATAGCGGAACCGAACACCCTGTCGCGATCGAGGCATTCCTGTGAAGGTCCATATTCTTGACGACTGGTATGACAGCCTGCGCGGCTTGCCCTCGTTCGGGCTGCTGGCCGGCCACGAGGTCACGATCTGGACCGACCGCGCCGCCGATGACGAGGTTCTGGCCCGGCGCCTGTCGGATGCCGATGCGGTCGTGCTGTTTCGCGACCGGACGGCGGTGACCGCCTCTCTGGCCGCCCGGCTGCAGGGCGGTCCCCGGCTGATCGCGATGCGGGGGCAGCATGGCCATGTCGATGCCGATGCGCTGACCCGCGCCGGCATCCTGTTCTGCGCCCGAAAGGCACGCGACGGGGCATCGCGATCCACGGCGGAACTGACCATGGGGCTGGTGATCGCGGGGCTGCGTTATCTGCCCGACCAGATCGCCTCGGCCCGGGCCGGGCATTGGCAGGGCGCCGCGCCGCTGGGCCGCAACGTCGCGGGCCAGAGACTGGGGCTTTACGGCTATGGCGGGATCGCGAAACTGGTTGCGGGCTTTGCCCGCGCAATGGGCATGGAAGTGCGGTTCTGGGCATCCGATCAGGGCCGCGACCGCGCCGCCGCCGATGGCGAGGACCTGCCCGCCACGCGGCGGGATTTTTTCGCGCAATCCGACGTGGTATCGATCCACAAGCGGCTGACGCCCGACACGCGGGCCGAGATCACGCAAGGCGACCTGATGGCGATGCGCCCCGGTTCGCTGCTGATCAACACCTCGCGGGCCGGGCTGATCGCCGAGGGCGCGGTCTTGCAGGCGCTGGAGGCGGGGCGGATCGAACGCGCCGCGCTGGACGTGTTCCCGCAAGAGCCGGTGACCGACCCGGCCGACCCGCTGCTGTCCCATCCCGGCGTCATCCCGACCCCCCATATCGGCTTCATCACCCGCGAGGAACTGGACCGGCAGTTCGGCCAGATCTACGATCTGGTGAACGCCCATGCGCGGGGCGAGCCCTTCGACATGGTCAATCCCGCGGTCTGGACGCGCGATCGGAACTGACATCGACATGGGCCGAAAACCGTTCCAGCATCTCGGCCTTGATCAGGCCCAGCAATTCGCTGGCCTGGCCCGAGATCGGAACCGCGCGCCGCGACACGATGCCCAGCGTGCGCTGCAGCCGGACTCCGTGAAAGGGAAGCGCGACCAGCGAGGCCGGCGCCATGCCGATGGCGCTGCGCGGAAGGATGGTCAGCGCCACGCCCGCATTGACAAGGCGCATTGCCATGGTCGCGTTCTGGACCTCGAAATGCCAGTGCAGGTGGTCGCGCAGATCGCCGAAGGCCGCGTCCAGCAATTGCCGGTTCTTCGATTGCGACCGGATCCTGGCCAGCCTGGGACCGATCAGATCCGGCAGACCGACATGAGGCTTGCCGGCCAGGGGATGATCGTGGCGCACGAACAGGTGGTATTCTTCGTCCACCAAGGGACGAAGCCGCAGGTCGGCCAGTTCGGCCGACATGATGGTCACGCCGAATTCCGCCTCGCCGCTTCTGACCGCCTCGGAAATCTGCGCGACGGGGATGTCCAGCACCTCGAACGAGATTTCGGGCCGGCGCGCCGCCATTCTGTCCAGCACTCCGCCAAGCAGCACATTCGCGATCGAGGGCAGGCAGGCAAAGGCCAGCCGCCTGGCCTTCCGCTGCGCGCCGGTCCGCACGGATTCATAGGTATCCTGCAACGCCTTCAGCAGCGCCCGCGCCTCGGGCAGCAGCCCCTGGCCGATCGCGGTCAGCGACACCTCGCGGCTGGTCCGGATCAGCAGCGCCGCGCCCAGATCCTGTTCGATCTTGCGCAGCCGATGCGACAGCGCCGCCTGACTGAGGCTGAGCGAATCGGCGGCGCGATGGAACGAGCCATGGTCCGCGATCGCCACGAAGGCCTCGAGGCCAAGATAATCCACGCGCATCCTCGCCGCCCCCATCCGGCGGGCTACAGGCTACAACCTGCGCCCACAGGGGCAAGCCCGCGATGATCCCCGCATGGTTCCTGCCCGACGGGATGACCGACATCGTCTTTCTGGTCCTTGTCGCGACCAGCTTCGCGGCTTCGCTGATCACCGTGGCCTTCGGCATCGGCGGCGGCGGCGTCCTGCTGGCGGTGATGGCGATCCTGGTGCCGCCCGCCGCGCTGATCCCGACACATGGCGTGATCCAGATCGGATCGAATCTGGGCCGGGCGCTGATCACGTTCGGCAGGATCTTCTGGCCCGCGATCCCGGCCTTCGCGGCGGGCTCGGTCATCGGCGCGGCGGCGGGAGGTGCCATCGTGGTCAGCCTGCCGCCGGCCTGGGTGCAGATCGGCGTCGGCTGTTTCGTGATCTGGTCGGTGATCGGGCGACCGCCCAGCGGATTGCGCGACTGGCCGCTGCTGGTGGGGGCGGTGTCCAGCTTTCTGACCATGTTCTTCGGGGCGACGGGGCTGTTCGTCGCCACCTATACGAAATCGCATAATCTGCCGCGCCATGCCCATGTCGCCACCCACGCGACGCTGATGACGGTGCAGCACGGCGTCAAGACAATGGCCTTCGGCCTGCTGGGCTTTGCCTTCGCGCATTGGCTGGCCTTTGTCGCGGTGATGATCGCGGCGGGCTTTCTTGGCACGCTGGCGGGAAAGCTGCTGCTGAACCGGATCGATGACCACGGCTTTCGCCGGGCCCTGGACGCGATCCTCATCATTCTGTCGATCCAGCTGATCGTGGCGGGATTGCGAAAGCTGACCTTGTCTGACTGATGCC
>DBFD01000021.1:0-40922 GCA_002294185.1 Paracoccus sp. UBA889
ACCGATTATTGACAGCGTTCAGGCGCGGCTGCTGGATCTGCTGCGCGGGCTTGTGCGCGACATGGGATTGTCCGCGATCGTGGTGACGCATGATCTTGCCGTGGTGCGGCTGGCTTGGCAGGCGCATGGCCTGTGCTACGGTGTTTCCTGGCCGGAACCCGGTGGCGGGACGGTGCTGGTCGACCTGTCGCGGCGCTGCCTGGCCGATGCGGCGCGGGTCTTTCCGGGGCTGGGCGTGATCCATGTCGGCGCGGAACCGGCGCTTTGTGTCGCAAGGCTGGCTGCGCGCGGGCGCGAGGATCGGGCGCAGATCGCCGATCGCATCGCCCGCGAGGCGGTCTTCGATCCGGGGAACCTGCGCCTGATTCGTATCGACAATTCCGGCGATCCGGCGGTTTCGACGATCGCCTTTCTCGCTGCGCTGGACGAGGTTGTTCCATGATGATCCTTGCAAATGCCGAACTGATCCTGCCCGACCGCGTGATGCGCGGCGCCATCCATGTGGAGGACGGCGTGATCGTGGCCATCAGCGAGGGCGCCGCCGTTCCGCCCGGCGCGATGGATTGCGGCGGCGACCACGTCGCCCCCGGCCTGGTGGAGCTGCATACCGACAATCTGGAACGGCATATCCAGCCGCGTCCCGGCGTGGATTGGCCCCATGCTGCCGCGATCTTCGCCCATGACGGTGAACTGGCCTCGGCCGGGATCACCACGGTCCTCGACGCGGTAAGGGTCGGGTCGATCCCCGAAGACGGGGCGGGCTACGCGAAATATGCGCGCCCGCTGGTCAGCGAGATCAATGCTCTGCAGGCCGAGGGACGGACCCGGATCAGTCACTGGATCCATTTGCGGGCCGAGATTTGCAGCCGGACCCTGCTGGACGAACTGGCCGAATTCGGGCCGCAGGATCGCGTCCGGCTGGTCAGCCTGATGGATCACACGCCCGGCCAGCGTCAATTCCGTGACATCGCCAAGCTGGCCCGGTATGTGCAGGGCAGGAAGGGGCTTACCGATGCGGCCTTCGCCGATCATGTCGCGCGCCTGACCGCGCTGCGCGACCGTTTCGGCGCCGCGCACGAGGCCGGCGCGGTCGCCGCCGCGCGCCGCCTGGGCGCGACGCTGGCCAGCCATGACGACACCACCGCCGATCAGGTCGCGACCAGCGCCGGCTATGGCATCCGCCTGGCCGAGTTCCCTACCACGGAAGAGGCCGCGCGCGCCTGCCACGACCACGGCATTGCGGTGATGATGGGCGGGCCGAACCTGATCCGGGGCGGATCCCATTCGGGCAATGTCGCGGCCGAGGCGATGGCGCGGGACGGATTGCTGGATATCATCTCGTCCGACTACGTGCCCTCCAGCCTGTTGCTGGGGGCGCAGCATCTGGCGCGTGTGTGGAAGGATCCGGCGCGCGCCTTCGCGACCGTCACCGACGCCCCGGCGCGCGCGACCGGCCTGACGGATCGCGGCCGGATCGGGACCGGCCTGCGCGCCGATCTGATCCGGCTGGCCGACATGGACCGGACGCTGCGGGTGGCCGGGGTCTGGGTCAAGGGCCGGCAGGTCGGCTGAGGATCAGTCCGGCGCCGCGACCGCCTCGCGGACCAGCGCGCCGGGATGGGCGATCACCTTGCGGCTCAGCGCGTGACCGGCGCGGATCGCATCCTCCGGACCCGCGCCGCCAAGGCTGGCGGCCAGATAGCCGGCGTTGAAGGCGTCGCCGGCCGAAGTCGTATCGATCGGCGTGGCGCGTTCCAGATCGCCGACCACGCCGACGCCCTGTGCGCCGCCGAACCGGATCGGCTCGCCGCCATTCTTGATGACCACCTCGCCCGCGCCCAGATCCAGATATCGCGCCAGAGTCGCCTTGTCATCCGTATCGCCGAAATGGGTCATCTCGTCCTCGAGGCTGGGCAGGACCAGATCGGCGCCCGAGGCCGCGGCCTCGATCCAGCGGCGCATCGCGGCGGCCCCGGTCCACAGCCGGGGTCGCAGGTTCGGGTCGAAGACGATCCGGCAGCCCGATGCCCGCGCCCGTTTCAGCGCCGCCAGCAGCCTGTCGCGCCCGGCGTCGGACAGGATCGCCAGCGTGATTCCCGACAGATAGGCGATGCGGCACCCTGCCAGCGCAGTGTCCAGCGTCTCCGGATCGTCGGCCAGATGCCGGGCGGCGGAATTGTCGCGCCAATAGGAAAAGCTGCGCTCGCCATCCTTCAGCGAAATCGCGTAAAGGCCGATCTCGCGGTCGGCGTCGCGGGTGACATGCGCGGTCTCGATCCCCTCGGCATCGAGGAAATCGACCATCTTCTGCGAGAACTCGCCCGTGCCGACGCGGCTGAGATAGCCCACGCGCCAGTCGGTCCCCAGGGTCCGGCGCAGATACCAGGCGGTATTCAGCGTATCGCCCGCGATCCCCAGACGCCACAATTCGCGCGTGTCCGACCGCGACAATTCCAGCATCGCCTCGCCGATGGACAGGATCAGGCCGCTCATGCCGGCACCTCCGTCAGCGGATGGCTCAGGGCCGCCTCGACCCCGCGCAGTTCGGCCAGACCCTTGAGGCGGCCGATGGCGGGATAGCCCGGCTGGCCGTCGCGTCCCAGATCATCGAGGATATCCTGACCGTGATCGGGCCGCATCGGAATCACCGCATCGGACCGCCCGGCCCGTCGCCGCCGCCTTTCCTCGCGCAGCACCGCGGCGATCAGCGCCACCATGTCGGTCTGGCCGGCCAGATGTTCGTCCTCGAAGAAAGAACCCCGGATCGCGTCGCCGTCGCGGCGCACATTGCGCAGGTGCAGGAAATGCACCCGGTCGCCCAGCCGGTCCATCATGCCGGGCAGGTCGTTGTCGGGCCGCGCGCCCAGCGATCCCGAACACAGGGTGATGCCATTGGCGGGAAGATCGACGGCGGCCATCCGTTCGGCATAATCGGCCTCGGTCGACATGATCCGGGGCAGACCCAGCAAGGCGAAAGGGGGATCGTCGGGATGGCAGCACAGCCGCATCCCGATCTCTTGCGCGACGGGGGCGACCTGTTCCAGGAAATCGTGGAAATTGCGGCGCAGGACCGCATCCGTCACCGGCGCATAGCTGTCAAGCAGGTCGCGGACATCCTGCAGGCTGAAACGTTCGGCTGCGCCCGGCAGGCCGAAGACGACGTTGCCCGCCAATTGCTGGCGTCGCGCCTCGTCCATGTCGGCAAAGCGGCGCGCGGCCTCGTCGCGGACATGCTCGGGGACATCCCGGGCCGCGCCCTGGCGTTGCAGGATGTGGATGTCGAAGACCGCGAAATCTGTGAAATCGAACCGCATGCAGCGCGCGCCCGAAGGCCGGGGCCAGGACAGGTCGGTCCGGGTCCAGTCCAGAACCGGCATGAAATTGTAGCACAGCACCTCGATTCCCGCGTCGCGGAGATGGCGCATCGAGGCGATCCAGTTCGTCACATGCGCCCGCCAGTCGCCGCTCTGGGTCTTGATGGCCTCGCTGACCGGCAGGCTTTCGACCACCTCCCAGGCCAGCCCCGACGGGGTGCCGTCGCGCATGGCGGCGATCTGGGCCTGGCGGCGCGCGATCTCGTCGGGCAACCATGTTTCGCCGGTGGGAATGTGGTGCATGGCCGAGACCACGCCCCGCACACCCGCCTGAAGCATGTCGTCGATGGAAACCCGGTCCTGCGGCCCGAACCAGCGCCATGTCTGTCGCATTCTGTCCCTCTTTTCCTTCAGCCGATTGCGGGCCGGTCGGTTGCGCCCTGTCTAGCTGTCATTGCCCCAGCATCTCGGGTTGTTCAATGCGCAGTCGCTCCAGCGTCTCGTTGATGCGTGACAGATGGTCGGTGACGGCGGCGGCGGCGGCATCGGGGTCGCGATCGCGCAGGGCGCGCAGGATCACGCGATGTTCCTGCATCGCGTTCTGCGCGTTGTAGGACAGCGACAGATAGCGGGCGCGGTCCATGTGGCCCTTGTTTTCCTTGATCAGGGTCCACACCACCTCGCGACCGATGAAGGCGCAGATGTCGTGGTGAAACCGGTCGTCCAGCGCATGAAAGCCGCTGCGGTCGTCGGCTGCGATGGCGGCGTCCTGCCGGGCGATCAGATCGTCCAGCGCCCGATGCTGATCCGGGGTCAGGCGCAACGCGGCCTCGCGCGCGGTGGCGATCTCCAGCGCGTTGCGGATGAAATGCGCCTGCCGGATGGCCTGCTCCGAGATCTGCGTGACCACCGTCGCGCGCTGCGGACGGATCAGGATGAAGCCCATCTGCGACAGCCGGTAGAAGGCATCGCGCACCGGTTGGCGCGACACCCCCATCTGCGTCGCTACCTCGGCCTCGGACAGCCGGGCGCCGGGCGGCAGGGTCAGGTCGATCACCCGCTCATAGAGGGCGTCATAAACCTGGTCGGTCACGCTGGGCGGTCTTGCCTCGTCCAGCGCCGGCAGGGCGACATTGGCGGGCGATGCGGGCGGGGTCATGGCGGCTCCGGTTGACATCTCATAATCTAGCATATTAGATGACTAGCACAGTGGCAAGGCGAATCGGGGGGATGATGGCGCTGCTTGACGACGACCGCCTGTTTCCGTCCGAACCGGTTCAGCGAGATCTGGCGCGCGATCTGTATGAAGGCGTGCGCGATCTGCCCATCATCAGTCCGCATGGCCATACCGACCCGCGCTGGTTCGCCGAGGATCAGCCCTTTCCCGATCCGGCGCAGCTTTTCGTGACGCCGGACCATTATGTCTTTCGCATGCTGGCCTCGCAGGGGGTGCCGCTGGCCGATCTGGGCGTGCCGCGGGTCGATGGCGGCCCGGTCGCATCCGACGGGCGCAGCATCTGGCGGATTTTCGCGCGCCACTACCATCTGTTTCGGGGCACGCCGTCACGGCTGTGGCTGGATCATTCCTTCCGGCATGTCTTCGGCATCGACCGCCGCCTGACGGCCGAAACGGCGGACTGGTATTACGATCACATCGCCGATTGCCTTGCGAAACCCGAATTCCGGCCCCGCGCCCTGTTCGACCGCTTCGGGATCGAGGCCATCGCCACGACCGAGGCCGCCACCGACGATCTTCGCTGGCACCGGATGATCCGCGAATCGGGTTGGACGGGCCGCGTGGTGACGACCTATCGCCCCGATGGTGTGATCGACCCCGAGATGGCGGGCTTTGCCGATAATGTTGCGCTGATGGGTCAGCAGACGGGGTTCGACACGACGACCTGGGCGGGCTACCTGGACGCCCACCGCGCCCGCCGCGCGTATTTCAGGGATTTCGGCGCGACCGCGTCCGATCATGGCCATGCCAGCGCCCGGACCGAGGATCTGCCGCAGGCCGACGCGGCCGCGCTGTTCGGAAAGGCGCTGAACGGTCGGTGTTCCGCCGAGGAAGCCGATGCCTTCCGAGGCCACATGCTGACCGAGATGGCCCGGATGAGTCTTGATGACGGGCTGGTCCTGCAAATTCATCCCGGATCGCGGCGCAACCATTCGGACGCGGTCATGGCGACATTCGGCCGAGACAAGGGTTTCGACATTCCCGGCCCCACCGATTACGTCTCCGCCCTGCGCCCGCTGCTGAACGCGGTGGGGATGCGACCCGATCTGACGGTGATCCTGTTCACGCTGGACGAGGCGGCCTTTTCGCGCGAACTGGCGCCCCTGGCCGGGGCCTGGCCCTGCTTGCGGCTTGGTCCGGCCTGGTGGTTCCACGACAGCCCCGAGGGGATGCGCCGCTTTCGCGAGACGACGACCGAAACGGCAGGTTTCTACAACACGGTCGGTTTCAACGACGATACCCGTGCCTTCTGTTCGATCCCCGCCCGCCACGACGTCGCGCGGCGAGTGGATTGCGCCTATCTGGCCACGCTGGTCGCAACCGGCCGGCTGGACGGGGAGGAAGCGCCCGAAGTGGCGCGCGAGCTGGCCCACGGCCTCGCCAAACGGGCCTACAGACTTTGAGCTTCATCCAGGGAGGATTAAACATGAAGTTCCTGAATACGACACTGATCGGGCTGCTGGCTTCGGCCGCCTTCGCAACCGCGGGCGCGGCTGCGGAATGCGAAATCACGCTGCGGTCATCGGACACCCACCCCGACGGCTATCCGACCGTCGAGGGGGTCAAGTCGATGGCCAGCGAGGTCAAGGAGAAATCCGATGGCCGCATCTGCATCGAGGTCTTCCCGGCCGCGCAGCTGGGAGAGGAAAAGGACACGATCGAGCAGACCCAGTTCGGCGTGATCGACATGGTTCGTGCCAGCTTCGGCACGTTCAACGACATCGTGCCGGTCACCCAGCTTTTCTCGCTGCCCTACCTGTTCCGGTCGCAGGATCAGATGCACAACGTGCTTGATGGTCCGATCGGCGAAGAAATCGCGCAGAATTTCGCGGAAAAGGATCTGATCGTTCTTGGCTATTATGATGGCGGCGCGCGCAGCTTCTACAACAGCCAGAAACCCATCACCTCGATCGAGGATCTGAAGGGCATGAAGTTCCGCGTGATGCAGAACGACGTCTTCGTGGACATGATGTCGGCGCTTGGCGCGAACGCGACGCCGATGCCCTATGGCGAGGTCTATTCAGCCATCCAGACCGGCGTCATCGACGGGGCCGAGAACAACTTTCCCAGCTATGACAGTTCGGGCCATGCCGAGGTCGCCAAATACTATACCCTGGACGAACACCTGATGGTGCCGGAACTGGTGGCGATGTCGAAACTGTCCTGGGAAAAGCTGAGCCCCGAGGATCAGGAGATCATCAAGACCGCCGGCAAGAACTCGGTCGAGGTCGAGCGCAAGCTGTGGGCCGAGCAGGAAAAGGCGTCCGAGGAAAAGGTCGTCGCGGGCGGGGCGCAGATCATCAAGGATATCGACAAGACCGCCTTTCAGGAAGCGATGGCCCCGGTCTACGAGAAATACGTGACCACGCCCGAGGCCAGGGATCTGGTCCGGCGCATTCAGGAAACCAAGTGATCCCGTGACCTTCCGGCCGCCCGCGCATCCCGCGCGGGCGGCCCCTTGCCCTTGCAGGAGATCGCCCGATGCGCGGTGCAATCTTGAAACTGGCCGACGTGACCGGGCTGGTGGCCCGATTGGGATTGTGGCTGGCGGGGATCGGCCTGGTCCTGATGACGGCGGCGGTCTTCGCGCAGGTCTTCTATCGCTACATCATCGGCTACAGCCTTTTCTGGGCCGAGCCCGCCAGCGTCATGCTGATGGGATGGTTCATCTTCATCGGCGCGGCGGTCGGCGTGAAAGAGGGCTATCACCTGTCCTTCGACGTCGGCCTGATGGTCGTGCCGGAAGGCTGGCGGCCCTGGTTTCACAGCCTGTCGGACGTGGTCGTGGCAGCCTTCGGCTTCGGGATGTCGTGGTTCGGCTGGCAACTGGCCGCAAAGGCCGCCAGCGGCGACATTCCGGGACTTGGCATTTCGCGCATCTGGGATTTCGCGCCGCTGATCGCGGGCGGGGTGCTGCTGCTGCTGTTCTCGGCCGAGCGTATCCTGCGCCGGCTGGTGGGGCTGCGCACCCGGCGCTTCGGCGACATGGATGACGCCGCCGATGGCGAGGTCGACGGCCATGCGGCGGGCGCGCGGGCCCGCGACATGCTGGAGACGAAGTGATGGAATACTGGATCCTGTTCGGAAGCTTCACGGGCCTGCTGCTGATCGGAACGCCGGTTGCCTTCTGCCTTGGCGCATCCAGCTTTTTCACCGTTCTCTATCTGGGACTGCCCCCGGTGGTGGTGTTCCAGAGGCTGAATTCCGGCATCTCGGTCTTTGCGCTGATGGCGATCCCCTTCTTCATCTATTCGGGCGATCTGATGGTGCGCGGCGACATCGCGCGGCGGCTGGTCGCACTGGCCGGGGCGATGGTCGGGCACCTGAAGGGCGGGTTGGGACAGGTCAACATCATGGCCTCGCTGATGTTCGGCGGCGTCTCTGGCTCGGCCGCGGCGGATGCCTCGGCGGTGGGCGGGCTGATGGTGCCGCAGATGAAGGCGCGGGGCTATGACGTGGATTATGCGGTCAACATAACCGTGGTCAGTTCGATCATCGCGCTGATGATCCCGCCCAGCCACAACATGATCATCTATTCCATTGCCGCCGGCGGCCGGCTGTCGATCGCGGATCTGTTCACTGCGGGGATCATTCCCGGCCTGCTGCTGGCGCTGATGCTGATGAGCGCGGCGTGGTACGTGGCCCGCAAGAAGGGCTATCCGACCGAGCCGTTTCCCGGGTTCCGGATGATGGGCGCGCTGTTCGTCTCGGCCGTGCCGGGGCTGATCCTGATCGCGATCATCTTCGGTGGCGTCCGGTCGGGCATCTTCACGGCCTCGGAATCCTCGAATGTCGCGGTGGTCTATGCACTGCTGATCACGGCGCTGGTCTATCGCAGCCTGCCATGGGGCGAATTCGTCGAAGCGACCAAGGGCGCGGTCCGCACCACTTCGATGGTGCTGCTGGTCATCGGCAGCGCGGCCTGTTTCGGCTGGCTTCTGGCCTATCTCCGCGTGCCGGCACAGCTGGTCCAGCTTTTGCAGAGCGTCTCCGACAACCCGCTGGTGATCCTGCTGCTGATGAACCTGATCCTGCTGATCCTGGGCACCTTCATGGACATGTCGCCGCTGATCGTGATCACCACACCGATCTTTCTGCCCGTTGCGCAGGCCTTCGGCGTGGACCCGGTGCATTTCGGGGTGATCCTGATCCTGAACCTGGGCATCGGATTGTGCACGCCGCCGGTCGGCGCGGTGCTGTTCGTGGGCTGCGCGGTGGGACGTATCAGCATCTGGCAGGCGATGCGCACCATCTGGCCGTTCTACGGCGCGGCCTTCCTGACGCTGATGCTGGTCACCTACATCCCGGCACTGTCGCTGTGGCTGCCCTCGGTGTTCAGATGAGCGATCCCGTCCGCACCGTGCTGGCCCACAGCCCCGAAATGATGGTCGTCCGCTTTGCCTTCGCGGCGGGCGACCGGGGGGCGCTGCACAGCCACCCGCATGTCCAGTCGACCTATGTCCGCTCGGGCCGCTACCGTTTCACGATGGAGGGCCGCGAATTCGAGATCGGGCCCGGCGACGCCTTCGTGATCCCCTCGGGGGCCGAACATGGCTGCCTGTGCCTGAAAGCGGGAGAGTTGATCGACAGCTTCACCCCGCGCCGCGACGATTTTCTGTGAAAGGATTCCTGATGACCCATGTCGAAACCCGCCACGCGATCCATCCCGACCACGCCAAGGGCATGGATACCGCCGAGCTGCGCCGTCACTTTCTGGCCGAGGGCGTGTTCGCGGACGGCCAGATCCGGCTGGTCTATGCCCATTACGACCGCTTCGTGATTGGCGGCGCGGTGCCTGCGGGCGGATCGCTGGTGCTGGACAGGATCGAGGAAACGAAGACCGACAGCTTTCTTGAGCGCCGCGAGATGGGGATCGTGAATATCGGCGAGACGGGCACGGTCGCCGCGGCCGGTCAGTCCTGGGACATGCAGAAGGGCGATGTGCTGTATCTGGGCATGGGTTCGGGCGCGGTGACCTTTTCGGGGCAGGGGCGGTTCTACCTCGCCTCGGCCCCCGCGCACCGCGGATTGCCCTGCCGGCTGGTCACGGTCGGCGAGGCGAAAGAGGTCAGGCTGGGCGCGGTCGAGACCAGCAACAAGCGCACCATCCGCCAGTTCATCCACCCGCTGGTGATGGAAAGCTGCCAGCTGGTCCTGGGCTATACGACGCTGGAGGACGGATCGGTCTGGAACACCATTCCCAGCCATGTTCACGACCGGCGGATGGAGGCCTATCTGTATCATGGCATGGCCCCCGAGGCCCGCGTCCTGCACCTGATGGGCGAGCCGCAGGAAACCCGGCACCTGTTCGTGGCCAATGAACAGGCGGTGATCTCGCCCACCTGGTCGATCCATTCCGGCGCGGGGATCGGCGGCTATACCTTCATCTGGGCGATGGCGGGCGACAATGTCGACTACACCGACATGGATTTCGTGCAGCCGGAGGATCTGCGGTGAACCCGTTTTCGCTGGAGGGCCGCACGGCGCTGGTGACCGGCGCGAATACGGGCATCGGGCAGGCGATCGCCGTGGCGATGGCGCAGGCCGGCGCGGAGGTGATCGCCGCAGCACGCCGCGATTGCGACGAGACGCTGGCGCTGATGGGGTCGGGTCGCGCGTTGCGCCTGGATTTCGCCGATCCGATGGCGGCGCGGGACCTCTTCGCATCGGAACGGATCGACATTCTGGTCAATAATGCGGGCATCATCCGCCGCGCCGATGCGGTGGATTTCACCGAGGCCGACTGGGATGCGGTGATGGATGTGAACATGAAGGCGCTGTTCTTCACCTGCCAGGCCTTCGCCCGCGCCGCGCTGCCGCGCGGGGCCGGCAAGATTGTCAACATCGCCTCGCTGCTGTCCTTTCAGGGCGGCATCCGGGTGCCGTCCTACACCGCCAGCAAGCATGGCGTGGCGGGTCTGACCAAGCTGATGGCCAATGAATGGGCCGCGCGTGGCCTGAACGTCAACGCCATCGCGCCCGGCTATATCGAGACCAACAACACCAGCGCCCTGCGCGCCGATCCCGACCGCTCGAAAGCCATTCTGGATCGCATCCCCGCGGGTCGTTGGGGCAAGCCCGAAGACATTGCGCAGACGGCGGTTTTCCTGTCGGCGCCGGCATCCGGTTACGTCAACGGCGCGGTCCTGAACGTGGACGGAGGCTGGCTTGCCCGATAGGCTTTTCCGGTCGCCGTCCGAGGCTCCGGCGGGCATCGTCCATCTGGGGCTCGGTGCGTTCTTCCGCGCCCATGGCGCGATCTATCTGGCCGAGGCGATGGCGGCCGGGGGCGGCGACTGGGGCGTCACCGGGGTTTCGCTGCAATCGCCGGGCACCCGCGACCGGCTGCGGCCGCAGGGCTGGGCCTATCAGGCGGTCGAACTGGGTCCGCAGGGCGAGGCGGCGCGGGTCGTGACGGTTCTGCGCGACGTGCTGGTCGCGCCCGAGGATCCTCAGGCGGTGCTGGATGCGATGGCGGCGGCCGCGATCCATATCGTCAGCCTGACGGTGACCGAAAAGGGCTATTGCCACGAACCTTCGACCGGGCGGCTGAACCGTGACCATCCCGACATCGCGCATGATCTGGCCCATCCGCTGCCGCGTTCCGCCCCCGGCTTTCTGGTCCGCGCCCTTCAGGCCCGCCGCAGGGCCGGCCTGCCGCCCTTCACCGTCCTGTGCTGCGACAACCTGCCCGAAAATGGCCGCGTCGTCCGCGGTGTCGTGCTGGAACTGGCGCGGCTGATCGACCCCGATCTGGCGACATGGATCGATGTCGAGGGCGCTTTCCCCTCGACCATGGTGGACCGCATCGTCCCTGCCACGACGGCGGCCGATCTGGACCGGCTGGAAGCCCGGACGGGCCAGCGCGACGAGGCCCCGGTCATGCACGAACCCTTTCGCCAATGGGTCGTCGAGGACCGTTTCTGCGGCCCCCGTCCGGCGTTGGAACAGGTCGGCGTGCAGATCGTGGGCGACGTGACCGCGTTCGAACACATGAAGCTGCGGATGCTGAACGGCACCCATTCATCGCTGGCCTATCTGGGTTATCTGGCGGGACACGAGACGATTTCCGACACCGTGGCCGATCCGGTCTTCTCGGCATTCGTGCAGCGCCTTTGGCGCAACGAGATCATTCCTGCGCTGACCCCGCCTCCGGGCGAGGATCTGGCTGCCTATGCCGATGCCCTGCTGGATCGATACCGCAACCCGGCCATCCGGCACCGGACATGGCAGATCGCGATGGATGGCAGCCAGAAGCTGCCGCAGCGGATTCTGGGCACCATCGTCGAAGGCCGCGCAGCGGGGCGCGACGTGCCGGGGCTGATCCTCTCGGTGGCGGCGTGGATGCGCTATGCCTCCGGAACCGATGAGCAGGGCGGTCCGATCGAGGTCAAGGATCCGCTGGCGGCGAAGCTGGCCGCGCAATGGGCCCGTGACCCTGCCCGCACAGTCGCCAATTTCCTGTCGCTGGGCCAGGTTTTCCCGCCCGTCCTGCGCGAGGATGCGGCCTTTGTGCGCGATCTGACGGCGGCGCTGGCCGGGCTGGTGCAGAAGGGGGCGCGGGCCATGGCGGCAGAGCCGTCCGATGGCTGAGCCGATGATCCTGAACCCGTCCGACAATGTCGCGATCCTGACCGAGAGGGGGGTCGCGCCGGCGGGGCACAAGATCGCGCGCCGCGCCATCGCCACGGGCGAGCCTGTCTTCAAATATGGCCAGATCATCGGCTATGCGACCGCTGACATCAGCGCGGGCGATCACGTCCACAGCCATAATTGTGCATTCGGCGACCACGATCGCGCCCATCGCCCTGGCGCCGGCCTGCCTGCCGCGCGCGCCGCGCTGGACCGGTATCGTGGGCCGGCCCTGACGTTTCAGGGCTATCACCGCGAGGGCGGGCAGATCGGGACGCGGAACTTCATCGCGCTGGTCTCGACCGTGAATTGTTCGGCCACGGTGATCCGCCGCGCGGCCGAGGAATTGCGGATCGAGGGCGCGCTGGACGCCTTTCCGAATGTCGATGGCGTTGCGGCCTTCGCCCATGGCTCGGGTTGCGGCATGGCCGATGGCGGGCCGGGCTGGCGGGCGCTGCAACGGGTGCTGACCGGCCATGCGGGCCATCCCAATGTGGGCGCGGCGCTGTTCGTGGGGTTGGGCTGCGAGGTCATGCAGATCGCCCGGATGAAGCAGGAACTGGGCGCGGCCGCGCGCTTTCACGGCCTGACCATCCAGCAGAACGGCGGCACCCGCGCGACCATCGAGGCGATCAAGCTGCGCGTGCGCCAGATGCTGCCGCAGGTGAACGCCGCGCTGCGCGCGTCCGCCCCGGCCTCGGCGCTGAAGATCGGGCTGCAATGCGGCGGTTCGGACGGGTTTTCGGGCATCACAGCCAATCCCGCGCTTGGACTTGCCAGCGACATGCTGGCGGCGCAGGGGGCATCGGTGGTGCTGTCCGAGACGCCCGAAATCTATGGCGCGGAACGTCTGCTTCTGGACCGCGCCGCCTCGCCGGACATCGCGCAGCGGCTGCTGGACCGGATCGCCTGGTGGCAGGATTATACCGCCCGCAACGGCGCCTCGCTGGACAACAATCCAAGCCCCGGCAACAAGGCGGGCGGGCTGACGACGATCCTGGAAAAATCGCTGGGCGCCGTCGCCAAGGCGGGTGCTACGCCGCTGAACGCCGTTCTGGATTATGCCGAAACGATCACCCAGCCGGGGCTGAATTTCATGGATACGCCGGGCTATGACCCGGTATCTGCCACCGGCCAGATTGCGGGCGGGGCGCAGCTGATCGTCTTTACCACCGGGCGCGGCTCGGCCTTCGGGTCCAAGCCTGCGCCGACGATCAAGCTGGCCACGAATGACGCGCTGTTCCACGCGATGTGCGAAGACATGGACCTGAATTGCGGCGATATCCTGTCGGCGGCCGTGACGCTGGAGAACAAGGCCCGCGAGATCGTCGCGCTGATCATCGCCAATGCCTCGGGCCAGCCCAGCAAGAGCGAGGAATTGGGCCTGGGCGACAACGAATTCGTCCCCTGGCAGATCGGCGCCGTGCTGTGAGAGTTCGGGCTTGGCGTGCCGGTCTTTCTTCACGCTACCGTCCTGCCCTGGAGATTGTCCCTGCACCGACGGGCAAGCCCCGTTCCATGGCGCCTTCTGCCACGACCGCCGTGGCCATTACGGGACGGCCGCGGCGAAAGCGGTCTCCACGGCATCAAGCAGGATCTCTGCCTCGGGCTGCTGCAGCACCAGAGGCGGGCGGATCTTCAGGATATTCGCGCCGGGTCCGGTGGCGCTGATCAGCACCCCGTTCTGACGCAGATGGTTGACCACAAAGCCGGCCAGCGCCGCGTCGGGCGCGTTGGTTTCGCGCCGGGTCACGCATTCCACCGCCAGGAACAGCCCGGCGCCGCGCACATCGCCGATGGCCTCGTGCCGGGCGGCGATCCGGTCCAGCCCGGCCTTGAGAAAGGCACCTATTCGCAGCGCATTGTCCTGCAAGCCCTCGTCCCGGATCACGTCCAGCACCGCAAGGCCGGCGGCGGCCGCGACCGGGCTTCCGCCGAATGTATTGAAATAGCGGGATCGCGCGCCGAATTCCCGCACCAGTTCGGGGCGCATGGCGACCCCCGAAACCGGAAAGCCATTGCCCATCGGCTTGCCCATCGTGACCATGTCGGGCACCAGACCGTGCCGCGTGAAACCCCAGAACGCCTCGCCGGTGCGGGCGAAACCGGGCTGCACCTCGTCGGCGATGAAAACGCCGCCCTCGGCGCGGATCAGCTCGACGGCGGGGCGCAGGAAACCGGCCGGTTCCGGATGCAGACCGTCGCTGGAAAAGATCGTGTCGGCGATGAATGCCGCCGGTTCGATCCCCTCGGCGCGCATCCCGGCAATCGCGCGGGCCAGATCGGCGGCGAGCCTTGCGCCCTGATCCGCCGCAGGCACCCGCAGGCCGTCCGGCGCCTCGATCAGCCGGACGCGCGGGCCGCGCGGCACGAATTCGCCCAGCGACGGCGACAGTTCCGACACCGCTTCGGTCAGCCCGTGATAGGCCAGCCGGGTGACGACAACACCCTGCCGTCCGCCACGGCTGCGCGCGATGCGCAAGGCCAGGTCATTGGCTTCGGACCCGGTGCAGGTGAACATCACATGCCCCAATGCGTCAGGCATCGTGGCCAGCAGCCTTTCGGCATAGATGACCACATCCTCGTGCAGATAGCGGGTATGGGTGTTCAGCACCCCAAGCTGGGCCGAAACGGCCTCGATCACGCGCGGATGGCAATGGCCCAGCGAGGCGACGTTGTTATAGGCGTCCAGATATCTGCGGCCGCGCCTGTCCCACAGCCAGACGCCCTTGCCCCGCTGGATGTGCAGAGGCTCTTCGTAGAACAGCCGGTAGGCGGGCCCCAGAACGCTGGCGCGCCGGGCGATCAGCGCCTTGTCCTGGGGGTCGAGACGGGCCTCGCCGCTGCCGTCGAAGGCGTTGATCATGGTCATGGCATCCGCTCCGGCGGCAGGGCGCGTTTCAGAATGTCCAGGACGGCCGCGGTGCCGATCCGGTCCAGCACGGTCAGCCCGCGCAGCGATGCCGCGCCGTTGCGCCGCAGATAGGCCGCATTGGCGGGATAGCGCCGCGCCCGCCAGGCCCCGATCGTCAAGGTGGCGGCATGGCGCATGCGCATCAGGTCGGGCAGCAGATCCAGTTCGGCCCGTTCCAGCGGCAGGATCGGGGCATAGCCTGCCAGCAGCCGCCCGATCGCCTCGATCGGGCGCGGTCCGTCGCCGATCTGGTAGGAACAGGCCACCGCCAGATCGCAGACCAGAGGCGTGTGCACCATATCGCCGAAATCGATGATCCCGGTCAGGCGGGTGGCGCGGGGGGCATCGACCAGCAGGTTGTGCGGATTGAAATCGTTGTGCACGACCTGGGCGCGCAGGCCGCAAAGGCGCGGCGCGATTTCGGCGTCGAAGCGGTCGATCAGCCGCGTCAGCCGCCCTCGCAACCGGCCGTCCTCGACCGCCTCCAGCATCGGGCGCAGGTGGTGCGCGCGCTTGATGTCCCATTGCAGCATATGCCGGGCCGCGGGATGGTCGAACCCGCGCAACCCGATCGTCAGCCGGGCCAGCAGCGCGCCGATATCTTGGTGCAGGCCGGTGGCGGACAGGGCCTGCCCAAGCGTCGTCCCCTCCAGATAGGTCAGCAGGCGGACCATATGGCTTTGCCCGCCGGGGATCGACAGGATGTGGGCGGCCCGCCCGGTCAGGGTTGGCCGGATATGGGGCACGGGCAGCGTGGGATCGACCCTGCCCAGATGCATCAGGGCGGCGGTCTGCATCTCGGTCACGCCGCGGTCTTCGGCAGCGTTGGTGATTTTCAGCAGGACCGGCGGGCCTTTGGCGGGGGTGATGCGGAAATTGGCGTCCTTTTCGGCGCTGAGCCATTGCACATCGCCGCAGACACCAAAGATCTCCGCTGCCAGTTCCGCCGCCTGCGCGGACGTCACCGCAGGCGCCGCATGGTCCAGCAGGTCGGGCGCGACCGCCGTTCCGGACAGCCCGACCAAGGATCGGGGGCCCGTGTCACGCATCAGGTCTGCACCGGTTCGACGCCGCACCATTCGGCGACGAACAGCGCCATGGCCTGCGTGACCCGTCTGACCGAAGTCAGGCTGACGCATTCGTCGATGCCGTGGATATTGCGCGCGACCGGCCCATAGCAGAGCGCGGGGATCCGGTTGTAGAGTGCATGGACCCGCGTATCGAGGTAACCGGCCGTCATGAAGGATTGCAGCGGCGCGCCGATGGCGGTTTCATGCGCACGGCCCAGCACCGCCTCGGCCTCGCTGCCCGGTTCCAGCACGTAACCTTCGGCGTAGAAGCCGTTGAAAACCACTCGGGGCGGGTTGTTGGCCAGGAACCTGTCGGCTTTGGCGAAGGCCGCGACACGCGCGGTTATCTCGTCGGCGGCATCCCCGGCGCTGCGGCCGGGATAGATCGATACCCGGCAGTCGATCCTGCACCAGCTGGGCACGGACGAGGCCCAGTCGCCGCCTTCGATCTTGCCGATATTGAGATTGATCGGATGGGCTTCCTTTTCGAAATGGGGGTGCCTGTCCTTGTCGGCGTTCCAGTCCGCCTCCATCTCGCGCAGCGCGGCGATGATGCGGGTGGCGCCGTCGATGGCGTTGGCGCCTTCGCCCATCTCGCGCACGTGCACCGGCACGCCGCGGACCTGCACCTGAAACCACAGGACGCCGGTATTCGCACGCACCAGCATTTCGTCCTCGGGTTCGGGGATCAGCACCGCATCGGCGGTATAGCCCTGAAGAAGGGTTTGCAGCGCGCCGTTGCCGGTCGATTCCTCCTCGACGACCGATTGCACATAGACGCTGGCTGCGGGCTGAAATCCCGCGCGGCGCAGCGCGTCCAGCGCAAAGATGTTGGCCGCCGCGCCCGCCTTCATGTCGCCTGCGCCGCGGCCATACATCCAGTCGCCCCGGATCCGGGCCGAGAAGGGCGGTTCCGCCCACATGTCATGCGGCCCTTCCGGCACCACGTCGAGATGCGATTGCAGGATCAGCGAACGGCCCGTCTGCTGACGCGGGCGGTGGATGCCGACGACGATAGG
Organism: Paracoccus sp. UBA889; assembly: GCA_002294185.1. Classification (GTDB taxonomy): domain Bacteria; phylum Pseudomonadota; class Alphaproteobacteria; order Rhodobacterales; family Rhodobacteraceae; genus Paracoccus. The sequence goes on from DBFD01000021.1 coordinate 17,187, forward strand.
CGCGTCCGAATGATCGTCCGAGAATTTCGACCCTCCCGGATGCGCCTCGATCGCCGTCCGGTCCATCCGGAACCGGTCCATCGCGTATCCGCGTTCGCGCAATTCCTTGAAGATCAGATCCTGGATCGGATGTTCGCGTCCGCGCAGCGACGGCATCCGCACCAGTCTTTGCGTGAAGGCGACCTGATCGTCGAACCCGTCGGAAACGGCCTGCAGGATACGGTCGCGCAGATTGGCGTCGAGAGGCATGGAATTCCCTTTTCCGGTTGCTGGCTCAGATCATCGCTTCGATCAGGAACGGGCCGGGCTCGGCCATGGCATTGCGCAGGGCCCGCCGGAATTCGCGAATGTCCTCGACCCGTCGGCCCGGCACGCCCATGCCGCGCGCCATGGCCACGAAATCCAGCCCCGGCCGGTCCAGGTTCAGCATCCCGAGCGCGTCGGGACCGGGCTGCGCGCCGACATTGTGCAATTCGCCCTTGAGGATCGCGTAGGCGCGGTTGGCCAGGATCACGGTGGTCACGTTCGCCCCCTCGCGCGCCTGGGTCCACAGCCCTTGCAGGGTGTACATCGCCGAGCCGTCCGCCTGCAATGTCAGCACCGGACGGTCGGGACAGGCGATCGCGGCGCCCGCCGACAGCGGGATGCCGATGCCGATCGAGCCGCCGGTCAGAGCCAGCCAGGAATGGGGCGCGGCGGCAGCGCCGCCGGGAAAGATGTCGCCGCTGCTGGACACGGCCTCGTCGATGACGATGGCACCTTCGGGCAGGGTCTCTGCCAGCACGGCGGCGATGGTGACGGGGGTGATGGCCCCGGCCTGCGGCACCGGCGCCGGCTCGATATCGCGCGCCGTGACGGGCCGGGCGCCGATGCGGTCGGCCAGCGCCGCAATGGCGGCCGGCCCATCGCCGTCGATCCCCGCCAGGGTAAGCGTGTCGCAGGTTTCGGGCAGCAGCAGGCTGGGCTTGCCCGGATAGGCGAAAAAGGCCACGGGCGGGCGGGTTTCCACCAGGATCGCCCGCGAATAGCCCGCAAGGCAGTGCAGCGCCGCGTCGATCGGATAGGGGATCTTGCCGATGGCGAACCGCCCGCGACCGCGTTCCATCCGCCGGTTCGAGGTGGGGGCAAGAACATCGGCCCCGGTCCTTTCGGCGATGCCCTGCAGTCGCGCCAGCGCCGAGACATCCTCCAGCACCGACAACCCCGCGATGATCACCGTTCTTTCGCCGCTTTCCAGCGCGGTCACGGCGGCATCCAGCGCCGTCTCGTCCAGCGGGGCAGGGCCGGCGGTCGCCACCGGGGCCGCCATATTGCCGCCCGCGTCCCAGCCGATATCGGCTGGCGCGATCAGCGTCGCGATGCGGCCGGGCTTGCCCCTGGCCACCGCCAGCCCAGCCATGGCGTCGGCGGCAAAGCTGCCGGCGTCCCGGCCCGTCCGCACCCAGTCGCTGAACGGCGCGCAGGCACCCTCCACATCGGCGGAAAGCGGCGAGTCATATTGCCGATGCCGCAGCGCGTGATCGCCCACCAGGTTCAGCATCGGCACCCGTGCCTTTCGCGCATTGTGCAGATTGGCGGCGGCATTGGCGAAACCCGGCGCCAGATGCAGAAGCGTCACCGCCGGCTTGCCGGCCATCCGGGCATAGCCGTCGGCGGCGGCGCTGACCACGCCCTCGAACAGGCCCAGCACGCATCGCATCAGCCTGGTTCGGTCCAGCGCATCGACGAACTGCATCTCGGAGGTGCCGGGATTGGCGAAACAGACCTCGACGCCATCGGCATGAAGGCTGCGCAGGACGCTTTCGGCGCCGTTCATCGGGGCAGGCCGTTCCGTCATCGTGTCGCCTCGCGGAACGTGGAAAGAAAGGCGCGGGCATTGTCGGCCAGGGACGGGCCAAGATAGCCACCTTCCTGGATCAGCGCGGTGGGCAGGTTCAGCGCCGCCAGACGGCGGGCCATTTCCGCGAAACCGCCCGGATAGACCGCAACCGCAGCCAGCGGATCGTCGGCGGCCATGTCGAAGCCCAGCGAGACCACCAGTGCCTCGGCCCCGAAATCGCGGATCGCGGACAGACCGCGGTCCAGCGCCGCAAGCACCTCGGCCTCGCCCGCGCCGTGTTCCAGCAGGATGTTCAGTGACCGGTTCCTGCCTTCGCCCGCGCCGGTCTCGTCGGGATGGCCAAGATAGAAGGTCGGGAAGGTTCCGGGATCGGGATGCAGCGAACAGAAGAAGATGTCGCCACGCTCGTACAGGATGTCGAGCGAACCATTGCCGGTATGCACATCCACGTCGATCAGCGCGACCTTGCGGAATTTTCGCGTCAGGTGGTTCGCGGCGATGCAGGCATTGTTGAAAAAGCAGAATCCGTTGGCACAATCACGCATGGCGTGGTGACCCGGCGGACGACACAGGGCATAGGCCGCGCGCGCACCCGCGATGATGTCCTCGGCGGTTGCGATGGCGGTCTGGGCTGACCAATAGGCCGCCTCCCATGTGCCTTCGGTCAGCGGTGTCGATGTATCGGTCATCCACCAGCCCAACTGGCCGTGGATGTCACGGGGCTCTCTGCCACGCCTGGCGCCCGGATGGGCGGTGGGGATGGCCAGCGCGTCCGGCCCGGCATCGGCCACGAAGCGGGCATGGGCGTCGGTCAGGAAATCGACGTAATCGGGATTGTGAACCGCCTTGATCGGCCCGGCTCCGTAATCGCGCGGTCCGGTGATGTCGAACCCTTCCCCGATCAGCATGTCGCGCAACAATTCCGCGCGTCGGGGCTGTTCCTGATGCGGCATGGCCGCCCCGCGCCGGAAATAGATTTCGGGCGCATGGCGCAGCTGGCGCGGGTCGAAGAAGGCTTTCATGATCGGTTCCTTCGCGAGAGTTCGTTCCTGTCGTGGTGGCGCGTCCGGCCCGCTTGGCGCGTGCCGGCATCATCGCAGGCATGATTTGCGGATTCAATGAACATGATGCATCATGCACCAAAATCGGCCCATCGGCGGAAAGCCTGCCGGGAATGGGGCTGGGGGAGAGGATGAAGGTAATCAGCAGGGATTCGCTTGGAGACGCCATCTACCAGCGCCTGTGCCGGGATCTGGTGCGCGGCAAGCTGCGACCGAACCAGAGGGTCACGATCCGCGGTCTGGCAGAGGCCCTGGGCACCAGTTCGACCCCGGTGCGCGATGCGGTGCAGCGATTGCTGCGGGACAACGCGCTGGTGCAACGCTCGGGTCGCGATGTGCGGGTTCCGGTGCTGACCATCAGCCAGTATCACGAGATCGCGCTGATCCGGATCGAGTTGGAGGGGCTGGCCGCCGCCCGCGCCGCGGAGCTGGCGCAGGACCGGGATGTGGCCCGGTTGCAGCGGATCGTGGCGCGCAACGAGGAGGCCATTGCCGCCGCGCGGTGGCAGCAGGCCAACCAGCTGAACCAGGAATTCCACTTTGCCCTGGCCGAGATCGCCGACATGCCGATCCTGCTGGATGTCCTGGACCGGCTGTGGTTGCGGATGGGGCCGCTGCTTTCGGAATATTATGCCTGCGCAAAGCAGGATATGGTCAGGCAGCATCACATCGTCATTTCCGCCTGCGGCAATCGTGACCCGGCGACGGCCCGCGAGGCCATGCAGACCGACATCGCAACGGCAAGGGAGGGGATCGTCGCCTATATCAGATCGCTCGAAACGGTCTGACGCTTGTGCCGCCCCGGATCGGGATCGTCGCAAGCAGCGGGCTGGTCGTCATGTTTCAGGCGGCCGAAGCAGAAAATGCCAAGAACCTATAACAACGTCAGGGAGACACCATGTTGAAGCACATCAAGATCACCGCCACCGCCACGGCCGCCGCCGCCATTCTTGCGCTGGCGGGTCCGCTGGCCGCGCAGGACGCAAAGCCGCAGACGGGCGGCACGCTGAATGTCGTCATCCAGCCCGAACCGCCCGGCCTGATGATCGGCCTTCTCCAGAACGGACCGACCCAGATGGTCGCGGGCGACATCTACGAAAGCCTGCTGCGCTATGATTCAGAACTCAAGCCCAGCGGACAGCTGGCCGAATCCTGGGAAATATCGGAAGACGGCAAGACCTACACATTCAAGCTGCGCAAGGGCGTGGTCTTTCATGATGGCGAGCCGTTCACCTCGGCGGACGTGAAATTCTCGATGGACAAGTTCCTGCGCGAAACGCATTCACGGATGCGGACCTATATGGAACATGTCGAAAGCATCGACACGCCCGACGATTATACCGTCGTGTTCAAGCTGAAGCAGCCGTTCGGTCCCTTCCTCGGCATATTCGAGCCGGGCACGGCGCCGGTCATTCCCAAGCACATCTATGAAGGCACCGATTTCGCCAACAATCCGGCGAATGCCAACCCCATCGGCACCGGCCCCTTCAAGTTCGCGGAATGGGTCAAGGGCAGCTATATCCGGCTGGTCAGGAACGAGGATTACTACATGGAGGGCAAGCCCTATGTGGACGAGATCTATTATCAGGTGATCCCGGATGCGGCCTCGCGTGCCGTGGCCTATGAAACCGGCCAGGTGGACGTGCTGCCCGGCGGCGCGATCGAGAATTTCGACGTGCCCCGCATCCGCGAGATGGACAATACCTGCATCACCGACAAGGGCTGGGAATATTTCGGGCCGCTGTCCTGGATCTGGATCAATCTGGACAACAAGCCTCTGGACGATCTGAAGGTCCGCAAGGCGATGATGTATGCGCTGGACCGCGAATTCGCGAGGGACGCCTTGTGGAGCGGTCTGGGCAAGGTCGCCACCGGTCCGCTGTCGTCCTCGACCCGGTTCTATTCCGCCGAGACCCCGGACATTTCCTATGACCCCGAGAAAGCCAGACAGCTTCTGGAGGAATCGAGCTATGACGGCGAGACCATCCGTCTGCTGGGTCTTCCCTATGGCGAGACCTGGCAACGCTGGGCCGAAGCGGTCAAGCAGAACCTGACAGAGATCGGCATGAACGTGGAAATCGTGCCCTCCGACGTGGCCGGATGGAACCAGAAGGTCAGCGATCGCGACTTCGACCTCGCCTTTACCTATCTCTATCAGTATGGCGATCCGGCCCTGGGCGTATCGCGGACCTACATGAGCACCAATGCCGAGCCCGGTTCGCCCTGGAACAACGTGGCCGATTACCAGAACCCGGAGGTCGACAAGCTGTTTGAGGAGGCGGCCCTGATGGCCGACCCCGAAGAACGGCGCGCAGCCTACAAGAAGGTCCAGGACATGATCGTCAGCGACGTTCCGAATCTGTGGCTGCTGGAACTGGGCTTCCCGACGATCTATCGCTGCAACATCAAGAACCCGGTCAACACCGCCCTGGGCGTGAATGACGGATTCCGCGATGTCTGGATCGACAAGGCGCAATAGGGACACCGGTCCCGCCGTCCGGGCCAAGGCGTTGGCCCGGACCGAACGCATCACACGGACGGCAAGGCAGACAGCGTGATAAGGTTCATCCTCGGCAGGCTGGTCAAGGCAGTGTTCATCCTGCTGGCCATCCTGATAGTCAACTTCCTTCTGATCCACGCCGCCCCCGGCGATCCCGCTGCGGTCATGGCCGGCGAGGCGGGCGCGGCGGACGAGAAATTCCTTGCCGATCTGCGGACGCGCTTCGGGCTGGATCAGCCACTTTATGTCCAGCTCTGGACCTATCTGAAGGGGGCGGCACAGCTTGATCTGGGCTTTTCCTATCGGCAGCAGATGCCGGTGGCCGACCTGATCGCCGACCGCCTGCCTGCGACCCTGCTGCTGACCGGCGTCGCCTTCGTGCTGTCGCTGGTGCTGGGGGTGATCGCGGGTGTCGCGGCCTCGGCCCGGCAGGGATCGTGGAGCGACACGATCATTTCCACGCTGGCGCTGCTTTTCTACGCCACGCCCCTGTTCTGGGTGGCGCTGATGGCGGTGCTGGTGTTTTCGGTCTGGCTGGAATGGCTGCCGGGCTTTGGCTATTCGACCATCGGCGCCGGCTATACCGGACTTGCGCATGTGCTGGATGTGGCCAGGCATCTGGTCCTGCCGGCCAGCACGCTGGGGCTGTTCTTCATGGCCATCTACATGCGCATGACCCGCGCCTCCATGCTGGAGGTCAGCCGGCTGGATTTCGTCAAGACCGCCCGTGCCAAGGGACTGAAACACCGGGTGATCCAGCGCCGGCATATCCTTCGCAACGCCCTTTTGCCGGTAATCACGCTGGCCGGGCTTCAGGCGGGACAGATCTTCGGCGGGGCGATCCTGACCGAAACGGTCTTCGCCTGGCCCGGCATCGGCCGGCTGATGTTCGAGGCCATCAACCAGCGCGACTATGCGGTGATCCTGGGCGTGTTCTACATTTCGGGCGCGATGGTGCTGTTGTTCAATCTGATCACCGATGTCGTCTATGTCATCGTTGACCCGCGCATAAAGCTGACAAGATGAAAGAGTTCTGGAAACGCTTCCGCTCCAACCGGGGCGCAGTGATCGGGCTGGTCATCCTGGCCGTGGTGATCGCCACCGCCGTGACCGCGCCCTTCCTGTTTCCCACCAGCCCGTGGAAAATGGTGCAGCGCCCGTTTTTGCCCCCCTTCACGCAGGACGGCCTGCCGCTGGGCACCGACGCCGTGGGGCGCAATGTGCTGGCGGGACTGGCGCATGGCGCCTATGTCAGCCTTCTGGTCGGTCTCGTCTCTACCATCGTGGCGCTGGCCATCGGGGTGCCCGTGGGCGCGCTGGCGGGTTACTTTGTCGGCCGGACCGATGACGTGCTGATGCGCTTTACCGAATTCTTCCAGACCATCCCCAGCTTTGCGCTGGCCATCGTGCTGCTGGCGATCTTTCAGCCCAGCCTGACCTTCGTGATCATCGCCATCGCCATCGTCTCATGGCCGCCGGTGGCACGACTGGTGCGGGGCGAGGTGCTGAGCCTGCGCACGCGCGAATTCGTCGAGGCGGCGACCCTGTCGGGGCTGGGCAACACGCAGATCATCCTGCGCCATATCCTGCCCAACGCGCTGCCGCCGATCATCGTGCTGGCCTCGCTGATGGTGGCGCAGGCCATCCTGCTGGAAAGTTCGCTGTCCTTTCTGGGGCTGGGCGATCCCAACATCATGTCCTGGGGCTACATGATCGGCGCCGCACGCACCGTGATCCGCACCGCCTGGTGGCTGTCCTTTCTGCCCGGCATGGCGATCCTGCTGACCGTGCTGGCGCTGAACCTGATCGGCGAGGGATTGAACGACGCCCTCAATCCGCGTCTGACAAGGAAATCGGAATGAGCCTGCTGAGCATCCGCGACCTCGACATCGCCTTGCCCGAGGGCGCCGACCGCGCCTACGCCGCGAAGGACATCAGCTTCGACCTGGCCGCCGGTGAAATCCTGTGCATCGTGGGCGAAAGCGGCTCGGGCAAGTCCATGTCCGCCAACGCGGTGATGGGGCTGTTGCCGCAGGAGGTCAAGCCGGTGCGCGGCGCCATCACCTTCGACGGCCAAAATATCCTGGCCCTGTCCGAAGCGCAGATGCTGGAACTGCGCGGGCGGCGGATTTCGATGATCTTCCAGGAACCGCTAAGCGCACTGAATCCGCTGATGCGTGTCGGCGCGCAGATCGCCGAGGTCTTCGAGGCGCATGGCCAACTGCGTCCCCAACAGCGGCACAGCCGGGCGCTGACCCTGCTGGAAGAGGTCGGGATCCCCGATCCCGAATCGGCCATCCGCGCCTATCCGTTCCAACTGTCCGGCGGGCAGCGTCAGCGGGTGATGATCGCCATGGCGCTGGCGCTGGAACCCGACATCCTGATCGCCGACGAACCCACGACCGCGCTGGACGTCACCACCCAGGCCCAGATCCTGGACCTGATCGAGGATTTGCGCCGGTCGCGCGGGATGGCGGTGATCTTCATCACCCATGATTTCGGTGTCGTGGCCGACATCGCCGATCGCGTGATCGTCATGCAGACCGGCGAGATCGTCGAAACCGGCGCGGCGGACGAGGTTCTGCTGCGACCCCGGCATCCCTATACTCGGGCCCTGATCGCCGCGATTCCGCGCCTGACCCTGCAGGCCGATGCCCCAGCCGGCGACCGCGTGCCGGTGCTGAGCGTCGAGGGGCTGAACAAGACCTTCGTCACGGGCGGCGGCGGGCTGTTCGGCAAGCCGCGCGTGGTCAGGGCGGTGCGGGATGTCAGTTTCGATCTTCACGCCGGTGAAACCATCGGCATCGTCGGCGAAAGCGGTTCTGGCAAATCCACGGTCGGGCGCTGCCTGACACGCCTGATCGACCCCGATGGCGGCCGCGTGATGATCGGGGGTGCCGATATCGCGCTGATGTCGGGGGCAGAACTGCGCGACAAGCGCCGCCAGCTTCAGATGATCTTCCAGGATCCGTTCTCATCGCTCAATCCGCGCGCGCGGGTATCGCGCATCCTGACCGAAGGGCTGATCGCCTATGGCACGGGCCGGGCGCAGGCGATGGAAAGGGCACGGGAATTGCTGGGTCTGGTCGGGCTGGACCCGTCGGCGATGCATCGTTTCCCGCATGAATTTTCCGGCGGCCAGCGTCAGCGGATCGGCATCGCCCGTGCGCTGGCGCTGGAACCGTCGATCATCATCGCGGACGAGGCGGTCTCGGCGCTGGATGTGTCGATACAGGCGCAGGTTCTGGATCTGCTGGCCGAATTGAAGGCGCGGCTGAACCTGTCGATGCTGTTCATCACCCACGACCTGCGCGTTGCCGCCCGCATCTGCGACCGGATCATCGTCATGCAGAAAGGTGCCATCGTCGAAGTGGGACCGACGGGCAAGGTGCTGCACGACCCCGACACGGCCTATACGCGCAGCCTGCTGGACGCGATTCCGGGCCAGGAATACGAACGCGCGCTGGCGGCGGGTGGCGACTTCTAGACGCGCGGCCGATGGCCTGTTGCACGGGTCAGGGCGCTGATCTTCAACTTGCGCATCCGGCCTCGCCTAGCGGCACTTGGGATTCAAGCTGAAATGGCAGACGTGGGCATCGTTTTTCCTGGCTGGGCCTGCCGCCCGTGACCTTGTTCCCCGGACGGCCTGCGCGCCGGCACGGGGGGCGGGCAGGCGCACGGTCAAGAAGGAAAATGACCTGCGGCGGGGCTTGACCTTCCGGCTGCCAGGACAAAGCCTTTTCAGAAGGCGACGGGCAAGGCGGGGTGATCCTTGGTCCCGGCGATGTCGCGAAACTCCGCCGGTCCGCGAACAGGCTTCACGGGCGGCCGGGGATCGGGCAGATTGAAGGGCAGGCGCAGGGTCGCACCAGGTCGATCCCGATCAAAATCACATCGCTTTCAGCCGTTGAAAGACGGCATCGCGATGATTGGCACGGCCCCAGACGACGAACGGGAAAGGAAGAATGGCGTGATGAACAACGGATTTGGCGGCGGCATGATGTTCGGGATGGGCCTTTTCTGGCTCATCGCATTGGTGGTGGCGGTCCTGGTCGTGGCCGCCTTGATCAAGTACCTGCGGAAATAGGGGGCGGAAGGCCGGATGGATGATCGCGAAAAACCTCTTGTCGTCGTAACCGGATCAAGCGGGTATCTGGGCGGCGCGGTGGTGCGGCGCCTGCACCGGCGCTATCGGGTCGTGGGACTGGACCGGCATTCGCCGCCGCATCCGCCGCATCAGGCCGAATGCATCTGTTTCGACATCACCGACCAGGAAAGCGTTGACAAGGCGCTGTCCCGCCTGCGTCTCGCCTATGGCGACCGCATCGCCGCCTGCGTCCATCTTGCCGCCTATTTCGACCTGACGGGAAAGGAAAGCGGCGCCTATGACGCGGTGACGGTCGATGGGACGAAACGTCTTCTGACCGGCTTGCAGGAATTCGAGCTGGAGCAGTTCGTCTTCGCCTCGACCATGCTGGCCCACGCACCCACCGAACCGGGGCGGCCGATCGCCGAGGATGATCCCTTCGATCCGAAGCTGCCCTATCGCGCCTCCAAGATCCGCACCGAGGCCATGTTGCGCGAACAGCGGGGCCACGAGAAGCTTGTGCTGATGCGCCCCGCGGGCGTCTATGACGACAGCGGCCGTTCGACCTTCCTCGCCCATCAGATCGCCCGCATCCACGAAAAGCGGTTCAGCGGCAAGGTCTATCCCGGCGATCTGGCACGCGGGCAGGCATTCCTGCATCTGGAGGATCTGCTCGACGCGCTGGAGCGGATCGTGGACAGGCGCGCCGATCTGCCGGACATCTTCCCGGTGCTGCTGGGCGAGGAAGATCCCGTCCCCTTCGGCGAGTTGCAGCGTTTGATCGGCCGGGAACTGCATGGCGAGGACTGGATCACCTGGAACGTGCCGCCGCGCCTGGCCAAGGCAGGGGCGTGGATCGAGAACCGGGTCTTCGGCGAGGATGCCTTCATCCGCGCCTGGATGGTGGACATTTCAAGCGATCACTATGAACTGGATCTTTCGGCCGCCAAAAAGCATCTCGGATGGACGCCGCAGCACAGCCTGCGCGACGACATGCCGAAGATCCTTCAGGGGCTGAAGGACGATCCCTATGCCTGGTATCGCGGCAATGGCCTGAATGCCGCCCGCGTCTCGGCGGCAAAGGTCGAGAAAGCCGCCGCCGAGGAGGCGGCGGAATACGCGCCGCCCGCCGCCGAACAGGATACGGCCGAACGCGACCAAGCCGCCCAGATGCGGCAGATGCATTTCTCGATGCTCTGGGTTCACTGGCTGGTGATGGGGCTGGGCCTCTGGCTGGCAACCGCGCCGTCGGTCTTCGGCACGTTCGACCAGACCGAGTTCAGCGCCGCAGTCCAGCGCGTGACCGAGGATCGCGGACTTTTGGACGCTGCCACGCGCAGTTGGCTGACCGCCTGGAACGATGTTTTCACCGGACTGCTCATCATGGTCTTTGCCGGGCTGTCGCTTCGCCCCGGCATGGGCTGGGCGCAATGGGCGAATGCCGCGCTTGGCGTCTGGCTGCTGGCCGCCCCGCTGATCTTCTGGACGCCGGATGCGTCGGTCTATGCCAACGACACCCTGATCGGCGCGCTGGTGATCGCGCTGACCATCCTGATCCCGATGATGCCGGGCATGTCGCGCGAGGGGATGATGGACGATGGCGACATCCCTCCCGGATGGACCTATTGTCCCTCGACCTATGTCCAGCGCCTTCCGATCATCGCACTGGGCGCTGTGGGGTTCATCCTGTCGCGGATCCTCGCGGCCTATCAGCTTGGCCATGTCGATGGCGTCTGGGAGCCGTTCTTCTCCTCGCCCTCGGGCCTGAACGGCACCGAATACATCGTCACCTCGGATGTCTCGAAAGCCTGGCCCATCGCCGATGGCGGACTTGGCGCCATGAGCTACATGTTCGAGATCCTGATGGGCGTCATGGGTAGCCGCCTGCGCTGGCGGACGATGCCGTGGATGGTGGCGCTGTTCGGGATCGTGGTCGGGCCGCTCGGCATCGTGAGCATCTATTTCATCATCATCCAGCCGATCACCATCGGCACCTATTGTACCATCTGCCTGATGGCTGCGCTGGCGATGCTGATCATGATCCCCTTCTCGCTGGACGAGATCGTGGCCATGATCCAGTTCATGGTCTGGAACACCCGGCGCGGCCGCCCCTTCTGGCGTGCCTTCTTCCGCGGCGACGCGCTGCCCGGCAGCAGCAAGGGCGGAGACATGAGCTTCGACGCCGGCGTCCTGGCGGTCTTTCGGCAAGGCGCGCGCGGCGTCATCGTGCCCTGGACCCTCGCGCTCAGCGCCGGGATCGGTATCTTCCTGATGTTCTCTCGCGCGATATTCGGCAACGAGGCGGCGATGGCCAACAGCGATCACCTGATGGGAGCGCTGGTGCTGACCACCGCGGTCATCGCCTGGGCCGAAGTCGCGCGGCCGCTGAGATTTCTCAACATTCTCTTCGGCCTGTGGCTGATCGTCGCACCACTTTTCCTGGAGGGCGGAACCGTCGCGGGCAGCCTTGTCGGAATGATGCTGGGCGGTGCGCTGATCCTGCTGAGCCTGCCGCGCGGGCGCCGCAGCGACGAGCATTACGGAAGCTGGGACAGATTCATCGTCTGACGGCATTGTCGGAAGTGGATTGATCCGGCGCCGGCTGTCGGGCCTCCGCCGAAGGCGGTCGCGCGGCGATCCGGATCGCCGCGCGCCGATGGGTCCCGAGAACCGACCCCGCCGCGACGAGGATATGGCGGGCCTTTCCCGCCAAGGCGGAGCGATCCGCCGAGAAGCGGAAAAACCTTCTTCTGCTCGCTTGACCTTCCCCCTGGTGGAAGGATTAGTTTCGTCTCAGTCGAGAAGGATCGCTGCCATGACCATCGGACCTGTCGCGGATCAGACGGAAGGCTCGTCAGGACCATCCGCCATCGCGATCCCGCGCCTGGCCGTCATGGCTATGACCGGCCGGCCTTTTGTCGCGGTCGGGCCGAGGCCGGGCGGGGCCGGATGGGCTTTGGCGAGTCGATCACCAAATCGCGCATACGCCACACTGGCATTTCCGCCGGCCGGAGGCTAGATACCAGCCATGCAATTGTTCGCCCGCCTGATTCTGGTCGCCCTGCTTGCCGCTTTCGCGGTCGGCACGGTCGCGCAGGCCGCCGGGTCGGCGGGTATCGCCACCGAGATGGCTGCGGTCGATGTGGCAACCTCGGACATGGCGGATTGCGACGCTTGCGGCGATTCCGGCGCTGGCGGCATGGGACTTGCCTGCGAATTCTTCTGCGGGGCGGGCAGTTTTTCGGCCGTCCTGGCGCCGCAAACCGACAGGTTTGCCGAGGCGACGGGCAGTTCGCTCTGGCCCGCGGCAGCCCATGCCCCCAGTGGTGTCATCGGGACGCCCGCCAAGCAGCCTCCAAGAATCCTCGTCTGATCCGACGCCCGGTGCATGACTGCATCGGGGCGCCTTGTCGTGCCGGCCCGTGCGCCTGTTTCGATGCAAGGCCGAACCGTCGCCCGCTGCCCTCTGTCTTCCGGCGACCAACCCGATGATCAGCAAGAGATGAACGATGACTCGATTTCCCCATATGCCGCTTTCGGCCGCCTCACGATCGGCAGCGACAAGCCGGCATTGTTTTTCCGACCCGTCCAGACGCGGATTTCTGACCGCATCGCTGGCGGCAGCCGGCCTTCTTCTTCTGCCGACGTCGCTGCGCGCGGCCGATCCTGCGCGCTCGTCGCTTGCGGCGCTGGCATTCGACGGCGATGTGTTGCTGGCCGCGGGACAAGCCCTGGTTCGCAGCGATGACGGCGGCCAGTCCTGGTCGCCGCTATCCGGCCCCGCGCAGATCCTGACACTTGCGACGCATCCTGAACGACCGGGCCGGATCCTGGCAGGTCTGGCCGCCGACGGCATCGCGCTGTCGGAAGATGGCGGCAGGACATGGACAAGCCGCGCAAGCGGATTGCCCGCGGGCCCGACGGACGCCCTGGCGATCGCGGCCGGCCAGCCCGACATGATCTATGCCGCGATCCGCGGCGACGGGCTGTGGAAAAGCGAGGATGCCGGCGAAAGCTGGAGCCTTGCCATGGATCGTCCCTGGCTGGACGAGGCCGAGCGGGATCTTCTGACGCTCGCCTCGGTCGATCTTGCCACCGGCATGGGCGGGATCTGGATCTATGCCGGAACCGAGAAGGGGCTGACACGACTGCCCGATTGCTTCTGCCGCTGGCAGGATGTCCAGCCAGGCAACGCGATGGATGCCCTGGTTTCCGGCGATGCCCCGCCCTCCGAAGCCCCGCTTCCGGCGGGCCAGCCGATCCGGGCGCTGGTCAGCGCGGCTTCCGCACCCCAGACCCTCTATGCAGCCCTTTCATCAGGCGTCTGGACCTCGCGCGACGCCGGCGTGGTCTGGTCGCGCCTTGCGCCGGGTGACGCAGTCTCGGTGGCGGTTCACCCGACCAATCCCGACTACATCTTTGCCGCCGTGGACGGCGGTCTGAAACAGAGCCGCGACGGCGGCACCACCTGGTCCGCGCTGGCGGCCATCTGAAGGACATCAACATGAAAAACGTTTTTGCATTCGCCCCGATAGCAGCCCTTGCAGTTGCAGGCGGCATCGCCTTTGCCTTGCCGTCCTTCGCGCAGGAAACGGGTTCGGCGGCCAGCGCCGGCGCGCCGGCGGAACCGGCCGCGCAGAGCAAGCAGCTGACCATGTGGCGCAGTCCCGGCTGCGGATGTTGCGACGCCTGGGGCGCCTATATGGAAAAGGCCGGATACACGGTCGAGATCATCGACGACCGCAACTTCGACAAGACGTCGGTTTCGGTGGGCGTGCCGCAGCAGGGGCTCGGCTGCCATCTGGCGAAGGTCGGCGGCTATTTCATCGGCGGTCTGGTGCCGGCCGAGGTGGTCGACCGTCTGCTGGAGGAAAAGCCCGAGATCACCGGTATCACCCTGCCCGGAATGCCCCCCAACGCCCCCGGCATGGCGAAGCAGAAGTCCGGCACGCTGAGGGTCTATTCCTTCGGGCCCGAGGGCGTGGCAGTCTATTCCGATGAGTGAATGCATGGGCGGAATGATGAGCGGCCCGATGATGGGAACGATGATGGCGGGCGGCGTCCTGCTGCTGCTGCTCGTGCTTGCGATACTGGTGCTGACGGTCGCGGCGCTGGTAAAATATCTGCGGAGCCCGGCATGAAAGGCAGGGCGCTGACCTTCACCTGCGCCATCGCGGCGGGTCTTGCGACGACCATGCAGTTCGCGGCCGCGCAGCCACCTGCCGCGCCGGAAGCGATCACGTTCCTGGGTGAACCCGTCAGTGCCGACCGGATCGCGCAGGGGCAGGAGATCTATGCCAATACCTGCGCGTCCTGCCATGGCGCAAATCTGGAAGGTCAGCCGAACTGGAAGCGGCGGCTGCCTGACGGCCGGATGCCGGCGCCTCCGCATGACCAGACCGGGCACAGCTGGCAACACCCCGACCGGCAACTCTTCGACTTTACGAAGCTGGGCATCGGCGGTGTCGTGGCAGGCTATGAAAGCGACATGCCGGCTTTCGGGGACGTGCTGACCGACGCCGAGATCACGGCCGTGCTGGCCTATATCAAGAGCACATGGCCGGATCTTCAGCGTGACATGCAGGCCAAACTCACCGCGAAAGACGAGGAGGGATCATGAGCCCGGATCTTGAACAGGAACCCCGGCGGCGGGGCGGGCGGCTGGTCCTGCTTCTGCCGCTGGCGGTCTTCGGCCTGGTCGGCGCGGCCTTCTTCTGGGGGCTTTTGAACAACAACAGCCCGTTGCCATCACCGCTGATCGGAAAACCCGTGCCCGAATTCACGCTGCCGCCGATCGAGGGGCGCGATGACGGCCTGTCCTCGGCTGATCTGCGTGGACAGGTCTCGCTTGTGAACGTCTGGGCATCCTGGTGTGTGCCCTGCCGGGCCGAGAATCCGCTGATGGTCGAGCTTTCCAAGACGGGCGAAGTCCCGATCTACGGGATCAACTACAAGGACAAGGCCGGCGAGGCGCTGGCCTTTCTCGACGAACTGGGCGATCCCTTCACCCGCATCGGAGCAGACCTGTCCGGGCGCGTGGCCATCGACTGGGGTGTCTACGGCATTCCGGAAACCTTCGTGATCGATGCCGCCGGACGTGTTGCCTACAAGCATGTCGGCCCGTTCAATCGGCAAATTCTGGAAGAAGACATTCTGCCGGTGGTGCGAAAGCTGCAACGCGAGGCCGGGCAATGATGTCGCGACCTTTCCTGTCCGGTGCAGGCGCGCCGCTGCGTGACGACCTGCGATGGATGCCTTCGCCCCGGCGGTCGGGATCATCGCGCGCGAGCCACCCCGGTGCCACGCCGCCGAGAGCCTTCAGACAACATCATTTTCGAGGAGAAACCGATCCATGTCCGAAACATCCACCCCACAGACCCGCCCCGCCCGGTTCAGGCTGCCGCTTGATCGCCGGGGCCTGGTGGTCGCTGCCATGGTCCTTGTCGGGGCCGGCCTCTGGCTGAACTGGGGCTGGGTCGCGGCGATCGGGGCCGCACCGCTGATCCTGGCGCTGGCCCCCTGTGCCGCCATGTGCGGCCTCGGATATTGCGCCACATGCAAAAGCAAGGGCGGTGACGCAGACAAGACCCCGGCCGACGCGCCGGGTGCAACGAGGGACTGAGACGAAACCCAACCAAGGAGACGACCATGAAGACGAATACCCGATTTGGCCTTGCCGCCGCGCTTGCGGCGATGATCGCAGCGCCGACGGCCTTTGCGCAGGATACCGCAGCCCCCGGAGATATGAAGCCGGGTGAATCCATGAATGGCGAGATGACCGGCGGCGACATGTCCGGCATGCAGGGTATGGAAGGCATGCAGGGAATGCAGGGGATGGAAGGCATGCAGGGGATGATGCCGATGATGCAGATGATGCAGCAGATGGGCCCGATGATGGCGGCCTGCACCGAGATGATGCAGACCATGACCGAGCAGATGAAATCCTCGGCGTCAGGCCAGAAGGAAGGTTGACCTCGATACCGCGCGGGCCCGAAGCCGGGCCCGCGCGGAACCTTCCTTCAATGAGATGACCATGACATCCACGACCCGTAACCTGCGCCATGTTCGGCTGGCGACCCTGGCTGCTGCGGCCGCGCTTCTGCTTTTGACAGGCGGCGCGCTGATCCTGCGCGCCTACACCCCGTCGCCGCCATCCCTGGCAACGACCGTCGGAGAGGCGGACGTTCGCTCTGAATTCTCGCTGATCGACCAGACCGGCACCGCCGTGACCGAGGCCGATTTCGCCGGCCGCTGGCAGCTTGTGTTCTTCGGCTTCACCAATTGTCCCGATATCTGTCCGACGACCCTGGCCTATATGGCAAGCGTGCTCGATCTTCTCGGACCCAGGGCCGAACAGGTTGCGCCGCTTTTCATCACCGTCGATCCGGCCCGCGACACCGTGCCCGTGATGGCGGAGTATGTCTCGAATTTCCATCCTCGCCTCGTCGGTCTGACAGGCAGCGACGCGCAGGTGGCAGACGCCGCGCAGAGTTTCCGGACCTGGTACACGCGGGTCGAAGAAAAAACGGCGCCCGATGGCTATCTGATGGCCCATGCCGGCTACATCTATCTGATGCGGCCCGACGGGCGTTTCGAGACCGTCGTCCAGGAGCGAGACCAGCCGCCCGAGGAACTGGCCCGTCGGATGTCGACCCTGATCGACGAAAGCATCTGATGCCGCCGTTGCCGCAACAATGGCCGGTCGCGGAGGCGACGCGGAGCCCGTCGCAGCTTGAAGGTCGGGACGCGCCGCGCACCGTGCCCGCGGGTCACGTGATTGCGCGCGGCGGACGCCCTTTCGGCGCAAGCCGTCGCGACAACGACCTGACCGTCGCGCCGCCACCCGGGCCGCCGCGGCACGACAACATTGTCCGACTGGTTCGATGATGACGACGATCTGTCCGACGGGAAGGCCCGACTGGCGGGTGGCGCTGCGGCGCTATCTTCTTTTTCTGGCCGCCGCGAACCTTCTGTGGGAATTCGCGCATCTGCCGCTTTATACCATCTGGCTGACCGCAAAGCCCCCGGAACTGGTCTTTGCGGTGCTGCATTGCACCGGCGGCGACGTGCTGATCGCGCTCAGCGCGATCGTGCTGGCGCTTTTGCTGTTTGGCAGTTCGGAATGGCCAAGGCTGGGTGCCGGACGCGTTCTTCTTGCCGTTCTGGCCTTCGGGATCGGCTACACCATCTTCAGCGAATGGCTGAACATCGTGGTCCGGCAGGCCTGGGCCTATCGCGACCTGATGCCGGTCATTCCGGTAATCGATACCGGTCTCAGTCCGTTCATGCAGTGGCTGGTCGTGCCGCTGGCCGCCTATTCCTACGCCACCGGCTGGCGACCATGGCGCCGCAAGAAAAGAGAGTCCGTACATGCCTGACCTTTCCCTGATCGGCCTGACCATCGTGCTGCTGGCGGGCGTGATTTCCTTTGCCTCGCCCTGCGTGTTGCCGTTGGTGCCGGGCTATGTCTCCTACATTGCCGGACGAACCGTCGGCGGCGCGGCGCGGCCCAGCCGTGGTCAATCCATCTGGCTCAGTCTGTTTTTCGTGCTGGGCTTCTCGACGATCTTCATGATCCTTGGCGCCTCGGCCACGGCTTTGGGCCAGTCGCTTCTGCGCTGGCGCTACGAGTTGAACATCATTGGCGGCGGCATCGTCGTCCTGTTCGGATTGTTCATGCTGGGCGCAGCGCGGATCCAGACGATGCAGCGGGATTTTCGCTTTCAGCTTGATCTGCCGGGCGGGCAGCCGGTGGCGTCCTATGTGCTCGGGCTTGCCTTCGGCTTCGGCTGGACCCCTTGCATCGGCCCGATCCTGGGCGCGATCCTGACCGCCAGCGCCGCCAGTGCCACGGTCGGGCAGGGGGTGGCGCTGCTGGGCGTGTATTCCATCGGGCTGGGCGTGCCGTTCCTGATCGTGGCCGCCTTCACAGACGGCCTTGCCGGCCGCCTGCGCGGCGCCCGCCGGCTTGGGCGCCGCCTGCATCAAATCGCGGGCGTGGTGATGATCGTGATGGGCGTTGCGATGATGACCGGCCAGCTGAGCGCGCTGTCCTACTGGATGCTGGATGCGTTTCCCGTGTTGGGCAGGATCGGCTGAGGCCGCGGAACCGGTATCACCGCGAAGCTCCGGCCTCGGGACGCGTCAGGAAATTTCTGCCGCGGCCCTTGAACCTCAAGCTACTGGAGATCCCATCTTGGGGAGACGAAAAGCGAAGGGGCGGCCGTGCCCCTGATCGGAACAGGAGGATCGACGGATGGTGGCTGACGTGAATGATGCCGGGCGCGGCCCGCAAGGGGGAGGCGGCAAGATGCGCTGCCCGGTCTGTGACGTGCCGCTGAGCATGGCCGACAGGCAGGGTGTCGAGATCGATTTCTGCCCCGATTGCCGGGGCGTCTGGCTGGACCGGGGCGAACTCGACAAGATCATCGAGCGCAGTGCGGCGGACGTGGCGCCACAGCGCGCGCCCGAACCGGCCGAACCGCGCGGCTATGCGGAAGAACGCGGCTATGGCGGCGGCTATGGCAAGCACGGTGGCGGGCACCATGGCAGCGGCTATGGCAAGCATGGCCGCCGCCGCAAATCCTGGCTCAGCGAAATCTTCGACTGAGACCGGCATGGGAGCGGGACATGATCACGGTGGCGGACAGGGCGGCGGAACCTCTGCCAGCCGCCACAAGGGCAGCCTTCGCTGGGCGCTGGCGCTGACCGGAACATTCCTCGTCGTCGAGGTGGTGGGCGGGCTGTGGACCGGCAGCCTGGCACTTCTGGCGGATGCCGCGCATATGGCGACCGACGTGGGCGGGCTGTTCATGGCCCTGGTCGCGGTGCGTTTTGCCGAACGGCCGGCGACGCCGCGGATGACCTTCGGCTATGTCCGCACCGAGGTGCTGTCGGCGCTGGTCAACGCCGTGGTGCTGCTGATCGTCACCGTTTTCGTGCTGCGCGAGGCCTGGGCGCGGCTTTTCGCGCCGCCCGAAATCCTCGGCGGCCCGATGCTGGCGGTGGCTGTGGCGGGGCTGATCGTCAACCTGATCTCGATGAAGATGCTTCATGCCGGGTCGCAGGAAAGCCTGAACCTCAAGGGCGCCTATTTCGAGGTGCTGGCCGACATGCTGGGTTCGGTCGGGGTGATCCTGGCCGCGCTGGTTGTGATGCTGACCGGCTGGACCATCGCCGATCCGATCATCGGCGCCGCCATCGGGCTGTTCATCGTGCCGCGCACCTGGATCTTGCTGAAAGGCGCGCTCAACATCCTGATGGAGGGAACGCCCGCCCATGTCGATACCGAGTTGCTGCGCCGGCGGCTGGCGGAAATTCCGGCCGTGACCGGGGTGCACGACCTGCATGTCTGGACCCTGACCTCGGGCCTCGACGCGATGAGTTGTCATCTGGTCGTGGACGACCCGGCCCGCGGCAGCGATGTGCTTGCCGCGGCCCGCAAGGCGATGAAAGAGGACTTCGCCATCACCCACACCACGATCCAGGTCGAGGACGCCGAGGCGGCCGAGACCGAGGATCCGAGCCATATGTGAGGACAGAGGCAGCATGGGAAACCATCTCTTTCGATCCGGGAAACACGGGCGCCGCGGGGACCGATATCGCGATGCCGGCAGGGGCGGCCACGGCGACGACCGCAGCGGCTTCGGCGACATCGCCCCGGCGCGCGGCCCGCGCATCGCTGGCGCGGTCCTTCTGGGCGGGCTGATCGTCTGGAGCCTTCTCGCGCTTGGCCTCTGGGCGCTGGTCGATCCGGTCCTGGCCTGGGCCGCGGGCATGACCGGCTCCGCCACCGATCTTGGCGTCGGTTTCGCGCGCTGGTTCGGCCTTGGCCGCGAGGCTTCGGCGTTGCGCGACGCGGCGAATGTCGATGGGCTGGTCGGCTGGGCGATAGGCCCGGTCCATGTCCTGGCCAAGGCTGGCCTGATCCTCATCTGGCTCGCCGGGGCGGCCGCGCTGGTCGTGCTGCCGGCGATCCTGCGTCGCCGATCCCGCTGGTGACATGCACTGAACGACGCTGATCCCCGCCGCCGATTGCGGCCCCGCGCGCGCGCCCGTCCGGCGTTTTTCGACCAGGCTGTCAGCCGACCGACAGGATGAAGATACCCGTGCCGAGGATCAGTCCGAATATCGTCAGCACCCCGAGGCCCAGAAGCAGACCCAGACGGTTGTTTGCCGCCGTCGCCGCGCGGGCCGGTCTTCTTCCATAGTCGCCGCCGGACGAAACCGGACCCCGGACCGGTCCGGCCATGTCCCGACCTCGCCGCAGCCGCTTTCCCTCCGTCCGGTTCCAGTCGAAGACGACAACCAGTATGGCGATCACCAGCATCATGCTGCCCGGCACCCAGAGGATAAAGCCGCCGGCGGTCTCGTCGGTCAAGGGCGCGATGCCGAAAAGCCGCCCCTCGATGTCGTAGGCGGTGTAGAGGATGCTGGTCTTGAAAACCGTGATCGCGCCGAGAAGAATGTTCGACACGATCGCCGCGAACAGCAGCACGACACGCAGAAAGTGCGACGGGTCAGAGGGCAGGTCGCGCCGGTCGAAGATCATCGCGAAGAACACCAGCCCGCCCGCCAGCATCGTCAGATGCATCGTCCAGTGGATCGCCGGATCAAGCAGGGCGGCGTTGTGGATCGGCGGAATCTGCCAGAAATAGAGCGATAGAAGAAAGATCACGAATGCCGTGACCGGGCCGGTCAGACGGCGGTAAAGTCCCGAGACCGCGCCGTCGGTCATCAGCGGCGCTACCAGCCACTTGCGCAGGAATTCCGGCAGGCCCGCGATCAGCAGGCCCTGAGGACGCGACAGAACGACCAGCATCGGCCCCACCATCCGAAGCAAAAGATGCTGGATCTGATGGGCGAGAAACAACCGTTCGCCCATCGGATCGACCGGCGATTGCAGCGACAGGAACAGCGCCAGGATTCCACCCCCGAAAAGGACATGCCGCAGGGCCGGGACCGGTCCTGTAACGGAACGGCGGCGCCACGCGCCGCGCAGGTAGACCGCCAGGATCAGCAGGATCGGACCGCTGATTTCGGGGGTGAGGTTCCAGGCCGTCCAGGCTTCGGCGGCCGAAAGGCCTTCGCCGCCATGAGCCAGCGCGACGGAAGGCATGGTCAGGGCCGCAACAGGCAGCAAGACGCGGGGCCGGATCGGACGAAGCCGGGCGGTTCGGGGTGCAGGGATCGGCATCTTGGTCTCTTAGAAGGCGTAGATGATTGTCGCGCCGGTAATGATCACGGTGGCGAACATCGCGACCGAAATCAGCGCCAGCGTGCGACCCATGCGGCGGTTTGACTCGGCCACCTTCAGTCGCAACTCATACGCGGTTTCGGGAAATTCGAGCGCGGCCGAGTTCGATCCGCTCCAGTTGTGCCGCGCGTTCCAGCGTCGGACCTCGGTCCGGTTCCAGCCGTTGAAGGCCAGGATGATGGCCGCCAGGATGACGAAGGACGAGGGAACCCAGATCGTGTAACCCCCGGTCGCCTCGTCGGCCATTGGCGCGAAATCCCACAGCCGTCCGGCGGCGTCATATGCGGGATAGAGCACCATCTCCTTCATCGTGGTGAGCGAGCCGAGCAGGATGTTCGAGACGATGACACCGACCAGCGCCAGAAGCCGCTTTCCGTGGGGTGCGCCCTCGGGCGGGCTGCGCCGGTCGAGCGTGACGGCAAAGAAGTTCAGACCCGCCAGCGTCATGCCGAGATGCGCCACAAGCGCCAGCGGCGGCATGGCGACCGCCGCGTTGTGCAGCACCGGCACCTGCCAGACATAGAGCGACGCGACCAGCAGGACGAAGCTTGTGCCGACGCGGGACAGGGCTCGCGCTGCGCTCTGTGCCGCGGGATGGTCTTTGCGCCGCCCGAGCCAGCGGCGAACCGGCCGGGGCAGACCCGCCCGCAGGACCGGCCAGGGATAGGCCAGGATGAACAGCAACGGCCCCAGCAGCCGGATGACCAGATGCTGAACCTGATGCGCCAGGAAAAGGCTTTGCCCCGCGCCCGCCAGCGGCCCTTCGAAGGCCAGGGCCAACAGCAGCATTCCGGCCGCGAACAGGCCGTGCCGGACCGGTCCGACCTGTTCGCCGACGATGCGGGGCCGGCCCATGCCGCGCAGATAGAGCCACGCGACGCCGCCAAGAACGGCAAGCGCGACCGGAGACAGGCTCGGTCCTAGCGGGTCGAGGATCGCGACGTTCATGCGGTGACCCGGTCCGGGCCGACCGCACCGGCGACGGATCGCCGAAAACCGCCAGCCGTCAGCGGCCGGGGGATTCGATGCGTGTCCCTGTCTCTGGGGTCCGACCGTCGGCGGCTTGCAGTTTCAAAGATCATTGCGCACGCGCGACCCGGATTGCAGGGATGGGAGGCACGGACCCGTGGGCTGCGGTCGAGCCCCGCCAGAACCATGCCGCCAGCATCGCGCCTTATGCATCAGTGGGCTCCAGCCGCCACAGCATCCGCAGGACGCTTGCGTCCGTATCTCGATGACCAGGCGCCTCATGGGCAAGGGCCCGGTTCGCTGTCCTGATCAGCAGGCCGCCCGCCGCAAATGCTTTTCATGCCCTGTCCCTTTTGCCTCTACGGAGGGATGGAAACCTCATTCGAGGGTCTGCCTACAACCTAAACCGGCTACAGGTTCAAGCAGAGAATGACCCGCGCGGCAATGTCGCGCCGCAATGTCGCACATGCTCCTGGAGGGGTCGCGCAGGCGGCGCTGCGGCGACCGGGTCGGAGAAAACAGCATCCGTTCTTCAGGCCGCCGGACGCAGCCGAGGTCATGCGGCCCGGCGGGCCCACGCACGGATCATGCCGCCAAAGCCGTGCCTTGCGCCTGGGGCCCTCGGTCATCTGCGTGCCGATGGCGTCGAAGAAGCCAGCGAACTGCACCCGTTTGAACGGCCGATATCCGTTGCGGTTCATCAAGCAGACGGGCAAGGGGCCTTGCCCAGATCGGACAGGTCAGGTCTGCAATGGCCCGGTCGGTACGCCCGCCATCCCGCCTGGACGTTTCGCAGCCGCGGCGATGCGGTTCTGACCGGACATTCGTTGCCAGGCCAGCCCCCCAGCGGACCTGCTGCCGCCCCCCCCCACGCAGGCCGAGCCCCGACTGGCGTGCGTCCTGCCCGAGATGACGCTCGCGGACCTGCCGGTGTTCGTTCTCACGCACGAAAAATTCCGTGCCCTGTCTCGGATTCGCGCGGTCTTCGATGCGCTGGTCCAGAGAGCGGAAGACGTGACCGTG